>CAZYHS010000060.1:0-1622 GCA_964647545.1 uncultured Pseudomonadota bacterium | reverse complement strand
CGCGACGTCGTTAAACTTTTAAACGAGGCTCTTCGCAGGCGCGGAATTTCGTGCATTTCGGTGGCGGCCCTTGCAAACGATACGGTCGGTACGCTCATGGCAAAGAGCTATCAGATGCCGCATTGCGCTTCAGGCGTGATTTTAGGCACCGGCACGAACGCTTGCTATCCGGAGGTAAAAGAGCTGGGCGGGATTATCATAAATACCGAATGGGGCAATTTTGATAAATTCAAACAGAACCGATTTGATATGGAGCTAGACGAGAGGTCAAATAACGCTGGCCGACAGTTGTTTGAAAAAGCGGTGTCGGGAATGTACATCGGCGAAATATTCAGACTTGTGGTGATTCACGAAATGAATATCAACGCGAATTCGCCGCTGCACAGACCTTATTCGCTGACAAGCGCCGACCTTTACGAGCTCGAAACAGGAACGCTTGAGTTGAAGAAGTTCGGTTTTGATAAGTTTTCGCCGGAAGAGATCGAAGAATTAAAAAACATCAGCCGATTGATCGCAAGGCGGTCGGCTTGTTTGGCGGTCGCCGCTATTGTCGCGTTGCTAAAAAAAGAAGATGCCACGATTTCGGGTGAGCATGTCGTTGCCATTGACGGCACGATTTACGAAAAATTCCCTGACTATCAAAAACACATGCGCGAATTTTTGGCCGAGCTGCTTGGCGAACGCGCGAACAAGATCAGTTTTGAACATGCAAAAGACGGTTCCGGCGTCGGAGCCGCGATCATCGCGGCGGTCGCAGCTTCGGACCGATAAAATAAAGGAGTGGAAAATGATTGGCGGATACAAAAGCATAGTCTTTCTGATTTGTGCGACGGCTGCATTGGGTGGACTTTTGTTCGGTCTTGATCAGGGCTTCATCGCAAACTCGCTTGAAACAATTACGTCTGTCTATTCGCTCGACGTGCGGGGAGCCGAACACTATTCGTCGATACTCGCCACCGGAGGCGTGATTGGCGCGCTTGTTTCGAGTCTATTCGCGAGATTTTTAGGACGCAAAAAGAGTCTAGTCCTTGCCGGTTTTATTTTTACCGCGGGCTCGGGAGTTTCGGCGATGCTCCTTCCAATGCATGTGATGATGGTCTGCCGCTTTGCTCTTGGCTTTGCGGTCGGTATCGCGTCGTTCATCGTTCCTCTTTACTTATCTGAAACGGCCCCCGCAAAAATTCGCGGGTCGATGGGAACTTTGTTCCAGCTCATGATAACTATAGGCATTTTCCTGATTTCGCTGACCAACGTTTTCATAGCTCGTGCAGTTGCAACTCCGGCAAATGCCCTTCCTCTGATGTTCGGAGTTGTCGCTCTCTTCGCAATTCTAATGTTTGTGGGCAGTATCTTCTTACCAGAAAGTCCGCGCTGGTTGATGCTCAAGGGGCGCAAAGAAAAGGCGACCAAGGCGCTGAAAAATATTCTGAGCTCGCAGGAAGAGATTGATTCGGAAATCAGCGATATTGAAAAAGCTTTGTCGAGCGACGGCGGCGGCGTGAAAATGCTTTTCAAGGGTTATTTCATAAGAATCTTGCTAGTCGGCGTCATGTTGCAGATGTTCCAGCAGCTTGTGGGCATCAACGTCATGATTTATTACGCTCCGACAATTTTCGGTTATG
>CAZYHS010000059.1:0-2150 GCA_964647545.1 uncultured Pseudomonadota bacterium | reverse complement strand
CGCCGCAAAAAAGCTCGACTTCGAGCTCGCAGCAAAACTCCGCGACGAAATAAAAATTTTAGAGGAAGAAGAATTAAAGGTTTAGGTCTAACGCCGGCTTTTTTGTCTGAGGTTTGTCAGTGGGTGCCGGATCATCTGCCGCCACAGGTGTTGGGTCACTTGCCGATCCAACGCCGAAATCAGGAACCTCTGGCAAAGCTGGTTCATCGACAACCTCTTCAACTTCAAAAGGAACACCGTCGTCAGCTGCCGCTGGCTCAGCTTCAGGCGATTTGACGGCTGGCTTAGGTTCGGGCTTAGGTTCGGGCTTAGGTTCAGACTCGGGTTCGGGTTTCGGCTCGGGCTTGGGCTCGGGTTTTGGTTCAGGCTTTTTTACGGGCCTTGGTCCCGCAAAATTTGTGGCTGCCGCTCCGCTTGCGCCTGCTGTCGGTTGCGGCGGTGATACAGGCTGGACCGGCGACTGTGCCGGCACTTGAGCTGCCGGTTGTGCTGGCGTTGTATTTGCAGGGACATCTTCGGCAAACTCTTCGAAGCGGCAATAGAGGCCTAGATCTTCATAGCGCTTACAAAGTGGATCTGTAAGAAGTTTTGCATCACGCTGCCCAACGGTCTCTGCATCAAAGGCGCTTCCGTCACCGATCGCTTGACGGATCTTGTCAATCGCGGCTTTTTTATCATTTGTGAAAGGAAGCTTAATCACATAAACGCCGCGCGCAGTAACAACTCTTAATTCGCAAACAACGTCCGGATGTTTTTCTGCAAACTTTAAATAGCTGTCTAAATCGGCAAATGAAGGGGGCTCATATCTGTCATCGAATTTCTTTGGATGCTGATGATAAAATGTACACACATCAACCCTTATGCCTGCATTCTTCAATACAACAACCGGCTCATCGCTTAACTCCACAGAACTATCTGTCCCATTGCTTCCGACTTCATACCAGCTTTGGCTATACAAATCAGATGAACCTTGTTTCTGAACCGTGTACTCAACAAATAAAAATCCCTCCTCATCATCGCCTGTCATTCCTCTTAAAGCCGTCTCTCCCTCTAACCTGCTTGCCTTAACATAATAGTGCTTGTCATTTTTGTTCACAGAGAAGTTAGTTCGCTCATCATACTTAGATGTAATGGCGCTAGGCTGAGCAGACTCTACAAGACTGTGATTATAAGTGGCATGCTCAAGCTCGGTGTTAATAAACTCATCTCCGGCGATGTATGCTTTATCGTATTCGGTAAATTCACCAAATCGCACCATTAGATTTCCGGAATAATTTGCAGAGAGCTCCTTTATTGCACTAATCATCTCGCTGCCTTCGGTGTTATCACACGCAACACCTTTGTTTAGATCGAATTGCAGACAAAGAATCTCATTTCCTTGTCCATCTTTCAAAAACCTAGCCGTAATTTTAGGTCTGTTGGCCACGCTTCCGTCACCGTTGAATTTTTCGACAAACAATTTCACTTCACTTGGCAGAGAACGCGCAGTCGCAGTTGTGGTTTGGCCCGCAGGTGCACTTCCTGTCGGAGCACCTGCGCCTCCCGCAGGGGCCGCTCCACCCGACGGCGCCGAACTACCCGATGTTATTCCTCCCGCAGGAGCCGCCGGCGAGCCGTTACTTGCGCCGCTTGAAGCGCCGCTCCCCGACGAATAAGAACCCGAATTATCAAGCTCGATGGTCGGCAGATTGTTCATATCGACCGGAGCAAAATATTCCTTCGATGAAAATGACGGAAGATTAAGAAAAGGCGGCGGTTGCAAATCCAAACCAAAAATATTTCCAGAGGTCGGGCCAAATGTTGGAAACGAACCAAAGAGGCCAGCCGCGCCAAACTTCGGCACAGCTCCAAGGTACGACGTCATGCTCGGAGAATAGATCATCGAGCCGCCGATAAAACTGTCATAGCCCGAAAAGGAGTTGTTCTTTTCGCCAAGCAGGATCCGCCCCGCATCGCAAATATCGGGAAGCAAATAGCCGGCGCTGCCGCTTGCAGGCGAAGCCATTTGAGGAAGAAAATTCATAAAATTAACCATATCAAACCAAGGTTAAAGCAAGTTTCGTGCCATTTTTAACGCCTACGTCGCGCAATGCTGAACCTTTTATCCTTATTTTACGGATAGTTATAGCCATCACGCAAACTAAAGTGCC
>CAZYHS010000058.1:0-2376 GCA_964647545.1 uncultured Pseudomonadota bacterium | reverse complement strand
TTCGTTCCAACTGTATATACCTATGTGCAGATATTGTCGCCGCACTTGGCGGAGGAAGAGGGATTATGACGCTCTCGCGTCATGTTCCGTATTGTGATGTCTCACCACCAACCTAATCGGTCGGTGCCGGTTCGACATCGCATTAAAAAAGTCGCGCCAAGTTCGGCGCGACTGCGTAATCGAACCCCGTTCCGCTCACGCGGAAGGGTTCGAATAAACTACCTGCTTCACAAAGAAATACGGCGCAGGCAAAATGCCTACGCCGTATTTCTTGGCGGAGGGAGAGGGATTCGAACCCCCGGACCTCGTGAAAGGTCAACAGTTTTCAAGACTGTCGCAATCAACCACTCTGCCATCCCTCCGAACCACTGTGCGGTGGGCTTCTCGCACATCTTTAAGCGTCGTGCAACGCATTTTTACGACGTCAACCAACTCGCAAGTTCGGGTTTTTTGTGGCTAACAGAAGATAGCAATCGTTGGAATCTTTCAAAGAAATGGTTTCAAGCATTGCTTCATCAAGCATTTTCTTCATAGCAGAGTCATCCGGCAATACGTGATGACAAATCGGCGGCGGCAGCTTTGAATGAAACTCGTTAATTGCCCGCCTTGACGAATAATGAGCGATCAAAAAACGTCCGTACGGTTTTAGAAGTTTTGAAACGCTCCTTATTGTGCCGGCTTGGTCTTCAAAATGTGGAAACGCGCTAAAACAAATCACGGCATCACACGTCTCGCCGACCAGCTCACATTTTTCGGCAGACACATTCACACATTTTACATTTGCAACACCGAATTTTGCGCTAAGCTCGTCGAGCATTTTAGAGGAAATATCGATAGCGAAAACAGCGCCGGCAGTACCGACCTGTTCCAACAAAAAAGGGGTGAGCACGCCAGTGCCGCACCCCAGATCGACAACCTTTGAGCCGTTACCGATATTGAGCAACGATACGAGATATCGAAAATCGTCAGGTGTTTTATCGTAGCGATTTACGTCGTCCCAGCGTTTTGCGTAGCCGTCGAAAAAATCCTTCGTGCCAGACATTTATTTTCCTTTCACAAATGTCGAAACCTTTGCGGCGAGTGGCGGAATAAATGCTAGCTGAATCAAGATGCCGGGAATCGATGCGACAAACAGATGCTTGAAATTTACTGCACCTGCAAACGAACCGGCCATCATCACCCCAACAAGAATTACGACCACACGTCCGGTCAACATCGCCAATAACAACGCAGCAAGCACCGGCAACTTCAGCTGCTTTGCGAAAAGATTAATAAAAACAGCATAAGCAACCAGCTCAATCGTCATAGGCAAAAGCGACGTCAAAGGCGGCATTCCGGAAATTGCAAAACTTAGAGTAGGACTTATCAACGCAACAACAATTCCTCCACGCAAACCGATCACCAGCGCCGCAAAAATCACCGCAAAATGCATCGGTAAAAAGATTGAACCACCTAGACCAAACTGATGACACGCATATGGAAGCAAAATCGCAAGAAAAGTAAAAACAGAAATGAAAAGCATCCACTTCGCCAACGTCATTTTACACGCATCCACCTGACCCAAATAAGCCGTTCTAATACTCATAAAAATCTCCTTTTTTGAACTTAGCAGTGCCACTATTCCAAAATAGGTGCTACCTCAAGCTAAAAAAACCCCACGCAGGGCTTGACTGGTTTTGAGTTATTAGCATATGCTCATAACGATTTCGTCAAATGAAAGTCTAAAATATAAATTTAGTAAGGCTATTGCCGGCAAAGGCGGCTGCAGACATCATCAAAACAATGGTACCTACAAAATTATTCCTGACAAAAGGCGTCGGCCGGCATCGTGAGAAACTTTCGTCGTTCGAGGCCGCTCTTCGACACGCCGGAATCTCCGAACTAAACCTCGTGAGAGTCTCCAGCATTTTCCCGCCGCATTGTAAGATCGTTCCCAGAGAGCGCGGCAAAAAAATGCTAACCCCCGGCAACGTAATTTTTTGCGTTATGGCCGACAGCGCCTCGGAAGAGGCAGGCAGACTCATATCGGCATCGATTGGTCTGGCCATCCCAAACAACCGCTCACATTACGGATATTTAAGCGAACACCACTCGCACGGCATGACCAGTAAAGCCAGCGGCGACTACGCCGAAGACCTTGCGGCTTCAATGCTCGCAACAACCTTGGGCTTGGACGATGTCGAGGAGTTAAGCTACGACGAAAAGAAAAAATTGTGGCGGCTCACTAAAACAATCGTAAAAACCACCAACATCACGCAATCGGCTGTCGGAAAGGACGGCTACTGGACAACTTGCGTTGCAGCCGCCGTTTTTTGCGCCTGATTTAGCCGTTTCATGACCAATTCGGCCTGTTTTTGCCACTCTTTTTCGGGATTT
>CAZYHS010000057.1:0-2556 GCA_964647545.1 uncultured Pseudomonadota bacterium | reverse complement strand
ACCGATTTTTAAGAACGTCGATATTTCGCAAAAATGGCTCGATAATTTTTATTTTAGAACGAGCGGAATTCCCGCCGAAATCGTCTCTTGGTTCCATTCGCACGATGCGATGTGTGCGGTATTTAATCCAGACGGTTCGATCGCCATGCCATCGGGCGTTGACTCAAGCGTCAATATCACGATGTGGCACGGGCTAGGGGCCGGTCTCCGTGATCGGCTTGAATATCAGTTGAAGGGCTTGAACGAAGTCGAACGTGAAATTGTAAATCTAATTTCGGTGTGGAGCCATCATCATGTTCTAAGAAAAATCACCGAAGACGATATCAGAGAGTTTTTCTTTTCTCCGCAGATAGCGCAGGTCGTGTCAGGGCTTGTCGAGCGAGGCGTGCTTGAGTTCACGCTAAGTCTAGACACAAGTTCTTCGCAAACTTCCGGCGGGCCAGCAGCTTCGCGCGTTGTCGATTTGGCAAATCCGTACATGCAGGCGATTAGCTATGCAAAGTTGACAAACGAGGATCGTGCGCTTCTTCACGATAACATCGCCGCTGCGTTCAGGCGCGGTTGCGACGAGTGGTTGTTGCACAGGGCGTACGGTTCTGCGACCGCCGACGAAAAAATGCGGTTGCTGTTCAAGCTAGCGCAGCGGGTTTATAACCGTTTCGGCGATCTAGGGCTGGCCATGCGTTTGCTGAAAGATTCGCTTCGTCATGCGTCAAGGGAGCCGCGCTCAATTTCAAATATCGAGGCTCTTATCAGGAGCACTCTTGCGCGCTATTTGACGAAGGCTGCAAAATGCGACGAGGCGTTGAAAATATTAGACGGGTTCATTCCAAAAAATAATGTTTGGAAAATGAATATTTCGATCGCAAAGGCCGGGGCTCTAACTCAGAAACGCTTGTTTGACGAAGCTTTGACCGAGCTCGATCACCTTCTCGATAATTTCAAAATGAGCGCGGTTCAAAAGGCCGAAGTTTTAAACCTTATCGGCGAAGTTCATTTGCGGCACTATTTTACCGCATCGTCTTCGTCGGCTGAACCGCACGTGAGAGAGTCGGCAATTAAATCGGCCAAAAAATATTTCGAAGAGAGCCTCTCTGCAGAAAAAGATGTCCCGAAATTTAATTTAAGCCGTGTGCAGAGCAATAATCTCGGGTTTGTGTTGCGCGCGCTTGGTGAGCATCGCAAGGCAATTGAGGTTATGCAGACAAAGCTTGCGCGGCATAGGCAGGAGATGGATCCGTTCCTTGAGATTTCGGTTTTGAGCGCGCTGGCGTCGTCGTATCGGCAGACCGGCGATTATAAAATGGCGGCGGAATATGCCAACTCGGCAATCGCTTTGGCCAAGCGGACCGGCCAGCGCCGGTGGATCTTAACTGCGGGACATATTTTGTCGAACGTCTATCACGACTCGGGCAAATTCGAACTTGCGATTAACGAAGGCAATAAATGCCTTGCGTCCGGCGCTGCGCTTGTAAATGGCGGTGATTGGGATTTGGTGAGGCCGCAGCTCTATATTCAGATGGCAGATTCGTACCGCGAGCTTGGCAGGTACGACAGGGCGACGATATTTTTCGAGGCGGCGATGAACGAGAAGCTCGATCTGTCGTTCGCTGTTTTTGCCGCGCTGGGGTTGGCCGAATCGAGAGTGAAGCTTGGGAAAACGGTCGGTCTTAGGTCGGTCATCGAAAAGGCGGAGAGAGATTCGAGCTCGCTGCCGCCCGATTTGCACAAGCAGGCAATTTCAAGAATTTCTCAGCTTAAATCAAGTTTGCCGAAAGAGGACTGATTACTTCCTGCATTTTTCTTTAGCGAAAAATCTGCGTGCGCCGATCGGCAAAAGCATGCCGGTTAAGGCTATGAGTGCGGCGATGTTCAGAGCGCTTGGCGCGTTATATTTGACGAGAGTGCAGCCCATTTTTGCACCTTGGCTGACCATGCCTTCGCCGCTGCCGTCTGGCGAACCTGCCTTTGCAGACGGCGTGGTTCCGTCGGGGAGTTCTCCGGCGATGATGACGTTGCCGGCCGAAATTGTGTCGTCGCCGTCGCCTGTGTAACCGCTCGGAATAATTTCAGACGGAATTGTAAACGCGATCACGTTGGGGAGGTCGGCGAATATCTTTGTCGGCATTGGCGCAAGTGGATAGCTTTTCCCGTCGTGGGATGTGTAGGCGAAGATTGCGCGGCCGTTAATATCTTCATTTATATTTGAGCAGGTGAAGAGGCATGCCCCTACCTTTACAACTTCTTCGGTTCCATCAACGAATGTGAATTTTGTATCTTTTTCCTGCACGTTGGAAATAGAGCAGGTTGCTGTTGGGTTTTTGTAAAGTTTGTTTTCAATAATTGAAAACTTCAATATTTCAATACTGCCAGCGCAACTCTCAGCATTAATCTTGCCGATCGCTGCTTCGATTTTTGATGTGTCGATTTCGCTGGTTATTTTCCCTAACAACCGTGAGTCGATAGGTGAGATAAATAATGGATCAAATACCAAGGCATGGTCTGGAGAGAAGGAACCAATTGATTCAAAGAGGTTATCGCTTAGTAAGATGCTTC
>CAZYHS010000056.1:0-2738 GCA_964647545.1 uncultured Pseudomonadota bacterium | reverse complement strand
TCAATCTGATTTGGTTTTGTTGTGAGAAGTTTTTTGAGGGCTTCGATTTTGTCTAGGTGTTCTTCGATGAATCCATCTTCAACGTATCCGCCAAGCACGGCGATGATAAGTTTTGCTTTTTCTGGGTCAATAGTTGCACTGGTCGTTGCGCTTTTAACTTTTTGACATTTTGGTACTGCTACGCGCGAAGTTTCAATTATGTAGGCGGGATTTGTCGCTTCGCTCTTATTTGCGCCTGTGAACTCGCAGCTGTTTTCTCTGAGCAGCGCAATTTTTTCAAACCGTCGGCATTGCCACCAAATACTGTTGCCGCTTGAACGGTTACAGCATTCGAAAATTTTTGGGTTGTCAGGTTGCGGACCGATAGCGTTTGCGTTCGACATCGAATATCTCGATTCGTGACATTCGACAGAGGCTGTTACTTTTCCATCGTCTTTAAATTCGATCGACGTCGAACATTCACAGCTTGGTTCGGGCTGGCAAACATAGGCCCGCTCACCGTTTCTTTTTCCCCAGCACTCGGCGTCGTCCATGCCGTATGCTTTTGGGACTGCGGACGTGCTTACTCGAATACCACTGCTAAAGTCGTATCCGAAAACTTCGTGTTCGGTGTGTGGAAGTGCAATGCCGGCAACTGCATAGAGAATTCCAAGTGTTTCAGCGTTTAATCGCGCAAATTTGTCGTATCTTTCAGACATAATTCACCCTTCAACGCAGTTATCGGTAGGCAACGAAAAAAGTTGCGTGTTTTAGCGGTGAGTGTTTGTAGTGGCCGCAGAGTCGTTTACGACGTGCGTTTTGCGGGCAACTGGAATCGACGGCATTGCCGCTTCAAGCGACAGGTCGGGGTCGTGGCACGCGCGGCATCTTGCTTCGTATTGCTCGCCGCTGCCGACGACGATCTGCTCGGTCGTGCGCGAAAGTCTTTGGGTTTTTGAAGCTGCGCCGCCGCACGACATGCAGACGGCCTTAAGTTTCAATACCGATTCGGCGATCGCCAGAAGTTCCGGCATCGGCCCGAACGGCTTGCCTTTGTAATCCTGATCGAGGCCGGCGACAATTACGCGAATGCCTCTGTCGGCCAGCTTCTGCGCGACTTCCGCAATTCCAGCGTCGAAAAATTGCGCTTCGTCGATGCCGACAATGCGCGTGTTGTCGCGAACGAGGTCGATTATTTCGGCCGAATTTTTGACCGGATGACAGACGACCTTTTGTTCGCTGTGGCTCATGATGTGCTCGTCGCTGTAGCGGTCGTCGATGACGGGTTTAAAGATTTGCACGCGCTGTTTTGCGATGAGGGCGAGCTTTGCTCGTCTTATCAGCTCCTCGGTCTTGCCCGAAAACATCGGTCCGCAAACAACTTCTATCCAGCCGCTGGGTCGTCCGTGTAATTGCATGAGTATTCTCCATAGATTTAAATAAACATTCCGGCGACAGTTGCGTTAAGGCAGCTGACTATTGCTCCGCCTATCATCGCCCTGAAGGCCACTATTGCAATATCGCTGCGACGTTCCGGAGCAAGCGCTCCGATGCCGCCGATCTGAATTCCTATCGATGCGAAGTTTGCAAAACCGCAAAGCATATAAGTTGCCATGATGCCGGCTTTCGCCCCGATAGCTCCGCTGGCAATTTGCGGCGCCAGCGTGCTGTAGGCCACAAATTCGTTCACCGCGATTTTCAGCCCAAGTAGATGTGCTACGCTTGAGATGTCGGGCTTTGGTATGCCCATCAACCATGCGATCGGAGTAAATACGATCGAGAAAATCGTTTTAAGGCTGCCGGGGAAAAAACCGGCGAACTCACCGTCGGGCAGCTTTGCGCCGGACAAAAGGTAGCCGTCGATCCATCTGTCCCCAAGCGCGAGAAGTTTATCGGCTAAGGCTATCAAGGCGATAAAAGCTATCAACATTGCGGCGACGTTAAGAGCCAGCGAGAGACCGTCGGTAATGCCCCGCGAAATGGCGTCGAGAAGATTGGAGCCGGTTTCTATTTTCGGCAGCTTTGTATTGCCGAGGGTTTCAGGGAAACCTGTTTCAGGATAGATTATCTTTGCGACCATCAGGGACATGGGGGCGGCCATGCAGCTTGCTATGATGATATGCTGCGCCGGCACTCCCATTTGAATATATCCGGCCATGACCGAGCCGGCTATTGTGCCGAAACCGCCGACCATCACTGCGCACAGCTCCGATTGTGTCATTTGCCCTAAAAATGGTCTGACTAAAAGCGGGGCTTCTGTTTGTCCAAGGAAGACGTTGGCCGAGCATGAAAGCGATTCGGCTCCGCTAGTGCGCATTATTTTTGACATGACCCAAGCGAAAAGCTCAACGACCTTTTGCATGACTCCAAGGTAGTAAAGCATACTCATGAAAGCGGCAAAAAATATGATTGTCGGCAGCACCATTACGGCGAACTGAAAACCGACGGTATCAAAAAGCGACGGGTCTGCCAGCCTGCCGAAAAGAAATCGCGCCCCTACGTTGGCAAGGGCCAAAAATGAAACCACTTTTCCTGAAAACCACTGCATGGCGTTGTTGCCGGCTTCCCACTTAAGAAGAAGCAAGGCGATTGTTATCTGCAGCGCAAATCCGCCGATGATCGTGCGAGGACTGATTTTTTTGCGGTTGTTGGAAAGCAGAACGCAAATTCCGATTAACGCTATCAGCCCTAGAATTCCTACGAAACGTTCCATTTTGATTTCCTTTTAATTTTAAAATTTCATTTCGGGGAGCCAGTAG
>CAZYHS010000055.1:0-2795 GCA_964647545.1 uncultured Pseudomonadota bacterium | reverse complement strand
TCATCTGTGCGCGGCATGCTAATTGCGAACCAAAATAACATCAACTAGATTTTTCCGGGGGCGTCCATCGTGCGACGGCTGATATTTGCGATTATTCGCGAAACCAGCATGAACAGAAGAACCGCTATCAAGAGCCCAATCTCGGCATATTTCATGTTGCGCTTCATTTCAGCGAAGGCATTTGAAGCTCCAATTGCAAGACCTGTAATTAGCGACATCCAGCAAATGATCGTTACGAGCTCGATTTTTAGAAATTTTTTGAAAGTCACGCCGGCCGCACGAACCCTCACAAGAGTTGCGCGGTTTAGTCCGTAAGTGAACTTTGAAATAAAAATTGTTTTGGCCGGATGCTTGGTTAAAAATCCGTCAACGGGACGAGCGATTTTTGCGAGGTGTCGGCCAAGTCGTTTCGTCGCGGAAATTCTACCGCCGAATTCGTACCAGAGGCAGTCGGCGCCAAATGCCGCTGTAAAAGCAACCGCCAGCAGAAGATAAATATTTAAGTAGCCCTGATGAGCCAGATATACAGATAAAAAGAGGACGACCTCGCCTTCGAAAAGCAAAAAGAAGACAACGATCAGGTAGAGCCACGGCCCGATCTCCTGCAAATGCTGCATTATAAATGTTTCCATAGAGCCTCTTTTTCTTTTCGTTCTAATTTTTTTATTGCGGCCTCGCGCTTTAGCGCTCGCGACT
Source organism: uncultured Pseudomonadota bacterium (assembly GCA_964647545.1). Classification (GTDB taxonomy): domain Bacteria; phylum UBA10199; class UBA10199; family 1-14-0-20-49-13; genus CAZYHS01. The sequence continues at coordinate 2,099 of CAZYHS010000055.1, read as the reverse complement.
TTGTGCGAAATAGCTCGACATAGATCAGGCGCTTGAACCCGAACGCCCGTGTGAACTTGGCGCCGCGGCCATCTTTGTGAGCTTCGATTCGCTTGTCGACGTCGTTTGTGTAACCGCAATAATACCGCCCGTCGTCAGACTCAAGGACGTAAACAAAATGTTTATATGCGGGTTTTCTGGGCATGAGCAAAATTAAACAGCTCTGAATTCGCGAAAGTTTTTATCGACCGGATGCAAAACTGGGCGTGCGAATCTTTTTTGCGGCCGATTCTTATCGTAAGCCCGTGATCTTTTAACGCAAGAAAGGCGTCCTCGTCTGTAATATCGTCGCCGATGTAAATTGGGACGTAATTTGGAGCCATGTGCTTCCAGATCCAAAGCACCGCGCTCCCCTTGTTCCACGAATGTGCGCGTCTGACTTCGATCACCATTTTGCCGTAAGAAAAACGGAGGTCGTATTTTTTAAGGATCGGCTCGGCTTCGCTCTTCACGATTTCTCTGACCGTCTTGTGGAGCGATTTTTTCGCGCGTCGATAGTGAACCGCTACCGATTGCCCTTTGTCTTCGAGCGCAACGCCTTTTATTTTTTTAATGCGTTTTGAAATTGCGAGAGCAAGTTTGTGTAGCGGCTTTTTCAAGTCTGCATCTTTTTCGAGAAGCATTTTTCCGTTGTGGAAAATTTGTGCACCGTGATTAGCGGAATAGATCAAATTCGGGATTTTAACCTTGCTGCGAACATCTTTAAGCCCGCGGCCCGTGACGATTCCAACTTTAAACGCTGGCGACTTGCTAACCCGCACAAGCCACTCTTTCATCTCCTTTGGAAGACGCGCCTCATTTGGATCGGCAACGATTGGAGAAATTGTTCCGTCGAAATCGAGCAATAGCAAAATTTTTGGTTGAGCTGAAATCATAAATTTTGGTTACCTCACTTACCACCTTGCTTCAACTTTTAAATTAAGATGAAACGATGGCGCCTCCCATGCTTGTCATCCCCGAGGTAGTAATCGGGGATCTCCATCCCATCCCATCGTCATTGCGAGCGTAGTGACCTGCCCGCCATGCGAGCAAGGCGAGGCAGGCGGGAGCAATCCCCCTTCCTTTCACGCCGCTTTAGGGCTTTCTTGCGCTTGGTCAAAGCTCGCTAAGTGGTTGGAACATAAGCCAAGCCAAGAACCGCTATTGCAATAACGAGAACGTTTGTCCTGCCCATCCTCATTGTACCGTTTTAATCTTAACGTGAGATCATGACAGCAGGGTAGAACATGGCGCGGTTCTAAGGCGTTGGCTTTGAAAGCTCATGACACTCGCCTTGAACTGCAGCCGCAATCAATCCCTAAAGCGGCTTGGAAGTTAAATACCTGACACTTGTGCTAACTATATGCGGGTGGCGCGTGGCGGGGTGCCCCAATTTTGACAGCAGGCTAAAAACTAATCGTACAATCTTAAACCATGTAAAAAGCCGATGCCAAAATTGGGGCTGTCACGTGACAGGACCCGCAAATTTTAGGTCAGTCGCTCGATTCCTTAAACGCGGAAATTTTAATCTGGCTCTGCCGCCAAATATAAGCTAGAGGCGCTCACCATGCCGGCAATCATCAGCTGCACACAACTTTCCAAAGCCTTCGCCGCGCGTCCGCTCTTTTCCGGAATTAGCTTCGGAATTAACGAACGCGACCGAATTGGTCTCATCGGCCCCAACGGCGCCGGCAAATCGACACTTTTAAAAATTCTAGCCGGCCTCGACACAGAAGACAGTGGCACAATCGCGCGCCAAAAAGGCCTGCGCGTTGGGCTGCTCGAACAGGTCCCGAATTTTCCCGACGGCTCAACTGTCGAATCGGTCGTTGAAAGCGGCGTCGACAACACGCACGATTGGGAAAATATCTCCCGCATCCACGAATACATGTCGCGCCTTGAGCTCGACGGCTCGCGCGGCGTAAAAGGAGACACAAAAGTTGCCACTCTTTCCGGCGGCTGGAAAAAACGCGTCGCCCTCGCCCGCCTTTTTGCGGGGCACCACGACCTTGTGCTGCTTGACGAACCGACAAACCACCTCGACGTCGAAAGCATTTTGTGGCTCGAAGATTTTCTTGCGA
>CAZYHS010000054.1:0-2955 GCA_964647545.1 uncultured Pseudomonadota bacterium | reverse complement strand
CTGCGTTTTGGAACGCGAACGCGACTTCGGTTGCGGCACTTATGGGAGTTGGCGGAGCGGAACGTCTTGTTGCCGGCGAACACGCGGAAAACAAGCCGCTATTTGACGCCTTTATCGAAGCGTGCGTCGTCCACTTCGGCATCTCGGCGATGATGGGGAGCGTAAGTTTAAGAAATGTGGCCGCAGAAGTTGCGGCTATGCGCAGATTGTCAGATGCCGCCATTTTGGAAACGCAGCAGTTCTTTTTTCAAAGGCGTGGCCAAGTTTTTGCCGCTGCACAGACGGCGCAGTCAGGTGAACTGATGCAAACGGGCACAGTAATAATGCCGCGCCCTGTTACCGATAGTGAGCCGGTCGCCACAAAATCATTTTTCGGCATTCGTGTTGAGGTCTATGAATCGCCCGAGGTTGCCGCTGCCCATAAATTTGTCGCCGACATAAAAAGAATTATTCAGACAAAAGGAAATGTCGTTGTTTCGCTTCCGAGCTGCGACAAATTGGCTCCGTTCTACAAGACTCTTAGAGATGTCTATGCGGACGAACCATTTTGGAAGCATGTTATCGTCTTCACACAAAGTGAATATCTTGGGTTTAGATCTTCAGACCCGGCAAGCTACTTAGGCAAGCTTAGATCCAAACTATTAGATCATGTCGGTATCCGTCCTGAAAACGTGCGTTCATTCGACGGGATGACCTTAAATTACAAAGCCGAGGCTGAGCGTTATCAACAGACCATCTCTGAAGCGGGCGGAATAGATATCGTCGTCCTTACAATGACGGGAAATCAAGGCCAGATAGCCTTCAACGAGCCGGATACATCTTTTTATTCAACAGTTCGAAAAGTGCTACTTTGCAAGGAGGTTATTAATAGCCTCATGCCCGACTTTGAAGGACTGGGAAAATTCGTCCCGAAACGTGTTTTGACGATCGGGCTCGATACGATACTTACTGCGAAAGAGGCAATGTTTGTTGCCGGAGCAGGTGCGAAAAAACAGGTGGTCAGTTCGGTGTTCTTTGAGATCCCAACTGAAAAGTTGCCTCTCTCCGCTTTGCGCTTTCACAACAATGTCAGATTCTTTCTCGACTTTGTTCCGCGTGAAGAAGATATCGATATGCCGGCCGAGGTAAATGCTAGTGATTTTTCCGGAAAAACTCCGGAGGTGCTCCTAGGGGTTGCCAGAGGCGTGGCAAAAACCGTAAGGGTAGCTGGCACACATCCTACGTATAGAAAAGCCGCTGAGGCTTTTGTAAATGCCGGAAAATCGGCCAAGGCAGTGGAAATATTGGTCGAACAAATAAATGAAATTGAGAACTCGATAAATCTAGAGAGCGAACGGCTTTCTCCCGAAACAAACCGCGCATTTTACAGGATTGCGAATCTTGTTAAATGTATCGATTATGCAATTGAGACACTTGCTTTGGCCAAGAAACTGGGGGCGGGTAAAGCCGCGCTTGTGCAACCTATAAGCGCTCTGTATCAGGCGGCCATTGCATTTATCGAGGCTACTGGTTACGCCGACGGACGTAGCTCGGTGACCGAGCCGTTGCTTAAGTTATTTCTTTCGATCGAGACACCTTCAGAGCTTCCCGCTCCGGTGAGAAAAGAATTTGAGCAGATCATCGGCAGGGTTAAACAAAATTATTTTGACGGAAAGTTTAAGGCCTTACGCATTGAAATCTCGGAAAGATTCATTAGTAAGCTTCTTCTTGAATTTAGCGAAGCCAAAACGACCGAGCTTGCAGCCACGATCGAGCAGATTAAAATGTTTGTCGTCGTGACCGAAGGGGTCGTGCAAAAAATAGTGGCTGAAGCCTCAAAGGTTGGTGTCAAAACCACACATTATACTCTTGCCTTTGAGACGATGAAAAAGAGGGTGGCCACAGTCTTAAAACAAGCCGCTGTTCCAAGTGGAAAAAGACACGCACGAGTTAGTGGGGAAGTAGCGAATCAGGAAAATACCAAAGCACAGACCCCTCCAGACAGAAAAACCGAAGCGCCGGAAGATGAGCCGATTGCAGTTAAGAAAGAGATTAACCCCGTTGCGCTTCGTAACTCAAAGCTGCTTGGCAAGGCCTTTATCGAGATGCAAAGTGGCAGGACGGAACTCGGCGGGGTTTATTTCAGAGATTACATTTCCGAATTGGCCGGTAGAAAAGATCATGCAGGCATCGCCGAAGCGTATGTCGCCTTGGCAAAGATTCAGAGCGGGTACGAGTCGGCGACCAGCTACGAACTGGCGGGCCGATATTATGAAATGGCCGATAATGCGGCTCTTGCGACAGAGATGAGATTAAAGGCGGCAGCTATTTATGAAAATGACGGATTAGCAAAGTTTGACCCGTCGCCTCTTAGAAAAGCTTTAAAAATCGTACGCGAACTGCCGGCTGTCGCTCGCAATAATAAGCTTGTGCAAAGGCTTGAAGTAGAGATCTCGATCGTAGAAAAGAACCGTCTTCGTTTTGACGAGCTGATAAGAGAGCTGCGCCCCGAATCTTTTGGCTCCAGCAAGGGCTCTCTTATCGAAGCTGCGAAGGACGGCAAAATGAGCCCGCTTGCCGACAAAATGACCGAATACAAGCGACGTCTCTTCTTTGAGCTGTGCGAGTTAATGGAAATGATGCAGCAAACGATCACTAGAAACTGAAATTTATCGAATAAACTCGAATGGAATGGAAAATAATGAATAAAGCTAATGAACCTTTAAGTTATTGTGGCGCCGATCTTGTGAAGTTCTATGAAGCGTTTAACGTTGCCGATCATCAAGTTGCCCGTGAAAAAGCGCTCGACTTGGAAGCTTGCGCGCTCGGTATGGGCGACGAAGCTCTTGTTGCTAAGGCGAAAGAACTTGGCGCACTCGCCGCCGGAAATGTCGCCGGAAAGATCTTTGAGGGTGATTCGAGTGAAAATTCAAAGCAGCCCGCAGCGGCCTTTCTCGCAAAATTTTCCGAGACACT
>CAZYHS010000053.1:0-3036 GCA_964647545.1 uncultured Pseudomonadota bacterium | reverse complement strand
GCTTCGATTTTTCACCGGAAGTTTTCTCAAAGATTTTTCCGGCGACATTTCCGGCGGCGAGTGCGCCAAGTTCTTTCGCCTTAGCGACAAGAGCTTCGTCGCCCATACCGAGCGCGCAAGCTTCCAAGTCGAGGGCTTTTTCACGAGCGAGCGAAAAATCGCCGGAGCCCATGGCAGAATCGAAGGCCGACCTGTCACTTGCACAAGAACCTAAAAATGTTTTTACATCAGTCATTAATTTCCATTGTTCAAAAAAAATTACACACACTTAAGACCGCAAGCTATTTATCGCCCCGTGGGCAGAAAAGTTGCTAATATTATTGAATAGTTACCTATTTTGTTAGCCGTTATGAATTATAAACTAACGGCTTGATTTACATTTTTTTTTGAGGTAGCCGTAACCACTTGAAAAATCGGAGAAAACACACATGGAAAAGCTCATAATCACAGCTGCCATCACCGGCGCAGAGACAACAAAAGCGATGAATCCTGCCCTTCCGGTTACGCCGGAAGAACAGGCCGTTGCCGCCGCAGAATGTGTTAAAGCCGGCGCCTCGGTCATTCATCTGCACGTTAGAAATAGTGAAGAAAAGGCATCTCAAAATCTCGACGATTTTCGTGCCGCAATCGTAGCTATCAGAAAAGCTTGCGACCCAGTTCCCATAATTCAAATTTCCACCGGCGGAGCAGTCGGTGAAGCGATGGAAAAAAGAATTGCTCCGATTGTAAATTTGAAACCCGAAATGGCCTCTCTCAACATCAACTCGATGAATTTCGGCGACGATATTTTTCTAAATCATCCAAAAGACGTTGCAAAACTTGCTGGCCACATGAAGGACTTGGGCGTCATTCCAGAAATCGAAGTTTACGACGGCGGCGACATAGAACTCGCGCAGCGTCTGCAAAAGAAAGGCGTGCTTGGAAGCGCCCTCCACTACCAATTCGTCCTCGGAGTTCCGGGTGGACTTTCAGGAGAACCACACAACCTGCTCCATATGCTTCGCCTGATCAATCGTGAAGACAGCTGGGCAGTTGCCGGTGTCGGTCGCTATCAACTTCCACTTGCAACAATGGCAACTCTTATGGGTGGACATGTTCGCGTTGGCTTTGAAGACAACGTCTTCTACCACAAGGGAGTGCTCGCAAAAAATAACGCCGAACTTGTTGCCAGAGTTGCCAGAATCGCCAACGAATTGGGCCGCGAAATTGCAACTCCAGAAGACGCCAAAAAAATGATTGGCATAAAATCGTAAGAAATAATTATTCGCCATTGATTTGACTAAGGATTATCACTTTTAGTCAATTAATTGACCTGCAAGGTCATAAATCACCCACCGCCGCCTCATTACATTTTTTTTATCTCTTATTTTTCAAGTGGTTAGCATTGTCTCTCTCTGGCACGAAACTTGAATATATAAGTGCCATGATGAAAGCGGTGAACTACAACTTGACGCATAAAATTTTAATCGGATTGGGTGCAATCACGAGCGCTATGTTTTTATACGCTTGCGCAGCTTCGGCTCCGGTCACACCAATTCAAATCCCCTCTTCGATCGAATTTGCCGACAACGCGATCGTGCTAAACATGCAAGACTCGATTTCGCTTAGCGCGGACGGCGATTTCTCGGCCGGCGAAGTGAAATTTACAGATCTCTCAACCGGTGAAATCGACGAAAGTGGCAAATGCGGAACGTCAACTGTCGAAGACGACGTCGTCGTATTGACCGGTCCAAACAACTGGCCAAATGCGCAGTCACGCTGCACAGTCTGCTTTGAGTACGATGGCGCATGCCTGCCGGTGAACTTCAACGCTTCACCCTCGATCGTTGTGCCAAATGGGCTCGATAAAGTTGCCCCGCTTGCTTCATCGAGTGAATTAGAACCAGAGGTTATCGTCAGTCTCGGCACAGCACCCTTCGGAGTTGAAGAGAGCGACGGCATCCTTTACCAAGCCGATGGAACAACAAAAATTAATGGGAGGCTGCGCGATCTAGAGCTCTATGAACATGCAAAAGGGACAAGAGAATATAGCTACATCCTCTACTCTTGCATTCAGTCACTTGTCAGCAGCGGCGATAATTTTGTCAGAGGCCCTTACGTTTTAATGTCAAGCAACGGCGACGCAACCGACACATCAATTGTGTCCTCTTACGATGAGATTAAATATACAGATCCTGAAAATCCGGACGTAGTTTATACCTACGATGAAATTTCCGATTTCATTACTTTTGATCGTTGTGCAATAAGCGTTGCAGATGATGCAAACGGCGTTAAGAAGATCGTAACTGCTGCTAACTTTCACACCAATATTGATGAAGGTGAAATCACGTCATTCATATATCTTGGCACAAATACTACAGCCCTCTCAAGCGTATACTCAACCTCGGGTGGCATATGGTTCTATGGGGTCGAGCTTGACAATGCCGGCAAAGCCCACATCTTCTTCGGCAGAGGAAACATTCCCAATCATACACTCTACCAGCTCGTGTGCAACGGCAGCACATGCTCAGAGCCTGAAGTAATCGCCAACAACGTACGTGAAGTTCAACATAATATTGTAAATTATAATGGAACCATCTACCTCGGCTTCGTTAAGAGCCCCGGCGCGATTGACGCACAGTACGATATGTACGTAATGCCTATTACTGCAACTAAGGTTGATACAGAAAATCTCATCAGAATCACCACCGATGATTTCAGCCGCGGCAAAATGGGCGGCCCTGAAGTAGGCGTCGGTATGAATTCCCTAAACAACAAACTTATCCTTGTAGGCTCATATTCATTTGATGATGTTAATGACAAGTTTGCAAAATATCTGGACATCACTAACCTCTCAGCCCCTGTGGTTTCCAATGAGCTTCAAATAAATTCTGAAGAGAGCTCATCCGCAATAAACGGCGGCTTGACAATGGTACTCGCGGCTGGAGAAGTAGCTTTCGCCTATAGCTTTGACACAAATAACGATGTCGTTGCCGAACGTGAAACAAAAGTCGTGTACACAAGAGCCGGCATAAACGCAGACGGAGAGTTTGCAGT
>CAZYHS010000052.1:0-3575 GCA_964647545.1 uncultured Pseudomonadota bacterium | reverse complement strand
AGTAATTTTCGATTCGAGCAGCTAGATTTTCTTGGCTTTGCGTCCAATGCGTTCGTGTAAACCATGAATGAGAATTTTAATGCACGATGGCGGCCCGCTGTTCGAAGCCTCAAAAAACTTTCTTAAGATGGTTTGCATGCTTTTTTGAGGCAAGTTCGGGCCGACAAGCAGGTACGCAAATGCCATAGAAAATCAGCGTTGCTCGATTCATTAAACGCGAAAATTACTTATCTGGGGTGGGAGGGGGATTCCTACGCCAGAGACGATCAACATATTAAACTTTCTAGACTTATTAAACTTATGTGCTAGCGCTCTTGAGAATAAATATGACCACAAAATCACACACACTTTTTACAGAGGCCTCGCGCTATCTGGTTGGCGGAGTAAATTCGCCCGTGCGCGCGTTTAAACATGTTGGCGGTGAGCCGCTATTTATCGAGCGGGCAAACGGCGCGCACATTTTTGACGCCGACGGGAAAAAATATGTCGACTACGTCGGCACGTGGGGGCCGGCTCTTCTTGGCCATGCCCGCGAGGAAGTGGTGAACGCAATCTGCGAAGCTGCAAAATCGGGAACGAGCTTTGGCGCGCCGACAGAGCGCGAAACGCGACTTGCAAAACTTGTCTGCGAAATTTTTCCGTCGATCGAGCTCGTCCGATTTACCAGCAGCGGCACCGAAGCTGTGATGGGCGCAATTCGTGCGGCGCGCGGTTTCACAAAACGCGACAATATAATAAAATTCGACGGCTGCTATCACGGTCACGCCGATTACCTTCTGGTGCGTGCCGGAAGCGGGGCGATGACGCTCGGCGAGCCAGACTCCGCCGGTGTGCCGAACGACTTTGCAAAACACACGCTGGTTGCAAATTACAACGACCTCGCAAGTGTCGAAAAGCTTTTCAACGCTCACAAAAACGAAGTGGCGTGCGTCATTGTGGAGCCTGTCGCCGGCAACATGGGATGTGTTTTGCCGCGCGAAAATTTTCTGGAAGGTCTCCGCGAGCTTTGCGACAAACACGGCGCACTTTTGGTTTTCGACGAAGTGATGACCGGATTTCGCGTGTCGCTTGGCGGCGCGCAGGAGGCGTTCGACATTAAACCCGACCTGACGTGTCTTGGAAAGATCATCGGTGGCGGGTTGCCGGTCGGGGCCTACGGCGGAAGAAGTGACGTGATGAGTTGTGTGGCGCCACTTGGGCCGGTCTATCAGGCGGGCACACTTTCGGGAAATCCTCTTGCTATGGCCTCCGGAATCGCGACGCTCGAAATTTTAAAAACGGCAGATTATTCGCGCCTTGCAAAAACCACTGAATTTCTTGCAAAAGAGACAGAGGCGATTTTGCGCCGCAAAGATATTCCGGCGACCGCGACGTGCATAGGCTCGATGTGGAGCGTATTTTTTACAAACGGCCGCATTGAAAATTTAAACAACGTGATGAGCGCCGACAAAAAACGCTTTGTAGAATTTTTCCGTCACATGCTTAAAAACGGTGTCTATCTTGCGCCGTCACCTTACGAGTCGGCCTTTGTTTCGTTTGCGCACGACGAAAGCGATATCAAAGCAACGCTAGAGGCGGTCTCGTCCTTTGAACTATGAACCTTAAAGATTCTCCAGCTTATGCATTTGCACTTTACGGCGCGGTCGGCTTTCAGCTGGCGGTAAGTGTTGTGGCCGGAATTGCGTTCGGCAATTACGTCGACGGGAAGGCCGGCACCTCTCCAGTGTTTATAATTATCGGCGCGCTGCTTGGAACTTTCGCCGGAATTTGGAATTTAATTCGCATTTTGAAGTGGAATGAAAAAGATAGAAGCTGAGCACGTGTCATTCCAGCGGTAGTAAGCTGGAATCTCGTTGATAGAGCTGGATCCCAGCCTGCGCCGGGATGACAAAATATGGTCCAAATAATTAATTTTATCCTGGCCTTGTGTGTGGCAGGCTTGGCTTACCTCGCGACGGGCGATTTTAAAAACAGCTTGTTCGCGCTGTGCGGCTCTGTTATAGGCGGCGCGAACTTCTTGGCCATCGGCTTTATCGCGCGAGGCTTGTGCGGCGAGGCCCAGAAGGGGCGATTTGCGCTGATGGCCGTTGCAAAGTTTGTTTTGATCGCGGCGATTATTTGGGGCGCGGTCGTTTTATTTGGGGACGGAGTTATCTGGTTTGTGGCGGGGCTTGGGACGATAATTTTATCTGCGGTTGCCTCGATAATTTTTTATGGCCGAATTTGATCTGCTCATAATGCTTGGCGAACATGTGAAATTCTTTTCGTGGATAAATTCGTCCACAGTTCATGTCGCGGCATCGGCGCTGGTCTCGCTGTTTTTGCTTTTGGCCGGATTTTTCGTCTGGTTGCGCGCCAGAAATGTCGAGCGGTACATTGTTCCGCCCAAAGGATTTAGCTTGGTCGGTGCCTTTGACGGGGTGGCAGAAGGCCTGTTAGGGCTCATGGAAGGGGTCATGGGCGAACGCGCGATTAAATTTCTTCCGCTGATCGGCTCGGTTTTTACCTACATTTTTTTCTGCAATCTTTTGAGCGTGGTCCCCGGTTTTGCTCCGCCGACCGACAACATTAATACCAACCTGCCGGTCGCGCTTACCGTTTTTATTTATTACAACGTGGTCGGCATCCGCGAGCAGGGTTTAAAAGAATACTTGAAACATTTTGCCGGTCCGATTATATGGCTCGCCCCGTTGATGGGGGCCATTGAGATAATCAGTCATTGTGTACGGCCGATATCTTTGTCGGTCAGGCTCTTTGGAAACGAAGTCGGCGATCACATGGTGCTTGGAATATTTTCCAGCCTAGTGCCGCTGTTTGTTCCGGTCATTTTTTTGGGCTTGGCCCTTTTTGTAGCGTTTATTCAGGCGTTTGTATTTTCGCTTTTGTCGGCCGTTTATATCGGGTTGGCTACGGAGCGCGCAAAGCATTGAAATTATAGCAGATTTTAACTTGAAGGGGGCGGTATGAAAAAGGTTTTTGCTTCGTTTTTGGCGTTTATCGGCACGGCATTTTTTGCCGTTTCGGCCTTTGCAGAAGAGGCCGTCGCAGCTAGCGGCGCAGACGCGTCACATAAGACAGGGCTTGCAATTGCCGCTGGTTTTGCTATAGCGATCGCCGCTTTTGGCGGAGCGCTCGGACAGGGAAAGACGGCGGCAACGACCTTAGAGGGAATTGCCAGAAATCCGGAAGCTGCCCCAAAACTTTTGACGCCGATGATTATTGCGTTGGCGTTGATCGAATCGCTTGTGATCTACGCGCTTGTTATCGCGTTCTTGCTGCAGGCGAAGATATAAAAGGTTTAAGATAGTTTAAGTTGTTTAAGATTGTTTAAGGGCGCCCATAGCTCAGCGGATTAGAGTATCTGACTACTCCCGACGTCCGCATGATTTTTTAGTAAAAAAATCATTTGCGGCGTCGAGGATCCTCGAAGTGGCAGAGATTTTTTCAGAAAAAATCACGCCACTTCGGGAGGATCAGAGGGTTTGTGGGAAGTAAGAAGTAAATTGACAATTAGACATGGCATCACACGATGCCCCAGCGCGCCCATAGCTCAGCGGATTAGAGTATCTGACTAC
>CAZYHS010000051.1:0-3804 GCA_964647545.1 uncultured Pseudomonadota bacterium | reverse complement strand
TATTCCCCACTGCTGCCTCCCGTAGGAGTCTGGACCGTGTCTCAGTTCCAGTGTGTCTGGCCGTCCTCTCAGACCAGATAACCGTCGTAGCCTTGGTAGGCCATTACCCTACCAACTAGCTGATGGTGCGCAGGCTCATCCAATGCCGATAGCTTATAAATAGAGGCCATCTTTCCCCGCCCAACTTTTCTAACCACGAAATCTTCATGATCAGGAAGGTTGGGCGGGCGTATGCGGAATTAGCTTCGCTTTCGCGGAGTTGTTCCACAGCATAGGGCAGATTACCTACGTGTTACTCACCCGTGCGCCGCTGTACTATAGGGAGTTGCCCCCCTAATTCCCGCTCGACTTGCATGTGTTAGGCGCGCCGCCAGCGTTCGTTCTGAGCCAGAATCAAACTCTCCAGTTAAAAACGAACGCAAATTAAATTCGCGTTAATTACTTTCTTTGTATTACTGTACGTCAAGGTTTTACTCTCGATCGATTTTACTCTCCTATTAAGTTTTCAAAGACCTTTTTAGACCGCAAAGCGCCCTGCGGGTTGCGCCCGCCTGACGCATTTTTAATTCGTTAGTTTTGATTTAAACTTCTTTTATGACTGACGCAACGAGGAGGGCTTTCTATAGAAATTCTCTAAATTGTCAATATTATTTTAACAATTTTAAAAAAAAATTTCTCCCCTTCAACCTTCACCATCCAACCCCTCGTTAATAAAGGGATTTCACTTGGCAGCCTGCTTGAGGCCTACGTCTTGGTCAAAAACTATTTTTCCTTCAAAGATCGTGAACTTCACTGAGCCATTTAACTTCCACCCCTCGTAAGGAGTGTTGCCGCTTTTAGACGAAAATTTAGAAGAGTCAACAATTATTTTTGCTTCCGGGTCAAAAATCGTCACATCTGCAACAGAACCCTTCCTAAGGCCGTTTGAAGCACTTTTACGCAATACGTTTATTCCGCATGTCAGCAATTCAACCATCTTTTTCAGCGAAATTTTCTTTTCATTAACAAGCTTTAGCATCACCGGCAGCGCAGTTTCGAGCCCCACCATACCAAAAGCAGCCGTATCAAAACCCAGCTCTTTATCGACAATTCCCTGCGGAGCGTGATCTGTCGCGACGCAGTCGATCGTGCCGTCGTTAAGCGCACGAATTAATTCCTTCACATCTTTTTCTCCGCGCAAAGGAGGATTAACTTTGAAGCGAGTGTCATAGTCCGCTAACGCTTGCTCCGTAAGGGTTAGATGGTGAGGTGTTACATCACACGTAACATTTATTTTTCTCTTCTTCGCATCGCGAATCAAATCAACCGCACCTGCAGTTGAAACGTGCGTAATGTGAAAATGTGCACCGGTAAGTTTTGCAAGTGCGATGTCGCGCGCAACCTGCACCTCTTCGGCAGCCGCTGGAATTCCGCGCATGCCGAGCTCTGTCGACATCGCCCCTTCGTTCATCACTCCACCCTTTGCAAGATAGACATCTTCACAATGATCAACAATCGGCAAATCAAAGCTGGACGCATATTCAGCGGCACGCCTCATCAGCAGGCTGTTCATCACCGGTTTGCCGTCATCTGAAATTGCAATTGCACCGGCCTCTTTTAAATCGCCGATATCTGCAAGAGCCTCTCCTTTAAGTCCGTGCGAAATCGCGCCAACTGGCAACACTCTGCAAAGAGCGACGCTCGCCGCGCGCTTTCTGATGTATTCACAAACGCTCGCCGTGTCGTTCACCGGATCGGTGTTGGGCATGCAGCAGACGGTCGTAAAACCGCCGGCCACCGCAGCGCGCGAGCCGCTTTCGATGTCTTCTTTATATTCGAATCCCGGCTCTCTTAAATGAACGTGGATGTCGGCAAATCCGGGCGTGACAATCATTCCAGTTGCATCGATTGTTACAACACCACTATCTGCCCCGCCCTTTGAGCCGGATTTTTTCTTTCCCTTTTCGATCGACGCAATTTTGCCGTCGCGAATTGTAATTGTGTGTTCACCTTCAAGCCCGCTGATCGGGTCTATCACCCTGCCGCCCGAAATTATGATCTCGTTCATAATAATGTTAACCTTTCTTTGTCTGTTGTTCTTCCATCGGATGACCGCCACACAGCAGGTACATAAGCGCCATGCGCACTGCGACGCCGTTTTCGACCTGATCTAAAATTACCGAGCGCTTCCCGTCGGCAACGTCGGGGGCAATTTCGAGCCCGCGATTGACAGGGCCCGGATGCATCACCACCGCGTCGGGCTTGGCCAGCGACAGCATCTTCGCATCAAGCCCGAAAAATTTCGAATATTCGCGCGCGTTCGGGAAGAAGAAACTGTCCTGACGCTCGAGCTGAATTCTAAGCATCATTATTACGTCCGACACAGCGATCGCATCTTCGATGCGTTTGTGAAAAGTAACTCCATATTTTTCGACGTCGGCCGGCATAAAAGTCTTCGGTCCGGCCACGTGGACTTTCATTCCCATCTTTTTAAGGAGAATCATGTTGGAACGTGCGACCCGCGAATGAAAAATATCGCCGATGATCGAAACGTTGAGTCCGCTTGCCCCGCCCTTTGCATCTTGAATTGTCATTAAATCGAGCAGCGCCTGAGTCGGATGCTCGTGCAGACCGTCGCCGGCGTTAATGACAGAGATGTGCGGAAAGGCGTTCGCGATCTGCATCGGCATGCCGGCCTCTTTGTGACGCATGACGATCACGTCGGTCTGCATCGCCGCGAGGTTTCTCACCGTGTCGAGAATCGTTTCGCCCTTTGAAATTGCGCTGCCGCTCTTTGTGATGACCGCGGAATCGGCCGAAAATCTCTTCGCCGCAATGTCAAACGACAGACGAGTGCGGGTCGAGTCCTCAAAAAAGCACATGAGCACCTGTTTTCCGCGAAGCGTCGGAACTTTTTTGATCGGGCGGTAGGAAATTTCTTTCAGTGCGCGCGCCGTCTGCAAGATCAGATCGACATCTTTTTTTGTGAGATCGCGCACCGACAAAATGTGTTTTACTGATAAAGACATAGTTTGTTCCGTTCTGTCTGTTAATTCAGTTAGTTCCGTTTGGTCTGTTAGTTCGGTTGAACTGAAACAACCGAATTAACCGCCCTGACCGTCTTAACTGAACTAACTGTTCTTTGCCGTGTTTTTTACATAGACCTGATTCGATCCATCCATCTCGGCCAACATGACCTTCACATTTTCGTTGGCCGTCGTTTTGACTTTTTTCGCGACGTAATCGCCCTGAATGGGGAGCTCTCTCCAGCCGCGATCGACCATCACGGCAAGCTGCACGAATTTCGGGCGACCGAAATCGACAAGCGCGTCGAGGGCCGAACGAATTGTGCGGCCGGTGTAGAGCACGTCGTCGACTAAAATCACCCCTTTGCCGCCGACCGAAAACGGGAGCTCGGTTTTGCGAACGACCGGCTGCGAATCGACCTCTGAAAGATCGTCGCGGTAGAGATTAATGTCCAAACTTCCGACCGGAATCGGGCGTTTTATCACCTGCTCGATCTTTCTGGCGAGCCAATGCGCAAGCGGCACACCGCGCGACCTGATGCCGATAAGCACCACATCGTCCATGTTCTTGTTTTGCTTTACGATGGCGCGCGCCATTTTCAGCAGCGCTTCGTCCATTTGAGATTCGTTCATCAGATGTTTTTGTGTCATATGCGTCTCGATGTTTTGCTCCATTGAGGCCAAAAAAAAGCCCTCCGAAAGATTCGGAGGGCTTTTGTGGAGTCCAATTTCAATTGCCTTTTCACTCATAACTTGCTCAACGCGTTTATGAAAATTAGCGCGGGATGTCAAACATAAA
>CAZYHS010000050.1:0-3836 GCA_964647545.1 uncultured Pseudomonadota bacterium | reverse complement strand
CTCTCCAGCAGAATGGTCGGTATTCAGGAAGAATATAAAAACATCGCAAAGCAAGCGCAAAAAGATGACGTTGCCTTAAAAGGGCAAATGTTGGAAATTCAGGAGAAGTTGTCGAGCAAGGCAATGGACCTGCAATATAAAACGGCGCGCATCGAAGCGAACACAAAAGTGCAGATTGCTAAGATCAAAAAAGACGAAAACGTCGCAATCAGCGAACATAAAGCGATCAACGAACTTTTCTGGGGAAGAAACGACCGTTATCTGGGTTCGCCCTTGAGCGCGATCTGCTGATTTAAAAGTTAACTACAAAAAACCCGCTGTCGGTATCTCCTCCGATAGCGGGTTTTATTTTGCCCAAAATCTTGTCTAAAATCTGGTTTAAAATTGTTTAAGGTGGTTCAACGTTGTTTAAGAAGGGTTATTTCCCCACGTACTCCTCAATCTTAAACTTGTCCTTGGTCCAGCCCGGCTCGGCGCGCACAAAGAGCTCCAGAAAAATCTTTTGCCCGAAAACTCCCTCAAGCTTTTCACGCGCGGCAGTCCCGATCTTTTTGATCATCGCCCCTTTTTTGCCGATCACGATCGCCTTCTGCGAATCCTTCTCAACAATTATCGTCGCCGAAATTCTGATCGTCTCCCCCTCTTTGAACTGTTCGACCACAACCGCCAGCTGGTAAGGAAGCTCCTGCCTTAGCTCCATCATCGCCTGCTCACGAATCGCTTCGGCCGCAATAAACCGCGAAGTCTGCGTTGTATAATCGTCGGGGGGAAAGAACGGCTCGCCCTCCGGCAGCATATCGACGATCTTATTTATCAAGTCGAGACAGCCGTCGCCGCGCGCCGCCGAAATCGCGATCGTCGGCAGACCTTCAAACATGTTCCAATAGCGCTCGACAAGAGAGCCCCACGGCTCGTCCATCACCGTGTCGATCTTGTTGATGACGATGATGATCTTGGCGTTATTCTCTCTAACCGCTTTTTTCGCCTTATCGAAAATCTCGCGGTCGATCGAATCGAGGTTCTTCTTCGGATCGAGCATCAACGCAATAACGTCGGCCTCTTCAAGTGATTCGGAGACGCGCTCGAGCATCGCCTCATTCAACAGTTTGTCCGACTTGTGAAAACCGGGGGTGTCCAGAAAAACCGCCTGAAAATTTTCGCGACTCAAAATACCGACGATTTTATGCCGTGTCGTCTGCGGTTTCGGCGTAACGATAGAAAGCTCCTCGCCTATCAAACGGTTGACAAGCGTCGATTTGCCGACGTTAGGCTGCCCGATGATGGCGACATATCCTGATTTCATGATAATTTCTCCAATGCCGCGCGGGCGGCATCTTGTTCGGCGGCCTTTTTGCTCGATCCGACCCCGCTGCTGAACTGCTCGTTCCCTATAAAAAGATTCACTTCAAAAGTTTTGCTGTGGTCTGGCCCGCTTTCGCGCACGAGCCTGTATCGCGGTATGGTGTGGTATCGGCTCTGAACGGCCTCCTGCAGGCGGGTTTTATAATCACTGACAAAACCGCTTCCGCCGACCCGCTTGATTACGTTCTTAAAATTATGGGCGATGACTTTCATTGACTTGTCAAACCCGCGATCGAGGTAAACCGCGCCCAGCACCGCTTCGTAGGCGTCACTCAAAAGTGAGGGTTTGTCGCGACCGCCGGTCAGGTCTTCGCCCTTGCCGAGATACAAAAATTCGCCGAGCTTAATTTCGCGCGCAAGTTCGGCCAGCTGATCTTCGTTCACAATTGCGGCGCGCAGCTTTGACAGCTCACCCTCGGGCCTCTCGGGAAAAGTGCTAATCAGCAAATGGCTGACGGCAAGCTCTAAGACCGCGTCGCCGAGATATTCGTAACGTTCGTTCTGATCGGTGTGCGGATATTTATGTTCGTTCGCAAAAGACTTGTGGGTCAGCGCGCGTTTTAAATGTTCGCGTTTTTTGAACGAAATGCCGAGGAGTTTTTCAAACTCCTTCAAACGTTTTTTATCGTCGCCTGTAATCTGCATCTTGCCCTCTTTGTGTCATTCATGACGTTATCTTCTAAAACCATTTTATATAACGATCCACCCGCCCCCCAGCACTTCGTCGCCGTTATAAAAAACAACCGCCTGCCCGGGGGTAGGCGCACGCTGCGGCTGGTCAAACATAAGCTCGGCCGAATTTTCACCGGTCCTTGTAAAAAGCGCCGCTGCGGCCTCGGTTCTGTACCTGATCTTTGCCGTAACACGCCCGCCCGTTGCCGACAACAACTCTGTCGCGCGTGGAGCGTTGCAAAAATGGAGGTGTGAAATTTTCACCAGCTTTGAAAAAAGGTCTTCGTTGTCACCTAGCACAACGCGGTTATTCTTTGTGTCTAGCTCAGTGACATAACGACGTTTTCCAAGCCCGAAGCCGATCCCCCGCCGCTGGCCGATGGTGTAGGCGTGCAATCCTTCGTGACGCCCCAAAACTTTTCCGTTTTTGTCGACGAAATCGCCCGAGCCCTTTAGCCGGTCGGGATAAAAATCGGCGATGAATCCGGCGTAGTCGTTGTCGGGAATAAAGCAGACTTCCTGACTTTCGCCTTTTTTAGCCGTTTTCAAACCGGCGTCATCTGCGAGCTTTCTGACCTCGTTCTTTTCGAGGCCGCCGACGGGAAATAGAGTATCGGCAAGGGCTGCCTGCGACATCTCAAATAAAAAATAAGACTGGTCCTTTTTAGGGTCCTTCCCTTTTCTCAGCGAAAAAGTTCCGTCGGCCTCTTTTGCAATTTGTGCGTAGTGGCCGGTTGCAATCTTTGCAACGCCGAAAAGTTTTTCGCATTCGTTCCTCAACAGCTCGAACTTGATTTTTGAATTGCAGCGGATGCACGGATTTGGCGTGCGGGCCCTGCCGTATTCATCGACGAAATATTCGACGACATCGCGCCTGAATTCGCTTCTGACGTCAACGACGTGATGCGGGATTTGGAGCTGCTCGCAAACGCGGCGGGCGTCCATCGTGTCGGAGGTCGAACAGCAGGTCTTTGCATGTGGAGCTTTGAAACAATCCCACAATTTCATTGTGACGCCGATAACTTCAAACCCTTGCTGCTTGAGCAAAAGCGCGGCGACGCTTGAATCGACGCCGCCGCTCATCGCGCAGATAATTTTAGTGCCGGACGGCATCAGCGGTTTTCCTTCGCCTCGAGAGCCCTCACCCGCTCGCTTAAAGCGTGCAGGGCTTCGCCGTACGGATCGGGCATGGTGGCGTGTTCGAGTTCGGAATGTGGAAGGCTTTCGTCGCTTCTATGAACAACTTTGCCGGGAATGCCGACAACGCTTGAATGCGGCGGAACTTCGTGAATGACGACCGAGCTCGCGCCGATTTTCGAGTGATGACCGATTTTGATCGGGCCAAGTACGACAGCGTGTGCGCCAACCACCACGTTATTTTCGAGGGTTGGGTGGCGTTTTCCTTTGTTCCAGCTTGTACCACCGAGCACAACCCCTTGGTAGAGCGTTACGTCGTCGCCGATTTCGGTAGTTTCGCCGATAACGACCCCCATGCCGTGATCGATAAAAAAGCGCGCGCCGATCTTTGCGCCGGGGTGAATTTCGATGCCGGTCCACCAGCGCGAAAGCGTCGCAAGAAATCTCGCGAACGTTTTCAGTCCGAAATTCCAGAGGATATGAGCGACACGATGAACCGCCAGCGCATGAAGTCCGGTGTAACATAGCAGAATTTCTATACAATTTCGCGCGGCCGGATCGCGGCGGTAGATGGAAACAAAGTCGTCCTTAATCGATTTAATTAAATTTATCATAGAGTTAGGCGGCACCTATCATGCGATGAAAGTCAAGTCAATAAGAGGGTT
>CAZYHS010000049.1:0-4049 GCA_964647545.1 uncultured Pseudomonadota bacterium | reverse complement strand
GATTTAACGTGGGGATCGTTATACAGCGCATTGGCCGCCGGTAAGATAGGCGCGGGAGACGCGCGGGAGAGGGCTATTGTCGTCATTGAGGCTGGCGCCTAATGGCTTGGTTCAACGATCACCCCGGCCCGATCTTCGCCGTTCTGACGGACGCCCGCCGGGCGCTGCATATCGCCGAAAACCCACTGATGCGGAAACTAAATCGAAACTGGAAAGGCTTGGTTGAGCTAAACGACGCCGACCGGCGAAAGGAGAAACATGAGCAAAATCATGCCAGCAGATAATAAATTCCATGCTGGAAACGGCGCCGATGGAAAACATTACTGGTTGACGCCGCCCGAACTTATGGAGTCGATGCAAAAAGAATTTTGTTTTGACTATTAAGCAAACATAGGAATTTGCATTTGGGACAGCTTTATGTTTTCTTTTGCCAAATTGACATAGTTTTGTTCTTTTTCTATTCCAATATATTGTCTATTTTCCTTTATTGATGCGATAGCAGTTGTTCCGCTACCTATAAATGGATCAAGAACAATATCATAAGGATCGGAAAATAACTTAATTACTCTTCTTGCTAGTTCTTCTGGGAATTTGGCTTCATGATCATCATTTTTTCGTACACTTGAAATGTCCCAGATTTGGCGATAGCCCCACTCCTTCCATTCGTATTCTGTTAATCTCTTTCTGTTAACTTCGTACTCACCAGTTTTCCAAAAAACATATATGTCCTCGGTTTCACTTACCGCTTTTAATGTGTTTGTTGTCCATTTTGAATTAGCCCATGCTGGGTCTTTCTTCCAAATACGTTTATCATATAGATATAGTCCACAATTATAAGCATATTTTTCAAGTGAACCACCAACAAGCTTAACTCTTGTTTGTGTTTGATATTTTCCACCTCTAATGTTATTACCATTAAGCCTTCTATCAATAGTTTGTTCACTACACCCTAAATAAATAGCTAGTTGGTCCCTATTATACTGGGGGTATTTTTTTTTGGCTTCAATAACCATCTCGCGGGTAACTAATGATTTGTGATTTGAAATATTCATTCCTTGTATTTTAGGAATATTCTCATCCTTAAAGGCTAAAATATCTGCAATATTTATCACCATAAATCCACCTGGTTTTAATACTACAGAATGAAGTTCAATTACTTTTTTTAACATTTCTTGCCAAGATTCATAAGTTTCGTCTTTTTCATAATCCTTTCCTACGAAATACGGTGGTGACCAAAACGATACAGAAATTGAGTCTGGTTCAATATGAGGCATTAATAATTCTGATCGACCACAATAAATATCATTTGGCACAAGAAACTTATTCATATGTTAAGTATATTCAATTTTGAAATGAATTTCTTCACTTTGACCCTTGTCCTTTTCCAAAGCCTGATGATTTTGACGGTTTGACGTGCGAATGGGGTGAGTCCAATTATGTCAACCCTCCGTTTGGATCAATCATCCACAACGGTAAAAAAAAGGGACCGACCGCATGGATGCGCAAGGCTATCGAAGAAAATAAGAAAGGTAAGGATGTTGTAATTGTCTATCCGATCG
This sequence comes from uncultured Pseudomonadota bacterium, assembly GCA_964647545.1. GTDB lineage: Bacteria > UBA10199 > UBA10199 > 1-14-0-20-49-13 > CAZYHS01. Next base: position 2,490 of record CAZYHS010000049.1, on the reverse strand, counting down.
ATAAGTGGATTCTCATGTTGCTGGCGGCTGGCGCTGAAGTGAGGAACCTTGGCGATGTAAGATGGTGCGCGATCGAGGATGGCACCGCGGGTAAGGGGACTGGGAGGCATATTGCCCAATTTATTCTTAGAGGGAAGACATATGGTGGTAAAGCATGAGCGACCTTAACCGCGTGATTCTAATCGGCCGCCTGACGCGCGACGCCGAGACGCCGGCCGGAGAGCGCGGCCCCGTCAAGCTGTCGCTAGCCGTCAACCGGCGCGTAAAGCGCGGCGATACCTGGACGGAGGAAGCGAGCTTCATCGACGTGGACTACTGGCATCGGTCGCTGATGCCGTACCTCGTCAAGGGCAAGCAGATCGCCATCGACGGGGAACTGCGTCAAGATCGTTGGGAGCAGGATGGACAAAACCGGCAAAAGCTGGCCGTTGTTGCTCAAAACGTCCAGCTTTTAGGCGGAGGACAAGCGGCTGGGAGTTCCGCGGCGTCAAGCGGAGAGCCGGGAAAAGATAGCGGGTTTGTCTCCGAAGAAACGGCGAGGCGGGCGAAAGAAGCGCGCGACAAGATGAAGGCGGGGGCGGCGGATGATGGGTTTATTGACGATATCCCTTTTGATTAAAGCCACTTTGTGATATACTGCCAACAAGGTGGCTAAGGATGAAAACATGTTTTAAGTGCGGTATGGGAAAGGATATATCGGAGTTCTATAGGCACAAAGCTATGGCAGATGGATTTTTGGGAAAATGCAAAGAATGCACAAGAAAAGACGAAAAACTTCGCAGGATCTTAAATCCCGAAAAGATATCAGCCAGAGAGAAAATTCGAAATGCTAAAAGATGGGACTATATGTCAAAATTATCAAAAAAATGGAGAGAAAAAAATCCAGAAAAATATAAAGCTCATATTAAATTAAATAATTCATTAAGGGATGGGAAAATAAAAAAACCTTGCGCATGTGAGATTTGCGGATTGGATAGAAAACTACATGCGCATCACGAAGATTATTCAAAACCGCTTGAGGTAATATGGCTATGCGCAAGATGTCATGGGCAGATTCAATGAAATATTACACTTGCGCGAAATGGGGAAATGAGGTAGAGTGAAGGCGTTGACGGGATGGCTACCCGTTGGCGGTTACCATGCAAGTGGTAATATCGAGAAGGTCTTGGTATCCCTACGGTGCTTGCACACCGGGAAGCGCTTTAGCCGGCGCGGGGATACCAAGACCTTTTTGTTTTGTAGGCGGTATGCAATGAACGATGAGCGATTCAGAGAGCGACTAGAAAAACGGCGAGCTGAAAGAGGGCCAACAAAAGATGAGATTCTACTTGCTGAAGGGAAAAGGTTTTACAGCTTTGTTTTCCCGATAGCATTATTTTCCGCATGGGTTGAGTTTGGAGATAATGCCAAAACACCAAACGATAGGCTGCTAGATTTAATAAAAAAGGACATGAAACGTGAAAAATAATATCTCTTTCTTTACCCACGAAACAGACGCCTACAGCAATCGAAAATTCCTTATCCTTCGCGCTTATTACGGCGGGGAAAAAGGCTGGGCGATGGAAGCTCGATTCTGGGCGCTCAACTGCATAATCGGCCGGGCGAACGATAGTAAGCTCAACTTGAATCAAAAGGGTGAGCGCGCCGTCGTCGCTCGTGAGCTTGAAATGAGCACGAATGAGCTCGCTGAATTCATCGCTGTGTTACGCGATGAAGCCGAATTAATCCATGACGATGACGGCATTTTATGGACGCAGCAGACGCAAGATGACCTTCAAAGGGCAATGAAGACCCGTGATAATGCAGCTCGACGTAGGTCGGAAAAGTTTGTGAACGAATCGGGAAAGTTTGTGAACGAAAATGAGCGAAATACAAAGTTATCGAACGAATCAAAAAAGTCACTGAACGAATCGGAAAAGTTCTCGAACGAAAACCACGGAGTAGATAAGATAGGAGTAGATAAGATAGGACAAGAGAAGACAAGAGAAGAGCGCGCTCGCGCGCCGGTTTTAACTTTTGAAACCTTCGCAAAATCCATCGTTGATTTCTGGAACGCCTCTGAAGTCAAGCCCGCCTTTCGTTTCACCACTTCCGTCGGACTTACGAGCAAGGAACGCGAAGGCTTCGGCGTCGCCGTCAATCGCTACTCGCTCGATGAGGTCGAGCAGGCGATCAAGAATTACGCTGGAATTTCGCAAAGCTCTCGACATGAGCCTTTCCCAAAAGGTTACGGTCTCCCCGGTTTTTTGACATCCGGAATAGAGCAATACCTAGACGCGGCAAAGCCGTGGGAGCGATGCGAAGGATTCGATGATGGTCCTTTGCCAAAGGTTTTGGAGCGGGCAACTACACTCGACATGGGGGACTAGATGGACGACTACAAGCGGGCTGGCGATGTTCTCAAGTCCATGTTTGCCGACTTCGGAAAGGAGCTCGAGCGCAAATCGGCCACTTGCGAAAAGCACGGCGAGTATGAATCCGTCGTTACTG
>CAZYHS010000048.1:0-4608 GCA_964647545.1 uncultured Pseudomonadota bacterium | reverse complement strand
GAGCAGGAGACGAGGGTCGAACTCGCGACATTCACGTTGGCAACGTGACGCTCTACCACTGAGCTACTCCTGCTTAAATTGTCAAAAGCGGTGGCCGATATACACATCTCCGCGAAACATTTCAACTTTTTTTTCACTTTTTTTTGGCGCCCCGCCCTGCCGCGTTTTAAGCCTCTAAAACGCCTATTTCTTCTTCTTTTTCGGGACTTTTTTGCCCTGCCCGTCGGCCGATTTCACAAACTGCCACTCCCCCTGCTTAAACTCGCTGCTTTTGTTGTGGTACTCGCCGCCATAGTAGCCGCCCTTGCGAGTTTCGCTGCTCTGCGCCGCACGCCGCTTTTTATAGTTGCGCTGCGTGTCGGAGTAGCCCCCCTCTTTGTCCTTGCCGATCTTGCCCGTGCGCGTTTTGAAACTGTCGAACGAAAATGCGCTGGCCGGCAAAACAAACATCGCGACCAAAACTAAAGTTAAGAGTTTTTTCATGCGACGCAATCTATCACACGCCCAAGTCGCAGGCAAAAAGAATCAGATGCTATACCGAGATAAGAAAGCTCTAGCCGCTTTTAATCCGTCGGCAGACGAGCTTGTTATGCCGCCTGCGTAACCGGCCCCCTCGCCGATCGGAAACAAACCCCGCACATTTACCGATTCGCCCTGCTCGTTTCTCGTAATGCGCAGCGGACATGTCGTGCGCGTTTCAACTCCCAAAAGGAGCGCTTCGTGTGAAACAAAAAAAGGATATTTTTCGCGCCACGCAAGAAAGGCTTCAACCAGCAGCCCGCTCACAAAGTCGGGAAGAATTGTTTTGAGATTTACCGGCGCAACGCCCATTTTATAAGAATTGACTGCCGGATTTTCGGAAATTCGCTCCGCCAGAAAGTCGGGCAAGTTTTGCGCCGGCGCCATCCATGTTCCGCCGGTTGAGGCAAAGGCCCGCCGCTCCATTTCTTTTTGAAATTCGATGCCTGCCAGCGGGCTATTTGACGGATAGTCGCTTGTGTGACAGGTCACAACGATCGCAGAGTTCGAAAAGTCGGACGCCCGCTGCGAGTAGCTCATTCCGTTGAGGGCAAGTTCCCCGTGCGACGACGACGCGTTAACGATCTCTCCCCCCGGACACATGCAAAAAGAATAGGCTCCTCTTTTCATCGTGCGGTTGGTGTGAGTGAACGAGTAAAACGCCGCCGGCATTTTATTGTCCTGCCAGTACTCCGCGCCGTATCTCATGCGGTTGATCGTTTTTGCCGGATGTTCAATTCGCACGCCCACCGAAATCGGTTTTGCTTCGATCGCAACGCCGCTGTTGTGAAGAACCTCGAACGTATCGCGCGCCGAATGTCCAAGTCCCAGAAAAATTGCGGGCGATAAATATTCCCGGTCGTTATTGATTATCACCCCTTCACATTTTCCGTTCTTGATAATCAGGCCGGTCATTTTAGAGCCGAAATTAATTTCTCCTCCGCGTTCTAAAATGTAAGCCCGCATTTTTTTAATGATGGCGCAAAGGACGTCGGTCCCTAAATGTGGTTTGCTGATCGTCGCGATATTTTCAGGGGCGCCGAATTTTATGAAAGTCGCCAGTACTTTGTTGACCAGCACAGAGTTGTTGGCGCGCGAAAATAATTTTCCGTCCGAATAAGTGCCGGCGCCTCCTTCGCCGAACTGTACGTTTGATTCCTCGTTGAGAACGCGCTTGGAGATAAAGAGATTGATGTCTTTTAATCGATCTTCGACACGTTTCCCGCGCTCGAAAATTATTGGTTTAACTCCTGCATCGACGAGTTCAAGCGCAGCAAATATTCCCGCCGGCCCGAAACCGACAATTATCGGGCGCGTTGATTTGCGTGAAGGATTTGTGCGTGTCATGGGCATTTCAAAACTGCACTAGCTGTTTGCGACTTAGAGGTCAAACTGATATTCCCTCTCGCCTTATGCGGGCAAATGAGATAAGTTCCAAAAAATGAAATTCAAAAAAATTATAGACACCGCGCCGAACACAGACGGAAAAGCATTTTTGCAAGAAATTGCGCAGCAGGCCATGCTTGACAAAAGCATGTTGCCTGAATTTTCGGCGAAAATTAAAAATGAGCTCGATGCGATGACTCATGCTCCGATCTTAAGCGGCAAAAGGATCAAAGACCTTCGACATCTCCCGTGGTCGTCGATTGATAACGACGATTCGTTAGACCTCGACCAGCTGACAGTCGCCGAAAAGATCAACGACAACCAGACGGTTGTGCGCGTTGCAATTGCCGACGTCGATTCGCTTGTCAAAAAGAATTCGGCAATCGATTTGCACGCGCGGCACAATACAACATCAGTTTATACCGCAGCCGAGATTTTCCCGATGCTGCCGCCAAAGCTCTCCAACGATCTAACTTCGCTTAATCCCGACGAGGACCGCATGGCCATTGTCGTCGAAATGACAATTGATGCGCGTGGAAAAATGCGCAAGTCGTCGGTTCTTCACGCCATTGTGCGGAATCGCGCAAAGCTTGCCTACGATGCAATTTCGGCTTGGCTGACCGGCAGCGGAAGTGCGCCGGAGGCCATGCAGAAAATTAGCGGACTCGACGAAAATATTCGTTTGCAGGATAAAATCGCGCAGCAACTCAGAAAAAACCGTTACGAACGCGGAGCTCTCGACCTTGAGACGATCCAGTCGCGACCTGTTTTTAAAGATGAAACGATCGAGAGACTGCAGCTGGAGAGAAGCGGCCGCGCAAATGAGCTGATCGAAGATTTTATGATCGCCGCAAACGAAGTGACCGTCCAATTTTTAAAGTCGAAGGGTTTTCCATCTTTCAGGCGCGTTGTGCGCGTTCCGAAAAGATGGGAGCGCATTGTCGAAATTGCCACAGAGTACGGCTTTAAACTGCCGAAAAACCCGAATTCAGAGGCGCTCGAAAGATTTTTGGACAAACAGCGTGCGGCCGATCCTCTTCGTTTTCCCGATCTCTCGCTGACGATCATTAAGCTAATCGGCAAGGGCGAATACATCGTCGAACACAAAAATTCAAAACCGGTCGGGCATTTTGCGCTGGCTGTCACAGATTACACACATTCGACCGCGCCGAATAGACGCTATCCCGATCTCATCACGCAAAGGATAATCAAAGCGGCTCTTTGCGGCACGCCCCTTCCCTATAAAATGAAGGAGCTCGAAGAACTGGCATTGCGCTGCACTGAAAAAGAGGACGACGCCGTGAAAGTTGAGCGGCGCGTTGCAAAATCGGCGGCTGCCCTTCTGCTTGAAAAACGCAAAGGCGAAAGATTCGACGCGATCTGCACAGGAGTTTCCGACAAAGGGACGTGGGTTCGCCTTGTCGATCCGCCGGTCGAAGGAAAACTTCTTTTCATTAAAGGAAGAGTTGATGTCGGCGACGAGCTGCAGGTGCAATTATTGAACGCAGACGCCGAACGAGGGTTTGTAGATTTTAAAATGCTATAAACTATTTGTCTCGCGGTCCTCTTCGGACTCAATACAGCTCTTGCCGCCGCCAAGCAAAGCCCGCCAAGCATTTGCCGTGCTATTATATTCCAGTAAAACACGCTCGAAAGCCCTTGAGAGGGGTTTTATCCCAAGTCGCTCGACTTCAGCCAGCTTGTGTTCAACTGCCGATGAGATCGAATCTAGGATCAAAATCGATTGCGCTACCGCGACTCTGTTAGGTTTTTGATGCTTGAAGTCTTCGAGCCTATCGCGAAGCGGTTGCAGATAATTATCTCCAAGATATTGCTCGACCTGTCGCATCATGCCATCGACATAGTTATGCATAAGCCCGTTGAACTGCACGCGCAATCTATAAAGAGGCTCCTTGTCAATCGTGCCGTCGGCCGCTTCGATCAGTCTGTTGTAGATCGTGAGAACTTCCGGATTTGCAAACTCGCGCAGCTTCGAAATCTCGCCCATTTCACCGACAAACACCATCAGGCCGGCAAGCTGCGTTAGAAGTCTGCTGGCGGTTGTTTCCGGCATGCCGATTTCGGATGCCATTTTTATACTTTCCGCCGCGTAGTTGATGAGCCTGATGTAATTCTCTATGTGCCACGCATAGTCGCGGCTTTTTTCGTTAAGCTTTGGCAAATCTTTTCTGATCAGATCAATGATGGTGTGGACATGCTCCGTGTGAATTTCCAACGCGATATTTTTATTTCCCATTTCAACATGATGCCTTGCCGCTTCAATGAACATGTTTCCAAGTCGTGTGTCATCTGGGCAAATGCGGGCCATGTAAAGGGCCAGCTTAGCAAGATGTGGGCGATAGTTATTGAGTCCTAAACCATAAACGGCCCGTCTTAAATCAAGCAACATGTTCCTTGGATTCTCAATAATAATCGGTTCATTTTTTGCGGGTTGGTCTGTTGGATCCTTGGGGCCGTCACCTGAGCCACCTACGGACAAACTGTGTCTCTTTATATCAAAGGCCATTCGCGTTCCGGCGTTTGTTGCCAGCTCGGGGAGTAAAATATTGTTCAGAAGCTCAACGAATCTACCAAAGTTCATTGCCAGCTTTGCAGATTCGACTCCAACCATATTTGATCTGACCGAACCCATCATCGCCGAGATGCCGAAGTGGACGACGCACGCTTCGACGAAGGCGTCGA
>CAZYHS010000047.1:0-5041 GCA_964647545.1 uncultured Pseudomonadota bacterium | reverse complement strand
CACTTTTCAAAAATACCGACATTTTAATTACGCCGAAAAGCAGGATCGGACTTTTGGGAAACAACGGCTGCGGTAAAACGACCTTGATAAGAACGCTGCTTGGCGGAGTTGAACCCGATTCGGGAAGCGTCACAAGAAGCGATCAGTTGCAGGTCGTTTATTTCGAACAAAATCGCGACCTGCTCGACCCAAAATTGACAGTCGCCGAAACTATCTGCCCCAAAGGCGACCACGTTCTCTACCGCGGAAACTACATTCACATCAGAAGCTACCTCGACCGTTTTAACTTCAGCCCGCTGCAATCTGAGATGGAGGTTTCGCGCCTCTCCGGCGGCGAACAGAGCCGCCTGCTGATCGCACGGCTCATGCTGCAAGAAGGGAACGTGCTGGTCCTTGACGAACCGACGAACGACCTAGACATGTCAACGCTCGAGGTTCTTGAAGAATCGCTGGCCGATTTTGGCGGCGCGGTTATTTTAGTCACGCACGACCGCTATTTTCTCGACAACGTCGCGACAACTTTAATTGCCTTTGGCGAAGCCGGAAGTGCAAACGAAGGAAAACTGACGACCTACGCAAGCCTCGAACAATGGGAAAGGGCCTACGCACAGGAAATTGCAGACCGCAAAAAAGCAGGCGCTGAAGAAAAGAAAAAACCGTCGCAGCAAGACAAAACAGCCGAAAGCTCGGGAGCTGCGGCCGGCAAACGCAAGTTGAGCTTTAAAGAGCAGTTCGAGCTCGACAACATGGAAGAGACAATTCACACCTCTGAAACCGAACTCGCCAAGTTGCACGCCGAAGTGAGCGACCCGTCGAACGCGACAAACGCCGCAAAGCTTTCCGAACTTGTGCCGCAAATTAAATCGCTCGAAGAAAAAATCGAAAAACTTTACAAACGCTGGGCCGAACTTGAAACATCTTAGAAGCACAGTGATAATATTTAAACTTGGCTTGCCGCACGAATTTTGCTACAAATGATGCTATCAATAAATGGAGGCCACAAGGGAAAGAATATGAAAAAATTAGTACTTATTCTGCTGGCGCTGTGCTTTTGTGTTGCGTGCGGCAGCGGTAGCGTCACACCATCAGACAGCTCAATCACAGCAACAATATCGACTCCGGAAAACACCACCAATGTCGCTGTCAATACTGACATTGTGGTAACATTGACCGATGACGACAGCGTTGGAATCACCGAGCCGGAAAGCTGGGCTACGGTGTTCACATTAAAAGCTACGGACAGCGCTACCAATCTTTGTACAGGTTATAGTTATGTCGCAGAGACCAAACTTATCACATGCACACTAACTGAGAATCTTGCTGCCAACACTGAATATTCAGCTGTGCTTTCCGGCCTCACAGACGCAAATAACAAAACGATAGCAGATGCATCAAAAACATTCACCACCGCAGCAGCTCTTGCTGCAACAACAGTTAAGGACGGTGCAGATGTAGAGATAGCACCGACAGGATCAATCAACGTTTGGCCAACAACCTTCACCACAACCTTCTCGAAGGCGATAGAACCGACCACATTCACCGACGAGAATGTAACATTGAGCTGCACCCTACCGGCGGGAAATACCACCCCACAACCGTCGCTCGCTATAGGAACCTCGCCTTGTACGGACACTGCCTGTACATTTTCAGTGGAAGACGCTTGGAGATTCGCATTACTTCATTGCACGCTCACACTTACCACAGGGATCGAGGCTACCGATGGCACCACACTCACTTCCAATGCAACCTATAAATTCTTAAACGCCTGTGCAGTGAACGATGATTTCAACGCAATAAGCAGCGCATGCTGGACAAATGTTTACACGGGTCTGCCACCGATATTGTCCGATTGGGCATCGATCGATGAACTTGAGACGTTCAATTTGGCAAGCAGCTCGTTTGACTTTGCGACATCAGGAAACAAGTTGGCCGCTGCATCTAAACCTGTAACAGTATCTGCCGATGGGCTGACAATGATCTACAGACTAGATTCTGTAAGTGGAATTGATACAACAGGTGATGGCGGTTATGCATCACGCGTCGGAACATTGTTCAATGTTGGTTCTAACCCTAATTCTTCAGGCACGTCGCTTTTTGCCGGCGTGATAAATGAATCGGACACTCAAAGCTGCATTGTTGCGATCAATAACGGCGCCAGTTCTGCAACTGCTTCATGCCCAACCGGACATACCTATGACATCAAGGCCGTTGTTGACGCAAGCGGCACGGTCACCGGTTTTTATCAAACAGATGGTGATGGTTATGTCGCACTGACCGGCAGCCTTTCGACACTAGTAAATCCGGAATCTTATACTCACCTCATGTGGTTAAACCTAAAGACAACGCCCGCAGCCGCAGCTGCTGCAGCTGGAAGCATCTATACGGAAGGCGTTACATCAGAGACACAATATTAGTTCTCATATTTTATAGCAGCTCTCAAAAGGCCTCCAAAACGGGGGCCTTTTGTGTTACATGTCTCACATAAAGGAGATGCGACATGATCAAACCTAACATAAAAATCACCGTCACCGAAATTCGCGGGCGCGGAACCTGCGACGCTGGAATTAAAGTCGGCGACTCTTGGTTAGTCGACGAATTTAACGCCCCGTTTTGCGCTTGGGCCTACAACGCGATCTTTCCGTTTGTAACCGGAATGATGTACGGGGCCAAATTTCCGTGGGAGAAAGACAGCAAAGTCGCCTTTGCCTGCTGCCCCGACCCGCACAACTCGGTAGTTTTTAAAATCGAGCGATTATAAAAGTTGAAGAGGTCTGAAGTTGTGATAGATTGCCCCTCATAAAAGTAGGGCAGTTTATGAAAAAGTACCTGATTCTTTTTGTTGTTTTGATCGCAACCGCTGCCGCGACAACTTTTCTTTTCCAAAAATTCAATCAGCCCGAAATTCTTTACGCAAAAGGAAAACGCCTTTACGAAAACCGCCTTCACGAACAGGCCGTGCCATATTTTCAACGTGCGGTTTCAATGCGCCCAAATGACGTCAACGCGCTGAGGCTTCTCGGCCTGTCGGCTCTCTGGACAAACAGATTTGAAGTCGCCCGCGAGAGTTTCAACTCACTTCTTGCGATCAACCAAAAGGACAAGCTCGCGCAGCGCGGGCTGATAGACATTTTAGCCCGAACCGGACACAAGCAGGAGGCGATCGAGCTCTATAACGGCATGCTGCAAAAAAATCGTGCCGATTTCAAAACAATGCTCTCGCTTGCCTACGTTCTCTATTTTGATTCTCAATACGACAAGGCAATTCCTCTGCTGCAAAAATATCTGCTGACCGAACCGACCCATCAGGAGGCAAATGTTTTTCTGGCCGACTCGTTTTTGAAATCGGGACGCGAAAGTGACGCTCTTGAACTTCTCGAAAATCTTCAAAAAAAATATCCAAAGTATACGCCGGCGATAAAAGCGGTCGCGGCATATCACCTGACAAATAAGAACTACGACGAGGCGATTGAAAATTACGAAAAAGCCCTTTCAATTTCGCCCAACGATATCGAAGCAATTGTGCGACTTGCCGACTGCTTCACCGCAACAAACAGGTTTAACGACGCAATTAAATTATTGGAAGGTGCCATCAATAAGTCTCCGAAGGATTTGGCGCTTAAAATCGAGCTCGCGTACTTAAATCTCTACAACAAAGATTTCTCCACCGCCGAGTCACAATTTAAAATGCTTTTGGCGTCATCTCCCGACGATCCGGCAATTTTGCTCGGGCTGGCTAACACCTATGCATGGCAGGGAAATCAAACTGCCGCGCTCCCCTATTTCGAGCAAATCATCAAAGAGGGGGGCCTTGACGCGGCCACGCTTCGCGGCGCGGCCGAAAGTTATCTCGCCTTGAAAATGCCCAAAAAAGCGGCGGACGTTTACGATCAAATAATTTCAGCCGGCGACTTCACAGAAAACGATTTGCAAAATGCAATTGAGAGTTTTATCGCAGCTGGCGAACTGGCAAAGGCTGAAAAAGCTCTCCGAATTGCGATTGGACGAAATCAGGCAAACAAGGCTCTCATTGTCAAACTTGGCGACGTGCTGACGTGGCAGGGAAAATTCGGTGAAGCCGAAGCGGAGTATAAAAAGGCATCCGGCAAATGAAAAAAATATTTTGTTAATTGCGGCGGCGCTGGCCATGTTGTGCGGCAGCGCGTTGGCGGCAACTCAAGAAATGCCTGTGCAGGTCAAACTTGCGCGCGTCCTCTCTTACCAGAAAAAATATGACGAGGCGCTTGAAGCTTACAAAAAATATATCGATAAAAACCCACGCGCCTATTTTGCGATCTTTGAAGCAGCCGAGGTCAACTTCTGGAAAGGCGACAACACCGCAGCGCTTGAACTCTATCTGGCCTCGACACCGGACGCAAAGCTCGCCCCCAAAGCCTATTATCAAGCCGGTTTCATGCAACTTATCCTCGGCCGGTTTGGCGATGCGGCCGCATCTTTTAGAAAATCGCTCGAACTGGACCCAAACAACACCGAAACAAAATTGCAACTGGCGAGAGTTCTCTCCTACGATAAACAATTTGGCGAATCGGTCGACGAATATGATTTGGTCCTAGCGAAAGAGCCGGCAAATTTTGCTGCCCTCCACGAAAAAGCCGACGTCCTTTCGTGGGACGAGAGGTACACCGAATCGATCGCCGCCTACGACAAGGCGCTCGAAATAAAATTCGATCCCGACGTTGCCAGACAAAAAGCGCGCGTCTTGGGCTGGTGGAAAAAATACTCGCGCTCGCTAAACGCCTATCAGGAAGCCTTTGATAAATCGGGCAACGAAAACGTGAAACTCGAAATGCGCGGCAAAAAGGCCTACTGGAACAAGTGGGTTCGCACCGCAATTAATCGCTACGAAAATCTTCTAAATAACGAACCGAAAAACAACGAAGCGCGTTTCGACCTCGCGCAAACAGAAGCCTATCAACGCAACTGGAAGCTAGCCAAAAAAGATTTCCAGCTCGTTCTCGACAATGAAAACGGCCATTTTAGAGCGCGCGACTCGCTCGATAAATTGCGCGAACAGACTCGCCCG
>CAZYHS010000046.1:0-5117 GCA_964647545.1 uncultured Pseudomonadota bacterium | reverse complement strand
GGAAAACAAGCCGCTATTTGACGCCTTTATCGAAGCGTGCGTCGTCCACTTCGGCCTCTCGGCGATGATGCGTTCGGTAGCATCTTCTGACTTAACTCATAAGCTGCCTCTTCAAAATGTTGAAGCTATGCGCGCGTTGTATGCCGAGTTTGGACAAAAGAAATTGTTCGAAAAGGCTCTGGCAAATATCACTTTCATTGACGGCGAAAAATTCAATGAAAGCATCAAGGTGTTAAGAAGCAAGGTCGTCGAGTTTTTAAATGGCGATCCGTATTGCCTGCTGGTCACAGGACGTCATAAGAGCGAAGAGTTTATTTTGGAGGCGCTGAAGTTGCCATATCAGCCGGAACGTATCTACGACGCGTCCAGCGAAGATGATGTTATTGTTCCGGCGCGGCTAAAAATTCTTGTGGTTGATGATGCTGCTTATTCCGGCGGCAATATCAGTAGCGGAATTAGAGGGCTGTTTGCAGATTTGCCGAATCCCGAGCGAATGTTTATCGGACTTTTAGGGGCCACAAAGCATGCAATAAATTCGATCGCCTATCATTTTGGCCGGCATAATATTTTTTCCGTATTCGAGATCGCAAGTCTTAACGAAATATTTTCACCCGAAGAAATTGGGGCCATGTATCGAATTGCCGCTAAAATTGACGGTGATATAATTCCAAGCGGCCAAGATGATGTGTTAACTTTTTTCCCACATAAAATTCCCGACAATTTCTTTTCCGGTTTCATCCGGTCGGAAACATCAAACGGCCTTTATCTTTTAGATGATACTCCCGATGGCCTCTACCCGCCGTATAGAATTGGCCATCCGGAGCCGAAACATATCCCCGATCTTACGATAACAAATTTCCCACTTATTGTTGGAGAACAACAGGGAAGTCTTACTCCGCGCTTCTACGATCTTGGTGCGAGCGGGCAGTTCTGGTCGGTCATCGTCGATGTGCTAAGAAAAAAGATCGGTAAACCCTACAACTTCAGCCCGATCGTTCAGGTCATAAGTGGCGATGATTTTGACTTTATCAGCCGAGGCGCTTCACAGCGCGGCAGGGCGCTCGTCAGATTTCTACAGGATATTTATAGCGGCGAATGGCGCGTAGTCCGTGAGGGGATAGTCCCGTCTATGGTCGTTGAGAGGGCCATTCAAGCACAGGGTTTTGTTGAGCTTGTGGGTAAGATCCCTCCGTCATCTATTGCTATTACCTATGGCCCAGATCTTTTTTTACGAGACGGTGTTGTCATTGAAGACAATATTGGTGACGTTGGAGGTCGACGTGATATTTTTAAATTTCATGGGTTACTCCGTAAACTCTGGCCCGACCTCGGGCTGGTAAACGAAAACGCGCTTGAACAGCGCTATTTTGACGGGCTGAAAGAAGTTCTCCCAACGGGTGATAACGGCGTTGTGGCTTATTGGGAAGATCCGGCGTTTAGTGAGTTTCATGACTTTGTCTCTAACTTAGAGCTCATGCGTGAGTGCGGGGTCTTTTTTGTCGGTTCTGGAAAAGAAGGTGAGAACCGCTTCGAGGTTGTGAACGGAGACGCTCTTTACGTGATAACGCCGGAAGGAGAGCGGTTTAGAGTTGGGCATCTAAATTACAGCGAGTTCGATTTTTCGATCGATCCCTCCTATCCGCCATTTTTCCAGAGAATGAAGCGGTTCGGTTATAAAAAGATAAGTGAAGGGATCCCCGGTATTGTTTCGTTGGTTGAGTCGGGGCGGGTCTTGCTTGGCCACAGTCTTGGCTCTTCACTGGCTGACTCCAAGCTCATCTATCCATTTGTTGAAGGTTTCATCAGATTCTATCTCGGCGAAGAGCCTGTTTTTCGCTCCACTCAAGTTTTCTCGCTGGTGGACAACTACGGTCTTGATAAAATTGATATTGATACGGCATTGAAGAAAAAGAATGAGCTTGTGCTCAAACCGGTTGATGGCGAGGGGGGTGTCGGCATAGTTGTCGGCAGGTTCGTTGATGATGAAGCATGGGGATTTTCGATTCAGCAAGCGCTTTTAAATCCTGAAAATTATCTTTTGTTCGAATATACCGAACCGGTTCATTTAGGTAAGAGAATAGTTTCGCACCGACCTATAGTTGAAGTAATGCCCGACCTCAAAACGAACGTCTATCCGGGGATCTATGCACGGGCAAAAGCCGAGTCGAGTGACGGGGTGATCGGTTTTGGAGTGCGCGATACCGAGTCGATGATCGTTGTGGTTGATGAAAGCAGCCCGGCTGCGGTGAAAAATGTCATCGCTCCAGATGGACCAGTCCTCAGTTCGCTTGATGAAAATTGCGTAATCGATGAATTGGTAAAGTTGTCACTTGAAGCAAATACAATTGACCTCCCACTTTTGAAACAAAAGCTGGGCGAGGTTTTTCGTCTTTTAACGTCAGATTCAGATTCGGTCGTTCATTATGCCTTAAAGGCCTATGGCGAGCTTATGATGCGGCTGGAAACCGACTCTGCCGAGGTATACGAAGAAGCGGCAAAGTTGCGTAAAGTTATTTTGGAGGGCAGGCCATCTGTTAGCCAAAGCGCTGCTGTTTTGTATGGTCATATTGTTGATATGTTTGCGTTTAATGAGACTGAAGTTAGTGCCGGTTTGGATGTGATGTTAGGATGGAGCTTTAATTCTGGGAACTCATTACGGTATGCGAACGCAAGAGCTTATGGCCGATTGATTGATCTCGTGCCTCCGGAATCAGATTTATTCAATAACCAGTGTTTGAAATTCGTTGGTTGCATACGTAGTTACGCAGACGACGTCACAGCTACAATAATAAACATCGCATTTAAGTCGATTGTCGAAAAATTTAATAGAGGTGATGGCAGAGCTTATGCTTTGGCTGATAGCTTATTAGAAATTGCTGAGACCGGCGAGCCTCCAATGAGAAATAACGCCATTGTCGCACTATCGCTGTTATTTGATGCCTTCGAGCCGAGCTCAAACTTTGTCTACTCAATGGCGGCTCGCATTCGCGTTTTAACTGGCAGCAGCGATGTTTCGCTGGCGCAAAGCGCGGTAGCGGCTTATTTTAAGCTATCAGAAAGTTTTTCCCCGCAGTCCCAATCGTTCGTGTCTGAGTTGCACGATTTACGTGAAATGATAAAACGGTGCGAGCCCGAATTGCAGCTGCAGATACTGGATATCTATTATTCGCTAACTCCTCATTTTGTGGATATCACCTCCGAGAACCTACGTGAGGAGTTTGCCGGATTAATGGAACTTTTCGTATCTTCAAATGATGTCAAGTTTCGGCATGCTATTATAAAAATACTATTAAAATCATTCCATGTTTTTAAGGGGGCGGGCCTGTGGCACAATGTTTTGAATTCTGAGTGGTTGGGACGCATGGGGCTGAGCGAACGGTTGTCTAATGAAGTAAAGAGATTCTTTAAAAATAGGTACATTTTCTCTTCGACGGATTGCTGGAAGCACTTTTTAATCTATCTTTCCGATATCAGTGAAAATGGGGTCCGCTTGCTTGAAATACTGCTTCCTTCAAAGGCCAAGCCAAGAAAGATAATAAGGGCAATCGGCAGGCTTAACGGAGTGTCGTATGAACTCAAACAGGATTTGATAAGAGCAATTCTGGATAATAGCGGCGAATGGATCAGACAAAGCAGGGCCATTGATAAAGCAAAAAGTTTTGCAATCAGGATTGTTGATTACGTTGCAGAAAGAATGCTGGCGCAGCTTCTTCACCGAATACCCGGTGCCGAAAAATATCCGTTTTTGAACCCTGAAAATAATTTCTCCAGTTCAGGCGACCGTGAGCGAGTAGCAAGTGTCAGGATCGTATTGCATAGGAAGGGGGTTCTTGGAGCAATGGCTACTGTTTCCGGTATGCTAAGTTCAAAGGGATTAAATAGCCTTGCACTTATGGTTGAACGTTTGGGGCAAGCCGAAGTTGTTGATGGCCGTGTTATAGATAGAACGCGTTACGTTGAAATGTACGATAAATTGGGGTTCGATAAAGCTTTTGTTTTAAAGTGGTCGGCTGAATATAAAGCTGTATTGAGCACCGGAAGATTAAGCGATGCCGAGATAATAGGAATTGCAGGTAAGAATTTTATTATCGATTTTAACTCAATGCCTTTAGTGTTTGATGGTAAACCGTCTCGCTATGATTTTGTGATCGAGGCTGTTAAGTCACTGGTCGATAATATTAGAAACGGCAATGCTGGCGTTGAATCTGTTGAAGAACTATTAAATATTTTTGAAGTTAACTATCAGGGGATTCGCAACAGGCTAGGATATGATTTTGCTGATTTAAGAATTAGACTCCGCAATCTGAGGTCGGCGTTAGCAGGTAAGTTGAGGTTGGCGGAAGGCGAGGTGAGGCTGGAGGTCAGTGGTAGTGTTGACGCGATGGCAAATATCAGCAGTGCGCCAGTTGAAACATGCCAGTATTTTACGGCTGTAAAGAATGATTCAATAGCTGACGCTGATCCGATCAATAGAATTTTGCACGGGCAGTTTAAAGTGGCTAACTTATTTGTTGGCAATACTATTGTGGCCAGACGTGTTTTAGAAATCACGAGGGACGCAAAGGGCGAAGTTCACCTTTTAGTGGACGTTTTAGTTACAGCCAATACGCACGTCATAGATGTTGCCGCATTTAACAAGGCGATCGTTGATTATGCTGTTTCTATCGGAGTTCAGGCAAAAAATGTCGATTTTAGCCATGAGCCTCAAAAAGATATTTATCCTCTTGAGACAAGCGATAAAATTGTCAGAGATAGTAGAAAAATAACCGTGCAACCTAAAGATGTTCCGCCGCAGTCAACTGAAGGAATTTCAAAACCCTAGCGTTTCCGCCATCTGACCCACGTAAAAGAGCGTCCCTCTTTTTTCCATTTTTGCGCAAAAAAGGTCGGGAAGAACTCCACCGATTCCGGTGAGGGGGTAAATTCGGCGTCGATTTTCAAACGCGCGATATTTTTAACGACGTCTTCGGCGTACCACGCCTGATCGGTGATGAACGACAAGACCCCACCTTTTTTCAAGACAACAAAGACCCGTTTTAAAAAGTCGTCATTAAAGAGGCGGTTTTTTGAGTGTCTGCGTTTCGGCCACGGGTCGGGGAAGTTCACGTGAATTGTGT
>CAZYHS010000045.1:0-5485 GCA_964647545.1 uncultured Pseudomonadota bacterium | reverse complement strand
AGTGTCTCGGAAAATTTTGCGAGAAAGGCCGCTGCGGGCTGCTTTGAATTTTCACCGGAAGAGTTCTCAAAGATCTTTCCGGCGACATTTCCGGCAGCGAGCGCGCCAAGTTCTTTCGCCTTGGCGGCAAGAGCTTCGTCGCCCATGCCGAGTGCGCACGCTTCCAAGTCGAGGGCTTTTTCACGGGCGAGCGAAAAATCGCCGGAGCCGAGAGCGAAATCAAACGCTCTAAGGTCATGTTCGCAGAGTTTTACAACGCCTTTATAACCATCCATAAGATGCGTCAGACTTATGAACTGCGTTCACAGCTGCAATGATCAGGGTTTGATGAAAATTGCGGGAGTGTTTTTAATCGACGTCCCAAAAAATCCATCCATCGCACCCTGCTCAATAAACTCGAAGCTTAGCTCTACATTAATAAGGTCGCCTTCTTTTTGCATTATTTCAAAATAGACATCCTCAAGATATTTTATGTCCGCTGATCTGGAAGCCTGCCCCTTGTCATACGCGACAAATATTTTCACTTTTGAAGCGCCGTTTTGCGAGTGCTGATATCTATAAACCGTTCTCCCATAGGGGCTGAAGATCACATTCCAAAAATAACCGTGATGATAGATTACGCTCTCCCGCCTCATATGAAGTGGCCGTTTTAAGAATAATTCCGCCTGTTGTTTTATCACGTGAATGTCGCCGGTAAAATTCTCTTCATAACGTTGATAGACCGAAGGCATGACAGACGTTGGGTCGTTCTCGAAGAATCTGCTGCCATCGGGAAAAAATGTCCGATGAGGGTCCTCAGGCGGAGTTGCGGGATGCGTATGGGCATACGTTTCATATCTATCAACGAACTGCCGACAGCTTACAGGTCCAGCCACAAATACTAAGGCACTGCCATCGAAAACGTCTGGTTCAATAGCAAGGAGCATCTCTCGATGAAAACCGAGCTTTGCCGCCTTTTCCAAAAACAGACGCCCGTCATTAAAATCGATGCCCTTGACAGTCGCGCCGTTGAAGAAGGCCAGCACGGCGGTATTTAATTCCCCCCTCGTGGCATTCTCCCAAAATGGATTGCCGGTCAAACCTTCGCGTGAAAAAAGTTTCGACACAAGCATCGCGCGCGCGCCATCATATCCGATCTTTGAGCTATCGACCTTAAAATATTTCGATACGAGACCGATGGTGTCCCTCGCAACGCTGGGGAAAACAAATTCGCCGGCCGCCCTGTGCTGGCCTCTCAGGTACCATATGGCGAAAGCCGAAAAATCTTCGATCCCTATCATGCCGCGAAGGATCTCCATAGAAGCTGTAGTAGGCCATTCTGAATGCGGGTTATGCTTTGACCAGATCTTTTTCGAATTGGCTTCATGAACTTCTTTAACTGAGTCGACAAATGCGGTCATCAGGCGTTCGAGGTTCAATCTGAAAAACCCAGCCCTTGGGACCTCGTTTAAAACACCGTTACCGCTAACGACACGCCTGACCGTGTCCCAGAGATCTTCAAGCCCCTTACCGTTTTTCTCCTGCGCCGAGTAAACGTTCGCCAGATATTTTTTTAGCGAGCTGGCTTCGGAAAAGAAGAGGTCCATAATGGCACGCGCTTTCTCCCTAGCCGGCATTTTTCCAAATATAATATCGCCAATCTCAGTTGGCATCGAGCTTTGCATAAGCTCAGCAAGCTTAGCCTTGACCCCTAGAAGCTCGCTGTCTGGAAGTTCTTTTTCCGTCCCGTTCCTGATGCCTCTGATTCTCGCAGCTTCGACGCTCAAAGCCAGCGCATCGTTAAGGCTGCCAAAAGAGCCGTTTGCGGTCATCACGACTTCCAAACGGCTGTTTTCCAGCGCCGAAATAAGTTCCTCAACGCTCCTTGCGGCACGAACAGCCCACTGCAGCCTCATCGCCTCTTCAAACCAGTTTCCTCGCTCTCCGGCGCGAAGCTCCCCGCTTATCGAAGTCGCATCATCGTTTACTCCGACGATATCGACAAACATGTCCGGTCTTCTTCCGCGCTCAAGGTGTTTCTCAAGATTTTTGCCCAGACCGAATGGGTCGAGCTCTATCCCGACAGAACGCCCCAAGCTCTCTGCCGGCACAACTCCGGCCATGACAAGCATGACATCGTTTATCAACCCTTCAAATCTTAGTCCGCTTTCCCTTAGCGCATTGAGCACCTCAGTCGGATACGACGGCGACAAAGCGTCAAGCTTTGAAAGATCCGACGACAGTTTATTAAGACGCAAAGTCCCTTCGGCAAACGACATCTCCGGCGGGACTACTTGTGTAAAGAGCTTAAAATATCCCTGCGCGTGTCGATTAAATCTGTGGTTATAGTCGTTGATGAGATCCGGGCCGATAAGCATCGGCAGAGCTTCCTTCTCGTAAATGTCGGGGAAAAGCCGCTGAATATTTACAAGATCGAGCAGGGCCTCGCTTAGCACGTCGCCGAACCAGCCCAGTTCATATGCGTTGTGTATCTTCTTCCCGTAGATCACATGGCGAGCAACAGCCGCCAGTTCACCGCCCGAAAAGGAACGCCCGTCTAGTTCAACGTTCTTAGCGCAGGTTACCTCAAGCGTTCTGACAAAATCTTGTATGCTCTTTGCGTTCTTAAGCGCTTCGCGGAGCTGTTCAACGCCGTAGGTCACGGGAACATCGTATCTTTCGACGGGGTTGGGAGAGGCTGACCTAGCCGAAACCACATGGAGATGGAAATTATCGAAACCGCGTTTGGCATCGTTGTAAGAACGCTCAAATTCCGGCTCATTTAAAATAGCCTCTTTAAGTTCGGGAGTATTTTCAACCACACGGATAAAATCTGCAACGCGCTGTGAAGTAGCCTCACCGTTGTTTTGACGCAACCATTCGGCTTGCAAATCGCCACGGCCTACGCTGACGAACTCATAGGAAATGTTAATAAAATAATTGTAAAGTTTTTTGAGGCCTTGTTCTCTCGCGACCGGTGAGGAATCCTTGAAAAGCTCCACGATCTGATTCAACTCAAGTTTACATGAATCTCGAAGAGTTCTTTGAGCTTCGCTCTGCGCAAACATCTCTCCGAAAATAGTTTCTGCACTTTGCGATAAATTAGTCTTTGACGTTGAAGCTTCAGCGGGGGCATCTTTAAGCCTCATAAAGACGACCTTGTCCCCCCACTCTGCCAGATTGACCTCAAGGGGCGTATCATAGACCTGCCCCAGTCCCCACTTGGATCTTACGATAATATTCTGCCCGTCGAGACGAGTGACCACGCCGACGTGCGACGGATTAAAGCTCGTTTCAGAGCTTCCATATTCATGCGGCTGCATGCTGCCGTACAACACAATATCTCCGACACGAACCTGATGCATGGCAATCGGAGAGGCAGCCTCTTCAAGCCGGTTCATAAACATATGAAAGGTCGGCATGTTCGGGTGAAGTCCCTGAGTGTCGATATTTAAACCGAGCTCTTTTGCCGCCCAACCTACACAATCCATTTTGGGCAATTCCATTTCGACGACAGCGCCGCCGCGAGCCTGCACATCCATCGAAAGTAGCTGTTCGTACTTAACATCTATAAGCCCCTCTTTGCCGATGGAATAGACGTTTACTTCTGTGTTTGAAAAACGTTGCCAAACATCGACAACGGCGACAACCTCGGCCGTCAACGCAGAGCTATTCAAAAGAAAGAAATAGCTCTTTCCCATCACTTGCGCCCAAAGAAGATTTTTTTCGACTCCGCTAGGGCTGACAACGATCATTCCGCTTTCAAGCCAATACGCCTTGACCGCCGTCAGCATTTTGAACCACTCGCTCATTCCAAATCGCGTTCTTCCATTGAGAAACGGATCGTTCTTTGCGTCGAACTGTGGAGTGGAATAAAAAGGAAGTTTCTTAAGGTCCTCTCTTTTATGTCTGTATAGAACTTCGTCGCGTGAAGCTAAAACGGCTGCTTTTGCGGCCTCGGCCCAGTCGAAGAAGCCGCCTCCGCTCTCCATCCCTATCCTGTTATTTGCGACATTTTGCACAAGGGTCTTTGGAGGCTCTGTCGAATTAGAAAGCTTAAAGAACATCTCGGCAGAGGCTTTGATGAAATCGACTCCACGCATAATTCCGGCGCCGATGAATCCGCTTTGTGCAAGGTCTTTTCCGAATCCTGTTGTGACGACCAAGTCGACATCGGCACAGGTGGCAAGTCCTTCTTCAACAATTGCGTTGGCTTCACGGAACAATGCGAACTGAATTCTGTTGCCTACGTGACCGACGGTCTCCTTTTTCAAAAGGACCGGTTTCTTGCCGAACTGAGCCATAAGGCTCCCCGCAAGCCTTGCGGCCGGCGACTCGGGAGTGGTTCCGACCACTTCGACAAGTGGCAGCAGATGCGCCGGATTCCAAAAATGAAGAACTACAGCACGCGAAGAATCGCGCATCAGATCGACGATCTTACTGAGGGCAAATCCCGAAGTATTGGTGGCAAATATCGCATCTTTTTTCTTAGAATATTTTTCCACCTCGACGAACAACATTCGCTTTACGTCGAGGTCCTCTTCAACGGTCTCGACCACAAGGTCGGCCTCGGCGACTGCCTCCTTCAACGAAAGCGTCGTGCGCACTCTCCCTTTCGCCAAGTCATACTCATTTTGGCTGATCAAACCTTTTGAAAGATGGAGCTCAAGCGCATCGCAAAAACGTTTGAAGGAGGCGTCAAGTCGCCCCTGATCTCTGCCGCGTATGATCACTTCCATGCCGCCGAGCGCCAGCTCAAGAATTATCCCTGCCGACATAGTTCCGGTGCCGAGCACCGCGGCTTTTTTGAAGCTGCCAAGCTCTGCAGGGGTTGCATCGAAAAATGTTTGGGATGAAGAGCTCTCTCCATAGACGGCGTTTGCGCCGGCGATAAGTCTATCAACGAACTCTCCGGCCGACGAGTTATTGAAAAGCTCGCCAAAAAGATATTCGCTTATATTTTTAAAAGTTATGCCGTTTCGCCCGACGTCGGCCGTCGTGAAAGGCCCGATGACACCCAAGCGTCTGCCGATACTTGACGATACGATCGCGTCTGCATCCGGGGCAGAAACAACTCCGGCGTCGATCAGACCGGATATTTCCCTCAACGCCGCGGCATAAAGACGCTTTTCGACAATCTCGCGGACCTCCGGCGACATCGGTTTTACATTTGTCTTTACGACAGGCAACGGAGCATCAACGCCTGCCCCTGAGGTAAGCGCCTTCATTTGCCCCACACCTTCAGCAACAAGATCGGGGAAGAATAACTGAAAAAGAGACCTAGCGTTTTCAACCGAGAATTCTTTAATGCGGCCGAATTCTCTCCCGACGTTATTTAAACTTACGCTCCCCATCATCGCCGAGATGCCGAAGTGGACGACGCACGCTTCGACGAAGGCGTCGAAGAGAGGTTTGTTTTCCGCGTGTTCGCCGGCAACAAGACGCTCGGCGCCGCCAACTCCCATAAGTGCCGCAACCGAAGTTAAGTTCGCGTTCCAAAACGCAG
>CAZYHS010000044.1:0-6408 GCA_964647545.1 uncultured Pseudomonadota bacterium | reverse complement strand
CAGTCCCCATAAATGCAAACTCAGAATTACAAATTATTGGCCATGAGGACAAACCCCTCATCATCTACGGTCTAAATGTGAGCACTGCAAATACTGACAGTAGCGCGTTGTTAAATATTTCTGGATCAAATGTAACATTACAAAACTCAATTTTGTCAGGGCCGGCCGATGGAAATGGCACTGCGATAAAAGTTGACGGTCAAAAGATTAAAATCGACAGCAACAAAATTTCAAATTTCAATACCGGCATTTATTTAACGGCCAACTCAACAGCAAACATCGCAAACAACTCAATAAAAACATACAGCAGCTTCGTAACTGATGCTGTTAGTTATGAAGCCTTAATTGCCGAAGCCTTTGTTGAAGAAAAGATCGTAAAACGCGTTTCAGATACCGACCAGAACATCGCAGATAAACTCTATGGATTACTTTGGGGCAAAGATTTTGAATCATGTTCTGGAAGTGTAGAGGCACTTGTTCGAAAAAAATATATCGATGAAAATAACCGCCTACTCGAACACCTTGCCAGCTGTTCAGTAAGATGGGTTGAAAACGACGCGGATAAAATAGTCGCTAAAAAACAGGATGAATCGTTGGTAGAAATTGGCCCCAAAGCTTGTATTTTTGAATGTGCCAACTTTTCAGCCACTATTAATGACCAAGTCGCTTTTTTATACACCGATAGCACAGGCTCAACAAACGACTACCTCGCAACGACACCATTGATTTCCGACCTCCCCAACGTCATTTTTGCAATTCCAACCTACCTCCCGCCAAACAACGCAGACGGACAAACGTCTAGCATTGAATATACTTCGGATGCAGGCGGATTATCTGCAACCCCGGGGACTGTCGGTCTTGATGACCTTAAAGGCCAAAAAGCCCAAGCAGATGACGGTGAAGGGATAGTTAGCAGCGGTTCGTCGGGGGGGTGCGGTGGAAAACAAAGCTTGGTATCAGTAACAGCCGGCGGCAATTTATCAATCTTGATCACAGTGCTTGGTTTGCTTCCAATCAGCGTCTTAAGAAGAAAGCCTCGCTAAAACCTCCAAATACTCGCGCTGTTGCTCTTTTGGTAATTCTTCGATTAACGATTTTGCCGTCGACAAACCTTCTGAAAGGCTCTCTTTTGACTTTTTGTCCCTGCCAGCCTCTGCAAGGCCTAGTAAAGCGATGATGGCAGTTTGGCCGGCAACACCGGTTTCAAGCGCAGACTCAAAGTAAGTCACAGCCAAATCGAGCATTTTTAGACGCAGACAACAATCACCCATAAGCACTAAAATCTGTCCCTTGGTCACTTTCCAATCGGCGGCATCTTCGATTAATGCTCCGACCGCAAGACACTTACGCGCTGTCTCCAACGCTTTTTTATTTTCTCCAGATTCATGATAGATGTTCGCAAGATTTTGCTGACTGATCAGCAAATATTTACCATGCCCCAGTCTCTTAGAAATTTCCAAAGCATGTCTTGTAAACTCCTCTGCGCCGCCAAAATCCTTTAACGCTTGATAAACGTTCGCAATGGCAACGGACGTTACAACCTCTCCGAAATAATTTTTTTCTCTCTTATGACGGCCATACAATTCCTTCAAACTCTTAAGCGCCTCCTCATGACGGCCAAGAAGCAAAAGAACATAACCGCGTTCGTTGTTCTGAATACAACTTAAATTGTCAGGGAAAATATCGGCCTCAAGTGATAATGAGTCGTCATAAATAGAAAGAGCTTTTTGCAAATCGCTCTTTCCCCCGCTATTTTTGTAGAAATATTTTTCATAGAATATTCTGGCCTTGAAATTATTCATTACGGCGGTTGGGATAGAAGCATTTTTTGGAAGATGGCCTTGAATATCGTTTATAATTTTTTCAGCGTCATCAAACAGCTGACGCTGGATAAGCGATGGCAGGTATTTTCTTGCTACAAAATACCGCGCTAATTCTTTAGCCCGTTTAGACAACGAATCCACGCTGCATAATTGCAAACGTTCGTCTGCCAAAACAAACTCTCTTTCTGCAAGCAAATGTTCACCACGCCTCGAACGGCATTCGATCATCAAGCCGCTTACAAACAAAGAAAGCTTAGGATTTGCAAGTACGCAAGAAAGGTTTGCAATGTCTTCTAAAACATATTTAACAAGACTTTGCGAATATCCGCCGCGAATTAAATTTGCATGAAGTTTGAGCAGCAGGATCGGATCTTTTGTTGCATACGCACGGTGAAGCAAAACAGCAAACCGGTCGCTCTTCAGATGATTAGCAACACCAGCATGAAACGCCTGCCTTGCCTCTTTACCTAGCAAACCATAGATAACAGTTTGCATGTACGGATTTACAAATTCAACCGAACGAAAAGGACGAGTCGCCTCATTGTCCTTAAACACAAGAACGCCCTTTTCAATCAGATTCCCAAGTGTTTGAGCAATCGTAGGCAAAAAGAAAAACTCGGCAAGATCCCTTTCGTTAATTACTCTTGTGACCCCCAAATGGCCCCAAACAGATATAAGCTCTATAATTTCTCGCTCGATCGGCCCGAGCTTTTCGTATTGCTTCTTCAAACGTTCTGATGTCGAAATAGGCGCGCCATGCCAACTGGTCATATGTACGCTTGGCTCTTCAACCGCCGGAATAGCAATCTCGCCGGCAGGATCAAAAACGGCTCCATGCTCGTCGAGATCGGCAAGTACATAAACCAACTCAGCAGGAATGCCGCTCGATCTAAAATAAATCTGCTCGAGCCACTTTTTTGGGATCTCCTTATTACCTATTGCAGGGGTCAATTTAAGATATGCTTCAATATCCTCTTTTTCAAAAGGCTCAAGCCTCTGAACTCTAAATTCTGCAGCTCGATTAGTAACATCCGATAAATGGAATCCATTTGTCTCATCGTCGTCAGCCCGCGCCGTCGCCACGAGAAACGCGGGGCGAAGATTGGGACAGTCAGAGCCATATGAAGCCCGCTCCGCAACCGCCGAAACTATCCCAGATAGCGCCGACTTAACACGTTCTGAAATATCTGGGTCATGAATATCATCGAGCGCTACAAAAACAGCGCGTTCATTTTCGGCAAATTCGCAAATCAGCGACTTGCGCCATTCTTCAAACACGTTATCATCGACCGGAAATTTAAGATGGCTGACAAATATTTTTTCGGAATTTTGTAAAGCGCTGTCACATATTTTTTGAAGCAAATGCGTTCTTCCAACCCCCCACGACCCCTCTAGATAAATCAACGGTGGGCTAGGTTGCACGCCGGCAACGAGCTCCCCTATCGCACCAAGTAATTCCATCTGCAATTTTTCGCGACCGACATGAGCATTACCAACCGGCTTAAAATAGTCGGATGCACCATATAGATTTTTTTCTTTTGATCCAAAGACATCAGGCCGCTTAAATAAAAAAGCGTTTTTGACGGCTCTGGCGTTAGCGTAGAATCGCTCGGCCGGCTGATGTTGAAACAGATGAGCTAAGATGTCGTCAACAAATGCGGGAACATCCCTACGCTGCGACGCAATCGAAGATGGGAGCTTCTCTGTTGCGATTATTTTTTTGAGTTTTTCGTAATCGACACCGTTTTTTGCAATCGCCTTACTTCGAAGAAAAAACGGCAGCTCACCTCGCGTCAGACAAAAATAAAACGTGGCCGCAAAGGAAAAAAGATCGCTTCTCGCTCCCACAGATCCCAAAATCGGGTCGATAATTTCGGGGGCCATGTAAGGAACAGTGCCTTGCACAAGGTTATTAAATTTTACGGACTCACAGGCCACGCCAAGGTCAATAAGCTTAACTGCGCCGCTATTTTTTTCGACAAGAATATTTTCGGGTTTGATATCAAGATGCAAAATCCCGTTTCGATGAATGAAATCCAATGCATCAAGCACTGCCAAGAAAAGACCCACAACCTCATCCCAAGGCTTATCATAAGAAGCGTCGAAAATATTAAGACCATCAATAAATTCTGTGGCTAGATAAAAAGCGCCGTCAAAAAAACCAAATCCACACGACTTTGCAATGTTGGGGTGGGCAAGGCCGGTAAGAAATTTAAATTCAGATTTAAACTGAGCATTAAGTCCGACGGCATCGGACTTTAATAAAAACTTTAAGATACATTCCTTGCCGTCAATAGACCTTGCCAAAGCTACGGGCCCCGTAGAACCGCGAGCAAAATCCGGGTTAATAATTTGAAACGAATCAACCTTTTGGCCTTGTTTAAGGGGTTTCATTTTAGCTTTCGCAGATAGGTTATAGTCTGATCGTGGTCATGACCCTTCCAAAAAGCTCTGAGGGCGGCTTTGCAATCGCAGGCCACGTATCAAGCATGAAGTTCACTACCTCGCGGGCATTTTTGAATTCTCGATCTTGAGGATTCCTCTTTAGCAATTTCAGAATAAAATTTTCCAGATCCTTAGGCGTTTGAACCGGTTCATCCACCGTGAATTGAACAGGATGAACAACCCGTTCGACATCTTTTTCATTTTTAATATTGTAACTAAGCGCTTCAATACTTTCTCCGCCCATTCGCTGGTAAGGCAATAGCTGACACCATGCTTCATACATCATCACGCCAACAGAAAAAAGATCGCTTCGCTCATCGGCAGTGCCATGCAAAACAATTTCAGGAGCTACATAAACTGGCGAAATTTGAAAACAATGATTTTTGACATCGTCTTCGGTGTGAGTCTGCCAGACATTTATAATTTTTGTTATTCCATTCACGGAATCGGTCAAAATATGATTTGGGCGCAAACTCAAATGCAAACGACCAAGTTTATGAATAAAGGCTAATCCTTCAAAAACCTGCTTAAAATGTGCAAGATAGACATCAAGAGGGGCTCCATAAAGGGCTGCCGTAATCCTTTCCCCTGCGACATACTCCATTTCTACTGCCGGCTGATCATTATCACCCAATGAAACATCATAAACCGCGGCAACGTTCGCATGCTGCAGCCCTACAAAATCCTCCAGCCCCTTAAGCCTTAATAATTCCTGCTGCTGTATTTCACTATCGTTGCTACCGTACCTGTGCTTGCCACAAAGCTGTTCAAGGGCATTGAACAAAACATTCTTCCCAAAGCAATCAGGGGAATCTATTGTCACTATCAAACGCAGCTCGGCCTCATCATTTTTGACGACAAAGCCGCGTCTAAAAGCTCCGACATTGATCTCGCGAATGATTTTCCAGTTTTTTGCTATTTTACCTGCCATTCTCGCCTCCATCTCAAATTTATCGATTTTTAGCATACGAAGATTGGATTTCAAAGCTCGAATATTTGCGTATAATTATTTTCAATCAACTTGACATGGAATCAGGCGACGAATAGCTTCGCTTCACTATGCACGAACTTGCAATCGCACAAAAAATCGCAATCGCGGCCGAAGAAGCGGCAAAAACCAACAATATTTCAAAGGTTAAGCTCGTACACTTAAAGCTCGGCCAAATGGCGGCGGCTCATCAGGAACAGCTTCAATTCGGCTTTGACACCTACGCGAAAAACGAGCGCCTCGACGGGGCTAAACTCGTCATCGAAGAGGTAAAGGTCGAACTCCATTGCGCCGAATGCGGCATAAATTATTTCGACGAACGATTTGAAGACCACGACTTCGCCCACTCGATCGCCCACGCCCCCTTTACCTATCAGCCGAAGATCTGTCCGCGCTGCGGCTCGGCAAACGTGAAAATCATTCACGGGCAGGAAATGCAACTCACGTCCATTGAAGGTGACTAAGTTTACCAAGCTTAATGAACCTTAGAAGTTTAATAAGTTGAGCGCGGCAAAATAAATTCTTAATGCTGATGCAAAATAAATATGTTAGTTTGACACCATGGCAAAGGCACAAAATTCAATTGCAAGACTGGTAAAAATCAAACAATCAAACGACGATTTTGATATTCGCTTTTGGCAAAAAGCCGGACCGCGCGCTATTTTCGACGCCATGGGCCAAATGGTAAGTGAATATTTCAAATGGAGGGGACATGGCCGCAAACCAAGACTTCGAAGATCTGTTGCAGTGCTTAAACGCCGCAAAGGTTGAATACTTGATCGTTGGAGCTCACGCAGTTTCGCTTTACACCGAACCTCGTTACACAAAAGACATCGACATTTGGGTAAATCCCACCACAAAGAACGCCGAAAAAGTTTATGCCGCACTGAAAGCATTTAGAGCGCCTATCAGTTCATTAAAGGTTAACGACCTCGCAAATCCAGAGCTCGTATATCAAATTGGAGTGGTACCGGTCAGGATCGACATCATGATGGGAATATCGGGCGTCGACTTTCCAACCGCGTGGAAGCATAAAAAATCAACAAAGTTCGGAAATCAGAAAGTTTTCGTCATCGGACTTAGTGAACTAATTATAAATAAAAAAGCAACTGCTCGCCCACAAGATAAGCTAGACATCAAAAAGCTAACACA
>CAZYHS010000043.1:0-6651 GCA_964647545.1 uncultured Pseudomonadota bacterium | reverse complement strand
GGTGAAAAATTCTCCTTGCCAGCATAGGGGGCAAAATCTAGACTCACCCTCACCTATGACACAATCAAACGAACAGCTAAGAGCAAGTCTTCTCGAAATTGTCCGCAAAACTTCGTGCGAAATGCCGAAAGATGTTCTCAAGGCAATTGATGCCGCGACACAAACCGAAAAAACCGGCACAAGCGCGCGCTACGCGATGGACATCGTCTGTGAAAACATAAAAATCGCAAAAGATAAATCGCAGCCGGTCTGCCAAGACACAGGTTCGATCCTCTTTTTTGTCAAAGCACCTATGGGCTACAACCAGCTGGCGTTTGAAGAGGCCGCGAAGTGGGCCGTAAAAGAAGCGACCGCAAAAGGTTATCTGCGACAAAACTCGGTCGACAGCCTCACCGGAAAAAATTCGGGCAACAACTTAGGACCGGGTTTCCCCCACTTTCATTTTGAATACAGACACGCGGGAGATCCTTCGCGCCCGAACAACGCTCAGGATGACAACGAACTTGAAGTGAAGCTAATTCTGAAAGGTGGCGGCTGCGAAAACTGCGGCGCGCAATACAGCCTGCCGAACAAAAATTTAGGCGCCGAACGCGACCTCGACGGAATTAGAAAATGCATCCTCGACGCCGTAATCCAAGCACAAGGCAAAGGCTGCGGCCCCGGAATTTTGGGAGTTTGCGCCGGCGGCGACAGAGCGACAAGCTACCTTCACTCGAAAGAACAGCTCCTTCGTAAACTCGACGACAAAAACGAAAACGCCTCACTTGCAAAGATGGAAGACGAAGTTATGGAGATCGCCAACAAAACCGGAATCGGCCCGATGGGATTTGGCGGCGCAACAACTCTGCTTGGCTGCAAAATCGGCCACTTGAACAGACTGCCGGCGTCGTTCTTTGTGAGCATCTCTTACATGTGCTGGGCCGACAGACGCCAAGGCGCGGCAATTTCTAGTGATGGGAAGATAAAGGAATGGCTGTATTAAAACCGGTTAGGTCAGTTTAGTCGGTTAATTCAGTTAGTTCCGTTAACTGACTAAACGGACAAAACTGGCCAAACCGAAATAACCTAAGTGGATAACATATGACAATCAAACTAAGTGCTCCATTCACATCTGAAAAAATGCGCGAGCTCAAAGTCGGCGACATGGTCGAATTAACCGGCCTCGTCTTCACCGCGCGCGACGCGGTTCACCAGTGCCTCCACACCGGCAAATATCCGATGCCGGTCGACTGGACGAACCAGATCATCTACCACTGCGGGCCGGTCGTCATTAAAGAGAACGGGAAATGGGTCGTCAAAGCAGCGGGCCCCACGACCAGCATCCGCGAAGAGCCCTACGAATACGACGTCATTAAAAATTTCGGCGTGCGCGGCGTGATCGGCAAAGGTGGCATGGGAGCGAAAACGCTCGCCGCATGCAAAGAATTCGGCTGCTGCTATCTTCACGCCATCGGCGGCGCGGCACAGATCTACGCCGAAAAGATCACGAACGTGAACGGCGTCTATCTGCTTGAAGAGGTCGGAAGTCCAGAAGCTATCTGGGAATTTCAGGTAAAAGATTTTCCGGTCGTCGTCACAATGGACTCGCACGGCCGAAGCCTGCACGATGAAGTGCAAAAGCTTTCACTCGAAAACCTGAAGAAATTCGCCTAACGCTTGCCGCCCTTTTCGATCGCTTTTCTGATTTGCGCGAAAATTCCGATTAGCATGTTGACATCTTTGTGGCGCAGCCCCGCCCTGCCGTAAATTTCCTTTGTGGCCTGCATGATTTTCGCACGCAAGCGGACATCGCCGCGATGATTGTAGCCGATCTCGGAGAGCATCTTTTCAAAATCGTTTAACATCACCTCAACCTCGCTGCGCGGCGCGAAGAACTCATCTTTTTTTACGGGCTGCGTTTCGCGATAGGCCGAAAAAACTCTGTGGCACGTCAAAACAACAGCCTGAGCAAGATTTAGCGAACCGTAAGTTTCCGAAGTCGGAATGTAGACGCGATAGTCGCACTGGTAAACCTGTTCGTGACTCAGTCCGTCACGCTCCGAACCGAAGACAAGCGCGACCTTTCCTTTTGCAGCGCGTTCGATGACCTTCGGCGCCATTTCGTCGATCGAATAGAACGGTGCGCGCGTTCTGACAACTCTGCGGCTCATTGCAAGCGCGCAAGTGCAGTCGGCAACCGCTTCCGGCAGCGTGTCAAACCGTTTAGCCGAATCGACGATATCTTTCGCGCTCATCGCCATCATGTGCGCTTCGCCGATGTTGATTTTTTTGCCGGCGACGATTCTTAGGTCTGTGATGTCGCAATTTTTCATTGCGCGCGCGGTCTGGCCGATATTCATCGAACCGGTGGGGTCGCAGAGAACAACGCAAACGTTATCAAGAGGTCTCATCATTTTATAATGTTAAGAACGAGGTGAACGCTTCCGGAAATTATGGCAACGCCGGCAAAGAAAAAATGGAGCGAAGGTTTCGCCCACATTTTGTGAAGCTTCCAGCGAAAAACGCCAAGCACCGAAGCGATGACGATCGAAAGAAACGTCAGCTTGCCTGTCATCTCGATCAATTCGTGCATCATGTGTCCGTGAAATTGCATATCTCCCCCTTTTTTGAGTCGTTCAATTCCTTATCAATATTGAAAAAAGAGCCCGACTTCCGGACCGTGCAAAGTCTGCGAATCGACGTTGATCGCACGGTAGCCGGCTCGGGCACCTATCATTTTATATTTAAAATTCAATCCTGTCGAAATATCGTAAATTTGTTTACTGTTCACAAACGCAACATAAGGGCGCACGTCCCAGAAGATGCTATTCGAAAAAATCGCCTTGAACGGCAGGCCGAGCTCAAAGCCTTCGCGATTTCTATCGCCCGAAATATCTTTAACGCCTAGAGCCAGATGAATTTCGAAGACCTCGCCAAAGAGCGCCCTCAAAAGTCCGTGCGCGCTCACAACGTTTAACGTGTCGCTTGGATTGTTTTCCCAAAAGCGTTTGAACTCGCCGTCGAGGCCGAACATTAAATAACCGACCTCTGCTCGGCCCGACGCGCTGTGGTCGTTTCCCGCGATCCAATTGTAGTCGCCCTCAAGTTTGAACGTAACAAGAGCCGGCGAATGTTCTTTTTTCAACGTGCGATAGACGTAGCCCTTGTCCTCTTCCTGCGCCATTTCGAACGTGCCGGCCAAAAACATGCCGAACAAGGTTTCAAAGATCGATGCCGCCATTTGTTCTTTTGCGACTCCGGGCTCTCCATGACGTTTGGTCTCCTCATCGGCATTTCTTTTATCTCCGCTTTTCGAATCGAGCGAATCCTCGAACGAACCGAGCTTGCCCTTTTCGCCAGATGCAAATGTGCGGGTCGAGGCGCCAACGATAAAAATGATCGCAAGAAAAACGCAGAAGAATGTTACAAAATATTTTTTCATATTTGAATCCAGCTGACTAAACGAGATCCCGCTTACCGCCGCGGGGACGACAGCGCTGTCGCAAAATCTTAGAATATCACCACTCCGCCTTTAATAACCTTCGACACAAAACTTACGTCGGGCCTATGCAGAGCTTCGGCTTCGTTGTCGGTCGATAAAATAATCAGATCTGCTTTCGCATCGTTGTCTATAAAACCGGCGTCTGAAATTTTCAACGCTGCCGCTGCGTGAAGAGTCAAGCTGCAAAGCGCCTCTTCAACCGTCAGTTTCATTTGAGTGATCGCGATCGACGCTGCAAGCCACGGATTCAAAATTGGCGATGTGCCGGGGTTGTAGTCGGTCGAAATCGCAA
This sequence comes from uncultured Pseudomonadota bacterium, assembly GCA_964647545.1. Taxonomy (GTDB): domain Bacteria; phylum UBA10199; class UBA10199; family 1-14-0-20-49-13; genus CAZYHS01. Next base: position 2,878 of record CAZYHS010000043.1, on the reverse strand, counting down.
CCGGAAGCCCCAGCTTTAACATGTCGCGCGCCGGCGCATATTTTCCACCGACAAAAAATGTCGAACACGGAATTAAAACTGCGGCAACGCCAGCCTTCTTCATCGCTTTGAGTCCGCCAATTGTCGCGTGTTCAAGATGATCGGCGCTTACGGCTCCGATATCTGCGGCGAGCTCGGCGCCAGAGCTGTCGCTAAGCTGGTCGGCGTGAAGTTTCGGCAGAAGGCCAGAATCGAGTCCGGCCTCAAGAACGCGTCTGGCCTCATCTTTCGTAAAAGCTATCTTGTCTGCAAAGACATCGCAAAATGTCGCAAGTTTTTCATCGGCAACCGCAGGAATCATTTCATTTATCACAAGCGAGAGGTATTTTTTCCTGATTTCGGCTGCCGAGAGTTTCGGATTTTTTCTGGCAAGCTCAGCCGCGGGAATAGCGTGTGCGCCGAGAAACGTCGAGACAACATCAACCGGCGAAATTGCACCTAGTTTTTTAGCAACCCGCAGGATTTTCAGTTCGTTCTTTTTGTCAAGCCCGTAGCCGCTTTTAATTTCTACGGTGCCGACTCCGTGCGAAATCATAACGGCAAGGCGTTTTGCGGCAAGTTCAAGCAACTCATCTTCTGTCGCCTCGCGGGTTGCCTTCACCGTCGACATAATTCCGCCGCCGCTCTTTGCAATCGACTCGTAAGTTTCACCGCGAGAACGCATGGCGAATTCATTTGCCCTCGAACCTGCGTGCACAAGATGCGTGTGACACTCGACAATTGCCGGCATAACAACTTTGCCCTGCGCATCGACAACTTTGTCGTTACTTTTTGGCGCTTGACCGCTACCGATCGCCGAAATTTTTCCGCCGGAAATTCTCACCCACGCGTTTTCAATCACGCCGAGCGCGCCTTTGCGGCCGTCGGCCTCCTTCATCGTGAGCAATCTGCCGATATTTGAAATTATCATATTTAATAAGTTATTTCGGTTCGGCCTGTTTTGTCGGTTAGTTCCGTTAACTGAACAAACGGAATTAACAGACCCAACCGGCCTAACCCACTCTCCGGTCTCGCCACTTACGCAACTACCAAGTCACACCCGGTATTTTTACGCCGCGCTCTTTGGCGACCTCAATTGCCTTTTCGTAACCGGCGTCGGCATGGCGCAAAACTCCCATCGCCGGATCGCTCTTTAACACGCGTTCGATCCTGCGCGCTGCGGCGTCCGTTCCGTCGGCGACGATCACCTGTCCGGCGTGAAGGCTGTAGCCGATGCCGACTCCGCCGCCGTGATGAAAGCTGACCCACGATGCACCGTTGACCGAATTTATCAGCGCGTTCAAGATCGGCCAGTCGGCGACGGCGTCGCTGCCGTCTTTCATCGATTCGGTCTCGCGGTTCGGACTTGCAACGCTGCCGCAATCCAAGTGGTCACGACCGATGACGATCGGCGCCTTAACTTTGCCGCTTCTGACAAGTTCGTTGAACGCAAGGCCTGCCTTGTGGCGCTCGCCGTAGCCAAGCCAGCAGATGCGCGCCGGTAGCCCTTGAAACGCAACGCGCTCCTCGGCCATTTTGATCCAGCGGTGAAGAGCCTTGTCGTGCGGAAAGAGTTCGAGCACAGCCTTGTCGGTTTCCAAAATATCGCTCGGCTCGCCGGAAAGCGCTGCCCAGCGGAACGGCCCCTTCCCTTCGCAGAAGAGATCGCGAATGTAGGCCGGAACGAATCCGGGGAAATCGAACGCGTTTTTCACACCGGCTTTAACAGCCTGCGCACGGATGTTGTTGCCATAGTCAAAAACGGCCGAACCTTTCTTCTGAAAATCGAGCATCGCGGCAACGTGTTCGCCGCAGGCTCTAATCGCTTCAGCCTGATATTTTTCTGGATTTTCTTTGCGAAATTTTAGCGCGTCGGCGTAGCTCATTTTGTTCGGAACATAGCCGTTCAAAAGATCGTGCGCACTTGTCTGGTCGGTCACAAAATCGGGGATTTCGTTGCGTCTGACAAGCTCGGGATAAATATCTGCGGCGTTTCCGATAACTGCGATTGAAATTGCTTTTTTATTTTTTTGCGCGTCGCGAGCCATGCGGAGGGCTTCGTCAAGATTTGGGGCGATCACGTCGAGATATTTTGTGTCGAGACGTTTTTTCGCGCGCGTTTCGTCAACTTCAACTCCGATAAAAACCGCGCCGGCCATAGTTGCGGCGAGAGGCTGTGCTCCACCCATTCCGCCAAGTCCGCCAGAGAGAACAAGTTTACCTGCAAGGTCGGCCGAGCCGAAATGTTTTACACCGGCGGCGCAAAAAGTTTCGTAGGTCCCCTGCAAAATTCCCTGCGTGCCGATGTAGATCCAAGAGCCGGCGGTCATCTGTCCATACATCATCAGCCCTTTGCGATCGAGCTCACGGAAATGCTCCCACGTCGCCCAGTTGCCGACGAGGTTTGAGTTGGCGATTAAAACGCGCGGGGCATCTTCGTGCGAATCGAGCACTCCGACAGGTTTGCCCGACTGAACAAGGAGAGTCTGGTTGCTTTCAAGTTTTTGAAGAGAGGCAACAATTTGATCAAAAGCCTCCCAATTGCGCGCCGCTTTGCCGATCCCGCCGTAAACTACAAGGTCTTCGGGGCGTTCGGCAACTTCGGGGTCGAGGTTATTCATCAGCATGCGCAGGGCTGCTTCCTGAACCCAGCCTTTGCAGGTGAGCTTATTGCCTCTCGGCGCACGGATCTGCTGTCTCATGTTGACGCTCCTTTGCTTTGAAAGAGTGCAACAACTACCAACCCGACAAAAAAATGCAACGGTGAATAAATTTGTTCCGTGTCAAAAGTAAGAAGCGCGAAGCTACGAAAATTTCCCCCAAGCGCGCAACGTTTGTCGTGCCAGCGAAGGCCGGAATC
>CAZYHS010000042.1:5490-6912 GCA_964647545.1 uncultured Pseudomonadota bacterium | reverse complement strand
GCTAAAAAAGGAGCAAGAAATGAGCAACGGCGCCGACGTGGTTAATCGGGGCGAATGGTTGGGACACCCCAAGGGGCTTTTCGTCCTATTCTTCGCCGAGATGTGGGAACGTTATTGTTACTACGGAATGCGCTGCATTCTCATCTATTACATGATGAAGCAGCTCATGTTCGCTCAGGACAAGGCGTCGCAAATCTACGGGCTTTACACATCGGCTAGCTATTTCATCCCATTCTTCGGAGGAATAATCGCCGACAGATGGCTCGGCCAGCGTCGCTCAGCTATCATCGGCGCAATCATCATGGTCATCGGAGAGTTCGTGCTGATGTCTCCCGACCTCTTCTATCCGGGCCTCGTTCTCATGGCGTTCGGAACCGGCTTTTTCAAACCGAACGTTTCAACGCAGGTCGGCAGTCTCTACGCCCCCGGCGACCACCGCCGCGACCGTGCGTTCAACATCTATTACATGGGCATTAACATCGGCGCCATACTTTCGACGTTCGTTTGCGGCACGCTCGGCGAGCTCTACGGTTTTAAATGGGGCTTCATGTCGGCCGGCATCGGCCTCATTTTGGGACTTATCGTCTATCTTTGGGGACAAAAATATTTAGCCCCCGATCTTATCACGAAAGAAAAAAAGGAGCCCCAAAAGGTCCCGTCCAAACTTGTTATTACAAGAGAGGACTGGCTGAAGATCTTCGCGCTTGTCGTTCTGTGCTTTCTAAATGTCGTCTTCTGGGGAGCCTACGAACAGCAAGGCAACACGCTTGCGGTGTGGGCCGATTCGAACACCAATCGCATGATCTTAGGCTGGACGATGCCCGCCACGTGGTTTCAAAATTTCAACCCGCTGATGATCATGGTGCTCATCCCGCTTATCACGATGCTGTGGACATGGCAGGACAGAAAAAACAAAGAACCGTCGTCGATCGGCAAAATGGCGATTGCATGTTTCATGCTTGGCATTTCGTTCCTTGTTCTTATGCCGGCCGTTTGGGAATTTAACAGAATCGGAAGCGCAAGTCTGATGTGGCTGGCCTTCTCGACCTTTCTGCTGACGATTGGCGAAGTTTACCTGTCGCCGATCGGTCTGTCGCTTGTCACAAAACTTTCACCGCCAAAACTTGTTTCGACCATCATGGGTATCTGGTTCATGTCGCAGGCGGCGGGACAATATTTTTGCGGATATCTTGGAACGTTCTACGAAAGAATGCCTAAGGACCGTTTCTTCGGAATGATCGCCGTGCTCTGCATAGCGACGGGCTTTGTCATGGTCGCAATGCTAAGGCCGCTGAAAAAAGCGATCGGACACGGTTCCAGAGCGCCGGTAGATATTTAGCAGATAATTCAGATAGTTATTTTATGGGGATGACTGAGGCCTAAAACTTCTATCATCCCCATTTGTTTTGTAATTGACAAAAG
>CAZYHS010000042.1:0-5390 GCA_964647545.1 uncultured Pseudomonadota bacterium | reverse complement strand
TATTTGCCGCAGCGCGTATTGAAACTTCGGGCAGCCCGAGCTAAAAGCGGCAAAAAATTATGGAGACGATTATGTTCAAACAGATCGAGGGGGCGTTCGCATCGCTGACCGACAAAGTAACATCTTTGATGCCGCATGGAGCCGACAACCCGCAAGACGCGGCATCGGCCGGAACTAGTGCAAACGCCACCTCTTATCAGTACTGCATCCTGTCGCTAACCCCGCCAATGTTCGAATCGGCCACGCCGGTCATCAAAACAATGTGGAGCGACACTAAGATCGCGATACAGGAGGCGTGTAAAACGCTGACCGCGAAGGCTGAAGATGCAAAAGCGAAGATTACCCTTAAGGCACAAAAGGTCATGTCGAGCGGTTTTTCCGTAAACGGCGTTAGAATGCTCATCGCCGACGGCAGCTCTGTTGAATGCACCCTCACCTTTAAAAAAAGCAAAAGTAAGGACGCCCGTTCCACCAACTTCACCGTCGAAAAGATTGTTTTTAAATTTTCCAAACCGGTCATTGGAGCCTGCAATTTCGAGATCAAGGGGCTGAGCTTGGGCGAAACTATCGGCGGCGCATTTGGAGCCCTGACCGAAAAGGACATCCTCAAAATAATGAAGGACAAGGTAGTCGTGGCGCAATACGATGCCAAAAAAGCCGGTGCTATGACAAAACCGATGGTTATCGCCTTCGACACTCTCGAGGTGACCCCCAACGAAAATGACCCGTTCAATCCGACAGCCAAGCTTGCAATGGCGAGCAATTCAACATTCAACAAGGGCTGGAGCGTTTACAGTTTCGGCGCTAGCGAAGGCGACTGCATCGGTAAAAATACCAAAGGGCCGAAAAGCGAATACCTCGGCGACATCGAAGCCGGCGACGGAGCATGTCGCTCGCGTGAAGCGGGCCCGCGGTTCGGACGCCCCATCGTACAATGGATTTTCAAGGTGAAAGAGTGGAACGAGCTTTACAAAAAGTTCTATCAGCAGACTTCCGTTCCGGGGTTTGCCCTTGCCGCACTCGTCAACCACGTGCTTGGGAGCGGCGCAGGCAGCGGTGAAACATGGAAAGATGTCGCAGCCAAACTCGACGCGCTCGGAAAAATCTATCAAAACTGGAAATCGGGTCAAAAATAGTCCGAAGTCTGCGTTAGATACTAACCAACCACCGGCAATTAAGATTTATTGTGGGCGAAATATTCGCGGATGAGCCTCTTCATCAGCTCGTCGCGTTTAGTGAAGAGCTCTTTTAATTTGCGTTTTTTATGGTTTGCGAGCGCAACGTGAGTGATCATCGGAAGCGCGAGGGTCACGTCCATGTAGCAGACAACCGCATCGGGCAACCTGTTAGGATCGACCTTCCCCCAGCTTACCGCTTCGTGTGGAGTCGCTCCGGAAAGACCGCCGGTGTCGGGACGCGCGTCGGTCACCTGAAAGAAATAATCCTGCCCCACTTCTTTGATGCGCAAGACTTCCTGAATCTGAGGTTCGGTCTGCAGCATAAAGTTCTTTGGCGAACCTCCCCCCATAAGAAGTACCGCCGATTTACCGCCGCTGCGTTTTGCGTCCAGCACATAAGCCGTCGTTTCGTTGACATCTATCGACGGATTCACACGCAACTTGTTTCCCCTTAATTCGACTCCGGCCATGTTCATTCCGATCGTCGAATCGCCGGGCGAGCTGGTATAGACCGGCACGTTCGCGCGGTAAGCGGCGGCGAGCATCGAAACATTTTTCAGCCCCGATTTTTTCTCCCACTCGTTGGCGTACTTTCCAAGTAGCCAGTGAAGCTCGGCGGTCCCCATCTCCTTTTGAAATTCCGGTTGAACAAGTATCGAACGCAAAATCTCGTCGGTGGCCATTAGGCAGTCTGTGTAACCGAGCAACACGTCGTAAATACGAACGACATCGTTATTTCTTAAATCGGAATCGTCAACAAGATGGCTGCCGACGTGCAGCGGAAAATTGAACGCAAAATGAAGATCGTGATAAAGATTCGCGCCGGTCGAAACTATCCAATCGACAAAGCCGGCCTCGATAAGCGGAACGATGCAAGCCGAGCCAAGTCCGGCCGGAGTGAGTGCCCCCGCAAGGCTCATGCCGACGGTCACGTCCTGCTCAAGCATTTTTTCGGTGAAGAGCCTGCAGCCCTCTTTCAGGCGCGCCGAATTGTAGGCGTTGAAAGTGTTTTCCATCAGCTCGGAGAGGCTCTCTTTGCCGGTTATCCCCTTGGGAAGAATGCGTTTGCCCGAAAGATATTTTTGCTTGTTCGGGCACTTCTTATCCTTCATCCAGTCGGGGAGATCTTTTTTTGCCTCGTGGACTCTGTGAGTTCTCTTCATTTTTTCTCCGTTCTATCAGGGGACGAAAACCGTCTTCGCCGGTGGAATTCCGTTAAAGTTAGTTGCGCTGGCTATTGAGTAGGCGCCGATATTTTGGACGTAAACTGTGTCGCCGATCTCAAGCTCGGGGAGCTCGACCGACCGGTCGATGATGTCGTGTGAATCGCAGGTCGGGCCGGCCAACGCCGAAATATGTGTGGGGCCCTTTTTGAAAACATTGTACTGATATTTGCAAAAGTCGAAAAGAATTCCGGAAAGACATCCGTAAAGCCCATCGTCAAGATAGTACCAATGCTTATTCTCTCTAATCGACTTACCTAGCACGCGCATAACCAAAGTGCAAGCCGGCCCCGGGAAAGCGCGTCCGGGCTCGGCGATAAGTTCGACCGTGTTGTCGAAAAGACGGTCAATCTCATGGCAAAGCTTCGGGGCAAATTTCGTAAAATGATCTTCGTCATCGTCAAAGTGCTGGATGGGCATTCCTCCGCCGATGTCAATTATCGACAGCGGAATCTGTTTTAGCCTCGCGTCCTGAAAAATGATCTTCGTCATTTCGAACGCTTCGATATAATTTTCGATGTGCGTGCACTGGCTCCCCGCGTGAAAAGCAACGCCTACGGGTTTGAGCCCGAGCTTGTGCGCTTTAATAAGCAGCGGAATCGCGTCGGTCGGTTCGGCTCCGAACTTTAGCGAAAGTTCGACCACGCTACCGATGTTCGGAACTTTGATGCGCACCAGCACTCTCGCGCCCGGAGCATGTTCGGCGATCTTGTAGAGCTCGTATTCCGAATCGAAAACGGTGAGATCGACCCCATTTTCCATCGCGAATTTCATTGTGTCGGCGGGTTTTACCGGATTTGCGTAAATGATATCGTGCGGTTTCGCGCCGCATTTGAGGGCCAAATCCATCTCATATTTTGAGGCGACGTCGAACCCCGTGCCGAGCTTTGCGAACGTCTTGACGATCTCGGGACACGAGTTCGCTTTAACGGCGTAGTAAGGCTTAACGCGCGGAAGAAGTCTTTTGAATTTTTCCGCCTGTTCGACGAGCTTCGATTTGCTGATGATGAAAAGTGGAGTGCCGTGTTTTTTGACGAGCGAAGAGATGCTACGCTCAAAACTCCTGCTGTTTTTTGTGTCCATTTATGCCGCGCATTTAATTTTTTTGCGCAGGCTAGTCAATTAAATTTTAGGGATTTTACTTAATTTTTTCGAGGATTTTTTGAGCGAGCTCGCGGCTCCAGCGGTAGTTGTCGTTTCTTGCTACTTCTGCGACGACCCCCTGCAGAAAACGCTTCTGCCGATCGTCACATTTGGGAACGATAGCCAAAAGCGCGTTAAGGGTTGCATATCTGATCTGCGCATTCTCCTCGAAGTTCGGGCCGTCGTATTTGAGCTTGGCCGAAATTACCGGAAGTATTTTTTGGACCTCTTCATTCGACAGAACTATTGCCGCGCTCTTTAAAAGCTTGGCCGCAGCGGCGCGCAACGTTTCGTTTCCCGACATTGCCGACCTTAACACGCAGGCGATCAAGTCGTTCTTGTCGTCGTCTGTCAAAGCGACAAAATAGACGCCGAGGCTCTCAACCGCCCCCGCCTTTGCCAGATCACTTTGAGAGTCGAGCAACTTCATAAGCCCATCTACGATATCCTCGGCATCGTAGGGTTCTATACCAAAGAACTTCAACTCTCTTGCGGCGACAGAAGCGACCTCTTCATTTGAATCGCCCAAAAGTAAAAGCAGCTCCTTTCGCACGGCAGGAAGATGATTTTTAGGGAAATCGGGTTTTGCGACAAGTGCGCCGATGACCTGCGCCCCGTTTTTGCGCACAACAGGATCGCTGTTAGCGAGAAATAAAAATATTTTTTCGATCAGATCGCCGTCGGGACACTTAGCCGAGGCTTTGACTATTTTAGCAAGCAGTTCAAGAGCCGGCCCTTTTTGTTCTGAAGATCCCTTCATCAGCACATCAACGATCACGGCAAATTCGCGTTCTATACCTTCGGCGCCGACGGCCCGCAGCAAAATCGGATAGACATCGCTCGCCCGTTTTGCGATTTTTTCGTCGTCACCCAACGCAAGACCGCGCGCTGCAAAGACGGCCCGAACGTAATCTTCGCCCGGCGCTTTGAGAAAGGCCTCGCTGCCAGAAGCACCGAGATAGAACATGGCAAGCGCTTCTATTCCTTTGATCTTAATTTCAGGCAGATTGCTGTTGAGCTTGTTGGCGTAATTGCCGACCTTTGCTTCGATCGGCAGCCCGAACGAACCGGCCTCGCCTTCGATATCGCCGAGGTTGTAAAATATCTCGTAGCGACCGCTCTTAAATCCGGTCACGAACGGAAAGCCGATGTTCTTTACGCTGTCCCAGCTCATTACTTCGTAGGGGACGTCGCTGTTGGAGCAATAGACAAAGACGATGTCGTCATCGGTCAAAGTAAGAGCCTCGGCCTGTTCGGCAAAGCGCGGATAGGCCTCCTCACACGGCTTGCACGAAGGGAGCGAAAAAAAGACGACGACCATTTTGTTCGGATTTTCGGCAATGACCTTTTTAAGCTCCGCCGAAGAGGCGACATCTTGCACGGTCTCGCGACTGACGACCGGAGATGATTTTGCCCCGTCATTGGCAAAAATAGCACCGACAAGACTTCGAGCGCTAAAATTTGCCGAACCGGCAAATAAATTTTCAGCTAAAGCGGGAGAGCCAAAAGCAGTGCTATCTTCAACGCTGTTTTCATTTACAGCCGCTGAAATCCGACCGGACGTTTCGGCCTGATCTGCGCCTTCTAAAACTCCTGAAACCAAACGATGAATAGAATCTATCATGAGCATAATTATTATCGGTTATAAAACCGCCTAAGTTGCCTAAAAGATTATTTTTATACAGTTATTTCAAGGGCTGACATGTAGCTATGTCAAAATAATGTCGATAAACGTCGCAATTTCTCAATTTTAATAAAACTTACACTTTAATAATAAACCCTAAACACTTAAAACACATGGCATATTTGTGAAGCTATGCTATTATGGCATGGCTTAAATTTTGCA
>CAZYHS010000041.1:0-8065 GCA_964647545.1 uncultured Pseudomonadota bacterium | reverse complement strand
GTTCGGGAAAGACCGAACTTTACATGCGGCTATGCGCCGAGGTTTTAGGCAAAGGAGAACAGGCGATATTTCTTGTCCCCGAGATCGGCATGACTCCGCAGGCGGTCGGCCGCGTTGTGTCGCGTTTTGGGGCAAATGTCGCCGTCTATCACAGCGACCTGACCGACGCCCGCAAGCTTTACGAATGGCGGCGCATGCAAAGCGGCGAAGCGTCGATAGTTATCGGCACTAGGTCGGCGATTTTTGCGCCGTTCAAAAAAACCGGAATCATCATCGTCGATGAAGAACACGATTCGTCGTACAAACAAGACGAGAATCCGCGTTATAACGGGCGCGACATAGCTATTACGCGCGCGAGCATCGAAAAAATTCCGTGCGTTCTTGGAAGCGCAACGCCTTCAATCGAGTCTTTTGCTAATGCCGGCTCAAAAAAATATTTTTATGTGCGACTGACCGAAAGGCCGACCAAGTCCCCGATGCCGGACATTGAGGTCGTTGATATGCGCGGGGTTCATAAAAGCACGAACTTGTCGCCTCGTCTTATCGGGGCAATTTCCGATTCTCTCTCCAAAAAAGAGCAGACGATGCTTTTTTTGAACAGGCGCGGATTTTCAAATGTCGTTTTGTGCGCCGATTGCGGGTTCGTTGCGAAATGCCCTAATTGCAACATTACGCTGGCCTATCACAAACGCGACGCTTCGTTGATGTGCCACTATTGCGACTATCTTGTCGGCATGATCAAACAATGTGTCGAGTGCAAAGGGACAAATCTTTTAAATCTCGGGACGGGGACCGAAAGGGTCGAGTCCGAAATCGCCTCATATTTCCCAGATGCGCGGGTTGCAAGGTTTGACCGCGACACGACGTCGAAGGCCGGCGAACGAACGAAAATTCTCACTAAAATGAAAAATGGCGAGATCGACATTCTGGTCGGTACGCAGATGATAACAAAAGGACACGATTTTCCGAACGTGACCTTGGTCGGCGTGCTCGACGCCGACTTGTCGCTTAATTTCCCCGACTTCAGGGCGCCGGAGCGGACGTTTCAGCTCATCACACAGGTCGCCGGCAGAAGCGGGCGCGCCGACAGGGCCGGCAAGGTGATCGTGCAGACCTATTCGCCCGACCATTTTGCGGTTAGCGCTTCGACAACCGGCGATATCGACAAGTTTTACGCCGACGAACTTTCGTCCCGCGAGGAGCTTGGTTATCCTCCTTTTGGCCGGCTTGCGCTTTTGAAATTTTCGGGGGCGAAAGAGGCTCTTGTGGAAAAGACAGCAACCGAAGTCGCTCTTCATCTTCAAAAGATGGCGGACTTATCCGGCGGCGTTCTTGTGCTTGGTCCTTCGGTCTCGCCGGTAAGCAAGATACGCAATAACTATCGCTGGCAAATATTACTTAAGTCGCGCGGATTAAAAGGTCTCAAGCCTTTGCTTGAAGCCGCCTCTTTTGGAATTAAGCCGCCGAAGGGGGTCAAGCTCTCTATCGATGTCGATCCGCAAAACATGCTCTAGAGACGGCGAATGCGCTAAAATTAAGACTTTACAAAGGTTATTGCCGGCGATAGGGGCTTTTTTATATGGCGATTCTCAAGATTGTTACATACCCAAATCCGGTTCTGGCTAAGATCGCCAAACCGGTTGCCTCTGTCACGCCCGAAATTGCCAAGCTTATGGAAGACATGACCGAGACCATGTACGCGAAAGATGGTGTCGGTCTGGCCGCTCCGCAGGTAGGCAAGTCTGTGCGGGTCATAATCATCGATGTCGGCGTTGACCTCCCCGGAGGGAGAGAGCGCGGGCATTTGATCCAGCTTGCAAACCCCGAGATCGTTTCGTCCCGCGGAGAGATCGACTGGGAAGAGGGGTGTCTTTCAATCCCAGAGTTCAAAGTTAAAACCAAGCGCATGGCCGAAATCATTGTGAAAGGCCTTAACAAAGAAAATGAGCCGGTTGAATATATGGCCAGCGGGCTTTTGTCGGTAGCGTTTCAACATGAGATCGACCATTTGGACGGCAAACTTTTAATAGACAGGGTCGATAAAGAAGAGCGCGAAAAGTACATCAAACTCATTCAGAAAATGGCAATTCTCTAGATTTATGAAAATATTATTCATGGGCTCCAGCGAATTCGCAGTCGCCAGCATGACCGCCCTGCTGCGTTCGAAACACGAAATTCTTGCGGTTGTTGCTCAACCCGACAAGCCGGCCGACAGGGGCCAGCAGGTCAAATCGTGTCCGGCCGCCGAATTTGCAAAAGAAAATAACCTCTTTTTATTTCAGCCGGCAAAGGTGAAAAATAACGCCGAGTTTATCGAGAGGGTTCGTTCGCTTAATTGCGACGCGATCGTCGTTGTCGCCTACGGAAAAATTCTACCGAAAGAGCTGCTCGACATTCCGCCGAAAGGCTGCATAAACGTCCACAGCTCTCTGCTCCCAAAATACCGCGGCGCGGCTCCCATCAACTGGCCTGTCATAAACGGCGATTCGACCACGGGCGTCACGACGATGTTCATGAACGAAAAGATGGACGAGGGCGATATTTTGCTGCAGGCGCAATGTGAGATCATGCCGCACGAAACCGCCGGCGAATTGCACGATCATCTGGCTCTTATCGGTGGAGATCTTTTGGTAAAAACGCTCGATCAAATCGAAGAGGGGAGCCTAAAGGGCATTCCGCAAAATCATGCCGAGGCGACATACACGGTAAAACTTACAAAAGAGATGGGTTGTATCGACTGGTCGAAATCGGCCGAGCAAATTTATAATTTAATACGCGGGCTTCAACCGTGGCCGAAGGCTTTTACAAAACTTCCTTCCGGCGATGTGCTAACGATATTTGACGCTGCGCCTTTTGACGCGCCATCTTCGGAGAAGGCCGGAACGATCGTTTCTGTCGATAAGGGAATTACTGTTGCGACCGGCGACGGATTGCTTTGTCTGCTCGAAGTTCAGCTCGCCGGCAAAAAACGCATGAGCGCGGTCGATTTTTTAAAGGGACACAAGCTTTTGGCGGGCGAACGCCTCGGCTGATTGGAAAGTCATCCCCGAGGTTGTAATAGGGGAGCTCGCAGAGGCAGCTGGATTCCCGCCTTCGCGGAAATGACATAGTGTGGGGGTTTTTATGAAGCTCATTGCTCCATCAATTCTTTCGGCAGATTTTGCTCGGCTCGGTGAAGAGATCGAAGCTGTTGAATCTGCCGGAGCCGACATAATTCATCTCGATGTTATGGACGGGCACTTTGTGCCGAACATAACGATAGGCCCCGACGTTGTTCATGCGGTCAGAAAGGTCGCGACCCGCCCGATCGATGTCCATTTAATGATCTCGCAGCCTGAAAAATATATCGAGCGTTTTGCAGAAGCCGGAGCCGACATGATAAGTGTTCATGTCGAAGCCACAAATCTAGAAAAGTTGCTTCCGGCAATACGAAAATTAAGATGCAAGGCGGGCGCGGTCATTAATCCCCCGACCAAGATCGAAGATTTTCTCCCGTTCGTCGAATATGCCGACTATGTTTTAGTCATGACGGTCAATCCCGGTTTTGGCGGACAGAAAGTTATTCCCGAGTGCCTCGAAAAGGTCAGTCGCTTGAGAAAATATATTTCGGAAGAGAGAAAGTTAAAGACGCTCATCGAAGTTGACGGCGGAGTGACAATTGCAAATATCGGAGATTTTTCAAAGGCAGGCGCCGACATAATCGTTTCGGGTCACGCGATTTTCAGCCAGAAAGATTATAAAAAAGCGATAGCCGAGATGCGCAAAAAGATCTCATAAGTTTCCTAAGATTTAACCCTAAGTCTCAAATCTTGACAAAATTTAACCGTTTGGTTAAAAACCGCACCCATGCAAAAAGCCTTTATTGGAATAGATATCGGGTCGGTTAGCGCTAAACTTATTGCAGTAAGCCAAACCGGCGAAATCATTCATAAAAAATACCAAAGGACCTTTGGCAAACCGGCGGAAACTGCCGCCTCTTTGCTCGCTGAACTAAAGGCTCTTGGCATCGAAATTAAGTCGATCGTATCGACGGGGAGCGGGGCGAAACTGCTCGAAGGAGTCAAAAGCACTAACGAATTCAAGGCTATCGCCCTTGCAATTTCCACTTTTTACCCAAACACAAGGTCGGTTTTTGAAATGGGGGGCGAATCGAGCAAGTACATTAAACTTGGCGGTGACTCAGGCTCTACGATCATTGATTATGGCATTAACGGCGATTGCGCCGCCGGAACCGGCTCGTTCATCGACCAGCAGGCGGAACGTCTTCACTATAAAACCGAGGATGTTGGCCCGCTTGTTGAAGGTGCGGCAAAAAGCGCGCGGGTTGCCGGACGCTGCTCGGTCTTTGCAAAATCGGACATGATTCATGCCCAGCAAAAAGGTTTTGCACCGCCGGAAATTCTGCGCGGCCTCTGCCTCGCCGTCGCAAGAAATTTTAAGGCGACGATCGTTCGCGGCCGAAAAGTCGAGCCGAAAGTCGCGTTCATCGGCGGGTTGGCAAAAAACAGCGGCATGCTTCGTGCGATCGAAGAGGTCTTTAATTTTCCGGCCGCTGAGATTTTTATCCCGAAAGACGCCGAGTTCATCGGCGCAATCGGCGCGGCACTTGTCGCAAAAGACAGCGCTACAGATTTTAAGGCCGGAAACATCGGCGCGAACGGGGCGTCTATTCAAGAAAAGCCCCTTGCCGGTCTCGAGAAACTTTCGACCAAAAACGTCCGTTTTTTGCGCGACCGCGTAAAACCTTACACGTTTCCAAAGACCGGCAAGGTCGATGCCTATCTCGGCATCGACATCGGCAGCGTTTCGACGAATTTTGTCGTTCTCGACAAGAACGGCGAAATGATAATGGAAATTTACACCTACACTAAAGCTCGCCCGGTCGAGGTCGTCGGAAGCGGATTGAAAGAAATTGAAAAAGCTGTTGGCGACAAAATTGTCATCAAAGGTGTCGGCACAACAGGGTCGGGGCGCGAGCTTATCGGAGAACTCATCGGAGCCGATGTCATTAAAGATGAAATCACGGCGCACAAGACCGGTGCGCTTCATATCTGCCGTCGCTTGACCGGCGAAAACGTTGACACGATCTTCGAAATCGGCGGGCAGGACGCAAAGTACATTAAAATTGATAACGGAATCGTCACAGATTTTGCCATGAACGAAGCCTGCGCCGCCGGAACCGGCTCGTTTCTTGAAGAACAGGCCTTGCGTCTCGGCATCAGCATCAAAAATGAATTTGCAAAGCTCGCGCTGTCAAGCGATGTGCCGGTACCGCTTGGAGAGCGCTGCACGGTCTTTATGGAACGCGATGTGAATTCGCACCAGCTTCGCGGCGCAAAGGTCGGCGACATTGTTGCGGGACTCGCCTATTCGGTCGCGACGAATTATCTCAACCGAGTTGTGCGCGGCCGAAGGGTCGGCGAGCACATTTTCTTTCAAGGTGGCACCGCCTATAACGATGCGGTCGCGGCGGCATTTTCGCAAATTTTAGGGAAAACAATTACCGTCCCTCCGCACAACGGCGTGATGGGAGCGGTAGGCGCTGCACTTTTGGCCTTTGAATCGAAGGGGAAGACTCGCTTCCGCGGTTTTGATATCGGCCGCGTCAACTACACAATGCGCGAGTTTACCTGCCACGCGTGCACAAACGACTGCGAAGTGCAGGAGTTTAACGTCGAAAACGAAAAAACCTACTGGGGCGATAAATGCTCGTCGCGTTTCCGTAAAAAAGCGCACACCGACAATGTCGCGACAATAAAAGACCTGATAAAATTCCGCGAAGAATTAATGAAACCTCAAGAGGCGGCTGCCGGCAGAAAAACGATAGGCATTCCGCGCGCGATGTTCTACTTCGACCGCTTTCCTTTCTGGCGCGCTTATTTTGAAACGCTCGGATTTAACGTTATCGCAAGCGACGCGACAAACAAACAGATCGCAAAGTCGAGCGTCGAGCTCACGGTTTCGGAGCCGTGCTATCCGATAAAACTTGTCCACGGCCACGTCGAACAACTTATTAAACAGAATTGCGACTATATTTTTATCCCAAACGTTCTAACGAGCGATCCACACACCGGCCCGAGCGGTGATCACAGGCCGATCCCATATCTTTGCCCGTGGCATCAAACAATTCCGTGGGTGATTAAGCACGTGCCGGCGTTTAAACCCGCCAGCTTTTTAACTCCGACAATTCAGTTTGAGTTTGGTTTCGATTTTGTCGAGCGCAATTTGAAAGAAATGGCTGCCTCTTTGGGGGTCTCTTCTTCGCTTGCCAAGCGTGCGCTGCAAAATGCCTATGACGCGCAGCGCGAATTTCAAATCAAGCTGATTGAGGCCGGTCGCGAAGCTCTTACCTCGCTTGAAGAGCACAACGACACAGGCATTGTTCTTGTCGGGAAACCCTACAATATTTACGATATGGGGGCGAATTTGAACGTGCCGGTAAAGCTTCGCCAGTTCTACGGCATCAACGTTATCCCGATGGATTTTCTGCCGGTCGATGACGTCGATGTCACCGACGTCTCTCCAAACATGTTCTGGAATTACGGCCGCAAAATTATTGCCGCTTCAAAGATCGTCGATAAAAATCGGCGTTTGCACATGATTTACATCACGAACTTCAAATGCGGCCCCGATTCCTTCGTGAAACATTTTTCAACGTGGGCTTCGTCAAAACCTTACCTGACTTTGCAATTTGACGAACACGCAAACGATGCCGGCACCGTGACAAGGGTCGAAGCCTACCTCGACAGCAAAGGACTTTTGAGCGCCGAACACAAAAAGAACACAAAGAAAAACCGGCCCCAAAAGACCTGCGCCGGCAATTGTTCTGAAACTCACGTTTCGGCGACGGTCGGTTCGACGGACATTGTGGAAGGCGGGACAAATATATGAAACAGCTAGAAGGCCGCACACTTTTCTTTCCCGAAATGGATTTTGGGGGCGCCTCAATTCTTGCCGCCTCTTTCCGCGCAGAAGGAATTTCGGCGCAAATTGTTCCACCAAGCACGCCTCTATCGCTCTCATTGGCGGGGTCATGCACGTCCGGCGACGAATGTTATCCAACAAAAGTAACGCTAGGAAATTTTCTGGAAATTTTAAACTCGGGCAAATATTCGCGCGATGAAGTCGCGTTTTTTATGGCGACGGCCGACGGCCCGTGCCGCTTCGGCCAGTATTATGATTTCATGCGCAAGACGTTAAACGATCTTGGTTACAACGACGTGCCGCTCTATTCGCTCTCGAGTCGCCATGCCTACGCTGGGCTTGGCTCCGGTTTTGAACGCAGAACATGGCGCGGAATTGTAGCCGCCGACATCTTGCGTAAACTTCTTCACATGGCAAGACCCTACGAAAAAAATGCCGGCGACGCCGATAAAGTTCATAAAAGATTCGTCGATGAGGCTTGCCGCGTGATCGCCGACAAGAACGCAAACCACATCAAAGAATTACAGCAGGTTCTTAGAGATGCTTCAGCCGAGTTCGAAAAAATTCCGTCGTTTGAAAAAGGAAAGCGGCCGTTAATCGGCGTGGTCGGTGAGATCTTCTGCCGGCTCAACACCTTTTCCAATGAAGAGGTCGTGCGTAAGCTCGAAGAACACGGCGCCGAAGCTTGGATGGTGGGCGTTGCCGAGTGGATTCTTTATACCAACCTCGACGAAATCCGCCGCCTTACCGAGCGTCGCAGATTTTTTACGAGACAAATGCTGCGTGCAAAAATCAAGCGCTGGATCTTAAAGCGCGACGAGCACGCGCTACTTTCTGCGGTTCCGCACGTCGCGAAAACAAGACCCGAAGCTCCGACCGAGGAGCTTGTGAAGTTGAGTTTGAAATATCTGCCGTGGTTTGGTTCGTTGGGCGAAATGACTTTGTCGGCGGCAAGTTCTGTCTATTACCACAGCAGAGGCTGCTCGGGCATTGTCGATGTCAGTTCCTTTGCCTGCATGAACGAAATTGTCGCCGAGGCGGTTTTCCCGTCTATCAGCCGCGACCTCGGCGGATTTCCGATAAAAGTTTTCTATTTTGAAGGGACCAGCCAAAACCTCGATCGCGACGTCGATATTTTTCT
>CAZYHS010000040.1:0-8344 GCA_964647545.1 uncultured Pseudomonadota bacterium | reverse complement strand
CGCTCGGCTCGGGCAATTTTTCGCTCGCTCGTGAAAAAGCCCTCGACTTGGAAGCTTGCGCGCTTGGCATGGGAGACGAAACTCTTGCCGCCAAGGCGAAAGAACTTGGCGCGCTCGCTGCCGGAAATGTCGCAGGAAAGATCTTTGATAACGATTCCGGTGAAAAATCGAAGCAGCCCGCAGCAGCATTTCTTGCAAAATTTTCCGAGACGCTTTTAAACGTTTACGGCGACAGGTCGAATTGGCCCGTCGAAGTTAAGCAATCGCTTGCAAAACTTTCTGCAGCTCGCGGGAGTTCGGCGTTTGCGACCGAAGCCGCAAAAATTCTCAACGCGCTGCGTTTGTCTCCCGAAACCTATCCCGCGTTTGAAATTGGAGAGGCCCTTCTTGCAAATCACGGCGGAGAATTTTTCGCCGCTGCAAAATCTCTCGAAGCTTTTGCTTCGCGGGGGATCATCGACGATAAGACTTTGAGCTTTGCCTACGATTTCATCTTTGGAAATCCCGAAAATACGCTCCTGCCGCTTTACGCCGCAGGGCGACTTGGAAAACTTGTCGAGGGTTTAACCGCCATCGGCGCAGAGACTCTTGGCCTCACAAAAGTCGCGACACAAGCTTTTAGAGTAACGACCGGTCTTGCCACCGAAGCTCCGGTCTTTGTCGGCGCCGGAAAACTGGTCGCCTTAGGAAAAGGTAAAAACATCGATCTCAACGCGGGGACATTTTTCAAAGAGAGCTTTTCGTCGGGGCTTGTCTTTGGCGCGTTAAAATTTGCAGGATTTTTTGCCCAGACGGTCAACGCATTTTTACCGGCGACAGAGGCTGGAAAAGCCGCTGCGTTTTGGAACGCGAACGCGACTTCGGTTGCGGCACTTATGGGAGTTGGCGGCGCCGAGCGACTTGCCGCCGGCGAACACGCAGAAAACAAACCGCTATTTGACGCCTTTATCGAAGCGTGCGTCGTCCACTTCGGCCTCTCGGTGATGATGGGGAGCGTAAGTTTAAATAACGTCGGGGCTAAAATGCCGGCAACAAACAAACTCGCAGAACAGTTTCTCAAGCATCTGGCCGAAATGCTACCGTCAGCGCAACAATGGCCGCTTCTAGAGACGACACAAGCTCCGCGCCTTCTTTGTGAACTTTCGGACGGTGCCGTGCCCGCGCCGGAAGCCTCTCCGGCAAAACCTGCAACCAACACAGCTCCCAAGCCTACAAGAATACAAGCCTCTGCGGAGGCAAAACAATCGCGACCGCTCGACCTTATCAAACTTAACTGGGATGAACTGGTCGCGCCAAAGCTCGAAAATATCACAGACCCGAGAGTCACGATCTTTGCGCCGCACTTAAGCAGCGTCGAAAATATAATCGCAGGGTCCTACACGTTCTATGAAAGCTTGCGACTGCTTGGCTACAACATCGACGTAGTGGAAAGCCTTAACGACCTCCCCTCAAGGCTTGCGGCTTTTGATCCTTTGGTTGTCGGCATCGCCATATTCGATCCTGCAATTTTCAATTTAGCGATGGACATTGTCAGGCAACTTGCGCCCAACGCCGTCACACTTGCCGGCGGAATCGGAGCGCTCAACCTGCATTCAATTGTTGCAGATTTTGTGATCACCGGAGACGCCTCTCTTGCGATGGCAGCGGGGCTTAACAAACTTTTCAAAAATATCGATGCAGGGGGAGTAAAAGGCGCGACATCACAGACCGGAAAAAAGGATTTCATTGAAACAAAGGTGCACAGATACCTCGACACCCCCGACGGCCGGCCTTTCGAACTTGAAGTGGGATTTAGCGGAAAGTTTTTCGCGCACGGAAGCGACGCAAACCCGAGGACCGCAAAGGCTACCGACCACGAAGCGTCTTATCTGACCGCACAAGCGGCGTGGAACGAAAAATATCCTCAGCATAGATTTCCGCTGTCGCCGCTTCAGTTTAAGGCCGCCACAAAGCCGACCGTTATTAACAGCGCCGAATTTGACACTCTGATGCTGGGCGCGACTTTACTTTTTGAAGCGGACCAGATTTTTATCTACACGCAATCGGGCTGCTTCGGCAAATGCAACTATTGCGCCATTCATAACGAGTACGGTGTGCGCGCCTCGCCTGAAAAAGTTGTCGGCATTATAAAAGGTATCGTCGAGTTGAAAAAAACGAACCCGAGCCTACCCAACGTCATAACTTTCGGAGACGAACTGTTCGTGCAAAATTCCGAATGGCTCGACGCGGTCTTTAAAGGAATTGAACGCCTTGGTTCATACGATCTTGATGGCAATTTCATTCCGGCGATAACATTGGACGCGCAAACCCGCGTCGATAACATTTCAAACGCCACGCTTATTCGCGCAAAAAAACTGGGGTTCGTCTTCAGTTTCGGCGTTGAGACATTCGACCCCGAACGCGCAGAGAGCATGCAAAAAGCCGAAATCGGTTTCGGCGAAAAATATGTCGCCCATGCAAAGCGGGTTTTAGAGACAACGGCAAAAACCGTCGCTGAACTTTCATTGCATGGCTTAAGCGGCAACTACA
Organism: uncultured Pseudomonadota bacterium; assembly: GCA_964647545.1. Lineage (GTDB taxonomy): Bacteria > UBA10199 > UBA10199 > 1-14-0-20-49-13 > CAZYHS01. Next base: position 5,815 of record CAZYHS010000040.1, on the reverse strand, counting down.
TTGACAGCATCGCAATTATTTTGCCGATCGTCGGCGACACGCCCAGCAGAGCTATCCGCGAGCTAAAAAATGTTAGCGAATTTATGGCCTATCTTTGGGAAACCTACGGTTACCTCCCCAAAGTGTCGTTTATGAGACAGGCCCCTGTTATCGGCGACAAACTGACCGACCATTTCACCGGATACGAAAAAGCACAGCCCGAATTCTTTATGACTCAATCGCCGGAAGATAATTTTCTTCAAAAACATTTTCCCATTAAACTTGGCGACACCTACGGGACTTTTCACGCCTTTGAAAGACACCGGTTTGAACAAAATGTGATCGGCTCGCGGGGTATTTACCAGCCGCAAGATTTCATCTGGCCCGACGGGTTTCTCGAAACGCTCTACGGAAAAGAGGCGACTGCGGCCTATGATGAGCACGTTTACATGCAGCTGAGAGACATGTACAAAAACGTCTCGGCTTATACTCGTCATCTTCAGGAAATCGGCGACCCCGCCGCGCGCGAAATAACGGAATATGTTGAAGCGATAGAGGCCTCTCTCAGCAAAATGACTGACGCAAAATATGCAACGCTCATGACCTCGGGCGTAAGTGACAAAGAATTGAGAGATTTAACGACAAAAAGAAATACACTTTTTATCGCCACCGCCTTTTTGAAGGGCCTCATCCCGAATATGGACGGCATCTTTGAAATCGACCGTAAAATATTAATGGACCTCGACAGCGCTAACGCCGACAAAAACGCAAATAAAGCAAACGCACAGACGGTGCTTCAATCGCCCGACATGGGAGGCCTTGTCGAACTCTACGGCATTAATTCTGATTTAGACACGGCGTTGGGCGCCGTCGCAAAACTTAAAGAGACTTATTCGCGCGCCCTGCCCGTTGTTCGCAGTCTTTATACTGCCGAACTTTCCGCCAAACTTTTGCCGGCTCTTATTGACATTATAGGCTCGGCCTTGGGCGACATCTGCGAAAGAGTAGACACGAAACGCAAAGAACTTTTAGTTATTGCAGAGCAAGAAAAACAACGCGCGATCGAAGAGGAAAATTTAAGGCGCGCGCAAAAAGCTCGAACAAGATTTGAAGAGCTTGCATCGCCTCCACTTGAAACGGTCGATCCAAACAGAATCGAATATTTCATCGACGACATTTACGGCAGCGAGCAAAGCACACCTTTCAGGCCGGTAACGCTCGACAGACGAATGTTCGACAGCGAACTTGGCACAATTTACAATCATCACGACCATTATTTTAGACCATTTGGAAGCTGGCTGAAAAAATTACCGCGCCCTGAGAATGATCCGCTTATGGCCGACGAGCCGAGATGGTCCGACTTCGATCCTGAAAGCGGGACATATTTCAAACGCGATGTGCGATTTGCTGCAAACAAAATAACGACCGATGTTGCATCTTACAGCGTAACCGGCGGCGCTAAATTTACAGAGCGCGTAAATTTGGGCGGCATTGAATATCCGGTGACGATCGAAATTAAGCTCGGCGAAAATGGTTTTGCGGTCGAAGCACAGCCAATCACACTTAAAGACGGACGCGTATTGATAGCTCCCGAAATTAAAACAAAGTCGGGCGTTCTTCTCGAGAACAACCGCGTTCTTTTCGGCGACACAGTTTCTGTCAGGTATGAAAATGACACGGAACGCTCGCAGGTGAACTTCGAGCTGCCGCTAACGCTTAAAGCCGGCGATGAGATCGGCGATGCCGTGCAGTTCGAAAAAGGAACGCCGATATTTTTCGTAAAAAGCAAAGATGTGTTCTGGAAAGTCCACTCCGGAAAAGACGCAATCGGCACAACATTGCTCGAATTGCTTGACGACACAGGCGACCATAGAACTCAAATCAGATATCCCGTTTTTATGGTCGTCCGAAACGCAACGAGAAGAACGTACGCTCACGAAAAAATGTTCACCCTGCTGACGGGCAATGCGTTTACCGACAAGACGGGGCTATTTTCGCACATGCGCACTCTCTGCCGCGACCGCTCTTTTCTTTTGGCGCCAAATCAAGGCAGAGACCACTTTGCATATCTTCTCTCTCAATTTAAAGAGACAGACGACTTTGTAATGGAGTTTCTAAAATCCTTTGGAGTTGATTTTAAGATCTACATTGAAAAAGGCAGAGGCGGCAGCGAAGACGACATGTATCTTTTTCAGTGATAATGCGAGCCGGCAATTTTTCCTTAACATTTGACAAAGTTTAGCCGCCAAACTAGAAGCCACAGCACTATGGAACCAAAACAAATGATGCTTTTAGGCGATGAAGCGATAGCAATGGGCGCAATACACGCCGGCATTTCGGCGTCGTACGCCTATCCGGGGACGCCGGCCACCGAAATCAACGAAGCCGTCCAGCGTTACGTGAAGGCCTTCCCCGATTCGGGCATTAACTGCCGCTGGTCGATCAACGAAAAGGTCGCGTACGAAGAAGGTCTTGGCGCGTCTATCATCGGCCTTAGAAGTCTCGTCAGTTTCAAACACGTCGGCCTCAACGTCGCCGCCGACCCGTTCATGAGCTCAATGATCACAGGCTGCGACGGAGGTTTTGTTCTCGCACCGTGCGACGACCCCGGAATGCACTCAAGCCAGAACGAACAGGACAGCCGCTTTTTTGCGCGCTTTGCACAAATTCCGTGTTTCGAGCCGGTGAACGCGCAGGAAGCCTACGACATGACGCGCGAAGCATTCGACCTAAGCGAAAAATTCGAGCTGCCCATTATGGTGCGCGGAGTTACACGTCTGTCGCACACTCGCGGCATGGTGAATTTTTCTGCGCCGCGCGAAAAGAACAAAAAAACACCGTCGAAAAATGCCGCAAAGTGGACGACTCTTCCTCATCACGCACGCGAACGTTTCGATCGCCTGCTTGGACTGCAGAACGAATTTACGGCATGGAGCAACAACCACAAGGCGAACGTTCTCCACATTGAAAAAGATGCGAAAGTCGGCATTATCGCAGGCGGGCTCGGCTTTAATTACCTGATGGAAAATCTGAAAACCGCCGGAGACTCCAAATTTTCATACTTGAGAGTCGCCACCTACCCGCTCCCCGACGCGAAAATCACCGAACTTTTAAAGCACGTCGATAAGCTCGTTATTGTCGAAGAGGGCTATCCTCTCATCGAAAGAATGATCTGGAAATTCATCGCCGAAAGCGGCCGCAAGATCACTCTCGAAGGCAAAACGACCGGCGCAATTAAACAAAGCGGTGAACTCAACGCAGAAAAGGTCCGCAAAGCAATGGGACTTGCCCCTCTTGAAGCGCCGTCGGCCGTACCGACCGACATCGTAAAGAACCGTCCGCCGCAGCTCTGCAAAGGCTGCCCGCACTGCGACACTTACAACGCGCTCAACAAGGCTCTTGCAGGCGAAACCGACAAGCTAGTGTTTGCCGACATCGGCTGCTACACGCTCGGCTTTTTTGAACCATATTCAGCGATCAACTCGTGCATTTGCATGGGAGCTTCAATTTCCATGGCAAAGGCGGCCGGCGAAAACGGTCTTAAATACGCGGTTGCGGTCATCGGCGATTCGACCTTCAACCACAGCGGCATGACGCCCCTGCTTGAAGGAATTAAATATAACGTCCCCTTCACGACCATAATTTTAGACAACTCGACGACAGGCATGACCGGCGGGCAAGACACCGTCTGTATTGGCGAGCCGCTGGAGAAAGTTATCTTGGGGATGGGACTTGCGCCGGAGCATTTAAAGGTCATCACGGCGCTACCGAAAAATCTTGAAGCGAACACAAAGATCATCCGCGAAGAATGCGAATTCCGCGGACCAAGCGTCATCATTGCAAAGCGCGAATGTTTGCAGATTCTATAAACTTTTAGAAAGGTTCGATCATGAAAATCGATATTATTTTTGCGGGCGTCGGCGGTCAGGGCATCGTTTCAGTGGCGGCGCTTTTTGTAGAAGCTGCCGGCCGCGAGGGACTTCACGCCGTTCAAAACGAAGTTCACGGCATGGCGCAGCGGGGCGGCGCGGTAAGCTGCCACGTGCGTGTTTCCGACGAACCGATATGGGCCGGCATTATCCCTAAAGGAAGCGTCGATTACATCTTCGCGACCGAGCCTATGGAAGCACTTCGTTACAGCGATTTCCTGTCAAAGACCGGATCGATAATCGCCAGCAATCAGCCTGTCAAAAACATCGCCTATCCCGACGAAACAAAGATTCTTGCAGCGATCAAGGCGACCAACAAGGCCGTCATTGTCGATACCGCAACAATCACAAGCGAACTACACAACTCGCGAGTTGGAAACATCGCGGTGCTTGGCGCATTGACAAAACGCGTTGGAAAGTTCGACGAGCAGATCAAAACGCTTATCAAAAAGAAATTTGCATCGAAGGGCGAGGCCGTTGTCGAAGCAAACCTCAAAGCCTTCGAAATGGGCCAGAACTCTTAGTTCTTAGATCCCAGCGCATGCTGGAATCCCCCGAGTACCCCTCATTTTATAAATCATCTCCCAAATGCGCGGCGTCGGGCACTGCCACTTCGCACTCTTTCTCCTCTTCTTTGGTAGGCTTGAAAAGGTCCTTCGAAACAAACTGCAGACAAATAACGCCGGTTAGCGCCTTCATTACATAGTTTGCAAACATCCAAACAAGACTGAACGACATCAGCAATTCGCCGGCCGTAACAAGTCCGCCGGTAACCAGCGGTGAAACAACGTGCGGTTTGAAAAGCTCGACAAGCGCCATATTGCTCGTGCCGATACCGCCGGGAGAGATAGGCAGCGCCCCGATAAAAAAGACCAGCGGGATGTTCGACAAAATCGTCGAAAACGGCAAATCAAGATGAAACGGCCGCACGGCAACGTACATGCCCAGCATGATAAAAACATGCACCGGCAACCTGTAAAATATCACGCTAAAATAATCGCCAAGCTTCGCGCGCGACAGAACCTGAAAGAAACTTTTCGTTCTCAACTTTTCTAAAAATGAGATTTTCCCGAACGTCCCTCGCCAAAACATCCAGTTCAGAACAAATCCGGCCCATGTGCAAAGGGTTATGATCCTTACGAAATCGCCGATATTAAAACTACCGACCGAAAACGGCCACGTCACAAAAAATGTCGTCACAAAGGCGAGGTTCACTAAAATTATCAGGTCGGTGACAATAATGATGCCGAAAATGCCGAGCATTTCCGAAATTGGCACACCGTGTTTGCGGTTTTCGTAGACCGCAAAAGCCGCCTGACTCGCCGCATAGTTCATCACCATGATAAGGTAAGTCAGCCCCCTCGCCGGCAGGACCTCACGGAAACTACTTTGGTGTCCAAAGTGCTTTAAGATGCCGTTGATCGAAAAAGTGTCGATTAAAAACATGATGACGAAGTAGGAGAGCGCAACGGCCACAAACGCCGAAATATTCACTAATTTCAATGAGTTCCAGATGTTTTGCGGGGGGTATTTATTGAAAAGCCACGCAAAAATCGCGATAGCCACAGCCCATGGAATAATTTTTTTAAAAAAAGTGCGCAACATTTTTGGCCTCCCGCCGAATAGTAAGGTGTTCGGAGTATAGTTTATATTCCGAGTTTGAAAAGTAAATTTTGGGCGGTTCGTAAGGGAGAAGGCAGTAGTGTTCCGCCCATCACACATCCCCCACTCCTTCTCCCAGTAATAATTCCGGCCGTTCGGGCTATCCCGAGCGGCCGTTTTCTTTTTTTCCCCTTTAAAACGCCCCATTTGCAGCCGGCAAACCCATGCCTGTCGGGCCCTCGGCCAAACCTAGAAAACTGTGGAATTTTATACGCAACTTTTGTAGCGTGCCGTCGATAAATAAA
>CAZYHS010000039.1:0-8665 GCA_964647545.1 uncultured Pseudomonadota bacterium | reverse complement strand
TTAAAACCCTTTGTCATGCAACATTTCATCAATAAGCGCGTTTTGATATTCGGCGCCAGCGGCCATATCGGCGGCGAAATAGCGCTGGCGTTCGCCTCTCACGGGGCAAAGATCGCGCTCCATTATCATGCATCGGAAGAGAGAGCTGCGCGCCTTGCCCAAAAACTCATCGCCTATACGGGCTCCGTTTTTGCGGTCGCCGCCGACGTTAGGCGCCCCGCCGAAATTGCCGAGGCCGTCAGACGTTCGGCCGCTTTTATGGGGGGGATCGACATTGTTGTAAATTGCGTCGGCATTTTTTCGTGGCAAGATGCCGGCAGCATGACATCCAATGAGCTTGACGAACTTTTTGACGTGAATGTGAAGAGTGCGTTCTACATGGCGAGTTTCGCGCTTCCTCATTTGAAGAGGTCGAAAGCGGGGCGCTTCATCAGTATCGCCGACACCTACGGTCTATCCCCGTCCGGCAAATTCGCCGCGTACGGCGCCTCGAAGTCGGCATTGATCGCTCTTTCAAAGGGGCTGGCGAAAGAACTTGCCCCAAAAGTTCTTGTGAACTGTGTTTGTCCCGGAGTGGTCGAATCTTCAAGCCGGCCCGACAAGGCAAGCAGACGGGCGCTTAAGGCGTCGCTTACCGGTCGCACGATCCCCGTGACAGATATTGCCGATGCCGTGATATTTCTTGCGAAGAGTTCGAGCGTTACCGGACAGGTTGTGTGCGTTGATGGAGGAAAAAATGTTTAAAATCACAAAAAGCTTCGGCTTTTGCTACGGCCACAGGCTTTTTAAGGACACGGGAAAATGCGGACATTTGCACGGTCATACCGGCAAGGCCGAGATCGAGCTTTGCTCCGGCGAGCTTGACGAGCTCGGCATGGTGAAAAATTTCGACGAACTGAAAAATTCGATCGGGCGCTGGATAGAGGAAAATTTAGATCATAAGGTTCTGCTCAACAGGGCCGACACTCTTGTCGAAGTTCTGACTGCGACCGGAGAAAAATTATATTTGCTCGATTCAAATCCGACGGCCGAGAACATCGCTAAGGAAATTTACGGCTACGCGAAGAGGTCCGGATTTCCGGTTATTTCGGTCAATTTTTGGGAGTCGCCTACCGCCTGCGCTCGATATTCCGAGTAAAAAGCGAAATCGATTCGATGTGATAGGTTTGCGGAAACATGTCGATCGGCTGAGAATGAACAAGTTTAAAACCGGCGTCCGCAAGGTCTTTCGCGTCTCTTGCCAGCGTTGACGGATTGCACGAGACGTAGATCACCGTTTTAGTCACAAGCTTTCCGATTTGTTTTGTCACTTCTTTGCAGCCGTCGCGGGGAGGGTCGAGCACGACGCAGTCAAATCTCTTTTTTGCTTTTACAAGTTCGTCGCAGGTTTTCTTTGCGGACTTCGCCTGAAAATCTATGCAGGTCGAAGAATTCTTTTCGGCCAGCTTGACGGCGTTGGCGATCGCCTTTTCGTCGGCATCTGTCGCAAGTACCTTGTCGCATTCGCTCGCGATATCGAACGTCAGGTTGCCGCTTCCGCAATAAAGCTCAAGCACGGTCTTTGGTTTTGCCGCGCCGACAAGCCGCGCGACTATCTCGCGAAGCGCAAGGTTCTGTTCGGTGTTGACCTGTGAAAATATTTCGCTCCCTTTGCGGTCTTGCATCTGTTCGATCGACTTTTCGCAAATGAGACATTCTTTGATATCGACGATGTCGTTGGTTCCTTGCGCGAAAAAACCTATCTTGTCGCCGTCTTTGTGAAGTCTGACGCGGTTTCGGTAGCCCCATGTTTTTGGCGACGGGATGGTCGGCAGCACGCGCGGAGATCTGATCTTTCCGATGCGGACAAGCTGCTCTTCGAGGATTATTTGTTTCCAGAGAATTTGTGCGGCGTAGTCGATATGCTGCCACTGACAGCCGCCGCATCTGCCGAAGTAGGGGCACTTTGGCGTCACGCGATTGGGCGAGGCCTTGACGAGCTTTCGCATGTCGCCTTCGGCAAAGCCCTTCTTTTTATTTTTTATTTCGAGCTCGATCTCGTCGCCGGGGACCGTCATCGGGACGAAGACAGCCATGCCGTCGAGGAATCCGGCGCCGCGTCCGCCGTAAACAAGCTTTTCGATTTTTAACGAAGTTGCCATTTTTTTAAAAAACTGAGGGGTCAGAATCGCGAAACATCCGCGGCGCTGACCCCCCTAATGTCGGGGCGACTGGATTCGAACCAGCGACCTTTCGGTCCCGAACCGAACGCTCTAGCCAAGCTGAGCTACGCCCCGAAAATCAAACCTTGCTTAAGAACTCAATCGAACCGAACGCTCTAGTCCCGACGTCCGCACGATTTTTGCAATACAAAAATCGTTTGCGGCGTCGAGGATCCTCGAAACGGTACAAAAAATATTCTACCGAAATTTTTTAACCGTTTCGGGACCAAGCTGAGCTACGCCCCGAAGTCTTAAACAGGCGCGTGCTACTAGCCCTTTAGTTTTAAAAACTCAAGCAAAAACTCCCAAAACTACGCTTGACCTAAGCCCCTTTAAAAGTTAGAATATATAGTAAACTTAGGATTCGGCCCGTTTTTTCGGGCTTTTTCGGTCTGCGGGGAGGTTTTTATGCATAATAAACAAGTGTTTACGACAGGGGAAGTTGCCGACTTGCTTCATATTCATCAAACGACGGTGATTGATTGGGCAAAACGGGGCTATGTCAAGAGCTACAAAACCCCCGGCGGGCACAGAAGAATCGAGCGGGAGGCCCTCATTAAATTCCTGCACGATAAAAAGATGCCCATTCCGACCGAAATCGAGGCTAAGTCGCCGGATTTATTGCACAATGCGCCAAAGGAACGCCAGCGTCCTAGGTTAATCTTGAAGTAACAGCGAATTTTAGCAACAAATTTATATGTTTGCCGATAACACCTGCAGGAAATAGGTGTAAATTGTGACGTTGAAAAACAGATCAAAAAAATCGACAAAAAACGCCGGAAAGCGCGGCAGGCCACGCAAAATAAAATCGGCCGAGCGTAACGTAAAACGCTCTCTGCCGGTGCCGTCTGCGCAAAGCTTGAGCTTTGGATCTTTAGTTCAAAAGGTCGAAGAGCTAAGACATCATTTTGTAAAGGCGCTCGACACGGTTGTCCCTCTTTCAATTCCCGTCAAAGTGGCGCTGATCACCAGTTCGATTTATGTTTCGGCGCTTATTTCTTCAACCGTGCTGCTTTCGATCTTTAACGTCGATCTGGCTTCTCCATTTTTAGGGATGCCTCTTAAGACCTTTGTCTGGAGCGTTCATATTTTTCTTGTGGCAGTTGTCGCCACGATTTCGACCCACTTTTTTCTCGATCGCCCTCTCTCGTCCATTCAGCGCGTGATGAATCGCGCCGAAAGCGGTGACTTTCTTGTGCGCGCTCCCGAAGTAAGCGACGACGAGCTTGGGAAACTTTCGCACAATTTCAACCAGATGCTGACGCACATTACCGAGCTCACGGCCAACAAAATTCAGGCCGAGCAAGACCTGCTCTATGCCCAGCGCGAATTGAAACTTAAAAGCCGCCTTGCCGAGCAAAGTAAGACCATCGAAGAGAGCAATAAAAAGCTGCAGGCTCTTGTGAAGGATCTGTCGCTGCTTTACCAGATCGGACAAGGGGTCAATTCGACGATCGAACTTGAAGAGCTTTATCGGGTCATCACCGACACTCTTTCCGAAAACCTGCGACTTGATAAATATTCGATCTTTTTAAAGGACGATGCAGGCGAATATCTGCAGCTGAAAGCCTCGTGGGGTTTTGCCGAGGCCGATCACATCAACGACATGACCTTCAGGTTGGGCGAAGGCGTTACCGGCGAGGTGGCGGCAACCGGCGAGATGATCTACGTTCGTGACACGACAAAGGAAGAACGTTTTCTCCACTACAAAGGCGAGCGAATTGTCGAAGGTTCGTTTTTGTCGATCCCGCTAGTTTTCAAAAAAGAGATCCTCGGCGTGATAAATTTTCACATGCCGCAGGTGAACGCCTTTGATGAAGAAGAAATACGGCTGCTTGGACTTGTCGCCAACCAGATATCGTTGGCTATCGAGAACGCCAAACTCTACACAAAAGCCCGCGACCTCTCGGTGAGAGACGAGTTGACCGGCCTTTACAACCGCCGTCACTTTCAGTCGGTTTTGCAGATCGAATGGAAGAGGGCGGTCCGCTTCCGCAGAAGTCTGTCGCTGCTTATGGTCGATGTCGATCATTTTAAAAAATACAACGACACCTACGGTCACTTGCACGGCGACAAGGTTTTAAAAGAGATGGCGCAGGTTTTAAAGCGCAGCGTTCGTGAAATTGACACGCTGGCCCGTTTCGGCGGCGAGGAATTTATTTTGCTTTTGCCCGACACCGATAAAAAGGGGGCCATCGCGGTGGGCGAAAAACTGCGAAAGATCGTGAACGAACATCGCTTCCCCGATGTCGCCGGCACGGCCTCTTCGCTTGTTACGATAAGCGTCGGTATTTCGGCCTATCCCGACGACGTGCGTGAGCTCGACGATTTGATCGACCACGCCGACATCGCGCTCTACGACGCGAAAGATTCCGGCAGAAACCGCGTGGTTTGCTATCCGCAATTGACACTTCCGACAAGTCTTGACGCCGTTCGCGGCCTCAAACGCCAGCCGCTCGATTCTTAACTTATTTTGCTAAATCTCGTTGCTTTTTGAGGGGATAACGGGTTAAAGCCCCCAAAACATGAAACGAATTTTTCTATTTATCGTTGCCATTTCAATGATTTTTGCAGGCGAGGGTCTTGCCGCAAAAAACTCAAAAAATGCGGCTCGTGGCGTCAAAAAATACCAAAATCCTGAGGAAAGTAGTCAAAAAGCTGCAAATTTTTCCGAAATGATACGCGTTTTGGTGGCAAAAAATGCGAAATCGGTCAATTTAGAGGGGCCGGTCAAGGTCTCGTGTTTGGAAAGCGCAGATAGCGGAACTTATCTTTTAGTCAGGGTCGGTTCGAGAGTTTTGCCTTCCGCTGCCGGTTTCGATGTCGGAGGTGACCAGTTTGCATGTTTCGGGCTTGTGGTAAGAAGCGATGAAGGTCATTTTAAACTTAACGGCCGCGATTATTTCGGCGAGGCGCGCATTTACAAAGATAAGGCCGGCAATTTAAGTTCGGTCGTCGAGCTGCCGCTGGAGCGTTATCTGGTCGGGCTGGTCGCGACCGAAATGCCCCCCGTCTGGCCGCTGGAGGCCTTGAAGGCGCAAACGGTAGCGGCCCGCACGTACGCGTTGTTCCAGAAAAAGCGGGTGGCGACAGTTTACGCAAACTCAATTTACGACGTTGAGGCTACCGTGCAGGATCAGGTCTATTCGGGGACCTCGCGCGAAAATAAGCATGTTTTGCGGGCCGTCGTCGAGACCGAAGGGGAAGTTCTGCAGCTTAACGGAAATATTTTTAAGACATTTTTTCATTCTAGCTGCGGCGGCATGACCGAGACCGCGCAAAATGTTTGGGGCGAGGAGAATTTCGCGCCGCGAGTCGCCGACAAATGGTGCGCGAGGTCGCCTCACGCCGCTTGGCGATATTCGATATCGAAAAGCGACCTTGCGGCGAAGCTAAGACAGGCAGGCTATCCGGCCGAGACAGTTGACTCGCTGACTCCCGAGCGCTCTCCCGATAACCCGCGCGCGGTAAGCGTTACGATTGACACCGGAGCGCAAACCGTCTATCTGCACAGCAACGATTTTCGCCGCATTGTCGGATACGGCAATTTGAAAAGCACCAATTTCACTGCGAAGGTCGGCGTTGATCGCGTGAATTTTGAAGGACACGGATTTGGACACGGAGTCGGTCTTTGCCAATGGGGAGCGAAGGGAATGGCCGAACACGGGGTTTTCTACCGTGATATTCTGGAGTTTTACTATCCGGGGGCCGCGATCGCTAAAATGAATACAAGCTATGTTAAATAGGGCATCCACGCGGTAGGCAGGCGATAACTATTTTGGTAATGACAATCTTTCAATGAAGCTAGACGATTTTAATTTTGAATATCCCGACGAGCTGATTGCCACCCGTCCGCTTGAAGAGCGAGATGCGTCGCGCATGCTTGTTTTGGACCGCACCTCCGGCAAATTCGAACATTCGTTCGTTCGCGAAATTTCGTCATTTTTAAAAAGCGGTGACTTGTTGGTCGTAAACGAAACGCGGGTAATTCCGGCGCGGCTTATCGGTAAAAAAGAGAGCGGCGGCAAGGTCGAGCTCTTGTTGATATCGCCGGTCGGCGAAGATTTTATAGATGTCGACGGCGCGCGCTGGTCGAAAATGTGGAAGTGCATTTCCAACCAGACGGCGCGGCTGCACAGCAAGACAAAGATTTCATTTGGCGACGATTTGAACGCCGAAATTATTTCGCGCGAAGGCGAAACGCTGCTTGTTTTGTTCGATCGCCCCGAAAAAATTTCGGAGGTCGGGCTTCCGCCGCTTCCGCCTTATATCAGAGCGGCTCGCAAGCAGAGCGAAGAGTTCGAAGACGACGTAAAAAGATATCAGACGGTCTATGCAAAACACATGGGTTCGTCCGCTGCGCCGACCGCCGGCCTCCATTTTTCGGACGAGCTGTTCGAAAAACTTGCCGCGCGCGGAGTTGAAAAGGCGCCTGTAACTTTGCACGTCGGGCTTGATACTTTTTTACCGGTGAGGGTTAACGACGTCAAAGAACATAAAATGCACGGCGAGAGGTTTTTTGTTCCGAAGGCGACTATCGATAAAATTGCCGAGACGAAAGCGAAAGGCGGGCGGGTCATTGCGATCGGCACTACGGCCGTGCGCGCGCTTGAGTCGGCCTACAACGACGAAATCTGCAAAGACTGCACCGACGAGGTCAAAAGCGGCGTGACAAGTTTGTTTATTTATCCGGGCTATCGGTTCAAGGTCGTCGATGCGATGATAACGAACTTTCATCAGCCCAAATCGACGCTTCTCATGCTGGTTTCCGCGTTCGCGGGGCGCGAGACGGTTTTTGCGGCCTATCGCGAGGCGGTTGAAAAGCGATATCGTCTTTTTTCCTACGGCGACTGCATGTTTATTTTTTAAATATGCCACCCGTGAGATTTTGATCAGCAATCTCCCGCATATCCCACGCCGCTTTAGGGCTTTCTTGCGCTTGGTCAGCCAAAGACAGTTAATTCAGTTTTGTCGGTTAGGTCGGTTAATTCTGTTAACGGACTAAACGGAAACAACCGAATTAACTGACCTAACCGTTTTTTATCGTTTTGCCGATGAGTCTTCTTTGAGCAAGGCGCGGATTTTGGTGAGTTCTTCAAAATAGATGCCGCTTGCGAAATCGGGAAAGCACCATTCAAACGGATGCCACACGCCTTTGCGAAAATCTAAGATCATGTCGGCGTAAACTTCGTCGGTCACCGCAATTTTGTGTCCGCCCGATTTGCCGCTCGCAAGCACGAGCTTGCAAAAATCGACGTAGCCGGCGTCGATGTTGACAAGACGCTTACCGTTTTTTCGAAATTTGTTTTCAACCTTCGCCGTCCATTTTTTTGTTTTCGGCAAAAGCCTCGTCGGCTTGGCGCCTTCGAACGCAACCAGACAGCGAGAAAGGTTCGCCCCCATTTCGGGTTCGTAAAAATCGGTGAATGTGAATTCGTGCCACCTGCCGACAAATTCGACTTGGCCGAAATATTTTTCCAGACGCTTCAGCGTTTCGTCGAGCAGCCCTTTATGGCTCGTCATCACGACGCAAAAGAATTTTGCAGTTGGAATTTTTTTCTTCACAAGATCAGCTCCGACGCCTCGCGTATGATTTCGGGGGCGATGTTAAATGTTTTTGCAACCTGCCGGTCGTAACTTTCAATGATCTTTTGCTGCTTTTTTCCGGCGGACGAGGTGTGTCGCAGAGTTTCGTTCCTTAAAAATAAATAGCCGGAGTCGTCGAGCTTTGTCGCGCATAGCTGGCGCATCATCGGCCAGTCAAACGACGCCTCCCAATGCTTCAAAAATTCTTCGGGCGAAACAGGGACATCTTTTAAAAGGTAGCGCGGTTTTACAAGCCCGTTTTGGTTAGTCGCGACAACGTAGCGATTTGCGCCGCGCGGCGACACGATAAATGTGTTGTGCGGAAGGTGATGAGCCTCTTCGTGTTCGCCAAGCTTGATCGGGCGGCTAAGCAGATAACCGGGATCTACGAGATATTTGCCGCCGTCAAGCAGCACGATCAGCGCGCAGTGCGTGTTTTCGCCGTAGGATCGATCGACCATCACCGGATAGCAGACAAAACCGGCAAAACGCAGCACGCTTTCGAAAAAATAGGTGAGCGAAAAGCAGGTGCCTCCTGCGCCGAGTTCGACGTGCTCGCTCCAGACGGTTTCAGGGAGTCGGAGCTTTTGCGTAAGTTCGAGTTCTTTGCTTGCGCGGATGATTTTCGTGAAATTTTCGTAGGGAAAACGCAAAAAGGCCTGCACGAGCTGTGAAAGCCCGTCGAGGTCTGTCCGTGCGCGACAGACCCTCGGCATCTTTAAAAATTCGCCGACCGCCGCTGTGTGCTGGTAGTTAAGAATCACGCGGTGCACTCACTAGCGCGAATCGCGGCAATTTTGCAACGACTCTGTTTTTAAGCTTGTCATCCCCGAGGTAGTAATCGGGAATCTAGTTATTTCTGTTTTGTCGGTTAGGTC
>CAZYHS010000038.1:0-9005 GCA_964647545.1 uncultured Pseudomonadota bacterium | reverse complement strand
GCAGGCCGCAACCTGCAAACGACACCGTCCCTTGAAATGTAGGTCGCCTGAAAATTAGCGCGGGAGATTGCTTCGTCGCTTGAAGCTCCTCGCAATGACGCAACTTGCGAGAAAGCCGCTTTAGGAATTTATTGCGCTTGGTCAGCCAAAGACAGTTAATTCGGTTTTGTCGGTTAGGTCCGTTAGTTCCGTTAACGGACAAAACGGAATTAACCGAACTAACCGACTTAACTGACCTAACTGAATTAACTGATTTCACCGCCCTTGACACCTAGGCGGCTAAGGCCTTATATCCCCAGCCTATGCCAATTTATGAGTACCGCTGCGCAAAGTGCGGCAAAATTTCAGAGTTCATTTTGAAATTCGACGAATCCCCCGCGCAGGGCTGCAAACACTGCGGCGAAACAAAACTCGAACGCGTTCAATTTTCGACATTTGCCGTCGGCGCAAACAGCTCGCCGGCCTGCGCTTCGTCTTGCGATTACTCGGGCCTGTGCAATCAAAGCCACTGCTGCGGACCAAACTGCAAACACTGATTATGACCCAAAAAATAACGGTTTTAAAAAATCTGCTCTCCATGCCTCCAAAAGAGCGCGTAAAATTCCTTGCGCAGAACGACAAGTCGGGGGCGATCGTCAAAGAGCTGCCGCCAAACGACGCTTGGCTCACGATTAAAACCGTCGGCGTTCACGACGCAATCCCTGTCATAAAACATCTCTCTGCGGAGCAGCTCCAGCACGTCACCGATATCGAGTTCTGGCAAAAAGACGAACTCAACGAACTCAACGCTATCGAATGGTTGAAAATTCTCGGAGAGTGCGGCGAGAAAAAACTTATCGAGTTCATCGACAAGTGCGATCCGCTCGCGCTCGGCACAATAATTAAAAAGCTCATCCATATCGAAAAGAAAGACAATACCGAAGACAATCCGCTCGAACGCGCATGGCCGTTTGAAATGCCGCCGGTCACCCTCGACGGCGTCTATTTCTTTCAGGCGGCGTCGAAAGAGGCCGAAGAAAATCTCGTTCCGCTTTTGAAGCTCATCGCCGAACACGACTACGAAAGATACGCCAGCATGTGCGAGGAGATTATTTTTGAATCGACGGCGACTCTGCAGGAAGAGGCCTACACTTGGAGACAAAAGCGCATGGCCGACGAAGGCTTTGTGCCGTTCGACGAGGCGATTCACATCTACGCGACCCTATCTGACAAACAAATGAGCGAATTGCCGAAACGCAGCGGCAAAAATTTCAAGCCCGACCACGTTCAAACGCTAAGAGCGATCAGCATTTTCGGCGACAAGGAACCCTTCTTAAAACAGGCGGCGTCAAAGATAGACGATCAAGAACTGCTGGAGGAGCTAAGGCTGGAAATTTTTTCGATCGCCAATAGAGTGATAATTGCCGACGCGCACGAAATCACCCCCGAAGAGATCGAAAGAGCTCTTAGAAAAACCCTCGAATTCATCGACTTGGGGCTAAGATATATTTCGGGGAGCGACCCCGAAAAGGGGACCGAAAACCTAAAGACACACCTCGCTAAAGGCTTCTTTCAGGCCGGCTTCACGCTTGAGAAAAAAGCAAAGAAAAAGCTTTAGTGTTTGACCGGTTCGAAAACATCTTTGCCGGCGCCGCACTCCGGGCAAACCCAATCTTCTGGAAGATCTTCGAACGAAGTTCCGCGTTCTACCCCGTTGTCCGGATCGCCTGCGGCCGGATCGTAAATGTAATTACAAATCGTGCATTCGTATTTTTGCATAAGGCCTCCGACTGTTTTTTGTGAAAGTTCTATCGCAAGTTGCATTCCATCTCCCCAAAATTTTCTTTGCCCATCTAGCCGATTTGCACTAGTTTTGCAAGCATGACACGTGAAGAATTTGAAGCGGTCGTCGAAAAGGCGCTGGAAGCCCTTCCTAACGATATCGCCGGACATCTTAAAAACATAGAGATCGTGGTCGAAGAGCTCCCGAAAGGCTCCAAGGCAAAAAAATCGCTCCTACTTGGCCTTTATGAAGGCATTCCGCTCAGCGAACGCAGCGATTCGTTTTATGCCGGAGTGCTCCCTGACAAGATCACGCTCTTCCAAAAGAACATCGAAGCGTTTTGCTCAAATGAAGATGAAATGGTCGAAGAGATTAAAAAGACCCTCTTGCACGAAATAGGCCACTACTTTGGGATGGACGATAAACAGCTGCGCAGGATGGGTTACTAGTCCGCCGCAAAAACCTGCCTAGATCAAAAAATTATTTTCAAAGCGAAAAACGCGAAGGGAGAAGTTTTTTAACGGAAGTAACTTTTACCTTCCCTTTTGTGTTCGCCAGATAAACCGTCATATCGGGATTGACCTCGGAAAGGACCTGCAGACAAAGCCCGCACGGATTCGACGGTTTGGGCGTCGCCGTAACAAGCGCCAACGCGCTGATATCGCCCTCTCCTTCCGAAACTGCTTTAAATATCGCCACCCGCTCGGCGCATACGGTCGCTCCAAACGAAGAGTTTTCGATGTTGCAACCGGTGAAAATCCGCCCGCTTTTGGTCAAAACGGCGGCGCCGACGAGAAACCGCGAGTACGGCGCATACGCGTTTTTGCGGGCGGCCGACGCGGCGCTAATGAGTTCTTTCATTTTTTTCATATGTTCACCCTATCACAAAAAAGAGCGGGCGCAAAATTCCAAGTTCGGCAGTGATCGGCCGATCGCGACCGTTCTATTTTAAAAGACCGGCCCAGTCTTTATGGTTCTTTTCCAGCCCTGCTTTGGTGGCCTTAAAAACGTCGGCGATCTTTCCGGCTTTAGCCGCCGAAAATAGGATCTGCTGCATCCAGTTATAATCTTTAAAGCTGACAAATTCGGGGGCATAGCCTTTTTCCGCGTTGTTGTGATAATTGCCGAGCGGAAACGCAAGTCCGCCGACGCAAAGCCCGTAAAGAGTGAACACGCTGGCTTCGCATCTTCCGCCTGAAAGAAGCGCCCGCTGGAACTTGAACTTTTTATCTTTCTTGGCTACCGAAGCGCAAACTTCGGACAGCCAGAAATCGACGGCGGACGTAAACCCCGACATTTTGTCGCCGACGCGAACGACCGGACCGCCGCCGATATCGACCTTGGCGGCTTTTGCCGAGCTGCATTCGAGCACGATCGTCGGGAGATTTTTCGGCCACGATTCTTGCTTCAAGTGCGAAATGCAACCGACAAAACCGACCTCTTCCGCACGTGTAAAAAGACATCTGACGTCGGCTTGAACCTTGCCGCTTTTGAGCTCTTTTAAAAGCTCAAGAAGGGCGGCAACGCTAACGAGATTGTCGGCGGCCTTGGTCGTCACAAGACCGTTCTTTAACTTGAACGCGTCAACATCGTACCAGCCGAAAGATCCGACACCGCAAGGTTTTGCCGCCTTCACTAAAAAACAAGGTTTACCGTGCCACATCTCTTTGCCGGCGGTTTTTAGAACGCGGCCGTTAATAAAATTGCCTCCGTCGCAAATTCTTATCTTTGCCCCCGCGAAGAAATCGGGGTTTATTCCGCCGAGAAGACCGACCTTGCACAGACCGCCGTCGTCGCACGAAAGAACTTCAAAGCCGGGATGGTCCATGTGCGCAACAAAGGCCACAGGCTGTTTTGCGCTCCCCTTTTTGTATCTGACAAGAATGTTGCCTACGCGGTCACATTTTACCTGCAACCCGAGCCGGCCGCAAAACTCCAGCACAAAAGCCGCGACATATTCTTCATGGAAAGGAGCGGTCGGAAGGGACAAAACTGCCTTAAGTATGTTCATGAACGGCCTCCAATATTTGTTCTTTCTTGAACTGCTATTTTACGGCACCGATTTTCAACGCAACCGCAATTAAGTCAAGCTGCAAAAACTTTCACCGCGTAATTACCGGCGAACGCCTGTAAGTTAAGAAGCTCTGCCGCGGTTTCACAGTTTGACTTATGACCGGTCGTATGGTCTAATCACCGCCAATGATGCACCGAGCGCCACTTGTAACGATGATCGAGCTTCCAAACGGAATCATTGAGGCGTTCGAAAAACTCTCTCCGCTTTCCGGCGCCTTTCTCCTCGACTCGGGCTCTCTCCTTTCAGCCAAAAGCCGATATTCGTTCGCCGGCTATGCACCGGTCAGGACATTTTCTTCGCGCGGAGGATTTGTCACAATAGACGGCCGTACAGTTATCGACTCCCCGCTCAACGCCCTGAAAGATTTTCTAAAGCCGGTCGAAACAAACGCGACCGCCGACAGATATCTCCCTTTTTGCGGAGGGGCCGTAGGCTTTGTAAGCCACGAATGGGGCCATTTTCTCGGCAGCGACAGTTTTGACGCACAAGTCGTCCCCGATCTTTTTTTCGGCATTTACGACACCGTTCTCACTTACGATCATCTTGAAAGAGCGGCGTGGATCACATCGCTAGGACTTGGGCCCGACGGCGTCTGCTCCTGCGCGCTGGCCGCAAAAAAAACCGCCGAACTCATCGGAAAGCTTGAGACTCAATTAAATTTTCGTCACAATACATCGCATCGCACTCCCGCAAACGGTCGTCACGATATCGCCGCCTCTCTCAGTAAGGACGAATTTATCGAAGGGGCGCGGCTTCTTAAAAAGTTCGGGCGCATGCCTCTTTTCGCCCCCTCTTACGCGGCGCCGACCCACAAATCGGCGTGGGAGGCCTATCAAGACCTGCGAAATGAAAATCAACCGGCATTCGGAGGCTTCATTAATTTAGGCGGCGCGCAGATCCTCTCGTCGGCAAGAACATCGCTGCTGAAAATTAACGGAAACTCCATTTCGGGAGAACTTGTTAAAGGAACCGCCCCCGCAAGCGACAGCCCGACGCGCAACGGAGCCGGTATTTGTGAACTTTGCAGCGAGGAAGAGATTCAGACGACCCACCGAAAATTGCTTTGCGACATGATGATATCGCTGGATAAGGTCGCTCGAACCTCGTCAATCAACGCCGAAAGGATCGCCGAAATAGAGAGCGACCGGCGCGCTCATCATCTTGCCTCGACTGTCACGGCCACAAAAAATAGCGAAGCGTCGGCTATCGATTGTCTTCTCGCTCTTCTTCCTGCGGCGACCGACAAACACACATCCGGCGTAAGGGCGACCCTTGAAAAACGTCCGCGCAGCATCTACACCGGAAGCATAGGCTACGTTGGGTTCGGCCAGAAGGCCGAGTTCAATCTTGCCTACCGGACACTTCTATTTAAGGACTCGACCGGATACCTCCACTCGGGAACCGAGCTCAAACGCACGACCGACCCCGAAGAGGCGTTTTACAGAACTTCGGGCGCGGCCAAAAAAATATTCGAAACGATCCAAATCTGATTTAAAACGGAGCACCGTCATGACGAACAAAATCTATATCAACGGTAAATTACTTCTGGAACAAAACGCCTGTGTATCGATATTCGACAGAAGCTATCTCTACGGCGAAGGGGCGTTTGAAACCATGCGCGCCTACAACGGAAGGCCGGCCTTTTGCGACATGCATTATCACAGGCTCAGATCGAACTGCGAAAAGCTGCAGATAGAACTTCCTTTGAGCGAGAACGCGTTCGAGCACGCCATCGTCAAAACTCTTAACAGCAATAAACTGAAAGAGGCGTTCATCAGAGTTACCGTCAGCGCGGTCGGCATCAACAGCGGACTTGCGCGCCCGAAAAACATGTCCACGAACTTCGTTATTTTTACGCGCGCGCTAAAAGAGAGACCGAAAGCGATTTATCAGCGCGGAGCCAGCGTGGTCCTCGTCAAGTCGGTTTTCGGCGACGACCCCGACGTGGCCGAAATAAAATCGACCAACTATCTCACTAAAATGCTTGCCCGACTGGAGGTCACAAAAGCCAAGGCAGACGAGGGCATTTTTCAAAACCGCTCGGGGCTTATACTTGAAGGGACCGCCAGCAACATCTTCGTGATAAAAAAGGGGCGGATTTTCACTCCTCCGCTGGCAGACGGCTGTCTGCCGGGCATCACGCGCTGGGTGGTAATGGGGCTTGCCGAAGAGCTCGGCATCGAATGTGTGGAGTCGAGCATCAGAACGGTCGATCTCAAGAACGTAGATGAAATTTTTCTGACCGGCTCAACGACCGAAATAACTCCGGTTTACGAGGTGCGCGGATTTTTCAAAAAAACAACCGTCCCCGGCCCCGTCACAAAACAATTGATGGCGACCTATCGCGAACTTATTTCCAAAATCGGGACCAAATAGCGGGTTTAGATGCCGTCGGCACCGGCCAGATAGGCGGCCACATATTGTTTCGCCGCGCGTGCGGCTTCGGTAACGCTCATTCCGGAGGCAATTCCTGCAGCGAGCGCGGACGAAAGACGACAGCCCGTGCCGCGCCTAGATGCGTTCTTCCCCTCGGACGTTAAAATTCTGGGAGCGTCGAATTCGACAAAATCGCTTCCGTTAAAAAGCACATCGACCGAGCTACCTTGCAAATGTCCACCTTTCACAAGAACGTGAAAAGGCGAAGCGCCGCCATCGTAACGGTTTGCCACAACGTCGTTCCAGATCGTCTTTGCCGCCTCTTTCATTGTGGCCACGTTCCAGACATTGAGACCGGCAAGAAGCCCCGCTTCAATCGCGTTTGGAGTGACGACCGAAGCAAGAGGGAGCAGCCCCTCTTTGAATACCGAGTGAGCCGAGACCTCCAGCAGATCTGCACCGCTGCTTGAAGACAGGACAGGGTCGATCACGACATTCGCACATCTCAACCCCTTGAGAAAAAGAATTAGCTCGCGAACATTGGAAGAACTCCCAAGCATGCCGACCTTAACCGCGCCGATCGGGCCGCACGCGGCTGCGGCCGCAAGCTGGCTGGCAAGAATATTCGGCGGGACGTTCGTAGAATCGAGAAAACGTTCCTCCGTCTGGCTTGTGATGGCAGTCACTGCACACAACGGCACGACAGAAAAAGCTTTGAGTGTGACGATATCTGCCTGAATGCCGGCCCCGCACGACGAATCGCTGCCGGCAACGGTCAGCACTTTTGGATTATTTGAATCTCGAAACATACCAAGAGGTCTCCTCGGCGACATTTTTTGCGCAGGTCAATGCGGTTATCATGGCTACCGACGAGGCTTTGGCGGCGATCACCGAATCGATATTAGTGCGGTCGATCCCGCCGATCGCGACCACCGGTTTTTGCGACCTTTTGCACAGTTCGGAAAGTTTATCGAGCCCCTGCACCGGATGAAGCGGGCCTTTCGTGCGGCTCGGGAAAATGGCCCCCAGCGCGACATAATCGGCCTCACCCTTCGACGCCGCGATACCCTCTTCCACCGAATGGCTGGAGTAGCCGATCAAAATATTCGAGCCGAGTCGTTTTCTGATTTCAGCCGGCGCGATATCGTTGCTGCCGACATGAACGCCGTCTGCCTTAACTTCGCCGGCCACGTCAACGTAGTCGTTCACGATAAAAGTAAAATCGAAGCGCTCTTTGAGCGTCATGATATCCTTGGCGACCGCATAGACATCGTCGCGCCACAGAGGAGTCGGCTCGCCATCTTTGAGAGAGCCGGCCGGCATTTTCATTCTAAGCTGCACAATTTTGCAGCCGCCGAGGAGCACCATATTCGCCAGCTCGTAATGAGAGAGGTTCGGCGTGAAAGTGTTGTCAATGACGGCGTAGAGACCTTTTATCTTTTCCGACATATATTTCTCCAAATAATTTATTCCAGCTCGTACTTGCCTATCTTGGCGCGCAGAGTGTTTCTATTTATGCCGAGTATCTTTGCGGCCCGCAGCTGATTGCCGCCGGCTTTCTCGAGCGCCGTGCGTATCAAGGGCCTCTCCACCCTGTCAATGATAGTGTCGTAGATATTTTCGGCGTCGTAGCGCCCAAGACGTTCCATAAACTGCGAAAGTTTCATTTCGACCATCTCTTCGAACGAAAGTTTTTCAAGATATTTGTCGGCATGAGCGATCCAGTTCTGATCGAGCCGAAGCTGAAGATGCGAAGCCTCGATCTCCGGCGCGTCAAAATCGAGAAGCGCGTGCAAGATAAGCGTTTGAAGCTCGAAGACATTTTGCGGCCAAAGATATTTTTTAAGTAGCTTGCGCGCCGTCTTACCGATTTTTTTTAGCGGCAACCCTAGGTCGCAGGAAAGTTTATTGGCAAAATATTCGGCCAGCGGCTCAACGTCGTCGAGCCTTTCTTTGAGAGGCTGAATAAAAATCTGCTCGGCCTGCACAAGCTGCCACAACTCAGGAAGGAGTTTTTTCTCTTCGATAAGTCTCTCCGGCGAAGGTGGAAGGACGAACATAAAACGGCACATGGCCTTTAGCGTCTCTTCCGACCCTCGCGGCTTAAATCCGCCAAACGCCATGGCAACTGCAAGGTCGTGCTGCGCGTCGCTCGATAAATAATGCGGGTTGGAAATCACAAGAGTGCCGCCGCCGGCGTCGTCGATGAGTCCGGTAGAAATATTTTCGATCACGAATATCGAGGTTTTAACTTCGCCGAAAATTTCCGTTTCGGGGGATTTTGATCTGGCAGCGTCAAAGCAGACCAAAGGCTCGCTGCTACGCCTGCTGGACTCATGAATAAGGCGCAGACAAAATTTTCTGCCAACTCCCGGTTCGCCGACTGCACAACAAGACCTATCGTCATGCGCGCGGTTTTTAATGTATTCGCGAACCAGCTCAGCCGACTTGGAATTGCCGACATATCTCATTCTGCGGGGGATGGTTACACCTGCCTAATTAATAGGCAAGGTTTTTTCTTTATTTCTAGGTACTTACACTTAAAGCAATACTTTACATATTTATGCAAAATGTCTTTTAATTACAAATCTAATAAATTGACATTTTTCGAGCGGTTAGCTAGAAGTTCGCGCCTTATAGGACGCGATTATGCGAAGCTTTTAGTGGCAATTTATTCATGACTAGCAACGAAGCACATTTAAACTTCTGCTCGGGTGATTTGAGCGCACTAAATTTAGCGCTCGGCTCGGGCAATTTTTCGCTCGCTCGTGAAAAAGCCCTCGACTTGGAAGC
>CAZYHS010000037.1:2418-10682 GCA_964647545.1 uncultured Pseudomonadota bacterium | reverse complement strand
AAACGCATTTAAAAATCGTTTTTAAAAGCCGCCCTTAAAAGCCGACTTTCAAAAGACGCCTGTTAACGACGATTTTGAAAAGCGGCTTTCAAAGCCGTTCTAACATTTTCGCCACTAGGAACATTTTGCTCTTGATCGATTGCCCTCGCTTGAAATTTTCGAAATTTTGCGCAATTGCAATGTCAAATATCGATGCAACTTCGAATGCTGAGCCGGTTGCGATATCGAAGAAGCGTCTTCTTTCTTGAAGTGTGCCTCGTCCGTAACCTTCCGAAATGTTCAGAACAACACTTGCGATCGCCCGCCTCAACTGGTCGGCTAAATAGCCGCTCCCCTTGGGCCAAGAGTGTGTGAGTTCAGGCATCAATTTTGCCGTCTCCAGAGCCAACTGGTAACATTTGAGCCTTTGGTGACCGAACATAAGACCTCCTTAGTGGTTTTAGGTGTTTTTTGTCTCCTCACAGTTGCGGGGAGACAAAAAAACCAAAACCACGAAAGAAGGCACGAATGAATCACCAAAGGTTAAGATGTTATCAGGCCCTTCTGGAGGTAGCAAAAATGCTGCCGGAACTCACACGAGAACTGCCAAGGGGAAATCATTTTATCATCGACCAGTTGAGGCGGGCGCTATCGAGCGCAATTCTGAATTTGTCGGAAGGAAATGCGAGGCCAAGCGTGAAAGAAAAGTGTCGCTTCTTCGATATCGCGCTCGCGTCGATTGCAGAATCGGCATCTGCGATAGATTTCATCGTTGCGACTGGATATTCGAAAGAAAGTCTAGCCCATCGTGTAAAATCAACACTCATTACATCGTACAAAATGTTGGAAATGTTGAGAAAATATACATATCGTCCTGCACCCCGCCGCTAAAAAAACGCATTTAAAAATCGTTTTTAAAAGCCGCCCTTAAAAGCCGACTTTCAAAAGCGCTGTCAAATTCATTTCTAGAAAGCCGATTTTAAAAAACGGTTTCAAAGCCAGCCTAACATCTTCGCCAAATATTATCGTCGCGATTTTTAAAAAGTTGCTAACTTAAAAATCGGCAAAAAAAATATCACGCAACCAATTTTTTCATCTTCCGAAATAATTAATAGAAGAGCGAAAAAGCCGTTTTTTTCAGTGGATGCTTTGCGGGGAGAGAAAGGCGTGCAGCATGTCCGACGCCAAAGCAGCCCAAGCAGGCTATAGGCTTTACAAGATCGACGACTCTCGCGTCACCGCCTCGTGGAAAAATCAGGTGATGATGCCTTCCACGCTCTATTTCGATGTCACTCTCGACGGCACCGGCACGGTGACAGGAAAGTCAAATTCAGTCGGGCTTGCGCTTCTCACCGATCTGCAAAATGCCGAAAACATCTCGTCCTATACCCTTGCTTTAACTGTCGGAGGCTCCGGAGCCGCTATCGTCATTCCTCTGAAGTTTCGCCCACCTGCACTCAGTTTTGGCAATTTCATGATCGACCCCACAAACGGAGCGACCTTCGGATGGTTCAGCCACAGCGGCTCGGTAAACCCCTATCTCATGCTCGCCTCGGGAGTAATGTCGCTAATTCAAACGGTCTTCTCGGACTGCTCATCCTTTGAAAGTTGTTCGCTCGACTTCGGCGGCAGACTTATTGCGAGCGCACTTCCAATCAACAGCGCGCGCAATATTTTGCAACGCATCGGGTTTTCAACCGACGGCGACGTCTGCGACGCGCTCTGGAGCAAAAGTCTTTTAACAGGATGTTTTGCCTACCTCGCTTCATACAAAGGGCAATCACTCACGCCGGTCGCCGAATCGATCGTCGAAAAGGCACTCAGGAACACAAGACTCGACCCGTTCACACGCGCCGCCCTCCTCTACGAAGCCGACCAGATCGAAATTGCCGATGAAGCGGAGCTTGGAATTTTCCACAGCAACGACGAATTGATCGAACACATTTTTGAATCGATAAAACGAACAGATAATTTCAACAAAAAATATTCGTTCTGGATGAAAAGTGGAGATGGAGCCCGCCCAAATGACGAAGAGCTCTCGATCTACATGGCCGACCTGCTTTATCTCGCACGCAAATTGCAAATGTCGGCCGAAATTAAAGATGGGGTTATGACGGTCAAAAAGAGCGCCCCTCTCGATTTCGCAAAATTTATTGATGCACAAAAATTCTTCGAGGTGATTTCGGACTCGTTTCATATTCTGGAAGAGGCCGATGCATTTTGGCTCAATTTTGTCAGCGAAATTTCAAGAAGCGCCCGTTTTCTCGTCGAATCTGCAAACGAAATTTCGCCGGAAGCTCTTGTGGCGGAATCTTTCAAACTTGAGAACGCGCTTGAGTGGAAGCGCGAAATCACCTCGGGGGCCCTCCCTGCTCTCTTCGTGATGAAAAAAATCTACCTCGCGGCGAAGACCGTCGAGGCAGACGAAAAAAGTAAAGCCGCCCAAGCTATCGCAAACGTCGTGGATTTGCAGCCTTTAAAGATCGACGACGCATTCGACCGCGCTTTCAAAAAGACGGGTAACAGCCGTCTGCTGGCAAAAGCTAGGGAGACGGCGGCTCAAACACACGCAATTGAAACGATCTTGCAGCTTACGGACTACCGCTTTGACAGAGGCCGCGACGTTGTCGCTTTCGATCTTACGAAACTTGCAGTTGAGCTGCCGATATTCAGCGCCTTCGTTTATTTTGACCACAAAGGCTCAGCTGCATCACAAATTGAGAAAGCTGCTTCAAGAATTTTTGAACACAGACATGACGACGTTATTGACGAAATCGAAGAGACCGAAATGATCCTTGGCGATCTGCTCCAAAGTGAAAGAGAAATGCTCGAGGAGACGACTGCAAGACTTCTCGACCGTTTTTCAACCGACTTACCGTCAACCGCCGAAGAGCTCCAGCAGCTGGGTTCGCTTGAAATTGAATGGATCTTCGCCGCAAAAAACATCCCGCTTAAGGAAAGAACAAAAGCCGCTGAAGCCTGCGTGCGTTTGATCGAAGCCAGACGAGGGCTTTTTTATCTTCGCTTTTTTGCAATAAAAGGAGGCTTCTATGCCGACAACGACAAAAATTAACGGCGTTCATTACAAACTTCAAAGCATGCAGTGCCTCCCGCTAAAAGATGAGCCGACCAAAGACGACCTCATCAAACTCGTGAACGGAAATCCGCCGGCCAACAATTTTGCAAAAGATATTATCTTCTGGAGCGCCCGCAACCAAAGCCTCTGCCGGATGATTTTCGATAAACACGCTCCGGAAAAAACCGAGTTCATCGATGATTTTCCGGACGCGCAGATAATTTTCGAGGACGCCGAAAAGAGCGAACGCGTAGAAAAGATCTCGATCGAAACGATCGACGACGAAACAAAGAGCGCCGTCAAAGCGGCTCTGACGAAAGCGAAAATAAGGGAAGGCGAGGAAATTACTCCGGCGAAATATTCGCTTTTTCTGCAGAAGCTGAAAGAGGCCATGATCGAGAGCAAGATCAGCGTCACGCTGCAGGTCGCGGCAAGAACTAAAAATGGAGTCACATTAAAGATCATCTCGGACGAAAAACCCGCCGCATTCCTCTTTAAAGCAACCGACGCAATCGATGATGAGGCCGTCAAAGAGCTTAGCAAAGTTCTCGAGGAAATCTTTAGCGACAACCCACAGCTCGCGTACGCCCTCGCCGGCAATCCGCAGCTGCTGATGAACATCCTTGCCGCCGATCCGGACGCACGAAATCTGCCGTTCACACCCATTGTGGCAGGGTTTGAAAAGGAGGGAAATAAATTCGTCTTCTCAATGAAAATCAGCCGCGAAAAGCCACAGGTCATCGCAGTTTACGACGACGGTTTTTACGCCTATGCCGCGGCAAAAGGTAAAAACTTTCGCGAGGCCGGAGAAAGAGATCTTGCGATCATGAACATGACCCTATCCGGTGCCAAGAACTGGCAGGAGCTTATCTACCTGCTTCAGCAGACAGCCAAACGCGCGATGAGGGGAACCGATTTTAGCGAAAGATTCTATCTGACCTTTGAAGAGTCGGCAAACGCCGACGGAGGAATTGCGCTCGTCATCGAAAGATTTCCGGTTCCAGAAAATATCGTCCTTTCCGGGGACCTGCCTGAATATGAGACAAATAACGTCAAAAAAATAATCGAAGACGCTCTCCACGGAGAGGACGAAGGGGCAACTCCGGAAATTGCCGTAAAAAAAGCGGAGAACTATCTCAAGTCAAAAGGATATTTTGTTAAGAGCTCTCAATTCGCGATCGCGCTCGACGGGGCTCTAAATGCCCGCATAGATCTCAGAAGATGGGACGAACTGGCAGTGATTCAACTTGACGGCAACCCGACCGATAACGACGAGCAAACCGCAAAAATGATCGAAGAGCTTTTTGCCCCGCTGCTTGGAACCTACATTAAACAGGAAAAGCTCACCGCTATCAAAAAGCAGCTTGCCCGCGCGCTGCACAGGTCCGACGTTATTGAAACCATCGGAACAAATCCGGAAACAAGCAGCACGCGAGTGATTTTTTACGCCGACATCGGTGAGAAAAAACATGCAGCGAGCTTAAAGCTCAACACCGGCTATTCCGGAACGGGAGACGCAAGTCTGGTCCTCGGCGGTAAATTCGGCGTTTCAAACAACGGAAAAATGGAAAGCTACACAATTGAAGCGACAAGCTACACCGACTTCGGCTTCTTCAAATCGTGGAGCACAAAAGACCTCACCTACGAAAGCCTGTCGCTCAGCTACCAGACCGCGACCGGCCAAAACAGCGCAGTTTCGGTTACGGTTTACGGCTCATATTTCAACACCAGCGAAAATAAGACCGCAACGGGGGGCGCGAAAAGCTACTACACAAGATATCTACTCGACGACAAACTGGTCATCAAAGGAGGCGGAGCTCTTGAACTTGTAAAAAATGAAGGAGACTCAGCGTACAACGACACACCTTTTCGCGCAAAACCGGAAGCCAACATCTGTTACAGCGATGGTGGAGCAAAGATCTGTCTCAACAACAGCTCATCTGTCGGCGCCGCGAACTACTACAAGCCGAAAGCATCCGTGACATTCAGCATCCCGCTAGGCTCCTCCAAAAAAGTATTTGTCAAAATGGGGGCGGCGCTCGGCGCAATTGCAGGCAACGCACCAAGAAACGAAGAACTCAGCCGCATCGACGTCGGCGGGCCGTTCGCTCTTCCGATTGTTGGCCCAGAGGTAAAAACGGGTAATTTCTTCGCCGGAGCCTATCTCGAGCTATCTCACGTTGTGACAAATGGGATCATGCTAAAATATGCGGCCGCAAGCATGAGAGCGGTCGGTTCTTCGGTGAGCGCCACAACAGGTTCATGCGTTGGAGTCGGACCTATCGAAATCTGTGGAGGTTACGAGTTCGGTCTTGCAAACGCAAGCAGCGGCGTCATCTTTTCGATAGGCATGTCCGATATCGAAGGGATCCCCGACGAAGTGAAAGAATTTTTCAGTATGATATTTTTGAACAGCCAGATGGGCGAATAAATCAGCTCATCTCTTTTAAGATAAGTTTTGCCGCAGCGAGAGGGTCTTTCGCCTCTGTTATGGGCCGACCGATGACCAGATAATCGGCGCCGGCCGCGATCGCCTGTCTCGGGCTGCCGATTCTCGCCTGATCGTCCAAATGGCTGCCGGCGGGTCTGATTCCGGCCGAGACGATCACGAATTTTTTGCCGCACGCAAGTCTGATCGGCTGAATTTCAAGTGGCGACGCAAGCACGCCGTGCAGACCGACCTCCTGAGTAAGATTTGCAAGACGAAGCACCTGTTCGCGAACTTCGAACTGAATGCCGATATCGCCAAGAGATTCCATACTGGTCAAAACTGTCACGCCGATTATGAGGGGAGGATTGTGAGGAGCCGCGTCCTGAGCCGATGCCAAAGCCTCAGCCATCATTTTGCGGCCGCCGGTCGCATGTACATTTATCATCGCGACGTTGTGCTTGGCTGCAAGGTAAACAGCCTTGGCAACCGTCGAAGGAATATCGTGATATTTTAGATCAAGAAAGACCTTACCGCCATGGTCCTGCACCATTTTAATGGCGTCGGGGCCACACGCCGTAAAAAGCTGTAAGCCGACCTTAAAGTTCGTCACGTCCGATTTAAGAGTATCGACAAGATGCGCGGCGTGCTCAAGCGAGTCGCCGTCGAGAGCTACGATCAACTTATCTTTCGGTTTGTTATGACCGTTGAACATAATTCCCCCTCCAGTTTTTACTGCAAAATTACTTTTTAAGTTCGTTTTTTACGAGCTCGATAATTTCAGACGTCTGCATCATTTTACGTTCGCCTGTTTTGCGATTCTTCACTTCGAGAGCGCCGGCTTCGATCGCCTTTTTGCCGACCACAACGTGGTACGGGATGCCGATCAAGTCAGCGTCTGCAAATTTCACACCCGGTCGTTCGTTTCTGTCGTCGAACAAAACCTCGAGGCCGGCGTTTGTCAGCTCGTTATAAACTTTTTCGGAGGTCTCTTTGACAATCGCATCTTCTCCGGCCGAAATAACTTCAACGTGGAACGGCGCGATCGCGACCGGCCAGATAATTCCTTTGTCGTCGTGGTTCTGCTCGATCGCCGCGGCAGCGGTTCTGCCGATTCCAATCCCGTAGCAACCCATCACCATGAACTGTTCTTTGCCGTTTTCGTCGAGATAGACCGCGTGCATCTTTTCGGAATATTTTGTGCCAAGGAAGAAAACCTGACCGACTTCGATCCCGCGTTTTTCGTCAAGGCCACCGCCGTCACAATGGACGCAAACATCTCCTGAAACCGCGCGCCTGATGTCGGCCACGCGTTCTACGCCGCAATCGGCCCACGTCACGCCGACAAAGTGGGCGTCGCCTTTATTTGCGCCGGTGACAAAAGCGTCGTCGGAAATCACCGCAGCGTCCGCAATAACGCGCAGGCCCTTTTCTCTCAAGCCTTGCGGACCGGCAAAACCTACCGGTGCGCCCGTCAGTTTCACAACGTCGGTCTCGCCCGCAAGTTCAAGCATCACATCGCCCGACTTAACGAAACCTGCATCGGTAATTGCGCGAACGAATTTGGCTTCGATAAGCTCGTGATTTCCGCGAAGGAGCGCGGCGATAAAGACCGGTTCTGCACCTTCAACACTTGCCTTGTAAAGCAACGTCTTCACAAGATTGACCGGCTTTACCTTTAGGAAAGTTGCCACTTCATCGACGCTCTTTTTGTCGGGAGTTGAAACTTCGATATATTTTTTCTCCCCCTTCGCACCGGCAACTTTCGAATTCAATTCGGCCAGAACTTTGTCGTGGACGAGCTTTGTCTTTTCGACGTTCGCGGCATATTCGCACTTGTCACAGAAAAATATCGCGTCTTCGCCGGAAGCGGCCATCACGTGGAACTCGTGGCTTTGCGAGCCGCCGATGGCTCCGGTTGCAGCATCGACCGGCCTGAACTCAAGGCCTGAGCGACGGAAAATATTTTTGTAGGCGTTGTACATCAACTTGTAGGTCTCTTGCGCATCCGCCTCGTCGCGATCGAACGAATAGCCGTCCTTCATGATGAACTCGCGTCCGCGCATAAGACCGAAACGCGGGCGAACCTCGTCGCGGAATTTCGTCTGGATTTGGAAAAGATTTTTCGGGAGCTCTCTCCACGATTTAATTTCGCGGCGCGCAAGGTCGGTGATCGCCTCTTCGTGCGTGGGGCCAACGCAAAAAGCGTGGTCGGCCCTGTCTTTAATTCTCAACAGTTCCTTGCCGTAAAAATCCCATCTCCCCGACTCGATCCAAAGTTCGCTCGGCATAATTACAGGCAGCAGAAGTTCCTGCGCACCGGCTTTGTTCATTTCGTCGCGGACGATCCCTTCGATTTTTCGCAGCACGCGAAGGCAAAGGGGCAAATAATCGTAAATGCCGGCGGCGACTTTGCGGATGTAGCCGGCTCTGACCATCAGCTTGTGGCTTACGACCTCGGCGTCTGACGGATCTTCTCTTAGAGTTGGAATTAACGACCTTGAATAGCGCATATTTTATTTGATCTGTAATTTGCAGTCATTGCGAGGAGCTTCAAGCGACGAAGCAATCTCGTTCATGCGGTGGATTGCTTCGCCTGCTGGCTCGCAACGACTCAAACTGACACGATTTTCTCAATTTCCTTCATCAATTCATCTTCAAGTTCTTCTTCTTTGCAGGTGCGAACGACTACACCTTTGCGAATGATGACCCCTTTGCCGTTTCCGCCGGCAATGCCGATGTCTGACTCTTTTGCTTCGCCGGGGCCGTTCACAATGCAGC
>CAZYHS010000037.1:0-2318 GCA_964647545.1 uncultured Pseudomonadota bacterium | reverse complement strand
CCGGCAATGCCGATGTCTGACTCTTTTGCTTCGCCGGGGCCGTTCACAATGCAGCCAAGCACGCTGACCTTCAGCGGCACGTGAACTTTTGCGAGGCGTTTTTCAACGCGCGCGACAAGCGAAAGCAGATCGATCTGCAATCTGCCGCACGTCGGACAGCTGATAATTTCAACGCCGCGTCTTTCGCGCAGTCCGAGATTGACTAAAATTTCGTAGGCCGCGCGGATTTCGTCGAGAGTGTCGCTCGTGAGCGAAACGCGAATTGTGTCGCCGATCCCTTCCGAAAGCAAAACGCCGATGCCAAGCGCCGATTTAATGCAGCCGGGGAGAAGCGTTCCCGCCTCGGTCACGCCGAGGTGAAGCGGATAATCGCACTTTGTCGAAAGCAAACGATAGGCGTCGATCATGTGCAACACGTTCGACGATTTTATCGAAATTTTAATTTCGGGATAATTTAGATCTTCAAGAATGCGGACGTGTCCAAGCGCCGATTCGACAAGCGCTTCGGGTTTTGGCCCGCCGAACTTTTCGAGCAGCGCCGCCTCTACCGAGCCCGAATTCACACCGATGCGAATTGGAATTTTTTTCGGACGCGCAGCTTCGACGACTTCACGAACTTTATCTTCGCCGCCGATGTTGCCCGGATTAATGCGCAAACAATCGACGCCCGACTCAAGGGCGATAAGCGCAAGTTTGTGGTTGAAGTGAATGTCGGCGACAAGCGGAATGGAAATCTGCTTTTTAATTTCGGCAAGAGAGCGCGCGGCCTCTTCGTCGGGAACTGCAGCCCGAACGATTTCACAACCGGCCTCTTCAAGTCGACGAATTTCGGCGACCGCAGCCGCGACATCGGCAGTCTTTGACATGATCATCGACTGGACCGACACGGGGGCGCCACCGCCAACTGCGACTGGCCCGACATGTATCTGTCTGGTTTTCTTGCGTTTAATTTGCATAGGCGGCGCATGCTTAACTTGCCGCGTATGCCGTTGTCAAATGGAGTTTAGGAGGCTTTTTGAGGGTTTATTCGGCTAAATTAATGCCGTTACGTGCAAATAAGGCGCGAATCTTCTCCTTTTTTGCCTCGAGCGTTTTGCGGGTAGCTTCAACTGCACCGCCGTTTATACCGCTTTGAGCCCCTTTAAACTTTTCGATGAGGGCAAGATATCTTTTTTCATAGTCGGCAATGAGGGGATAAAATTCGTCTAAAACCGGCAGAGCCTCTTTTGCCCATGCATCAAGAAGGGGTTTGCGCATCGGCTCAAGTTTTTCTAAGCGCGCCTCGATAACACCGTCGAGCTTTGGCAAGGCAGTTGCCAGACATGTGTTAAGCGTTTCGGCGATCGAATCGTAGGCAACGGAATATTTCGGCGTCACCAGTTTTTCGGTGATCTTTTTGGCGTCGGCCAAGGCCTTGGCGCAATCGACGCCAAGATATTCAAAAACGATCTTGTTTACTTCGGCCTTGTTGACCTTTGCAAAATAGATCGCGTCAAGGAGTGCGCTCACCTTCCCTAGAATTTGAGCGCGGCCTACGGAATAGTTACCCTCCAGTCGAACAGACTCAACATGTAATTCACCTTGATTTCTCAAGTTATCAACGTTCGCAAAACCGGCGACCCTTACTTGGTCAACAGAGTTATTCCCAACCTTAAACTTCAGTTCCATTTCGAGACTTGCCGAATCAAATCGGCTGATCTTTCCGTCTTTAACGGCCTTTGCCAGAGCCTTCAGCGCGGCATCGCACCATTTTGAATACTCTTTTTGCAGCGCTTCAATTTCTTTTTCCGCGGCTTCGGGAGTTATATCTTTTGAAGTTACCTCACCGGCCTCTTTGATCTTCTTTTTCGCAGCTGCCAATGCGGCATCTATTTTTTTCCATGGGGCCTCTAAAACTTTTTCGGAGTATTGCTCGGCCACACTTTTGTTCTCTTTGCGAAAATCTTCGATTTCCTCGAACGTATCGGAATCGGTGTAAACTTCGTAGGCACCTTCCAAGCGGTCGCGGGCGGCGTTGATCGCCCGTTGATCGAATTTGTCGGGATAGAACAGGCTGCTCAAAACACTTGCGATCTCCTGCTCGTCGGCGGCAAGAAGTTCCTGCAGCTGACCGGCCGATAATCCGGCGGCTATTGTGAAGTCACACACCTCAAGCGTGGAGGGAGAACCCGCCACGCCTTTGAGCTGCTCAAAATATCTTGTTAGCTTTGGACTTTGCGGTTGAAACGTCACCGGCGCGCATCTCTCTGCCATAAATCCTCCATTTAAAATAGTTGCCTAGTTATCGTCCAATAACCGGATAAGTTGCTAGGTTTTTT
>CAZYHS010000036.1:0-11294 GCA_964647545.1 uncultured Pseudomonadota bacterium | reverse complement strand
CGTGCGTCGTCCACTTCGGCATCTCGGCGATGATGGGGAGCGTAAGTTTAAATAATGTCGGGAGAGAATTCGGTCGTGCCAAAGATGATGTGCGAATCTTTATCGAAACCCTCAGGGGAAAAGATCTGCAAAAGCTTGTCACGGCTACGGCAGGCGGTGATATCAGACTCGGCAGATTCTTTTATGAAGCAGATCCTTCGTCACGAACAAGTAGCGCTCAAATCAAACCCAGCCTTTCGCAGGTGATCAATAAGATTCTCATTAAAGTATATGAAGAACCTGCGGTAGCTGCCGCTCATGCTTTTGTGGCCGAAGTTAGGTCGCTAATCGAAAAAAATGGCCGCGCTGTCGTTTGCTTTTCAACAGGCGGCACAATGGCCAAGTTCTATGAAACTCTCAGGTCGGTCTATGCAAAAGAAACTTTTTGGGAAAATGTTATCGCGTTCAATCAGGACGAATATGTCGGACTTTCATCGACTCACCCAAGAAGTTACCGCTTTGAAATGGCAGATCAACTCTACAATCACGTCGGCATCAAAAAAGAAAATATACACGGCATCGACGGAACTGTCAGCGAATGCAAAGCCGAAGCTCTAAGATACAGCGCAGATATTGCAGCTAGTGGCGGTTTTGATCTTATTGTGCTCGGAATCGGCAAGAACGGCCACATTGGATTTAATGAACCCCGTTCGCCGTTTAAGTCGGATGTCAGGCCTGTTGTTTTGACCGAGCAGACGCGCAAAGATAATGCGCGCTTTTTTAATGACGACATCGATCAGGTTCCAAAAAGAGCCATTACGATCGGTCTTGCTACAACTCTTGCTGCTAAAAAAGTTTTCCTGATCGCTATCGGCGAAGGCAAAAACGAGGCTGTTCATGCAACCATCTTTGGCGAACCGACTCCTGTGGTTCCTGCTTCGGTATTAAGAGAGCACCCCGACGTAACATTCTTTCTTGATACCCATGCCTTTTCTTTTGGCGGTCGAACTTCTTCAGCCGAAGGGGGCAATCAGATCGCTTTGAATATTGCAAAGCGCAAACTTGAGCAGGCGCGCGCCGCGGCGAATCTGGATTTTTCGATCGAGTTGAAAAAATATATTATTGCGGCAGAGGCATTTTTGAAGGCGGGTGACAGAAACATGGCGGTTGCGACATGGTTTGAGTATGCAGAGCGACTCACAGAAAAGATCGTAGCAAGATTGCCGGCAATAAATCCGTCGTCATGCAAGGTAAGGGGAGAGAGCCGCAGGATCGCGGAGAGAATGGTCGATGGTTTGGAGGGATTGACGGCCGCGAAAAAGCACGGGGCCGACTTGGACGTGTTGCAAAGAACCGCCGAGAGATTTTTGGATATCTTTGTCGAAGTGCTGCAGAGGTCGGGGGTTGTCAGGTTCGTAATCGATAGAAAACTCGACGATGAGCTGATCGATTTATCGGTGCGAATTGCCGAACTTGCTATGGATCTTGTTTCCGTAGAGAAATTGGCCGCGTTTGAAAAAGTTGTGGGGAATATTAGAAAGCGTTTCTACGATTATTCGGCAGGAAACGTATTCAGAAAGAATCGAATTTATTCGAACCTCGATAAATCCAAGAATGGCCTGACGCAGCAGGAGTTGGCAAATGTGAATAGAATTGTTGCAGAGCTTGATTTGGAAATTAAGAGGGCCACCAGACATAAAGAAGTTTTGAGCAACGTTGCGGCAAAGACCGGAGTAGATGCCTCCGCTTTACTCCCGTCGCTTGATGCTTATCTAAAAAAGCTGCAAGCGGCCCATGCAAAGTTGCTTCCTGTCTCACGTCACGTCGCAGCCGTAGCAGGTGAAACCAAAAAGACCGAGAGCTCTGTGGCTTCTCCGGCGAAGCCAAAGCTGGTTGAACAATCCGACAGGTTGTTGATGAAGGCGCTGGCGGAGATGGCAGCCGGAAAGGTCGAGCTTGGCAAGATCCATTTCAATTCTTATTTGTCGGAGCTTGTTGCAAAACGTGAATTTGCAAAAGCCGCTGTCGCGTACGTTGCATTGGCGGAGAGACAAAAAGGTTATGAGCGGGGAGTGAGCTATGAGTCCGGCGCCGAATATTACGATCGCGCGGGATTGACCGACAAAGCGTTCGAGTTGAGGGCCCTTGCCGCCGATATCTTCGCAGATATCGGAAGGACGCAACTTACCTCATCGATGCTCATGCGCGCTATCAAATTACTTAAGATGGCGCCGGCGGGTCTTAACATTGCGGTCGCTGACAAAATAAAAGCTTTGGAAGTTCTTGCCTCTCTGGTTGAAAAGGAGCGAGCCGCTTTAGACGGGCTTTTGAAGGGGCTCAGTCCGCAGATAACGGGAATGGAGAGAGGTGTTTTGCTTAGCGAGGCGTCTGAACACGGAAAAAAGAGCGGCGTGAGGAAATTTTTGTCTGCCGGAGCCAGATCAAAGTTCGACCAGCTCGTTGAATTGCTCGAGAGAATCGAAAAATTAGCTCCGCAGTCTAAGTATGACGCTCAGGAAAATTCTCCAGCGCCTGTAGAAGAACCCCCGGTTGTCGATGTTAGAAGCGAAAGAGTCTTGCAAAAGCCGACATCGGCTACTGACCCCGTTCGTTTGGCCGAAGCAAATGAGCTGCTGGCGCTTGCCCGTTCAAATGATTATCAGCAGAGCACATGCCTATTGCAAAAGCTGCATGACGCTGCGTGGCTTTTCGTCCACGCCAACGAGTTTACTACGGCGGGACTGGTCTTCGGGGAACATGCTTCATCGGTTGCCGGAAGGATAGCCATAGAACTTGCGGAAATACAGGCTTGGAAAGATTCCCCGCAAAAGTATGCGGCGGTCTATGAGGCGATCTTGCTCGCCTTTGACAGCCTTGAAAGGGCCGCGGAGCTTGGCGTTTCCGAGACGGAGCTTCAAGCCGTTTCCACTTTGTTGACTCTTCAGGTTCGTAAAATTTCTCAATCGTTGGGTCTTTACGATGTCGTGATAAAAAATATTGAGAAGGACTATTTGGAATTTTTTGCCGATCTTCAGGCTGTCGATTCCACGATTTTTTCGCTGGAGTCCCAAAAGATCATTCTCGACCTGATATTTCGCGTTAGAATGTTCGGCGATTACCACATAGAATTATTGCGAGGTTCGGCATCTGAAGCCGCGGAGGAATTGAAGCAGAACGAAAAACCTGTCACGCCGAAACAAGAGGCTCCTGTTTCTGTCGAAAAGAAGGCGCTCTACGACGAGCTCATGGCCTCTTTTACCGGTAAAAAAATGCAGTCATTCGAACTTGTGATGATCCTTAGAAGCGACGCAAGGTTCGAAACATTTAAGGCGACATTTCCAAAGGATGCACAGGCAAAACTTGACCAGCTGCGTAGTCTCTACAAAGAGATTTTCAATCGCTAAATA
Source organism: uncultured Pseudomonadota bacterium (assembly GCA_964647545.1). GTDB lineage: Bacteria > UBA10199 > UBA10199 > 1-14-0-20-49-13 > CAZYHS01. Next base: position 7,908 of record CAZYHS010000036.1, on the reverse strand, counting down.
AGAGACTATTTTTGACGCATTTTATTATTTTGACTCATCGTCAAAGTAACTTCTCTATTTTCATGTTGTAACTAGTTGATTAATTAAAGAAATCAAAACGCATCGTCGTCATATAATCTTGCGCTGATTGGCACACTAATTGCTGTAATATCGACGGGGTGCCTCTAATCGGGTGCTCTAGGGGGTTAGTGGAGTGTCAACAAAAGTTGATGATAAAGGTTGTCAAACTTCTTTGCCAAACATTGACGACCTGCTTGACGAGACGAAGTTTGAGCCTTCGCAAAACACATCTCTGCCCGAAGCAAGAAAAGAACCAAAAGACGAGTTTACAACCGGCCATCCAAAAACTGCCGATGCAAAACCCCAGCCTCGTGCCGGCCGCCTGTTTGAAAATATCACCGAGCCGCTTGGGAAAGCCTTCAAAAAGGCGGGTGAGCTGGTAAATCCCTATGTGGACACGATAAAGACAAACGCCGCCTATCGTCAGCTTGAACAGCTCGAAAGATTTTTTGAGGAGAGAGGCCTTGCTTTTGAATGTGCGCCGCTAAAATCTTATGTCGATAACATTTACGCCGTACTTATGGCCGACGGCGTTGACGACGCAACCAAAGCGCAATTTAGCAAGGCATTGAATAACATTATTTTGACCCTTCATCAGTTGATCGAAAAACGTGCTCAATTTGAAAAGTACGTTGCCGGAACAGGCCTCGAGCCGCAAACGTTAAATGCCTTCGAAGAATTTCTCTCAAATTACGCCGCTCAGTTTGACGGTTACGATGTCGGTAGCGACGTTTTGGAATATTCGTTCGTGGAGATCGAAACGCTGCTAATGCAGGCAAAGCAGGGCTTCGAGCTCAAAGAGTCGCTCCCTGCGCTGATTAAGGCTGGAGTTCATGCGAATGCGCCGAACATCGCCTGCAATTATGACGATTTTATTGAAGACTCTCTGGCGCTTGTCACAAAGGACGATCTTAATTCGGCACCGTTTCCGAGCGCTTGTCAAGTCCTTGAATCGGCCGGCATAGACCCGCAAAAACTTTTGCGCTGGGCGATGAACCCGAATGCCGATCACACCGACCGAAAGATGGTCGAAGCGGGGCTTGCCCTCTACAAAGCCATGACAATTTCGGCGGCCGACAGGCTCGACGATATCGGCTGGACGAAAAAACTTGAAGAGACAGAGACTGTCGACGCCGCAACGGTCAAAATCTTAGAGCAAAAGCTCGCAATGGTTCGAAAGGAGCTTGAAGCTCTCAAACACGAGGTCGAAGAGAAGATAACTTTCAAGGACGAGAACTATAAAAATGCTGTCTTGTCCGAGCTTAACACGTTCATCGGCGGCGCTTTTACGCTTCATGAATACGGCGGAGACGTTAGCGCGCAGTACGACGGCGAAGATCCGGTGATTCGTACGCAAGATGATGCGCCGGCTTCTGACGAATATCTAGGTTCCCTGAATATAATGTTGGCTAAACTCAGGTCTGGAAACGCCACTCAGGCCGATATTACCGCGGCGGCTAAGGAATTGGAGCGCGCAAATCTGCTGATGTTGAAGGCCGCCGAAATAAAAAGAGGGGGATTTGAAGATGACGGTTATGTCCCCGAACTAAGGAAAATTATCGACGACCGCGTCGCAATGCTTGAGGGGATGAAAAAGCAACTGGACGAAACCGGACACGGCACTTTCAAATTCAATTTTTTCGCAGGCGATTATCACACAAGCACGCTCGCCTTTGACAAGGCCATCGAAGAATATCGGGCCCTGCTAACGCTCCCCGAAGAAGAGGCGTGGGGGAGATTTGCAAGTCTTGAGCGAAGTCCTCTGATGAAGACGCTTCAGAAGAGATTCGACGACATGGAGTTCGGGGAATTCTGCCGCGAACTTGGGATAACGACCCTTACAACGATCCCGACTCTCGGCGGTGCTGGACTCGTGCGGGCAGGGTTGACGCAGCTTTTGGGGGCGGCAAGCGCGACAAGGTGGGGTAAAAATTTAGTCTTCGCCGGAGAACTTGTCTATTTTACGGCTAGCGGAGCGGGGATGGGAAAAGTTCTCAACAATAATCCTCTGCTCCCTTATGACAACGTTGAAGAGAACGTGCTTTTCTACGGCAAAGATCTGCTTATAGGCGCGCTGACGCTGAGGCTCTTCCACGGCGTGGAAAATGGAATCGGCGGAATGATGTTTAAAAAGGCCGAGGCCGAAGCGACCACGAGGCTTGTCAACAGAGGAATTATCAAGGCCGGTGCGACACTTAACGCCGAACAGTTCAAGTTGCTCGCCGCCGAAACAAAGCTCGTCATGAACGGGTTTAAACACGGCGCGCAGACTCTTGGGTTGAGGTTTCCGGCTCTTTTTGTGGGCATGACCGGTATTGCGCAAGTCGATGCTGTCGTTGAAGGTGTCAAGGCATGGGACGTTCAGGTCGCCTTGGACGGCGCGGCCGCAGCGTTCGACAAAAAGACCATGTTGCTACGACTTTGGTCGACGCTTGACATGATCGCAGTCGGCATTATGACCGGCCCGATCATTAAAGCCGCAAACGAGGCGGCGGTAAGAAAGATTGTGGATGGCTATCGCGGAAAGATCGATTCGGCCCTTGACGGATACGCAAAAGCGAAGACCGAGTGGGAACGAGGCGGCAAACAGGGGACTAAGGAGTTTGAGGCGGCCATTAAAACACTGGAGTCGGTAATTCAAGAAGGCAAACGGCTCGCAAAGACCTACCCACAGTACTTTGATATGTGGGGACTTGTGAACTATGAAATGTACTTAGGCAAAGTCCGCGAAGCTGTCGCGGAAGTGAACAGAAAGCCAGAATACGTTGCCGAAAAACTCCCCATCGTAGATTTAGCCCAGAGGCTCGAAGGCGTTCCAAACGTTGTACTTCCCGACTGGGGCGTGAGCGAACCTGTTGCTCCGAATGTGACGCCGTCAGAAGAGGCCCCCAAAGTTCCCACAGCTTCCAAAGCTTCAGAAAGAGGTCCGGTCGGCAGCGACGCTATGACACCGAAGCAGCCGAATGCACCGAGACAACATAGAATGCCGGTGGCGGACGGAATTCCGTTAGCACAGCTAAAACCGACCGGCTTTGTTGCGCAAGCCAAGGGGATTGTCGGGAGAGGTGTGAATAATGCTTTAGCCGAGGTCGGCGTCGGCGCAAAAGAGGTCGCTCCCGGGCACTATCTTCTGGAACCCGGAACTCGAACTTATACAAGCCAAGGTGAATATTCGGAACCTTTTAGCGCCGGTTGGGGCGTTGCTATGCGCGTGCTTAAGAAATTTGCCGGCCGCATGCACGAGCTTGATAGAGAAACCTACAATAATGCAGTCGATGCTGAAACAAAAGATCCTCTGGTGCGTTACAAGGCAAAGAGCGAGTACGATACGATTATTGATTGCCAAGGTATCGAGCCGCTTAAAGGGCGGCGTTACATGGGGGGCGTTGAGATCGGTGATGGAAATCACAGAGCCAGCGCGGCAAGCGGCTTTCCTCTTCTGGTAGAGGACGGGACTACCGAGGGAAACCCGAAGCCCGCCCGTGTACTAGGCGGGAAAAGGGACGCGATTTTCGATGTCCTTCTCAAGCAACAGCTCGATGTCTTGGAAATTCGAAAGGACGACCTTGCACGGCCGATTTACACAAAAATGATAGCAGCATATAAGCTCGGTGACGTTGGAAAATATCGAGAGGCCTTAGAACGCCTTGCCGGACTTCGTGAGGAATTAAAATCACAGCCGTCAAATAGGGCCCGCAAACTTCTGCTCGAACAGATCGATAAGCGCATCAAGTTTTTAAAGTGGCGAGCCCAACATCCCGCCCCGCAACTAAACCCCGCCGATTGGACTGAGCGTCCGACAAAGGGTGCGCTGGAGACGGCGCGTGAAGCCGAGTACAGAGCCGGTGTCCGGAAAGGTGTGGAAGAATACGCCGCAAGCGTAGGGGGCTACATTATGGCGGCGTTCAATGACGCCACCGGTGTCGCGGCTTCCGGCGAGTTGCATAAGGCCGGACGCGCGATGGAAAAAAATCACGGCAGATTGTCGGACGAAAAAACCCGTGCCGAAGTTTTAGATTTCCTAGAGCGTCAAGTAATTCCTAAGGTGACCGGAGAACTTAAAACGCCGTTTACAGTCGAAAGGAGCTTTAACGTCAGGACTAAAGTAGGCGAAAGGGTTTTTACATTTAAGGCAGAATTCGACGGCGCGGTCTTAAAGGTCAGCGTGAAAGACGGCGAGGGAAAAGTTGTCTTTAGCGAAAGTAGGGGCGAACTGGTTTTAATGCATGGCGGTTTTCCATTTGACATGGCGGCCAAGCAGCTTTGGCAGGGGCTAAAGACTTTATTTAAGGTTGATGACAAAGCAGATGTTCCGGCGGCGAAAGATGTGGCAGAGCCGCAGCCGGCAAGCGAAGGGGGGCAAGTCTCTCCTGCTAAGGTGAAGAGTTTTGCGCTGGACGAGGCGAGTAGTCGTCAACTGAAAAACGCTGCGAAATTAAAAGAGACACTTGCCGCTGCGAAATCGATAGAGGATTTTGTCGCAATTTTGAAGAATGCCGGTGTTGCTGGCGTTGAAGTAGGCGGTGCAAAACTTTCTTCAAACGAGTTGGCAAAAATGTGCGATGCTGTTTTATACGGGGGCAAAGCTGAGGCGATTGCCGCCGCGGAAAGTCTTGGCTGGGTGGGTGAAATGTTTGGCGACTTAATTTTCAAGCATCAAAGAGAAAGTAATTTTTTTCCGCAATTCCACGAACTGGGGGGCGTTTATCTTGCCGATGGTTCCAATCTTCAAAAGTTCATACAAAACTCAAGGCGTAAATATTACGATGGCCGACTGTTGTTTTATAAACTTGTTCCGGATGGAATGAAATATTCAGAGGGGCACATGCGTCTTGAGAATCTGTTGAGTGATTTAAAAAAATTCAATTACGACGCCGATTCTTTTGACAAGCTGATAAAGATTTTCAACGACAGCGGGCTTGAGGTCGGCGCAATAGTTGCAGACTTGCAGCTTATTCAGATCGGGCGGCTCAGCCCCGAGCTGTTTCTTAAAAAGTTACATGCTGCGCTTGAGACAAGATTTTTGCCGTTTGGCATCGAAAAAATCGTTTACAGAGTTTACAACCGTGAGAATGCGGCGCTAGCGAGAGCCCATTTGATAGGAGCTAAAGAGGGTATATCGGGAGAGGTCTTGCCAATTGCCGGTTCGTGGGCGTTTGAAGCCTATCAACTACAGAAAAAGATCGCGGGGGCAAAAAGCATTGAAGAGCTGGTTGAGATCCTAAAAGGGACCGAGCTTGTCTCGATAAGCACCTATGAAGTGCGCGAAGGCCATACGAATGAGACGCTTGTTGTGAAGGAAGTGCTGAAGAAATTATCAAACCTCGAAAAATTACAAGCAACTCCGAATGATTTTGCGGAATTATTAGGGCTTAGAGCAAAGGTTGGCGAATTATATGGACGTATCCCCGCCGAAGTCAGAGGCGTGTTTGACTATCTCGACGCTCAGCCTGAAAAACTTGCAAGCCTGCTTGACACAAAAGTTCTTCCAGAAACCGGCAAGCTAAAAGAATATGTTTTTTCTCTTGGCGAGGTTGTAGCAACAAACGGCAAGCGATATTCCTCCGCCGAGTTGTGGGAGTTCGTAAAAGCGGCACTCTCAGGAAGGGTCTTAATTCAGGAATTGCCAAGAGCCGGTATGCTCAGAACGGTTGTCGAAAAGGTTGCCAATGCCAAAATCTTTGCTGCTCGTAGATTGTTCGAAGCTGACGCGGCGGCAAAGGTTAGAGCCGGCGAAGAGGCAAAGGAATGGGAGTATGGATATTCGGAGACGCTGGGCCGCAACGCCTCAAATCTTGAGGATCAGCTTCTGCTTGCCGACATGTACCTTGCAGAAAGGGCCGGCGTTGAATATCGGGCGCCGTTCTCGGCTATCGATGCGGTCATCTTGCTTAGTGTGGCCGATAGATATTTTGCGACAAAAGTTTCACCTGATGCAGAGTTGGGAAAGAGAGCTGATGCGGCAACTGAAAGGCTTTTGACGGAATTATTCACAGCCGAAGCTCTGCTGAAGAATTCATTCTGGCAAAACGCAACGCCGCAGGAGGTCTTCGTTGTAATGAAGGCTTTCATTGGAGAGACAGGGAAACGGTCGCTTGGCAAAGTGCAGGGACTTTTGCTTGACTACCTTGTCGGCCGTCGGGGGATGCACCGTGAAATTTACGTCGGTTATGAGCCTTCTGCCGATGGCAAACTCGAATATTATCTTGCGCTCGGCAATAATAAGTCCGCCTCGGCCGGTAGCGAGAGTTACGGCACAGGACACATTCATCCGATAACTCCAAAGCAAGCAGCTGGGGCGCCCGAAAGACCAAAAGAGGATGCTTCAAGCGAGAATGTGACAGACCTGAACAGGACGATCGCAATTGAAGTTATGCAGCCGGCCGATCTTGTAAAAAATGGGCCGAAGATGCTCCTTCCGTCGGTTGGTTATGACGAATCGACCGGAAGGCTGATGGGCGATGTCTTTGCACTTAAGGCGCACGCAGAAATATATTTGCAAAATGGAGGAGCTGAAAGATTTGGCGAGAACGATTTTTATCATCACGGATATTTCTGGCACGTTATTTCGTGTCCGCTCGGCGCTTCGGTAGTTAGATATCGTCCGCCTAATAAGGATGTGCCGGGCGATAAAGGTGAATTGAAAATATTTATTGCGGCGGATCCGCAATACAAGCTCGACAGCCTTGAGTTTATTAAGGCAATGGCAAAGATCTCTGATTTTGCAGGACACGGAAATATTATCATTGAAGGAAGAAATATCAGCCTCGAACAGCTTGAGAGGTATGTCAGATCTCCGCAGGTTGGTTTCGATCCCGTATTTTTGGAACCTCTTGTAGATGGGGCATCGAAAAGAGGCGGCGCGACACCTTCAAAGGGTTATGTACCGGAACTCCCCCCTGAGGAAGCGCCAATAATCCTTGATGAAATTCCGCGGCCAGCGAAAAAGAAGGCCGTAGAAGTCAGTTCGCCTGCTGGAGACGCGCCGGTTGCGGTTAAATTCACACCTGAAGCCGAAGCTCGAGTGAGGGCGATGTTTGCCGATCCGGGCGCTGCAAAAACTCTGAGAGATTCGTGCCGGCTTACAGTTGACGATGTTGTTGAGCTTCTCAAAGACTCGTCGCCAGAAGGCAGAGCAAAGGCGGCGGTGAAGCTAATGAACTACTTTGTCAATGCAAGTGTCACCTTCATTTATTTAGGGCGCGGTGATATGACGGTCGAGAACTTCTTGGCCCTTGGCGGCATGAACGAAATCGTCAGGGTTGGGCAGTTTGTAGCGGTGGCCGAAAGAGAGCCACTTGTAAGAACGCTGATCGAAAGCAGCCCAGAATTTAAAAAAGCCTTTGCCGATGTAAAGAAAGGCTTGGAGATTTTAGCAAAGGGATCAACAGCCGAATAGTTTGCTAAATTTCTTTTGATGTGCAATTTAAACCCCATGAAATTTGACGCGGTGATAATCGGTGCCGGTGCTTCCGGCCTTATGTGTGCGGCCACAGCCTCTTTGCGGGGAATGACAGTTGCACTTTTAGACCACGAAAAAAAGATCGGACAAAAAATTCTAATTTCTGGCGGTGGCCGTTGCAACTTTACAAATAAAAATATTTCCGTCGAAAATTATTATTCGGACAATCCGGCTTTTGTGAATACCGCTCTTACGTCGTACTCTGTCGACGATTTTTTATCCTACCTCGAGAAACACGACATCCTCTGGTACGAAAAAGAGGCGGGGCAGCTTTTTTTGCGAGGGACCCCAAAGCAGCTTGTCTCTGCGTTAAAAAGAGACGCCGAAAAAAGCCATTCGAAAATTTTTACCGAGACGCACGTTAAGTCTGTTGAGAAGATGCCCGA
>CAZYHS010000035.1:0-11492 GCA_964647545.1 uncultured Pseudomonadota bacterium | reverse complement strand
GCGTAGTATTGGCGGAGGGGCCTCGTTGACTCCCCACACCGCTTTAGGGCTTTCTCACAAATTGCGTCATTGCTGTAGATGTTAACCATTTCGCTGACAGAGCTGTGGCAGAATTGGCAATCTCCCGCACAAAGTCATTCCCAAAGAAAATCAGCGTCGCTCGATTCACAAGTCTCGAAAATTAGTTATCTGGGGTGGAAGGGGGGTTGCTTCGTCCTTCGGACTCGCAATGACGCGTGGGACGTGCACTGGATTCCGGATCTCCGTCCGGAATGAGATGCGTTTGGCGTGGTTTCAACTGCTCGTGGAAATCTACGATCTTGGCGTCCGTTAAAACGTGGTGACGTTTAAGCGGATGGGTGAGGACGATTCCATCTAGCGTGCGGCAGCGGCTTAGCGCCACGTAAGCCTGACCGGTCGCGAACATGCCGCGGCTTAGGTCGAGCACGACTTTGTCGAACGTTTTCCCCTGACTTTTGTGAATTGTTATCGCCCACGCAAGTTTTAGAGGAAATTGCGTCATTGAGCCGGCCGAATTTGCTGTGATCTCTTTTGTCTCTTCGTCGAGCGCGTATTTAAAAATGTCCCACTTGTTAGGCTCGACCGCTTCAGTGCTGCCGTCGGGGAGCTCGACAAATACCGACTCGTCGTCGAAATCGACAACAGTTGCAATTGTTCCGTTGAACCAGCGGCCTAAACTGTCGTTATTAAGCAGCATGACCTGTGCGCCGATTTTTAGCTTCAGCTCGGCTTCTGCCGGCATCGCGTTCTTGTCGAAGTCGCCCTTTACAACCGCGTTGAACGAACGGGCAAGGCCTTTGAGCTGCGCAAGTTTGAAATTGTTGATCTCGGCGGCTTTAGCGTTGACCGAGGTCAGGTAAATGTAGCGGTCGTTGTCGTAGGGGGTAAATTCGGGTTCGTGCCGCGAGTTGATTATTTTAATGTCGTCGTCGGTTAGTCGGCTGGTTCTTATACCGTTTAGCACGCCGATGAATTTCTCGTCGGTCTGCCTGTAGATGGTTTCGAGTTCGATCGTGTGTAGCTCGATTTCGGGAAAGACCTTGGCGGAGAAAAAATAGGGGCTTTCGTAATGATGCGCAAAAACATCTTTTTCGGCGGTGGTTACGACCGGCGGGAGCTGGTAGAGGTCGCCGATGAAGATCATTTTAACGCCGCCGAACGGGACTTTTCTTTTTTTGCGGACGCTTCTCAAAAACTGATCGACCGCGTCGAAGAGATCGGCTCTCACCATCGAAATTTCGTCGATGATGATCGTGTCGAGGCTTTTGTAAATTTCGCCGCCGCTCTTTGCGAATTTTGTCCCCGATTTTTTTGCGGCCTCGGCGGTGACGTTTGGTTTGAAGCGAAAAAACGAGTGGATCGTTTGCCCCGAGATATTGACGGCAGCAACACCAGTCGGAGCGAGCAGCACCACGCGCTTGCCGGTTGTCTGCTTGAAATATTCAAGGAGGGTCGACTTGCCTGTGCCGGCGCGCCCTGTGATGAAAATAGAGCCATCGGCGTTTTCCATCAGGTTTAAGGCTTCGGCGAACTTTTCGTTAATTTCGATATTCTTCATTTTAGAGTGCGTCTTGTTATGCCGCCAAGCCTTGGAAAACAAGGTAAAACTTCTAATCGGAGCCTGTAATCGCAATAAAATATTCCATAAATATCAACAACTTACGCTAAATAGCTAAAATAATTAAAAAAATACGCAACAAATCGAATTTTTACCCGATAACTCTTACGGAGGCACAGACCTCCTGAGGTGGCTTCCCTTGTGGAGCAAAAAGGAGAAAATTATGGCAGGCACAATAGACAACATCACAAAAGCAGCGGCACAAGTTGCTGATAGCGTTAATGGGAAAGGTAAGCCTGAGATACCATTATATAGTACTACGAGCCGCGGCTCAGCTGACATCACCTTATACGTAGATTCCGGCGTTCTAATGCTCCCCGATGGCGGCAGCAGGTGTTCCAGAGGGGGCCAATGCACCGAACAGCAGCCCGATCTTTTCCTTATCGGCGGCGGTGCAAGGTTTGCCTATAATTTCGGTGGAATGCTTGGTGTATATGGAAGATTCGAGGTCAATAGCGTTGACTCCACGATAAACGAAGGCAGAGGGGCTTTATATTCGATCGGAGCCGGCGGACAATTAAAACTTCTAGACGATAGTCTTACAATGGGGGCCGGTTTGGTCATAAGCTGGTCGGGCGATCCTCTCCCTGTTAATGAAGGGCCTTCGGAGTTCGGCAATGTCGGGTTTGAAGCCCGCGTCGGATATACCATTGTCGGAGGTCTTGGCCTCTTTTTGCAAGCCGACCTCTATCCTTCGGTTGGCTATTACAACAGCAGTACTAACGGCGACGAAGACGGCGTGGGATGGAAGCTCGGCGGCGGGCTGGAATACAGATTCAGTATCGACGGTGACTAATTGAAATCAAGAGCCGCACATGCGGCTTTTAAGGGGGAACGATGTTTGGAGTGAATATGAAAAACTTAAAGAAGCTTGGACTGGTTGTCATAGTAACGGCAGTTGCTATGGCGGTGCTCTTTGTTTCGAGCACGGCATCGGCCGGTGTTGCCGGTAAGGAAGCCGATGTCTGTAGAATTCTGGACAAGGACGGCAAAGCCAATATGAAGAACAAGGATGGCATAGACATCCTCGATGCTCTTCAACTGGCCAATAAGACCTATCAAAACGATTCGTGCAAAAAAGGTATCTATTTTACCAAACCAAACAAAACCACCTTCGAATTGACCGAACCTCTTTTGATATCTCCGACAACCTCCTCGTCGAAGCAACCGTTCGTTTTTGACGGCGCATCCAACACCAATGGCGGCGATCCTGTTACCCTGAACACCGCTTCGATAACCGATATGCTCGGCGACAAGTGCGCAATTACGGTAAAAGGCTCCAGCTTTGTTTTCATCAGAAATATAATTTTAACCGGAAACGCCATGACTGATGTGGGGGGTATTTGCGTTGAAGATAACGCAAGCGTCATTCTTGAAAATGTTAAAATCAGCGGATTTGACGGAGCAGGCATAGTGCTTAACACCAAAGGTACAGTTGCAATTTTGCCTGACGTCAAGGTCTCCAATTCTACTCAGGCGATCAGATTCGAAGGAGATAACGAACAGCCCAAGCTGCGTATTTTTGCAACGAACAGCCAATTCGATGTTGTCGATGAGAACGGACTTGTCACGAACGCAAACTCTTTCATCAATTCCAACATGAGCATGCTTTATCCGTTCCTCAACAATGAATATGTTGACGAAGAATCTGCAATATATGGATTGGACCTTACGCAGTATGCGCTCGTCAAGTGCCAAGGCATTGGCAAAGATAATTGGACTAAATACAAATGCCATCAATTTGTCGAAGTCGATGATATCAGCCAACTAATTGCAGGTACTGGTAATTATTCTGGAATCATTAAGGATGGCGATCTCAATCCGACGCTTGGCGAAGAGATCAATTCTGTTCTCGTGTGGGGTAAGAATGCATTTATTGAGAAGATACAAAAAGCCGGCTTTAGCTATGAATCTATTTCGGGTATCGGCAAAAAGACCGGTGCTTCGTTCATCGAATCGAACAGCGACGGTGTCATAAGGATCAGCAAGATCGACCCGCAGCATAGCTTGGGAATTCATATCAAGGGCGATGTCGCTAACATCTCTCAAAATGAGGTCCCGACCGAATACGATTCTAAGAGCGATTTCTGTAAAGCATCGGCTATTACCGGATTGAGCACCGTTCATATTCTTAAGGATGAGAACGGCACCGCAAAATACTATGGCAGCGTCGGCCTTAAGAGCGAAACATCCAAAGGCGGTATAAAAGATCCCACAAATACCAAGAGATCCGAGTTTGAAGTTTATCTTCCGGCGAAAGATTTTAAAAATGCCAAGGTGGTGTTGATGGCCGAGATCGGCGGTGACGCTAGCGTTATGGCCACTTCGCCTCGCATTGCCATCGATAAATATTCCTCAACCTCGAGTGAAAAACTCCCCATCCAGTGCGCAGCGCTTGGCGGGAAAACCGGTTATGACTCGGATATCGATGACGGCACAGGGACCGGCACAGGTTCGACCGGCTCGGGCGGCGCAGTTCTTGGACAGATGAACTTCGGCGGTTCGGTTTCAAGATGTTTGGCCGAGTCAGAGGGGACAGGTTTTGTTTCGAGCCTCGACGACGAAAACTTCGACACCGACAACGACGGTGTGCCGGATGCGGTCGAAATGAGAATGCTCAAGAGCAAAATTCCCGCTGCGGGCCCAGCAAGCTACAATAGCGAAGACCTGTCAGGCGACGGATATGCCTGCGATTGTTCACAGACAGTGACATGCTGGGTCAGCAAAGATTCGGACAACGACGGTATCCCCGACGGTAGAGAAATGAATGCGATCGGTGAGGGGAACTATTTGCTCCCGAACAGCGATTTTAACAGCCCAAACGGAAAAGACAATCTCCCCGACGTTATGGACGGCGATTCGGATGGCGACGGCGTGTCAGATTATAAAGAAGACAGACCGAGAATTTTCAGAACCATGAGCAAGGGCTACCTCTACGACGACGTTCAGGCTCCTCAGGTCCCTTTCCAGATCAACGGTAAACCGGTTTCATGCGAACTGAAATTTGCCGGACAGTTCACAACAGGCGCATCGGCCGATCAGGTCGGCGTGGTCTATGGACTCTTCGCAGTCAGCCAGACAGCAGAAGGCGAAGGGGCGTCACGTTTTGTCAGCGATCCTTCAAGTTCAAACCTTGTTGCCGGTGAAACGCTGATGAGACTTCAGTGCCGCAACCCATACGTCTTGAGCGCACAGGCCTTCAACGGCCAGTACGACGTCGGTTCTGATTTCAGCAACTGGAGAGATGCAGCAAGCAAGACAACAAACATGAACCAGTGCCAGAGCGGCGAAATCCTCGCCTCGATGGGTAACTTTGCAGCAGACGCAAACGGCAACGGTCTCCCCGATTCACTTGAAAACGCTAAGAATGAAGATGGTACATGGAACTATCAGATGATATCCGATATCTGCATCAGCGACATCGACGACGACAAGATCCCCGACTGTGTTGAAAGATGGGTTTCAGACTGCCCGTCCGACGCATCGGTCAGCGGTGTCTGGTCTGAAAAGACATGGTTCAGCCCGTACACAGACGACACAGACAGCGACGGCGTGAAAGACATGCATGACGTCTGCCCGTTCACAAAGGGAGCCAACGACTCCTATTCGAAGAACAAGCCGCTGTCAGATTACAGCTGCGATCCTTCGAAGGTGTTCGAAAATCACCCGCTCAAGATCGTGACCTGCTTTATCGACCGCGACAGAGACGGTCTTGTTGACTGCCTCGAAGATAAAAACCTAGACGGCCGTATCGACAGAGTTAGCGGAGAAGCCGGCATTGATGAAACGGAAAGCGATCCTATCAACGAAGATACGGACGGCGACGGTCTTCTTGACGGTCAGGAATATAAATATAACGGCGCGACCCGTACCAACAGAAACGACATCGACACTGACAAAGACGGCTTGACCGACGGCGAAGAAATGGGCGGAAACGCAAGTTACGTTCCCAACGCCAGAACCAAAGAAAGCAGCCTGTTTGGCGAAGGCAAAGGCTGCATGAAGAGCGCTACAAAAGCAAACTTCACAGAGCTCTACGGCACGACCAATCCTCTCAACGCCGACACCGACGGTGACGGACTCGGCGACGGTACCGAAGTTATGATCGGCACAAACCCGAATAACTGGGATAGCGATAACGACGGTATTGCCGACGGCATGGAAGATAAGGACGGCACAGGCGTGTGGCCGGTGTTTGAGAACGGCGTTCCGTCAATGACGAACTCGAAAGACGGCCTGACACTCCTCTCGAGCTACCGCAACACCAACCCGTGTAATCGCGATACAGACGGCGACGGACTCTGGGACAATGACCCGCGCGAGAAGTTCCAGTGTGTGCTCAGCCCCGACCTCGGCTGCCAGCCAGACTCCAAGAAGATGGGCGGTCTCGACAGCGATAGCGACGGTCTCGAAGATATCTTCGAAGCCAAGTTCGGAACCGATCCTTTCAACGCTGACAGCGATCAGGACAACCTGACCGACGGTGAAGAACTCCACTGGCACATTAAGAACAACAAGTGGACGAGCAACACGTTCCTCCCGCAGTACCGTGAAACAGACCCGAACCAGTGCGCGGTCGATGAGACAATGGAAGGTTCATATACGATCGGAACGGTAGCCGGAGTGGACGTTTACTACCGCGCCGACATGGTAGGCGGAAACGCAATCGGTGTTCAGTCGGCATGCAAGATTCAGGTGTCGCTTGGATGCGGCGCAGATTCAGACGGTGACGGCATGCCCGATTTCGCAGAAGTTAAATATGGAACGAACCCTGCCAACATCGACAGCGACGAAGACGGCATAATCGACGGTATCGAAACAGGATGGCTGGTTGCGGAAAAGGATACGGAAGGTAACATTAAGTTCCGCCCGCAGGTCGGTCAGTACGAATATGTTCCCTCGACGAACGTTACAAACGCTCTCGATAGCGACACCGACGATGACGGCCTTGTTGACGGATTCGCAGACATGATCAACTTTGAAGATGTGAACTGCAACGGCAAGATCGATCTCGATACAAACGGCAGAGCTATGGAAACTAACCCGCGCAACGCGAACTCGGACGGTGACGCTCAGGGTAACGACTTCGAAGAAGCGCTCAAGACCGGCCAGTTCGATGCGACGAGAGCCTACTCGTTCGGTAAGGGCGGTTGCGGAAACGTCGGCGGAGCAAACGGCGAAACTTGGGGCATGACGCTCATGTTCGCAGCGCTCCTCCTCGGCACCAAACTTGCGGCGACGAGAAAGCGTTCGGCTTCGAAAGCAAAGTAAGGCTCGCGAATTAAGGGGTTAATTCGTAGCGATTGAAAAGTAAACGGCAGTAGGGAAGTGAAACATAGACTCCCCCAGGGGCTCTTGGAATGTAACCAAATAGGTTCGCCAAGGGCCCTATTTTTTTGTGCTCGCCTCTTTGAGGCGCATGAATCGGGAAAGGGAGTTGATTTATTTTTTCTTTGTCGTTAAACGTCGGCTCATGAAAAAAAATGACTTGGTTTTCGCAGCAATCGTTCTAGCCATCTTTCTTCCATTTGTAATTTCACCGCAGGCTTTGTCTTTTTACGAAACAGCGACGCGCGAACACGGCATCGCCATGAGCTTTCTGAAATTCGCTCTGCTAGCGACACTTGGCGAATCGCTCGGACTAAGAATAAAAGAGGGCGTTTATAACAAAACCGGCTTTGGGCTAGCACCACGGGCTGTCGTATGGGGTTTTCTTGGCATAACAATTTTTCTTGCGTTCAAAATTTTTGCAAACGGTGCGCCGGTCTTTGTGAATTATCTTTTGAACGGTGCAACTCTTCCGAAAGTTGTTAACGCCTTTGCGATAAGCCTCACAATGAACTCAATCTTCGCGCCATGGATGATGACGCTCCATAAAATTACAGACACGCACATAATTACTCACGGCGGAAAAATTTCGGCTCTTCTAAAACCGATCCCATTTGCAAAAATTCTTAAAGAGCTGAACTGGGATGTGCAGTTCAACTTTGTTTTCCTGAAGACAATTCCACTCTTCTGGATTCCGGCCCACACGATCACTTTCATGCTGCCGCAGGAATATCAGGTCCTTTTTGCCGCAATTTTAGGCATTGCTCTCGGCGTGATTTTGTCGATAGCGGCAATTAAAGGTGGGCGGGGAAGTGAAACTGGGCCGGCCTGAAAAATAGAGATTAAAAGTTACAGGAGAGCATGACCCCGTTCGAAGCGCCGATCATCGGTGCGACAAAAAGAGCGGGGTCTTTTTTTTCGTGAAACATCGCCGTCCCCCAGCCGATGGCCGAACCGAGCGCGGCGCCGAACAAAACGTCGGACGCAAAATGTTCGTGGGCATCAATTCGAGCAAAACTTATTAAACCAGCCGCAAGATATGCAGGAACTCCTACAATCGGGCCGTACTGCGTCTCAAGAACTGTTGCGACTGCAAATGTTCTTGCGGCGTGTCCGGATGGAAAACTGTAACCACCTCCGCTTGGCCTCTCTCTGCCAAACATAAGCTTCAAACCGCCAGTGAATGCTTCCGTAAAAAGAAGCGCCTCAAACATAGTTTCGCCGGTGGCTGAAAGTTTTTTATCTTTGGCGATCGCCGACGCTCCCCAAAACGCCAAGGCGGCCGTATCGAAAACATAGGGTTCGCCGATGAATTTTGTGACCTTGTCAACGCCCCCCATGCGTTTATTTTGAAAGTGTGAGGAGATGTCGGAATCAAATTGCGCTACGATTCCGGAGGCGACGGCACCTCCGGCTATCACAAAGACCGGCCACGAAAAGAACGTCTCTCTAAGATCGCCGCCGGCATGCTCTGCTATTTTTTTGCCGAAATTCTCAGAGGCAGGTTTTGCATCTGCAGCAAATGAAGAAGCCGAGGAAAAGAAGAGAAAAAGAGCAAGTGTCGTCGCAAATATTTTTTTCACGCGTCACTTGCTATCAAAACCTGAAAAATATGTCTTGTAGAATTCGCTAGTGGCCGAAGAATTTGCGGCTTTCAACGTGAAGTCGCCGTCTCTTACGAGCATTCCAGAGCTGATGACTATCGTAAGCTGGTTTAATGGGCTTGCTGCGTCGAAATAGACGAACTGGTCGGTAAGTCCGTCACTATTGTTATCGACGAGCGCAATTCCCCCGATTATCTTTTGATCTTTTTCGCGGTAATATTCGATCTCTTTCGAGCTTACAAGTTCACCTGCGGAGTTGGCTGTTTTGTACCATGCCAGCTCTTTTGTCGCCTTGTAATAATATTTTAACAGCGGCGCGACGGAACCTCTTATTTCCGCGTACAAGTCATTGAGCTTATTGTTGCAAAGTCTGACAAGCGCCTTGCCGTCATCTGACATCTTGGATTTGTCCTTCACGATGTCGATCTCAATGCAGCCCTCGGGAGCGCAGCCTTTTAATGAGTCGCCGGCGTCGGCGATCCAATTACTGTTTAGGTCGAAGTGGTAGATCGTGTATTGGTTGTCAACCGTATGTTCATGCACGATGGCATTTTCAAGGATCGTCACAGCAACGCGCATTTGAGGGGCGGGGCCCTGTTTCGGAGTTTCATGCTTGACTGTCGGCGGAATAACGTCAGGGCTAAAAAGCATTTTTCCGTTGTTATTGCTCGACGGCGGGACCATCATATTTTCTCCTTTTTTTGCGACACAATCATGCGTCGGCTAATATTTCAAGATTTTTTCTTTTAAATTTCAAACTTTATGTTAGTAGCGCCCCCCGTGATTAGAATCGAAAACATATCAAAGTCTTACGGCGGGCAGGACCTTTTCAAAAAGGCCAGCCTATCGTTGCAGCCGCGCGAACGAATTGGGCTTGTCGGGCGCAACGGTTCGGGAAAATCGACGCTCTTTAAAATGATTCTCGGAGAGGATGAACCCGATAGCGGATGTATTGTAATTCCAAACGGTTACCGAATCGGTCACGTTGCACAGCACTTAAAGTTCACCAAACCCACGGTTTTGGAAGAGGGGTGTTTGGGCCTTCCAAAGGGGGAAGAAGACGACATTTACAAGGTCGAAACCATTCTTTCCGGCCTCGGTTTTTCAGAGGAGGAGATGCATCGCGCGCCGGAGACATTTTCGGGGGGCTATCAAGTCAGGTTGAACCTTGCGAAGGTGCTGGTTTCTAACCCGAACCTTCTTCTTCTCGACGAACCGACGAACTACCTCGATATCGTTTCTATCCGCTGGATCGTTAGATTTCTGCGCCGCTGGAAACATGAGCTGATTTTAATTTCACACGATCGCGGATTTATGGACAGCGTAACGACGCACACGGCGCTGATTCACCGCGAAACGATCAGAAAAATGCCGGGGAACACCGCAAAAATTTACGCTCAAGTCGAGCTTGAAGAGAGCGTCCACGAAAAGACGCGCGCCAACGAAGCCAAAAAACGCAAGCACATGGAGGAGTTCGTTGAACGTTTCGGCGCGAAAGCAAGTCACGCCGCGGCGGCACAATCGCGCATGAAGATGATCGAAAAGCTGCCGAAACTCGAGGAACTTAAAGATATTCCCGACCTTGAGTTCAACTTTAATTATTCCGAAACGCACGCCAAGCGCATCATGGAGGTCGAAGGCCTGACCTTCGGCTACGATCCGCAAAGTCCGCTGATAAACGATTTGAGTTTTATGCTTCAGCCCGAAGATAGAATTGCGATCATCGGCAAGAACGGCAAAGGCAAATCGACGCTTGTAAAACTGCTTGCCGGAGAGCTTCATGCACAGCACGGGGAGATAAAATTTCATCCGAGTGTGGAAACCGGATATTTCGGGCAAACCAATATCGACCACTTGCGCGGAGATTTTTCGGTCGAAGAGGAGATCGCCTCTGCGAATTTCAAGCTCGGGAACACCGCCGTAAGAACGATCTGCGGATGCATGCTCTTTAGCGGCGATTCAGCGCAAAAAAGAGTGAAGGTTTTGTCGGGAGGCGAAAAGAGCAGGGTGATGCTGGGCAAGATAATCGCAACAAAAACCAACATGCTCCTTTTGGACGAACCGACGAACCACCTCGACATGCAGTCGATAGACGCGCTTGCCGAAGCGATCGACAATTATGCCGGTGCGGTTGTCATTGTCACCCACAGCGAGATGCTGCTTCGCGAAATTGCAAACAAACTCATCGTTTTTCAAGACGGTGACGTGCAATTATTCAATGGAACTTACGACGATTTCCTCGAAAAGGTCGGCTGGCGCGATGATGACGAAGATGTCAATTTCAGCAAAAAAAATGAAAACCCGAAAAAGCAGCTCAGGCAGAACAGGGCGGCGGTCATCACAGAGCGTTCGCGCGTTTTAAAGCCGTTGCAGGACGAGATAAAGTCGCTTGAAGATAGGATCATGCAGCTTGAAAAAGAAGACGCGGGAATTCTTGCGAAAATTGAGCAGGCATCTCACGATCAAAACTCTGCGAAAATTGCCGAGCTGGCTAAGCAGGCAAAGTCGGTAAAAGATGAAATTGACCGCTGTTTTCAATCTCTTGAAGTCGCAACCGCAAAATATGAGCCACTTGCAGCAAAGTTTGAGGAAGAGTTGGCAAATATCAAATAATATCAATAGCTTAGGTTGAACGCCGCTGGCGACGTATAATAGCTTTATAGTTGACTTTTTTGGGTTTTTGTGAAAGTTATGCGTCATCTAAAATGATTTGATATAACAAAGTGTTAGAGCATATTTCTCTAAACTACATCAATACATAGCAAAAAACATGGCCAATAACTTCGACAGTTTGTGTGGAGCTGACAAGCTCGCTTATGATTATGCGATGGAGCGCGGCGACTTTTCGCTCGCCCGTGAAAAAGCGCTCGACTTGGAAGCTTGCGCGCTCGGTATGGGCGACGAAGCTCTTGCCGCTAAGG
>CAZYHS010000034.1:0-11784 GCA_964647545.1 uncultured Pseudomonadota bacterium | reverse complement strand
TTCTCCCGCAATGAAAGGGGAGACGTTTCTTTCCCCGCCGTCTAAAGAGTGAAGGGCGCAGGTAACGACCGAGCCGGCGGCCGCGAAACGAAAATATTTAAGCTCAAGTTTTAGTAGCTCGTCCGTAAGCGGAAAGACCTTTTCCAGCTTGGTGTTTGCTTCTTGAAAGAATCTCAGGTGCCCCTGTTGAGCAGGAATGTTCCCGTCATGACATTCGGCGATGATCGTTCTTTGTGCGCGGCATATTGCTGCATCGAACATTGAAACAATTTTAAACGGGAGCTTTGTTTCGTCAAATGAGGCGGGTTCGAGCAGCTGTTCAAGTAAAGATAAAAAGTCTTCACGAGTAAGATGAATATCAACGGCGAGCTTTTCAAGTGCCGACTTTAGCCGGTCGATATCGGACAAGGCCCTAGCGGCTGTGCGCCCGCTCTCTTTAAGCGAAACCGTGCTACTGATTTCGGCCGATAAGATAGAGAGTCTCTCCAACATTGCAGAGTAAAATTCACATGCTCCGGCCTCTTTTGGCAGCTCGGTTTCAAGAAGCTTAAAGAATATTGAAGAAGTTTTAACATCTGAAAATAGGTGTTCGTCGGAAACCATTTTACGTTCTACAAGAGCCGCTAGTAGGGATTTTAGAAAATCCTTATTTTGAAGCACTATTTGAATTTCATCAGGCGAAATGCCGGCTGAGAGAGCGGCTTCGACTTCGGACACGATGAATCTTGCTTCGTCGAGAGGGGAGTTGCAGATGACTATTTTTTGAGGCCCATTGGGCTTATGTTCTGGCGTTTCGGAAAGTTCGTACCTTTTTGCCGATTTAAAAAAATGACCGATGAAAAGGGGCTCTATTTCGAAGCCGAATATTGCCGTTTTCGAGAGCTCATTTTTGGACGGGATAAAGTCCGACAAAAAAATTGATTCATCGTCGAACGCGCCTTGACCGGCGAGGAGCTCTTCGTATTTTTTATAAACTCGAAGCAGATCGTATTCTTTGTATGAACCGCATCTTGCCGACATCTCTTCAAGCCTAGACGGTGAAATTCTGTTTTTTTTCAGCTGTGATATCGCCTCGGAAATAGCTTCAATAACACCTTTGGAGGCCGATTTGAAATATGTAGCGTCGATAGATTTAAGCGCCCGATAGATAAGTAAACGCCTCGCCCCTTTATCGAGCTTCGGGAATACGGGAGTGGTCTTACTTGCCAGATATTCCTCGCAAGTAAGAAAAGCCCCCTCAAGCTGGGATGAGATTCCGGTCGCTTCTATGAGCTTTCTGTTTAGATCAAAGGCAAGTCTCTTAGACGGCACGATGATATTTTCAAGTGTGCCGTTTGCTATCAGGTCAAGCAGCACACAAACATCGTTGATCTTCTGTATAGGCATTAGAGAGCTTGTTTAAAAAATTTTGCCGCCGCCGACAAGGCCAAAAGCGGGAAAAAATGACGATAGCCGTGGTAACGAATATAAAAATGATTTGGGAAACCTGTTCCGGTGTATTCTTCTTCGGTCCACGTGCCGTCGCCGTTAATTTTTCCGGCGAGAAATTCGGAAGCCCGCCTTATGTTTTCGACTGTCGAGCTTTCGGGGGGAGAGCCTAAATTAGTCAGCGCGTTGCAAAGACCTATCATCCCCATGATAGCCCATGCGGTTTGAGACGGCACGCCGTCGGTTACGCGAGGATAGGGGAGATATTCGTTGGTCCGGTAAGATTCGGGCGATTCGCTAAAGCCTCCGGCAGAGGTCTGTATCGATTCAAACCACGCAAGCGCTCTTTTGAGACGCATCTCCCAGTCTGTCTCCTTTAATTCCTTTCGCCATTCCGGAAGCGTCGTAACGTGTCCGGCCATTGCTCCGACACACCAAGTGCCGTAGATAAAGTTGACGCCCCATCTACCGCTCCACGCCCCTGAATTCGTCTGAGTGTCCTCTAAATAGTCGATGGCCTTTAAAAGTTTCTTTGTGGGAGTTTTATGCCGCAGCAACGTGGCGATCCCAAGAACCCGCGCCGCGATATCGGGCGAGCTGGGGTCTAAGCAGGCTCCGTGGTCCGAAAAGGGAACCTTGTTGACAAGCTCGAAATTCTGATTTCTATCAAAAGCCCCCCAGCCACCGTCGTCATTTTGCATCGACAAAAGCCATTCGAGCCCCGTCTCTATGGCCGGATTCTTTTCCTCTTTGGGGAGATCGAGTGCGTTCAGAACTCTTAAGACCTGAACCGTGTCGTCTGTGTCGGGAAAATATTCATTTTCAAACTCGAACGACCATCCGCCCGGGCGAGCTGATGAGTTCTTTATTTTCCAGTCGCCTTCGGTCGAAGTGATTTGTTTTGAGATTAGCCATCTGCCCGACTTTAAGAGAGCGTCATTGCCGGAAGGAACTCCGGCTTCAAGCAGGGCGGTGATTTGCCAAGGAGTGTCCCAGACAGGGGAGATGCAGCATTGCTGATGGATTGTTGCGGTCTCCTTATTGGAACATGCGGCTTCCGGAAGGGCCGGAAGTATGTCGCCGTCATAGCGCTGTTGAAAATCGTAAAGAGCCCTAATGCACTTTGCGATTGTCGGATGATCGTTCTTGTGCCCAAGCGCCGACAGAGCCATCGCGCTGTAGGCCAGCGCCGGGAAAATATCTTCGGTCTTTGAAATATGCTCGACGATCCATTCTTCGCTTTTTTTCAATGCAGCTTCGTTAAGAGGTTTAAATGGAATTTTTTGGGCGGCGCGCAAAAGCTTGTTAAGGTTAATAAAGAATCTCTCCCACGAGAGGAAATGTTTGTCCGTCTTGAAATTCCAATCGCGTTTGTCAGCCGGTTCGGCAAATAATTCCTCGAGAGAAAATTCTTTCACGGTCAGAAACGGGCGGACGATTTTTTTGTCCATGACCACAAGCAGCGGAATTATGCACGATCTGGCCCAACTCGAAAATTCGTAAACGTTAACCGGAGACCATGTCGGCATGAGCATCAGCTCGACAGGCAGGACGGGGCAGGCGTTCCACGGAACTATTCCAAAGAGAGCCATGTGAATTTTTGTGAATACGCGCGCCTTTGTAATGCCGCCAGAATTTCTAATGAAAGGGAGCGACATCTCAAGCGATCGATCGATTTTTTTGGAGAGCTCGCGGCTATTGCCGTCGTTTAGCTTTGCGTCCGCAATGCGTGTTTTAACAAGCTTTAGCGCCACATAGCATTCGATAGTTGTCGACAGGTCTCCCTCGCCGTTATAAAAAAGGGCCCAAGTTCCGTCGTCACGCTGTTTAGAAAGGATGCGTCTTGCAAGCCCCATCTCCATCTCAAGGTCGGGATTAGCAAGATAATGCCTCAAAAAGATCATCTCTGCGCAGATATATTCGGTGGCCTCAAGCGTGTACCACCACCAATGGCCTTTTGACTGCATGGAAAGTTGTTGAGCCGAAGCCGCTTCAATTGCCTGTAGAATTTTAGAATTTTGCATAGTTGGGCGCAAAACTATGCCGAAGGCAACATGTTTAGTCAAGATTTGAAGATAGTGGGGTGAAAAGAAAAACTTTGTGGTTACAAGGGCTTATCTTATGCGAATTCTGTCTCGCCGCTGTCCGCCGAGCTCTCTTCCTGTGCAATAAATGCCGCATTCGAGGCACTTGCGTTAGGCGACGTAAAGTGGACGGAAATTACGGCAACAAGGCCAAAGAGTCCGGTAACTAAGGCAGCTATTTTAATTATGTTGGCCATACTTTTTACTCCTCCCATTACTATTATCGGCAAAAAGACGGCAAAGTTGCTTAAAATCGATATTTGCCGTCAGTTCAATCCACATTAAAGCAATTGTTGTGCCAAAAACCGGAGTTTTACAGGCCGAAATATCGCTTAATTATCGAGTAGATAGGTGTAGGGTTTCGCTTAAAGGCACGTCTGATTGGCATTTGCGGGGTGACAAGACCCTAAATGGGGGTTATTGGGTCTCGTCGGAGAGATTAAAGCATTGTATTGAAATTGCGCCGCCTGCAAGGCATGGGTCAATATCAATAGTTTGGGGCTTGGCCGAATTATCGACCTTTTGAGTGGCCGCTGCGGCCGCCAAGAGCATCTCCGGATTAAGCTTTCTGATGAAATTAGGGAGTTTTGGCTTGCATGCTTGGGCATCTTCGCAAACGCTTGCCATTAAAGTTGTAGGTGACTCTGGGATATTTTCAGGGACGCTCACTAGTTCGGTTAAATTGACCGAGGGGAGTTTTGCCGACTCACTTTTTTGTGGCGCGACAAGTGCTGAACCGTCTCCGCAAGAGCAGAATATTGCAGCGATCACGCCAATCAATATTAAGTGCCTCGACATAGACAAACAAAGCCTCCAAATAGGTTATCGGCAGAAAAAGTCAAAAGTTGCTAAAATAAGCTATTTAACATAATACCTCTTATGCGACTTGGTATGGATATCCATTTTGGGCAACGGAGAGCTTCTATGTGGCTTTTAAGCCGGTTTAAAGTCCTTAAGGTAGTCCTTTAACTTGTCTATAAGTCGGGCCTCTATCTGTCTGGCCCTCTCTTTGGAAATGCCGTATTCGTCCGCTATTTCCTGCAATGTCAACGGGACTTCAGACAATAGCCTTTCATGCAGAATTTTCCGGTCGCGATCCTTAAGTTCGCCGGAAAACTTCTCCAGCTTCTCCTTTAGCGTGTCGCTTATCTGCTGCTGTGAAAGTTTTTCGTCGATCGGCACGTCGTCGTCGGCGATAAAATCCTCCAAGAGCGCCGACTTTGGCTCGTTTGACACCGGAGTTTGCAGCCCGAGTTCCGGCTGACTCAAGCGCTTGGACATTTCTTCGACTTCACCGACCGCGACGCCGAGTTGCTTGGAAAGCATCTTTGAATCGGCATAATAACCCATCTGTTCTATCTTTTGCTTCTCCTGAATCAGATGATAAAAGAGTTTGCGCTGATTTTTGGTAGTCCCGATCTTAATGAGCCTGAAATTATCCAAAATATACTTAAGAATATAAGACTTGATCCACCATGTCGCATAAGTGGATAGTCTGGAACCCTTATCAGGATCGAACTTTTTCACAGCGTGCATAAGCCCGACGTTCCCTTCGCCGACAAGGTCGAGCATGTTGTGATAGGCGCTGCGATATTCCAGCGCGATCTTCACAACCAGCCTCAGGTGAGACGTCACAAGTTTTTTGGCGGCTTCGACGTCGCCGTCGCGATGGTATTTTGTCGCCAGTTCGCGTTCTTCCTCTTCTGTGAGAATGGGATATTTTTGGATCTCGTTTAAATAGGCCTTTAAAGGATCGACCGGAACGAGCTGACTGGCTGACTCGTGGCGCACCTCCGGCAGAAAGATCTCATTTTCTCTTTTGGGAAATTCGTTGGTCATGGCCGAAACTATTTATTATTTTCTTCCCAGCTGTACTTCGGTTTTTTCTTGAAATCGTGGTGAGCTTCTATGAATCGAACCGTTCCGGTTTCGCTTCTCATAACGACAGATGTTGTTTTTGCGCCGCCGCCAAAGAAGACGACTCCTTTAAGGAAATCGCCGTCGGTGACACCTGTTGTTGCAAACATGACGCTCCCGCGGGCAAGCTCGTCAAGCTGATAGATCTTATCTAGGTCGGTGATTCCCATGGCTTTGGCGCGAGTACGTTCGTCGTCGTTACGGAAGGCAAGCCGGCCTTGCATATCGCCACCCATACATTTAAGCGCCGCCGCCGAAAGAACGCCTTCCGGAGCTCCGCCGGTGCCGATAAGCATATCGACTCCGCTAGATTCGCGGCACGTAGCGATCGCGGCTGAAACGTCGCCGTCCCTTATAAGGCGGATTCTTGCGCCGGCGTTGCGAACCTCGGTGATGAGCTGCTCATGTCTTGGCCTGTCTAAAATAACGACCGTTAGGTCGCGGACTTCGCAGTTTTTTACACGCGCGACCTGCCGGAGGTTTTCCGATGCGCTCAATTTAAGATTTACGACACCCTTTGCCGCAGGACCGACGGCGATCTTTTCCATGTAGGTGTCGGGGGCGTTTAAAAAACCGCCTTTTTCTGCGCACGCTATGACCGCCAGCGCGTTCATGTCGCCGCGCGCGGTTATCGTTGTTCCTTCAAGCGGATCCAAAGCGATATCGACTTCGGGGTCACAATCTCTCCACAACCCGACCTGTTCGCCGATGTAGAGCATCGGAGCTTCGTCGCGTTCGCCTTCGCCGATTACGACCGTGCCGCGCATGTTAAGCTCGGCCAACGCGCGCCTCATTGCGTTGACGGCGACCTGATCGGCGAGATTTTCGTCTCCGCGACCCATGACTCTGGCTGCGGCGATTGCGGCTGCTTCGGTGACTCTTATCATTTCAAGCGCAAGATTTCTGTCCATTTATAGCTCCTGTTTCTTTGTAAAGTTTAGCGCTTCGTCGGCAAGGTACGAGCTCCTAACGAACCTGCCGCTAAAGACATATTTGATGCCGGCCTCTTCGCCCTTCTTTTTGAAATAATCAAACTCGTCGTCGGTGTAAAATTTTTCAACATTTGCGTTGGCCTTTGACGGGGCAAAATATTGGCCGATCGTGACTATCGAACATCCAGCATTGCACAGGTCGCGAAGCGTTTCAACGACTTCTTCTTTTGTCTCGCCAAGCCCGACCATGACGCCGCTTTTTACCACGATATTGGGGAAATTGTCGCCGACATATTTTAAAACACTCAACGATCTTTCGTAATCGGCCTTTGATCTTATCGTCGTTGAAAGCCGTTTTACGGTTTCGATGTTATGATTGAAGACCTCCGGAGCGCAATTGCAGACAAGGTCGATAAGTTCTTTTCGACCGTTAAAGTCTGGCGTTAAAACCTCGATGGACGGGGTTTCTACCGGACGCACCCTTCTGATCTCGTTTATCGTAGCTGCAAATTGCGAGGCTCCTTCGTCTTCGAGATCGTCCCTTGTCACAGATGTTATGACCACGTGTGCAAGTCCGAGCTCGTTCACCATTTTTGCGACTTCCGCCGGTTCATTAACGTCCGGCGGCGAAATTTCGCTGCCTGAAATATTTGCAACTCCGCAAAATCGGCACGATCTTGTGCAAACCTTCCCAAGTATCATGAATGTGGCCGTTCCTTTTGCGAAGCACTCTCCGATATTTGGACAGCGCGCCTCTTCACAGACCGTGTGCAGACACTTAGCGCGCAATTTTGATTTCATCGCGCGAAGCTCCGGCCCAGCCGGAAATACCCTTTTTTTAGGCAACCGATCCAAGGTCGAGCCTCCCTTTTGCTTTAAAATCATTTACTAGAGTTTGATGCTCCGCAAGTTTGAGATCGGGGTCCTTGCTGATGACCTCGAAAGCCGCCTGTCTGGCCTTTTGCAAAAGCCCGACGTCGCGCACAAGGTCGGCCACACGAAACTCGGGAATGCCGGATTGGCGAGTTCCGAGAAATTCTCCGGGGCCTCTAATGGAAAGATCCTCTTCCGCAATTTTAAACCCGTCACAGGTTTGCGCCATGATGTTCAATCTGCGCTTCGCCTCTTCTCCGGCGGGGCCTGAAACAATCAAAATGCAATACGATTGTTCGTCGCCACGCCCCACGCGCCCTCTAAGCTGATGCAGTTGCGCAAGCCCGAACCGCTCTGCATGCTCGATCACCATGACAGTTGCGTTTGGCACGTCCACGCCGACTTCAACCACCGAGGTTGCAACGAGCATATTTATCTTGCCGGACTTAAAATCGCGCATGATTCGTTCTTTTTCTTCAGACTTCATTCTGCCGTGCAAAAGCGCGACCTTCCACTGTGGTTCGAAGATCTTTGCAAGTTCGGCCGACATCTCCGTTGCGTTTTTAAGATCGAGTTTTTCTGATTCTTCTATAAGCGGATAGACAACGTAGATCTGATGGCCCCGCTCGAGTTCCTTTCTCATGCCGCTGTGGAGCCTCTGAGTTTCGTTATCGGAATAGACCTTTGTTACGACCGGCTTTCTGCCGGACGGCATCTGGTCGATCGTAGATATCTCGAGATCGCCGTAAAGCGTCATGGCAAGCGTGCGCGGGATCGGCGTCGCAGTCATGACAAGAATATCGGGGTTACAACCTTTTTTAGAGAGCGCAAGCCTTTGACGGACACCGAATCGGTGCTGCTCGTCAATTACAGCAAGTCCGAGTTTTTTAAAGACGACCTCGGATTGGATCACGGCGTGCGTGCCCACGACAATGTCGATATCTCCGCGCGCGATCTTATCATAGACTTCTTTTCTTTCGGCCCCCTTTACGTTGGCCGTCAGAAGAGCGACACGAGCCCCAAGCGTCTCCGCAAGTTTCGAAATTGTTGTAAAGTGTTGTTCCGCCAGAATTTCCGTCGGAGCCATAAATGCAGTCTGGTAGCCGCAATTAATGGCTTGAAGCGCCGCGGCTAGAGCCACCACCGTTTTTCCGCTGCCGACGTCACCTTGAAGGAGGCGTTGCATAGGATGAGGATTTTTCATATCGGCGGCGATTTCTAAAACGACCCGTTGCTGGGCGGCGGTCAATTCGAAAGGAAGAATCGATTTAAACTTCGAATAGAGCTCTTCGCTAAAAGTGAATGAGGTGCCGGCCTCTTTTGTTGTTTTCGCTCTTCGCATGGCCAACGAAAGCTCAAGCATGAAAAATTCGTAAAAAATTATCGTCCGGTGCTGAATCGAGCTGAATGAATTAAGTAGCTCCACATCTGCATCGGCCGGAGGGAGATGCAAATAATGAGTCGCCTCTTTTAGACTGCACAATTCAAACTTTTTAGAAATTACAGGCGGGATAGGTTCGACTATCAACGAATGAAATTTATCCACGGCGTTTTTTATTATTTTTCTGAAAGTTTTTTGCGAAATGCCTTCGGTAAGCGGATAAATCGGTAGCACCCTGCCGCTCATTTCCGGATTTGACTCGTCATCAAGCAGCTCGACTTCGGGATGGACAAACTGTTTTATGGCTCCGTATTGGCTCATGTCACCTGCAAACATGACGCGAGTTCCTTTTTTAAATCGGGCAGCCATGTATTTTGGATGAAAGTGAAACCACTTGCCCGAGACAAGCCCTGTCCCGTCGCCGATAACGACCTCAAAGATACGAGAACGCCTCTTTCCAAAGAAAGATACTCCGCTTGTGACAACCTCACCGACAACCGTTCGCTGCGGTCCGGCTAAGGCATCTTTAATTGAAGCGATGTTACGCCGGTCGATGTATCGGGCGGGGAAATGCAAAAGGAGGTCGTACGCGGTGCGAATCTCTCTGTTTAGCAGGAGACTTGCTATGCGCGGGCCGACCCCCTTGACATATTGGACAGATGTTGAAAGCTCAAACACTTCTGATTAGACCGTCCTTTTGGACTATTCAAGAACTGTAAATTCAACGCGACGGTTCTTAGCACGCCCTTCTGTTGTGTTGTTGTCGGCGATCGGAACAGATTCTCCATATCCTTTGGCAACAAGGCGATCGCGTTCGACCCCCTTGCTGACAAGATAATCGACAACAGCCTGCGCGCGTCGTTGCGACAGTTTTAAGTTGTATGCATCGCTACCAATCCAGTCGCAATGGCCGCCGATCTCGATCTTTTTGATCGAAGGATTGCGTTTCATAAGTTCGACCACGTCGTCGAGGATCGGGTAAGAGATCGGCCTGATGTTCGACTTGTTGAATTCAAAATGTATCTTTTGAGTTATAATGATCTTCTCGGTGACCTTGGCCTCAACCTCTGCCGGCGGCGGCGGAGGCGGCAATTCGACTATGCTCGGTTTTCTGTAGTTGATACCTGCAAATACTCTAAAATCGGAAGCGCCTACTCCGCGTGAAATAATTCCGCGCCCTCCGCCGACCGTAAAGGTCAGGCCGTTTAGCTCCGGCGAAATATCGGGCTGCCAGCGAACCGCGCCGATAGCTTCGACCGGCGTTTGTCTCTGGCTCTTAAACATATTTTTAGCGACAGTTTCGGCGTAGAGTTCTGCGATAAATCTCCACTGGTCGGTTGCGCGAATGTGCGCAGCGCCGCTTAACAGGAAAAGATCGTCAATGTAGGCGTCGGGGTTGGCCGCAAAATACTGACGATAGCGCATTGCCTGATAACCGGTGTTCAAAGCGAGCCAGACGCGATCGTAAATATTTCCTTCGATGACCAATTTACCGCCGCCTGTGAAGTCTTCATTTGAAACGAACTTACCGTTTCTCCAACCGCTGGCAATGACCGAGGTCGGCACGCGCTGAGACTGCAGCCCCTTAGTTACCGTGGGGAAAGTTACAAACGGAACCAATGCGATACCGACATTGTAGCGCTCGATGTCGAGCAGTCTGAACTTCATTTCGAGACGGACATCTCCAAGGCCGTGCTTTGTCTCTGTCCTTACCGGCGGAGTTGCGTCGGGATCGGCCCATTTTTCCCATGCAATGATAGGGAGATTAACGCCGGCCTCGAACCAATCGGTAAAACCGACCGCGCCGTTGACATTTGCTACAAGCAGATCGTCGATTACGGGCTGGCGTCCGGCAGCCGTGCGAATTTCCATAGGCTCGTAACCGTAATCGCCCCAAAGTCCGACGTTAAATTTCCACTGCTGAAGCGTTTGCGATTCATGAACCGTGATGAACTTACCGCCGTCGGTCGTCGGGTTGAATATAATTGCATTCACCTCGCGATAGCGCGCCTGCGCTGTTGCCGGGAACAAAGCGCCGGCTATGGCTGCAGCGATGAGTACCAGCGAAAAAAGTTTTAGCCTGTTGAACATGTCTGAAAGCCTCCATTTATGAGATTTTCTTTGAAGCGAAATTTGCGTCGGAGTTTAACTAAGAAGAGAGATAAGTCAATGAATTTTGTGGTCATTATACTTCTTGTGAGCGGCCCGGGAATCGAACCCGGAACCCACAGATTAAGAGTCTGTTGCTCTGCCAGTTGAGCTAGCCGCCCATGCTTATTTGACTTTTCAAAAAGCGCGGCCCTTTTAATCAATCTGAATTAAAAATCAAGCATAATGTTGGTTTTTTTGTTGCGACTTGCATGACCAGCGTTTAAAGTGCCGCCCCTATGATCGCAAATCTAATCGGTTATTTGGCCTCATTCATTATTGCCGGAATTTCATCGCTTGGTTATTTCGGAATAGGCCTTATGATGGCTATTGAATCGGCCTGCATTCCCCTACCCAGCGAAATTATCATGCCGTTCTCGGGTTATTTGGTTTCACAGGGGCAATTCACCTTGTTTGGATGCGCCTTGGCCGGCGCTTTGGGGTGCGTTGCCGGCTCGATAGTCGCTTATGCAATCGGCCGTTACGGAGGACGGGCCTTCGTCTGGAAATACGGCAAATATTTTCTGGTTTCGCATCACGACCTTGAGCTGGCAGACAGGTGGTTCTCAAAGTATGGACAGTTCGTTGTATTTTTTTCGCGCCTATTACCCGTAGTTCGCACATTTATTTCTTTGCCGGCCGGCATTTCAAAGATGAGATTCACCCCCTTTGTTATCTACACATTCGTCGGCTCGTTTCCGTGGTGCTATGCTTTGGCCTACGTTGGCGAAAGAATGGGAGCCAATTGGAACACGCTAGGCACATATTTTCATAAATTTGACGCCGCAATCGGCGTGTTAATTCTCGCCGGCGCGGTGTGGTGGATCTGGCGGCATATCGGCCATGTGCGAAATCAAAAGACGGTTTAAATCGTTTAAGTTGTTTAAAATAGTTTAAGAATTCGTAATTCGCGACTATTTACTGATCACAAATCACGAGTCACGAAATTTAGGCGCCCGTAGCTCAGTTGGATAGAGCATCTGGCTTCGAACCAGAGGGTCGGGAGTTCGAGTCTCTCCGG
>CAZYHS010000033.1:0-12491 GCA_964647545.1 uncultured Pseudomonadota bacterium | reverse complement strand
TTGCTCCGACAGCAGGATTCGAACCTGCGACCAGCCGGTTAACAGCCGGCTGCTCTACCACTGAGCTATGTCGGAGTATCAAACTTAAATTTTAAAGAACGATGCTTTTGCGAACTCTTTCCCCCGCCAATACTACGCGGCGGGCAGGAGCTTAAAACCGCTGGAATGACATGACTTTATTGCAATGACTGCGCTTGGTTTCACTGGCTCCCCGCTAAAAACCGCTGGGGGTTCCGTGTTTTCAAGCGTCGCGCCCTATACCTAATTCGACGTTGTCTGTCAACAAAGACCTTCTAGGCGCTATTTTAAGGGCTTTTGGCTCTTTTTGAGCCGCAAAGCAGCTAGTGGTTCGCCCAATCGAGCGTAAATTTAAAAAATTTCAGCTGACCCAAAATTCCGCGCACCTCTCCACCGTGTCCGACGTCGCTTGTTACAAAAGTCACCTGAGCTCCGCGCGATTTTAAAAAGTTAAAGAGGTCGATTCCCTGTTGAAGCGGAATTACGTCGTCGTCGCGAGTGTGGCTTTGAAATATTTTTACGTTTTTCGGAAAGTCGAAGCCGTCGAAGAATTTTACGGGCGACGATTCGTCGATGTCGGACAAAATTTCCGGCTCAACTCTCCCGATAACTCGATCGAAATCTTCAGAGTGAAGCGATTTCATGTGGTGACGAAACTCGATGTGCGAGTCGGAATCTTTCACGGTACTCAAATATCTTTTTAAAATCTCCTCGCATTTTGCGCGGTCTTTTAACGTGCCGAGAAAATTTTCGGAGTTGTACAAAATTGCGGCTTTCCCGAGTGGGTCGGGAGGAAGTGTTTCGTAAGATAGCGGCGGCTTGTCTTCGGCCGGAGTTGCTTTACTGCAATGTTTGACCATTTCGTCGTGGTCTAAAAATACGCCGTGAAGATAGATATATTTCGGGAGCCGGTCGTTTGAAAGTTTCGTTAAAGACAAAAGTGTTACCACGCCGCCAAGGCAAACTGCGCCGATGCCGTAAGGGAGCTTAGGATATTTTTGTTTCACAAGCGCGACCGCTTCGACAAGTTTGTCCGATTCGCTCCCCTTGATTTTGTAGGCCGCGAAGTCGTTGAACTCGGCAAGCAACGCAACTTTCCCCGAGAATGCGAGCGAACGCGCAAGTTTAGCGAGGCGTTCGTCGTCGAGCCCGTCCCGTGAAATTCCGGTCACAAAAATTATGACAGACGACGGTTTTTTGTTCGCTGGAACAAACTCAAATATGCGGCCGGTTTGCCCGTTCTTCCAGGTGTGTTGTGACTTTTTTAGCAGCACGTCGTTGTCACCGATCTTTATTGCGCCAAGGTAGGAGAGGACAAATTTCAGGCCACGGCGATAGTGATAGATCGCGCCGATGGCAGCCGCCAGAACCGCCAGCACGATGATGGTTATGGTTTGCATGGCGGTCGGCATAACATATTGTTTGCAATTTTGAATAAAATTTTGCACTCTCACGCAATAATCAAAAAACAAGTGATGCGGAGAGCCTCTTGCGGAGTTTGTTTTAGCCGGTAGGGCCGCCGTCACGTTTTCATTTTATCGGCAATTTCATCGAGAGTTTGCAGCTCGGTTTTTACTACAAAGGGGGTACTTATGCCGTCAGCAGAACCGTTCGTATTCTATTCGCGGTTGCATTTGATTGAGCTCACCGGAGTTATTGTTTCAACTTTGCCGGAACTTTTAGAGCAGCTCAAAACGGTAAATGGCTCGTGCATTTATCATCATACTCACCATTTTATTCAGCAACACCAGCATCTCTCGCCCGAGCCGGCGAACGATTTCGCATATTGGGTCGCCGAATCGCTCGGCGATAAACAGCTTGGCGAGGAGCTTGCCAGCATCGACATCATGTCCTTTAGGTCGATAAGGGGGATAAGGGAGGCGTTGATTGGCGTTATCGAAAAAGGGCTCTCGTCGCGCAGCCGTCTTAAAAATCTGTCGGCTCCCGAAGGTGGGCGGTTTTCGTTTTTGAAGTCGGTGAGCTTTATTTTTCCGACGAAGCACAAAGCTTGCGATTTGGGTGAATTCGTTCAGTCGCTCAAAGATGTCAGCATCGATTCGATCTATTATCACATGTTCGAATCGAGGCTCAGGCTAGAAAGAGCGACCAACGATTTTTCGATGTGGCTCACCGAGGCGATGGGACAGAAGCAGCTTGCCGTGAAGATTGCGAAGCTCGATCCTTACACAAGAACCGGAGAGAATCTGCGGGCGCAGATAATAGAGCTGGTCGAAACAAGAATTAAAGAAGAGGGGAGACAAAAATGACCATACTTAATGAATATTCGCCGGTCGTAGGCCCCGCAGTTATCGAAGAGCTTAACATTTTGGGCGAAAGACTGCGCGGCAAGTCGGTTCAAAATATCAATTCGACGGCCGTCGGCGGGGGAGTTGCGGAGATACTCAATCGTATGGTTCCGCTGTTACGTGAGCTCGGCATCGACGCAAGGTGGGACGTCGTCAAAGGCGGCGAAAAGTTCTTTAACGTTACGAAAAAAATACATAATGCCCTTCACGGAGTTCGCGAAGACATTACGCCCGAGATGTGGGACGAGTTCTGGGCGACAGGCGAGGCAAATTCAAAAGAAATCCAATGCACCGGCGACATAGTTTTTGTCCACGACCCGCAGCCTATCGCCCTTGTCAATCAAAAGGGCTTACGCGGTAACAAGTGGCTGTGGCGCTGTCATGTCGATGTCTCTTGTGCCGATGAGAACGTCTGGGAAATTCTCAAAGGACACATCGTTAGATACGACGCTTCGGTTTTTTCGGCTCCGGCGTTCTCAAAACCGCTGGCCATCAGACAATTTTTAATCGCTCCGTCGATAGACCCTCTTAGCGACAAAAACAAAGAGATGCCTCAGCAAGAGGTGGAGGAGGTTCTGTCGAGCTACGGAATTAAGAACGACAAGCCGATTGTTTCGCAAATATCGCGCTTTGACAGTCTTAAAGACCCGATTGGCGTTATCGAAGCTTACAAGCTCGTGAAACGCTACGTTGATTGCCAGCTTGTCCTTGCCGGCGGCACCGCTGTTGACGATCCCGAATCGGGCGAAGTGTTGGCTAAGGTTATGGACGCCGCCTCGGGAGACCCCGATATCCACGTTTTGCTGATGAAGCAGAACGACCGACACATTAACGCGATACAAAGCGCTTCGGCGGTGGTCATGCAAAAGTCGCTTCGCGAAGGTTTCGGGCTTACGGTCACCGAAGCCTTGTGGAAAGGAAAGCCCGTCGTCGCTTCGGCGGTCGGCGGAATTCCGCTGCAGATAAAACATAAATATCACGGATTGCTTTGTCACGGAATTGAAGGTGCGGCGCTTGCGGTCAAACAGCTTTTGCAAAATCCCGATTATGCCAACAGGCTCGGCGCCAACGGGAAAGAACACGTTCGCCAGAATTTTCTGCTGACGCGTCATCTCAAGGAATATTTGCTCCTCTTCCTGTCGCTCTATCATCAGGATGACGTCGTGAATATTTAGAAAGGTATTTTATGAAAATCACTCTCAGGCTTATAGTTTCGCTGATCATTGCGGTTGCGATCGTCTCCGCGGTATTTGCCTATTTTAACGTTACGGCAGAGCGTGAAAGACTTACAGCCGATCTTAAACACCGCGCTTGGCTAGCGGCGGAGGGTGTGAGGGAGTCGGCGGGGCTTTTAATTCAGCAGGAACAGCCGAAAAAAATCGACAAGCTGATCGAAAAGATAAGCACCGCCGAAAGAATCGTGGGTGTCGCGGTTTATAACCTGACCGGTGGATTGATATCGGTTTCAAAAGATCTTTCCACAAAGCTTCCGGAAAAGCCGAACATTGTTTTTGAGAATTTCGAAGGCGACGCCGGTCGCGGGACCTACGAAAAGATCGACGGCAACAAAATGTATCTTTTTGCGGTTCCGGTCTTTGGCGACGACGGAATTAGGACCGGCACGGTGGTGGTGTTTAACGAATCGTCCTACATTGACAGCTATCTTGCCGGAATATGGCGGCGAGCTTTTTTCAGAATTCTGGCGAGCGCGATGTTGATATCGGTGGTTACCTTGTTGCTTATCAAATGGAGCATTGTCGGCCCGATAGCGCGAATGTCCGAATGGATGAACAGTGTCAGAAAAGGGGATGTGGACAAGGCGCTTGAAATGCCGAAAGAAGATCTTTTTGCGCCGATATCAAAAGAACTTTCCGGATTGGCGAAAAGTTTGGCTGTTGCCCGCTCTGCCGCCGAAGAAGAGGCGAAGCTGAGACTGCGTTCGGAATCGATCTGGACGAAAGAGCGGCTCAAAGAGCACGTCAAAACTAAGCTCGGCGACAAACGCCTGATAGTAATTTCCAACAGAGAGCCTTACATGCACGTTCGTCGCGGTAAAAACGTAGAGGCGCTTAGTCCGGCAAGCGGTCTTATCACGGCGATCGATCCGCTGCTTAAAGCCTGTGACGGCGTGTGGGTCGCTCACGGCGCAGGAAACGCCGACAAGGAGACTGTCGATTCGCGCGGTATCATACGCGTGCCGCCGGAAAATCCGCAGTACGACCTCAAGCGCGTGTGGCTTTCGGCAGAGGAAGAAGAGGGCTACTATTACGGTTTTTCAAACGAAGGACTCTGGCCCCTTTGCCACATAGCTCATACTCGACCGGTCTTTAGAAGCAGCGACTGGGCGAGGTATCAGGAGGTGAACTTAAAGTTTGCCCGCACCCTCGACGGCATTTCGGGCGACGCTCCGTTCGTTTTTATTCAGGATTATCACTTTTCGATTTTGCCGAGGCTTATAAAAGAACGCTATCCGGCGGCGAAGATAGCGCTCTTCTGGCATATCCCGTGGCCGAATCCCGAAGCCTTCGGTATTTGTCCGTGGAAGCGCGAGATCATACACGGTATGCTCGGCGCCGATATCATCGGTTTTCACACGCAGTTCCATTGCAATAATTTTCTTGAGACCGTTGACCGTACGCTCGAATGCCAGACCGATTGGGAACACTTTTCGACAACAAGGCTCGGTCATAAAACTATCGTCAAACCATTTCCGATCAGCGTCGATTTTACTCCCGAGCTGCATGCGAAGGAATATCCAAGCAAGGAAGAGCTATTTAAAAATCTCGGCGTGAAGGCGTCGATCATGGGGATCGGCGTCGATCGCGTCGATTACACAAAAGGGATTCCTGAAAGATTCAGATCGATCGAGCGCTTTCTTGAAAAAAATCCGGAGTATGTCGGCATGTTCACGTTCGTGCAGATCGGCGCCCCAAGCAGAGAGCATATTAAGCGCTATCACGACCTGCTCAGCGAGGTCGAAACCGAAGCCGAAAGGATAAACTGGAAATTTCAAACGAAAGAATGGAAGCCGATCGTTTTCATCAAGCGCCATCTTTCACATTCGGAAATCGCACCTTATTACAGACAGGCCGACGTTTGCATTGTGAATTCTCTTCACGACGGCATGAACCTCGTCGCCAAAGAATATGTCGCGGCAAGAGAAGACAACCTTGGCGTGCTTATCTTAAGCACCTTTACCGGCGCATCCCGCGAGCTCACCGACGCGCTTTTGATAAACCCGTACGATATCGAGCAGACTGCAAGCATGATAAAACGCGCGATCGAAATGGAGCCCGAGGACCAGCAGTTGCGAATGACCAGAATGCGCGGCGTTGTCAGAGAGAACAATATTTACAAGTGGGCCGCTAGCGTTATCACCGACATGACCGAGATCAGGTGACGATTCTTCGGTTTTGTACGACCTTAAATTTGGTCTTTGAAACCGGCGAAGATGGAATTATATTGCGTTGCATGGATGTCATTTCACACGGACTTTGGGGAGGCATTGCTTTTGGCCGAAAAAACAGGCGCAATTTTATGTGGGCCTTCGGGTTCGGCGTGGCCCCCGACCTTTTAAGCTTCGGCCTCCTTTCATTTATGAGCGCCGTAGGTCTTGCAAGCGGGCCAGACTGGTCCAACGGCCTGCCGAAGATGTCCGAAATTCCGGCCTATGTTCACATGATGTACAACATCACGCACAGCATCTTTGTATTTGCCGCGGCGTTTGTCCTTGTCACGATTCTAAGAAGAAAAATATTCTGGCCCATGTTTGCATGGCTGCTTCACATCGCGATCGACATTCCGACTCACTCGCTTAGATTTTTTGCCACGCCGTTTTTGTGGCCTTTTTCGGATTACAAATTTGACGGTATAGGCTGGAGCAACCCGCTGGTGTTTTTTCCTAACGCCGCGATGTTGATCGTTTTGTACGCTATTTTTCTCTTCTCGAAGTTTAGGCGCCGTTGAGCTGTTTTATAGCGGACGATTCTTTCTTTGCGCAAAATATGTGCCGACAAGGCCAGCGATCATAATGGCGATGAAGAGGTTGCCTGTTATCGCCTCGACGCAGGCAATCATTCGCACTATCGGATCTTTCACCATCATGTCTTGTGTGCCGACGGTCGTAAGATTCGAAAAGCTCAAATAAAAAAAGTCTGTAAGTCCGACCTGTGCCGGAGCGGTATCGGGTATGTTAAAAATGTTTGGTACGACAAGCGCTATCGTTGCAAATAAAAATGCATAACCCATTCCGATCAGCATGTAGATGCAAATCCCGCCGGCGATCACATTGTTTGTTATCCTATCATGCAGAAAAATATGTCGCGCGATCGAAATGATCGCTATGATAATGAACAGCGTATAGGAAATCGTTGAGACGACCATCATCCAGTCGGTTCCGGCCCCCTCGGCTCTTTCAAAGTGAACCGTTAGCATTGTTCCGGTCAGTATGTGCCCGATAGCGCCGAAGAAGATAGCCGCGCCCGCCGTGGCAATGGCTGCTATTTTGGGCAGTATCGATTCGTGCCAGATGGCGCCGATTACAGCCAGAAATACGAGAGTCATCATGCCGGCAAATATGACACGAATCCAAGCGTGGTCTTTCATCGCCGCTGCGATAAAAAGCAGAATTAACTGCGCGGCAAGTGTAGGCCAGTAACGGACTCGATAGGTTTCGGTGGTCATGCTCGCAGGTTACTTTACCATCAGAGGCCGCTCAAGCTAATTTTATCAACTGAGAGCTTTCATCTTGTTGATGACGGTTTTGTCGTGATAGACAGCGTTCATGATACTAAAAAAACATCATAAGATCCTTGTCGTAGGTGTGCTGCTGGCGCTGGTTGCTATGATGGTATTTATCGCCCTTCAGTCGTAGCGGTTTTGCCGGTCATCGGCAAAAAACAACGCAACTTTTACATGCCCAAGCCGATAAATCTCATGAGTTTCAAATGACGGAGAGATCGTGGATTATTTGCGCTTGGATAAAATTATAGTCGATTCTATCGGGCACGTCGCAAATGGGGCCGCTAAGAACGGGCTCGATTCTGCGCCGGAAGTGTACGAACCGGACTTTTCTATGCTCGACGAAATGTCGGCTGTGGCATCAGACGACTCTTTGGCCTTTCCTTGCAGTGCGTTTCGCGCACAGTTTGCGGCTAAGCTTATTTCCAGCGAGGCGTTCGGTAAATTTCTAAACGAAAAGGGCTTTTCAGACGTTGAAGGCCGCGAGATTGCCGACATCGACGGAGACGGTCGCAACGATTTGATGAAAGAGTTTGACCATTTGGATCCGACGATCTTTTTTCCGGCAGGCAAAAAATATTGCGGCCGGTCAGATTGGCAAGTCACCGAGCTTCAATCAAAGCATTTCTGGTTTGTCGTTGAGCTCTCTTCAAGCAGCGATTACGTTCTTATAGAAAGCGCTGCGACGTTTGTTCGCGCCCGATGAATTTATATTTCCGTTCCGGAACTGTTTGAAAAATCCACTTCATCGACCTTGTTTGTCTTGCCGTTTGCGCCCAGATATCTGTTGTAAAAATTACGCGGGCTCTCCTCGAAGTCGGCTGCGGCCTTTTTGGTCAGAGATGCAACTACGAGGTCTGTCCCCAGAGATTGTTCCTTCGAATCTTCTCCTATGACGTCATAAAATTCGTTACCGACCACTTCGGTTCTGACCGCGATGCCGGCCTCTTCGTATTGCTTTTTAAGAGCCTCCGCCGCCTTTGCCCCTTTTTCAGAGTGAAAAATAACCACCATCTTTGTTTCGCCAACAGGGAGTCCTCCCTGCTTTTGTTCGGCCCATTTGGTCATGGAGGTTACTGTTGAAGCAGTTGCTTTATTTGCCGGCACCGTGACAACTGATGAATATTCCTCCCCGTCGAA
Source organism: uncultured Pseudomonadota bacterium (assembly GCA_964647545.1). GTDB lineage: Bacteria > UBA10199 > UBA10199 > 1-14-0-20-49-13 > CAZYHS01. The sequence goes on along the minus strand of CAZYHS010000033.1, from coordinate 4,287 downwards.
AATAAGTTTTGGAGCCAGTTTTTTTCCGGCCTCTTTCGGCGGGTTTGGCATTGTGCCGTTTTGCACGTTACCTTGACGACATTGTCTGAAGTTTTCCTGTGTGAACTTAAAGTAAGCGGCGTCCTTGCCGGCGAGCGAACGGGATTCCGTAGAATTGACAAAGCCTTTGGTGTTTGGGGTTGCTTGACCCGAATTGCCCTTCATTCCCAAAAGCGTGTATTTTATATTGGCTTCATCGTTCTTTACGTAAACATCCACGTTTGGATTGGCCGGTTGAAAACCGCAGCCATCCTCGTCGCAGGCATATTCTTTATTGCAGGTATAATTAACCCCGCCTTCCGCATCGGGTTCTGCGGGGTCGCATTCGTACATTTTACAGCCATCTTGATAATAGACAGGTTTTGCCGGATCGGTCATAGCAACATCCTCCTTTTGAGATTATCGGCCGGAGAACGTGGCAAAGTTGCGTTTTAGGGAGGGTTATTTTCCGGTAAAATAGCGGAGTAAAATCAAAGTGTTAACTAAGGTTTGGCGTCGAAAAATTTCTTAATCACCACTTCTTTGATCTTTTCGATCGTATTTTGATGTTCGGTTTCCTGAATGTAGAGGTTCGTAAAAAATTTTTTAACAAGCTCATCGTCCACGCTTTTCATCGCCTGCTTGTAAACGTCGCGCATGGTTTTTTCTAAAACCTCGAGCTCGTTAAAATAGTTAAGGAAGTCTTTGTTAGTAAACATCTTTGCCCTCCTTTTCTATTTTTCTACGAAGCGCTGCGAGCATGTCGGCGTGGCCCGACGACTCTTTGGATATCTTTTTTAGCCCATCTCTGATGATCTGCGCCTCTTCGTCGGAACCTTTAAACCATTCGAGGGCCGCCGTCAGATTTTTTGCCAGCTTTGCGACCATGTCCTCTTCGGCCTTGTTGGCCATGATGATAAGGTCGAGTAGTTCCTGTTTAGTCATATTATTTCCACGCCCTAATAGCTTTTCTGAAAAACTCAAGGCTTTTAATGCCGGAGGCAATTCTCCAGTCGGCCTCTTTTTTGACGTCGAACCAGACGACCTCTTCGACGAACGGAAAGTCTTTATCGAGCTCGCTAAACATAGTTTTGATCGCCCACGACTTAAAGTCATCATCGGCGGCGATGGCCGTTTCAGTTATGACGACCGGCAGACCGAATTTTTTCATTTCAAGTATCTGCTCGCCGAACATGTGCTTGGCAATTCCGGTAATGCGAAAATAGGCACGCTGCCACCATTGCGGCCGGTTCAAGTAGCCGTCGATTCCAATGACGTCGGCAAATTCCAAGCCCGGAAAATATTTTTCTGCCTTATTTTCGGGTGTGTCGGGGAAGCTCATGTTGTTCACGCTGAATATCCATTTTACTTTGGAAGGTTCTGCGAGTCTATCCATGACAAGCTTATGAAATCTCCGATAGGCGGCGATATATTTTTCCGGTGAACCGCTCCACGGATACCAGTTGCCGTTCATCTCGTGCGCAAAGCGGATGAACACCGGCCGGGCGTATTCGTTGATTGAGTCGGCAAGAGAATTTGCGTAATTTTCGTCGAGGTCGGCCGCGTTTTTTGTTTGAGCGTTCCACGGCTCGATCGTGAGAATAGGAGCTGCGCCGCTGTCGCCGATGATTTTAAGCTGTTGCGCGTTTGGCCCCCAAGTCGCGTCATAAAAGAGCAGAATTCCGCAAGGAGCCTCTCCATAAAGACTTTTGATTTTTGCAAGCTGTTCGGCAGACGGCGAATCTCCCGTGTAAAGGCCGAAACATTTCGCATGGGCCAAGCCGCTTACCGCAAAGAGCGCGGCGCACAAAATTAATGTGACAAGCTTAAGCTGTCTTTTCATCTTCGCTACCTATGTTGAAATAAAACATGCTGCTCATAATCAGGCAGTGATAAAGCGCCCAAAAGCAATTTATCAAAACCGAAAAATCGCGTTCGTAAAAATAACGGTTAACTCCCCAAACTAAAGCCAGATAGTTCGCCATGAAAAAAAAGAGCTGCACCCACAATCTGTAGTACGGGAGGGGTTTCCCCTTACCCTTTTTGGTGATGCCGAACGTCCCCTGAAACCCGAAAAGCGCTGTGATCGCCGATTTAATAAGAACGGGGAACGTAATATAGGTAAGCATTTGCCCCATGAAAAGGCTTTTCACGCTGTAATTTCTTTCGCGAAGCGTCATGAAGAACACACCGATCGAGAGGGCGAAATACGGGACGAAAATGCTGAAATAGATGTCCTCGTGAATAAAGAACGACGGGACATGAAAGAAAAGATAGGCCAGCGGGCAGATCATTAAAAATGTAAATGCGATGCCGACAAAATAATATGTCCCCGACAGAAAATATTCCCACCATTGTCCGAAGCGCAGTTTAAAAGGGTTGCGCAAAAAATGTCCGACGACCTTTTTAAAGACGCCGACCGTCCCTTTCGCCCAGCGCGACTGCTGCTGAAAATAGGCGGCCAAAGTTTCGGGCCCCATGCCGAACGTTCCGACGTGGTTAAAGTAGAGCGATTTCCATCCGTTGATGTGAAATTTCACGGAGGTTGCGAAATCTTCGGTTACGACCGACTCGTCCATGCCGCCTACGGAAAGAAGGGCTTCGCGTCTGAACAAAACGTTCGTGCCGCAGCAGAACATTGCTTCGCTTGAGCCCTTGGCTTCGCAAATGTATTCGTAGAAAACGGCCTGCTGATAGCCTGCGGCGCGCGCAATTCTGTTCTCTTGAATGTTCGCGTAAAATTGAGGCGTTTGCACAAATGCAATTTTGTCGTCGGCCTCCATAAGCGGAACAAGTTCCGCAAGAAAATCCGGCATCGGATTTTGGTCGGCGTCAAATATCGCCACATATTTTTCTTTAAGCCCCTTGACGCAATCGTTGACCACGCCGGCTTTTGCGCCGTGTCTTGCTTCGCGGCGGAAAATTTTCAGACCGAAATATTCTGCGATTTCGTCAGCCTCTTTTTTAAAGCTTTCGATCGACGAGTCGTCGAGGAAGTAAATGGTCTTTGAAGGATAGCGAATGTTGTCGATGCTGCGAAATGTGTTCATTAAAATATCTTTGGGCTCGTGTCTTGCGGCGACAAGAATGGCCACTTCAGGGAGCGGAAACGGGAGGCTGGAGGTTTGGCCGAATATCGCTCGTTCATGACGGCTAGACCTTATCAGGTCAAGTGCGTAGCCGGTCGCATGCACGAGGATAAAAAATTCTCCGAGCAAAAGCATCCATGCGAAGACGTTTTCGGACCACGTGTATTCGCTGCTTAGCACCACGGTGAAAAAGATCCTTACGATCGAATAGATTATGATCGCGAGAATAACGGCTATGAGCGCAACTTTTTTAATCATCTAAAATCTCTGCGTAAGTGAAATGAACGCGCCGAAGTCGTCGTAAACCGACGAGTAGAGCCCGTTCACTTCAATGTTAATCGCGGTTCTATGACTGAACTCGTGATGAAATTCGGCCGCACCGCCGTTGTACACGTTGTGATTTTTATCGACCTGAAAACGGTATTTAACTCCGTAAAACGTGTCGAGCGCGCCGTAGTAAAGCCCGTGTTTATTCAAGTAGTGCCGCCAGTGCAGCGTGCCGGAAGCGTTCCAGAAATTCTTTGGTGACCAGTAAGCGGGGGTCACAAAATCAAAGCCGTAATAATCGAAACGCGCATCAAGCGACAACCGCATCGGTTCGTAAGATAAAAATACAAGTGCGCCGCCGCCGGCAGATTTTTTTCTGTTTTTATCATTGAGGCGGGAATAGGCGCCGTCGGCGTTGAGCGTCAGTCTGCGGTTTATGTCCAGCTGCAGCCGCCCGCCGAAGTCTGTCGTATGAAGTTTATCGACAAAAACCGTGTGGTTCGAATCGAGATCGGTCCTGTTGACGAACGCGGTGACCGTAACCGGATCGAACGGTTTGCTCGAAACGCTTGTTTCAAAATTGTGGCTGAGGCGGTTTATGCCGTTGTAGCGGATTGGAATGTAGGCCGCGTTGACCCACAAGTTCATAGGCCAGTAGAGGCCGACGCCGATTTTGCCTCGGTCGCGCATGATCCGCGAAAAGTCGCTGTAAAGATACGTGTCGAAAGTATAGCCGGCATAGAGTTCGAAGTTTTCGTTGAACGCTTCGCCAAGCGTAACACCGGCCTGTAAATGGTTGATGTGAGTTTCGAACTCTCCGCTCTTTGCGCGAAAATAGCGGACTTCCGGTACGACGTACGGGCGAGTCTGTTCGCGCAATTTATCGAGCGAGTCGCGCGCTCTAAAATGGCCG
>CAZYHS010000032.1:0-12672 GCA_964647545.1 uncultured Pseudomonadota bacterium | reverse complement strand
CCCGCAGGGAGCGCCAGAAAGAAAAGCCCGACCTTTGTGGTCGGGTTTTTCTTTTCTGAGGCGTTCTCTCGGATTCGAGCTCAACTCGAAGAGTGGGTTCGATTACGTGAATCGTGGAGAGCTTGGCAAGTCACCGTCGCTAACCGGATGAATTCGTGAGATAATTACCCCGCTTGCTCCGTTACCCTAAATGACCCTAAATCTACTGCTGAGCCACCACAACACTGACAAGCGTCTCACCTGAAGAAGAATCGGCGTTAACCGTCACAACGCGCGCGCCTTTCATGAACATGCCGGTTTTAACTCCGCCCATGTCCATCGCTGTCCCCAGCTTCCAGCCGTTTGAAATCATTCCGTCCTTATATTTTGCAAATGCGGCGTCTTTGGAGGCGGCCGATTTCAACGTTACGCTGCTTCCCCCCGGGACATTAGCCGAGGCGATCACATCTGCTCCACTCTCGACGAACACATCTTTTGGAAAACCTTCCGGCATTGACGCCTTTGAGCCGGCGGCAATTTTGATTTTTCCGTCGGCGCTTTTAACTTCGTAGCTGCCGCTATCGATGTCGGCCGAAACTTTCTGGCCGGTTGCGTTTTCAACCGCGCTCTCAATTCGCTTCTCAGCCAGCTTTTCTCCACACGCAACCGACACAAACATCATCGCGAAAAGCACAAATGTAATTTTCTTCATGTTAGCTCCTTTGGTTTTGCAAACCGACATAAACGACGCCTAGAATAATTACAAGCTCGGGTTTGAGCTCGGCAGATTTTTTACGCCAACACTTCTAACCGGCAAGCATCACAACGCCCTTCCAGATAATCGCGCAGCCGAGCAGCAGAACAATCACAGCGCTTAAAAATGAAACGACCGGCAACGCACGTTTGAATCTGTCAAACTTTTCGAGATGCCCCGACATTTTTACGACGGCCATCCCGATCACCGAAAGCACAACCGCAAGCCCCAAACTAAACGCCGCGATTAAAAGCAGCCCGTAAGAAATGCGGTTAATGGCGATCGCCGTTATCATCACGACGAATGCGGTAGGACACGGCACAATACCGGCCGCCAGCCCCATCGACAAAAGCGACCGCCACGAAGCGACCTCGTCGTCTTTTAGGTGAAGATGTTCGTGCGAATGGTCATGATGAGCGTGCGACTTCATCATTAAAAATCGTTTGCGCCCGATTTGAACGCCGATCCCCAAAATCATCACGCCGGAGACGATGTCGATGTAAGGGGCATATTGTTCGGGCAACACGTACTGCGAAACCACCAGCGCTAGCACGCCGAAAATCACGACGCCGGAAATGTGCGAAAGCGTCACAACACCCCCCAAAAAGAGCGAATGTTTTATCGCCCCCCTTGTGCCTATTAGATAAGAGGCGACCAGCGCTTTGCCGTGCCCGGGCGAAAATGCATGGGCGGCTCCCAGCAAAAAGGCGACTAGCAGCGAAATGACCACGAACGACGAATCAAGCTTTTCCTGCCTGAGAAGCTTAATGAGATGATTCGTCTCCTTTGCTTTGTCGCCGGCATCTTCATTTTTTCCGTCCAGCTTAGCTCCGGCCTCATACGACAGGAGTTCAAAAGCAATTGACGTGTCTCGGCAGAACGAATCGCGGTTCCACGATCTGCAAACATCTGCCGAGCTCGAGACAATTTTCACCAAACTTGTCGTTTCGACTTCATTTAAGAAAACAGATGGCCACGCCTTGAAATTGGAATTTGTAATCTTTAATTCGTGTGCGCCGAGCGCAACCTCATCTATCGGGAAAATCAAATGCAGGCGGTATTCAAAAAAGTTGAAATCGCCGAAACCCGATTTGTCGCCGGCGAAGTTCGGGTTCTCTTTTCCAAAGAGCTTTTCACCATCGAGGTAAACATCAAGTCCTGCCGCGATATTTTGCAAAATCTGTTCATTGAACTTCGCCTCGTCTTCGGCCGATAGGCTTTGCAGGCGATTTGCCGACATGTAATTTTTGATCAGTCCGACTAAAATCGTGGTGGGAATTTCAATGACATAGTTAAGCCTCACACCGTCACCGTCAAGCCCGACGATCATGCGGTTGCCAAACTCTTTGAACCCGAGAGGGTGAGCAAATGCAGACGAAGCAAAAGTAAGCGCGGCTAAAACGGTTAAAACGATTTTTTTCATACGATAAGAATAATTGACGTTGGATGTTATTTCAAACTTAATCCTCAATTGCGAGAGTGACAGCTGATAGGCTAAGGATACGAGTCATTGGCAGTAATAGTCTTATTGCATAGAACTTTTCTGGTTGTAACACGAAAAAATTGCATTGTTGCCAACGATAAATGCGAGCGTTAAGTTAACGCCATGAAGAAGAGAATCGCGGAAGAGACAATCATATTTATCAGCGTCATCAAATGGTTCGTGCTGGCAAGCATCACCGGCACGATCGTCGGTTTTGCAACAGCCATATTTTTAAAAGCCCTCAACTGGAGCATCTCGCTGTCAAACGGCTTTAGCTACTTCTACCTGCTTGTGCCAGTTGCATTTTTTCTAAGCTCGCTCACTATAAAATATCTCGCACCGGACGCAGAAGGCCACGGAACCGAAAAAGTCATCGAAGCAATTCACAAACGTTCGGGAAAGATCAAATGGTCAGTCGTGCCAATCAAACTTCTGGCAACGGTAATCACCATCGCAACCGGCGGTTCGGCTGGTAAAGAAGGGCCTTGCGCTCAAATCGGCGGTGGCCTTGCATCGATGTTTTCCGACATCATGCACCTTGACGACCGCGATAGAAGAAAACTCGTCATCTGTGGCATCAGTGCCGGCTTTGCATCTGTCTTTGGAACGCCAATTGCCGGAGCAATGTTCGGGATCGAAGTTTTATTTGTCGGCGGGCTTCTTTACGAGGTCATCTTGCCGTCGTTCATTGCCGGCATGACAGCGTTCCACGTCACCACACAACTTGGCGTAACCTATTTTTATCATCCATTTAAGTTCATGCCGGTCTTTACAGAAGAGTTCTTCATCAAAATTGCTCTCGCCGGCGTATTCTTTGGATTGTGTTCGTTCCTGCTGATCGAGTCGATGAAGTTCTTCCAAAAACTTGCCGCAAAAATAAACGTTTGGAAACCACTCAAGGGAATAATCGGCGGCCTTGCCATCGTTGGGCTGACGCTACTATTATCAAAAAATTATCTTGGGCTCGGTCTCGACGGCATTGAAAATGCGCTCGAAGGCGAAAAACCTGTTTGGTACGCTTTTCTTGCGAAGATCCTTTTTACAAGTATCACGCTGAACTTCGGTGGAAGTGGCGGCATTGTTACTCCGATATTTTTTGTTGGCGCAACCGCCGGGGCCCTCTTTGCAAGCTTATTCGGATACGACATTGGCACATTTGCAGCCATCGGCATGGCGAGCCTTCTTGCCGGCGCAGCCAACACGCCGATCGCTGCAAGTATTCTTGCAGTTGAACTTTTCGGGCCGCAAGTAGCACCGTACGCTGCAGTGTCATGCGTGATCAGCTTTTTGATGACCGGCCACAGAAGTGTCTATCCGTCTCAAATCTTTGAAATTAGCAAATCACCCACCATCGAAATCGAGATCGGCAAGGAAGAAGAAAACATCTGCACAAACTTCAATGTCAGACCAAAAAGCTTTGTCGGGCTTGGAATGCACTTTATTCAAAAACTGAAGTCACACTTTGTAAAGAACTGACGTTCGCTGATAAACACACCACAGCATAACACGCGCTTTACACGCCGGCGGAAATAGTGCTAGGTCGCTAGCAATCATGCGTAAAACCTTCACAAAATTCTTTCAGGCGTTTGGCGAGCAGCTCGGCGCCATCGGCGACATTTTATCACCGCTGGGAAAAGAGCACGAAGCTAAGATCAACGCCCTAACGCAAACCGTCGGCGTTCTATCCGAAGAGCTCGAAGCGCGCGAAGCTGCTCTCGAAAAAACCGTGAAGGAACTTGAACAAACACTTTCGAGCCAAAGACAACTCGGCCTTTTTTTCATCCTCTACACACTTTTCATCACGCTCTTTTCGTTCGTATCGGCATTTTTAAACCAAACTCTGTCTCCGGCACAACTTGACGTAGCAAGTCCAGCCGCATGTCTCGGCTTCTTAATGATACTCATCGCGCTTGCCGTAGTTCAAATCAAACTCAGCCCGTTTTCGCTCTCTTCTTACGGGCTAACACTTAAAGGAAGCGGCAGAGCAATCAAGGAATCTATCGCAATAACATTACCGCTCATCGCGGCCATAACGGCACTTCGCTGGTGGTGCGGCAGCAACGTTGAAGCCTTTCAAGGCAAACCGTTCTTTGACACAAGCGCGGTAAATTTCATCTTTTGGGGCTACATTTTTATCGCGTTCGGGCAGGAGTTCGTCGCACGCGGAGTTGTGCAAGGGCTCATTTTCAGATTGCTCGGAGGAAAACATCAAAGGTTTTGGTCTATCTTTCTAGCTTCGCTGATCTTCGGCGTAACTCATACTTACTATTCTTTCTGGCTTTCGCTTGTTTCAGTGGTTGGGGGTTTTTTGCTCGGCTGGCTCTATTCCCGGCATCAGACAATTGTAGGAGTTTCAATAGCCCACTTTGTCGTCGGCAACTATCTTGTGCTAACGGGATTTTGGTCGGTGCTGCAATAGCTTCACGAAAAAAGGCCCGCGATATTTTAATCGCAGGCCTTTTTATCTGCTTAACTTGGAAAAAATTATTCTTTTCCGAGATCTCTTAGCTTCACTCCCGACTTCAAATTCTCTTCGATCTTCTCGAGCGTTACGCCGCGCGTTTCAGGGACAAATCCGGCGACAAAAATCACAGCCAGCACACAGAACGCCGCGAAGAGATAAAATATCGATGAGTTGCCGTAATTTTTCATGAACGTAAGCGCGTTATCCATGAGGAGCCCGGCAAACGTCCAGTTCACCATCGTCGTGATCGTCATGCCGACCTCTCTTCCCTTAAGCGGGAAAATTTCGGAGCAGACAAGCCACGCCACCGGCCCCCATGAAACCGCAAATCCAAAAATATAAACAATGGCCGAGATGATAAGAATGACTTTCGGCGCAAGACCTATCGCCGCGGGATCGGTCTGGGCTCCTATCATTTTGAACGCAATTCCGGCTGCGATCATTGTGACGAACATGCAGGCCGCGCCGACGTAAAGCAACTTCTTTCTCCCCCACTTTTCGACCCAGCGAATTGCAGGAAACGTGAACAGCATGTTCACCGTTGGAACCGTCATCATTGCGATAAGGCCTGTCATGCCGGCATATCCGAAAATTGTCGGGGCATAGTAGATCATAACGTTGATACCGACTAGCTGCTGGAACATCTGCAACATGACGCCGACTAGCAAGATCCTTATGAAATAACCTTTGAAGAGCATCTTTACTCCGCCGCCGTCACTTGCCAGAGCTCTCTCGATGTCGCCGATTTCCGCATCGATCTCTTCCTGAGAATTCAAAATATTTTTCAGCGCCTTGGTCGCCTTTTCTTTACGCCCCTTAAGCATCAGCCAACGCGGGCTTTCCGGCAAAAATATGCTGCCGACGAACATCAAAATCGCAAATAGTGCAACAACGCCGAACATCAAAGGCAAAGCATTTGCAGGAGTTGCAACTGCGCGCGCGATGAAGACGTTGGTCAGCGAAATCAGAAAAATGCCTATCGTTATCATGAGCTGGAAAAGAGTCCCCATCGAACCGCGAATTTTTGCGGGGGCCGTTTCAGACAAGTAAAGAGGAACGATGAACGACGCGATACCGACCGCGAATCCGAGAGCAAAGCGGCACATCATCATCACATGCATCGGGAGCAGTATCGCCGAAACGCCCGACCCCGCGGTAAAAATAAAACCGGCAAGGACGAGGCTCTTTTTGCGTCCTAAAAATCTCGCAAAGAGACTTGAAAGTAGCGCGCCAATCACACCTCCGGTGGCGAGTATCGACGAATAGTGTTCTGCGCCACGCACGTCGAGCGCATAGACAGACGTAATTGTTTCAAGCGAGTTTGCTATGAAGCCCTGATCGAGACCGAACAGCAGACCGCCTAACGCCGCGGTCGCGCAAATCAGAAAGACTATGCTTTTGTATCCGCCAATCATTTTTCACTCCTTTATTTTATCGGTCCAAAGCTGCGACAGCCGCGATGATCGCGGCTCCTACGCCGGAACCGTCTTTTGCAAGCTCGAAACTTATTTTTTCTGCCTTATCCCCCAAAAGCTCACGCAAAAATTCCCGCATGTGTTTTTGATAGTCGGGGAATTTTTCGTAAATTGTGCCGTCGATGGCAACGACATGCTCGCCCGAAATCGAGGCATCTTCTTTTTTTAACAACGCGACAATAGCGGTGACCGCCATGCGCGCCGACCGCCTCGCGATCAAACGGCTGATGTTTTTCAATTCTTCAATTTTTTCGGGTGACAGCTTGTCAAAGCCGAATTTTTTAAGGTCAAGGGCCCCTGTCTCAAGTTCGTAAAGATCGGCGCTCGTAAGCGAATAGGGCTTTTGAAGCTCTGCGCCTAAGATGAGTCCGAATTCGTGAAGCACGACCAGCCTGAATATCTCGCCGATGTACATGCCGGATACCGCCTTCTCAAAAAGTTGCCTGCCGGCGTTGTTGGACATTTCGTCAAGCTCAATGTCGAATCTGTTCTGTTTGAATTTATCGAAATTTCCCCATTCGGTGTTGATGATAATCCCGCCAAGTTCTTTCTCTTCCGGATAGCAAGCGTTTGTGCCGGTTCCCAAAATCACGCCCGAAGCGCAATGCGGCATCTGATAGCTTTTCGCCATGAGCGTTCCAACAGTGTCGTTTGCAAGGGCCGAAACTAAAATGCAGGAAATTCCGCGCTTGGAAAGGGCCTCATTTAAAAGTTTAACGACGTCGCGACCTTCAACTCCGGTCGCAGCAAAACCTTTCGTCCAGACGATAAGCTCGCCGGAAGCAACTGCCGTCTGCTTCACCGGAAACGAGAAAGTAAAGCCGAGGCCGTATTTTTTGTCTAAAGGCAATTTGTTGTTTGTGAGAAAGTCGTCGACCGACGCGGCAATGAAATTAAAAAGCTCTTTGCCGTCGCCAACTGTCAGGTCTTTTGGAATTGTGTAGCGGCTTGTGGAACCAACTTTAAAAGTTCTATCGCCGAAAAGCTCGACCGACATCACTCGAAAATTCGTGCCGCCTAGATCAAGGGCAAGAAAAACGCCCTTCTCCTTGCCGCTCGGTCTTTTTACAAACGACGAAATCATTTTAAGTGAACTTGGGCGGCCATGAAGTCCGGCTTCCATTTCGTCATGAAAGTTTTGGATGAATTTTTCGGCGTCGGCTGGGCTGAAAGAAAAGTCTTTTGAAATGCGACTAGCTGCACTTGAATGCGCCGAGTTTGATTTTGTCATTTCGGCAAATTACTCCAAGCTAAAAACAGAATCCAGAGTTGTTTTTTTATCGAAGCAGAGGTAGAAAGAGAGGTATGAAAAACTTCAACATCGCGCTTTGCGCACTCGTTTTTTTATTTGTAACATTCGCCCAGACTCCCGTCGCAAATGCTCAAGTGGGCTACAACCCCGAATTTTTAGGTAACGCAGCTGCGGCCCCGCGCCCCGGATTTAGCCCGAAGATTTTCGTCGACTATTTTAACCAGAATAAGATCGGCGGAAACGATTTCGAGGTTGCGATCGAACCGCAATACTGGATTCGCGGATTTACCGGCGAAGAAAAAAGAGATTACATTCAATTTTTGGCCCACTTCCCGTTCGGCTATCGCAGCGAAAACAAAGCAAGCGGCGCCGGAAAAGACCTCGGCTGGGGAACCGGCACGCTTAGCGCGAACGTCGAGCATTTTTGGAAGCTCATCGACAGCGACGACACCGTCTGGTGGTTTGACAACGGTCTTTCGGTGGGTTTTCCGACCGGCACCGGCAAAGAGGGTCTAAGACTTGGCGGCGACGCTTACAACGTGACATATTTTCAGGAAAATTATTTCAGGTTCGGCAAATGGATATTTTCAATTTCGCCGATCGCTGCGACCTACATTTTTAAGGACACCGACAGTCAGGAGACTCACGGCCTCGCCCTCAACATTATGAACAGCGCTTACGGCTATCAAATCACCGACGCCGTAGCACTTGGAGTTACAACCGCCTATCAGCTTGGAAACGTCATGGGAAGCAACGACGGAGTCGGCGGAAAACTTGCACGAACACAGCGCCTTTACGTTGGGCCGGCCGCATGCATTTCGCTGCCTTATGAAAGCTCACTTCAGATCAGCGGGCTTATCGACGTGCACACAAAGAACGTCACCCGCGGCCAAGGCCTTGCCATGGCCTTCTGGAAGATGTTTTAATAAGTTTGCCGGCTCAATTACAATAATTGAACTTTTCCGAAGATATCATCTCGGTATCGATGCCGAACGCCCTGAACATTCCAAGACAAAGAGTCTCGTCGATATCCAGTTCGCCGCACAGCTCATGATAAAGGTTGTGTGAAATTATTGGAGATTTTACACGCCGGAGCAGGGTACAAAAAAGCCCGTAAATTCAAGGTCTTGCCAAACAACACACGCTGCATTTTAAATTTTTAGCGATGGCTACTTCACGAAAATTCATTGAAAGGGCATCGATGACCAGCAAACGGTCCAGCAAAAGCGAGCCACAGCCAAGAATGTATTTCACCGCCTCCGCCGCCTGAATAGCTCCGACAATGCCAACCGCAGCGCCAAGCGTCCCCGACCCGCGACAGTTGGCGATCATGCCGTTTTCAGGGAGGTCTGGGAAAAGACACCTCAAGCACATGTGTCCGGCGGCGTACGTAAACGTCTGCCCTTTGAAACCGACAACACCGGCGTGCGAAAACGCCTTCCCCAAAGAAACTGCAACGTCGTTGATGAGAAACTTGCTCGGAAAATTATCGCACGCGTCGATGACAAAATCGTAGCCGGAGATAATTTTTGCAGCGTTCTCTTTCGTCAAACGCTCGCCGATCGCCTCTACTTCGGCCGAACTATTCAAAGCATAAATTGCATCGCGAGCAGACTCGACTTTTTTACGGCCTAGATCGGCCTCGGTGTGCAAAATTTGCCGCTGCAAATTGCTCTCTTCAACAACGTCCGAATCGACCACTCCTATTTTGCCTACACCGGCCGCCGCAAGATAAAGAGCCGCAGGCGAACCAAGTCCGCCGGCGCCGACGACAAGCACGCTAGCAGCGTTAAGTTTACGCTGCCCCTCGGCGCCGATGTCCTTCAAAATTATGTGATGAAAATATCTCGCTTTTTGTTTTTCGCTTAGTTGCATTTGTCCCGCCTAGCTAAACATCTCTGTGCTCAAATATCGCTCGCCCGTGTCGGGCAAAATAACCACAATCAGTTTGCCGCGATTTTCCTCGCGCGCTGCGATCTTAAGCGCGGCAAAAACTGCTGCGCCAGATGAAATTCCGGCCAGAATTCCCTCTTCTCGGGCAAGCCGTTTTGCAGTTGCGAACGCGTCGTCGTTTGCAACCTGCACAATTTCGTCGATGATTTTTCTATTTAAAACTTCGGGCACAAAACCTGCGCCGATCCCCTGAATTTTGTGCGGGCCCGATTGTCCGCCAGAGAGCACCGGTGAAGCCGCCGGTTCGACCGCAACCGACTTGATCGAGCCTTTTTTCTCTTTGAGAGCCTCTGAAACGCCGGTGATAGTTCCGCCGGTTCCAACACCTGCGACAAAAATGTCAACTTGCCCGTCGGTGTCGCGCCAGATTTCTTCGGCGGTCGTCTTTCGGTGAATAGCAGGATTTGCCGGATTGCAAAATTGCTGAAGCATGAATGAATTCGGGGTTGCCTTGTGAAGCTCCTCGGCTTTTTTGACCGCCCCTTTCATGCCCTCTGCCCCAGCCGTTAAAACAAGTTCGGCGCCAAAGGCTTTGAGTAAATTTCTTCTTTCGACGCTCATTGTCTCCGGCATCGTCAAAATTAATTTGTAGCCGCGTGCGGCTGCAACGAAGGCAAGCGCCACGCCGGTATTGCCGCTTGTCGGTTCAATAAGCGTCGCGCCTTTCTTAATGAGGCCGGCTTTCTCGGCTTCGTTGATCATGTTCACGCCAATGCGGTCTTTAATTGAGCTGCACGGATTAAACGATTCGAGCTTTGCCACGACGGTCGCGCCACAGGAGGCAGACAACTTTGAAAGTTTTACAAGCGGCGTGTTGCCGACAAGTTCTGTAATATCGCTTGCTATTTTTTGGTGTGCCATAACTTAACTCTCCTTTGTTGCCCAGAAGGCTTTCTTCATTATACGCAAACAATCGGCATTGCAATAGATTGCCGATGGCGCTAGAAAATCTTTGTGAAGCGGGCGTGTTTCATTAATTCGGCCGGCAGCTTGCTTAAACGGAGGTCTTGTCATGGCTTTTGAAATTAAAAGCAGCGCGTTTGTAAACGGCGGCGACATTCCAAAAAAGTTCACCTGCGACGGAAGCGACATTTCAGTTCCGCTGAGTTGGAGCAATGCTCCGGCTGAAACAAAAAGCTTCGCGCTCATTTCAGATGATCCCGACGCACCGGTCGGCGATTGGGTTCACTGGGTCGTCTGGAACATTCCTCAAAGCAAATCCGAGCTGGCCGAAAATTTTCCAAAAGATGTGACTTTGCCCGACGGCACAACTCAAGGCATCAACAGCTCAAAAAATACCGGTTGGGATTCACCCTGTCCACCAAGCGGCACGCATCGCTATTTTTTCAAGCTCTACGCGCTCGACACAACTTTAGCGCTTAGCCCGCGCAGCAGCAAAAAAGAGCTCGAAACCGCAATTCGCGGACACGTTCTTGCACAAGCAGTGCTCATGGGAAAATATTCAAGACAAAGGTAGCACATGAACATCGAACAATTCCTCGCCGCTGAATGGATGCCGGCACTTGGCTGCACCGAGCCTGCATCGATCGCCTATGCAGGGCTTATCGCCGCTGAAGTTTTGGGCGAAGAGGCAAAAAGCATTCACCTGAAAGTCGACGCAAAAATTTACAAAAACTGTTTCGCCGTAGGAATTCCACACAGCGGACACAAAACAGGAATTAAATGGGCTGCCTCCATCGGCGCTTTTTTAAAAAACAGAGAGCTTGGCCTGCAATGTTTTGACGAGATTGACGGCAACGTTCTAAAAAAAGCTGCACGTCTAATCAAAAGCAATAAAGTCACAATTGAAATCGATAAATCAAAAACAAATCTTTTCATCGAGATCACACTTACCGGCGCAAAACACCTCGCAAGCTGCAAAATTGAAAACGCTCACACAAACGTGACACTTGTCTCGCGAGATGGAAAAGTCCTGCTGAGGAATTGTTCCGGTGCTTCGTCATCGGCCCAGTCGCAAGCCAGAAAGTGGGCTTCCTCGCTTACTCTTGAAAAAATGATCGGCATCGCAAAGAGGCTCACAGCAAAAGAGAGAAAAAATCTCCTCGACGGCGCAAGGTTGAATTTGAAAATCGCGCGGCACGGATTGAAACTTCTACCGAAAGAATTTTTCGGCACCAAGAGGCCCGACATTCATGCAAAGGCCACAGCCCTTGTCGGAAGCGGAGTTTACGCCCGCATGTGGGGCGAATCGTTTACGGTCATGTCGGTTGCAGGCTCGGGCAACAAAGGAATTACGATCTGCGTGCCGATCGTCACTCTTCAGGAAAAGTTCAAGCTACCTCAAAAAAGAGTTGAAGAGGCCCTTGTTATCGCAATGCTTGTGACAAGCAAAACGACTCACGAGCTGGGGACGCTTTCGGCGGTCTGCGGTTGCTCAAATGCGGCAGGCATCGGGCTTGCGTGTGCGCTTGTTCATTTGCACGGCGGCGGGGCAAAAGAGATGTCGCTGGCGATTAATAACATGGTCGGCAACATCACCGGCATGATCTGCGACGGCGCAAAGATCGGTTGCGCGATGAAATCGATGACGAGCGTTGACGCCGCCTTCAGGTCGGCATCTCTTGCAATGTGCAAAATTGGGATCCCGCCAGACGACGGGATTGTCGGCAAGGACGGAACAAGGTCGCTTGTCAACATGGGCCGCATCGCCAACAACGGCATGACAAAGACCGACGAAGAGATTTTAAAGATTATGGAAGATAAGCTGTCAGGCTAAAAAAATTAGCGAACGACTTCACCGATAAAACTATCATCGCTATTTTCGTACCAGATAATTTTCCATTCGGCCGTATCAAGAACTTTTCCGTGCAAGTTCAAATAATCGACCTCAACGCTCAAAACTCCGTTCTTTTGTTTGAGAGTGGCTTTTTCATATGGCCCCAACTCCCAGCCAAACCCAAGCGACATCTTCTTTGTGGCGGGGTCGTAGATTAGCTGGCTGTCCATGCAAGACAAAAAGAGATATTTACCTTCGTGGTCGGCCGACCTAAAGGCCTTAACGATTTTGCCGTTAATTTTAATGTTAACCGGATTTTTTCTGGCCTCATCCGCTGTCCCTAGCTTGATTGCAGAGTTTATGGCATCTCTCATCGATTTAAATGCTGCCAAAAGGTTGGTCCCTCCCACATGATCCGCCAATTCCCAAGGGTCCGTTTTGTGCTCGTCGCGTTCAAGGAGCAGCTCGCTTGTCTCACCAACGCCAGGCATACGGCCTATTGACCTACCGTCTTTGCTGCGAAGAATAATTCCAACAACTCCGTTTGCATTTTTTACTTCGCGAATTTCGAGCCA
>CAZYHS010000031.1:0-12858 GCA_964647545.1 uncultured Pseudomonadota bacterium | reverse complement strand
TTGCCAACGTGAATGTCGCGAGTTCGACCCTCGTCTCCTGCTCCCTTACCTATTTTCATCGAAGCCCCATTGCCTCTAATGGGGCTTTGGTGTATTTAGGCATTCCGATAAAGCAATGAGCTCATCGGAAAATAGGTAAGGGCCCCTGCTCTAAATGTATTATCTTTACGTTCTTAAAAGCCTCAAAGATGGCAATCTTTACACTGGTTCTACCATAGATCTTAAAAAGCGATTTAAAGAGCACAATGGCGGTTTGGTGCGTTCAACCAAGCATAGACGCCCATTTGAGCTTGTCTACTATGAAGCTTATTGTTCGGAAAAAGATGCGCGTTTAAGAGAATCTCGATTGAAATTAAGAAGCAAAGCTCTTGCACAGTTGAAAAAGCGCCTAGTCTATTCGCTTAGCAAGTAAACGTTGTCGCTAGGCGCGTTTTTTATTTTGTGATTTTTGGCGGCGGCTGATAACGGGGTGAAAAGTGAAAGGAATAAATTAGTTTGCTGCGTTACCGGAGATTTGTTTTGATAATGGACAGTTGGCGCAGTTTAGTATATTGGGCTTTGATATAAAGGTTTTTTGAAATGAAAATGAGCACTAAAAAATCCGAACCCCTTAGTACACAAACAAACGTGATGAGCCCCGATAATTATACCAATAGACTCATTTGTGGAGATTGCATTGAAGTAATGCAACAAATGCCCAAGGGTTGTATTGATTTGGTTGTCACCTCGCCACCATATAATCTTAAAAACTCAACTGGCAATGGCATGAAAGATGGGCGTGGCGGGAAATGGCAAAATGCGGCACTTATAAAGGGATATTCTCACCATGATGATTGCATGCCTCATGATAAATATGTGAATTGGCAGAGAGGTTGTCTTTCGGAGATGATGAGGGTGCTTAAAGAAGATGGTGCAATATTTTATAATCATAAATGGCGAGTTCAAGCAGGATTGCTGCAAGACAGAAGTGATATAGTTCAAGGTTTTCCGGTTCGCCAAATCATTATATGGAAAAGGAAAGGTGGTATTAACTTTAATCCAGGGTATTTTTTGCCAACCTATGAAGTGATTTATCTTATTGCAAAACCAGAATTTAGACTTGCAAAAGGGGCGAATTCTTTAGGAGATGTATGGGAATTTACTCAAGAAATTAACACCATCCATCCTGCACCTTTTCCTGTGCCTTTAATTGAGAGAATCATATCTTCAACCAATGCCAAAGTTGTATTGGACCCATTTATGGGTTCTGGAACAACCGCTATTGCTGCAATAAATAATGGTCGTAATTATGTTGGAATTGAACTGTCGCCGGAATATTGTGCGCTCTCCGAAGAAAGAATAGCTCACCATATAAAGAATCCATCATGTAAATGTGAAAAATATTCATCAAAAACAAATAAACAAAATATTCAGCAATTAAACCTGATTACACAATAATGGTTAAATTATATACTAAACAAGAACTCATCGAGAGACTTCGAGAGATTAAAAGCATGGGGTGGATTGAAAACCACCGTCATGGTAATTGTGGTGGAGTTGGGAATACAATGGAGGATTTGCTCGGGATTGAAGAAAACAATCTACCTCTTCCCAATGCGTCAGAATGGGAATTAAAATGTCAGAGAATTAATACTACATCTTTGGTTACGCTCTTTCATGTTGAACCATCCCCAACGGCTTTAAAATTCGTTCCATACATACTGCTTCCTAAATATGGATGGCCACATAAAGAAGCCGGAAAGAAATATCAAACGAATGAAATGAGTTTTAGACAAACGATATCTTGTCTTGGCAGAAGCGATCGAGGATTCACCGTTATTGTGGACAGAAAAGATAAAAAGGTCTTAATATCATTTGATTCTAAAAGTGTTGATGGCCGTCATTCTAGGTGGCTTGATGATGTTAAATCAAAGGCTGGATTAGGTGAATTAAATCCCCAACCATACTGGGGATTTGATGACCTATTTCATAAAGCCGGCAGTAAACTGCACAACTGTTTCTTCATTGAAGCCGCCGTAAAGAAATATGAGGGTCGAGAACTTTTTGAATACCAAAAGATAACAATGCTGTCTGGCTTCTCGAAAGAAAAATTTATTAAGACAATTGAACAGGGTGACATACTGGTAGATTTTGATGCACGAACAGGTCATAACCACGGAACAAAATTTAGATTTAGAAACAATAAACTACCATTGCTATACGAAAATGTAACAGAGCTTTAAACATTCGCAAACAACTTGGTAACATATGAGATAAGTATTGCCACTCTGATTATAGTAATCACTCATACGAAAAGCTATGCGCTCCAACTTGGTGATCCACGACTTGTTAAGCCGCAATGTGATCGCCTTTGTCTCCTTTGTTTCACCCATCTCCTCAGGGTAGATGGGGGGTAGATGAAAATTATCATTACTCATAAACAGGCCTCCAATGCTTGTATATAAAGCGTTTGCTGTTAGGTGCACACAATGTCATGATGTTACTGCATTGAATCATGTCCTGATCCAATAAAATGAATTTTTCGCAAGGTATAGGCTCCAAAAAATCCTGCAATTATCTACAAAATTCTGTACATTTTCTTGTACATTTTGAGTGAGAAATAGTGCGAAATGGTGAGTTTTGACCAGACATCCGAGAATGGCGGAAACCATTGCCAATACTGCTTTTGCTGTGAATTCATTGCACTTCTTGAAAACTGCCTTTTGGCTTTGCCGACGTTTCATACGGAGGCAAACGCCTTAGAACCACGAGTCCCACGAAGCTTCAGCGAAGTGGGACTCAACACAAGAAAACGCGGACTTACTTTAAAAAGTGAGCCCGCGTTTTTTGTTTTGTGATTTTTGGCGGCGGCTGATAACGGGGTGAAAAGTGAGAGGAATAAACTAGCTTGCTGCGTTACCGAAGCTTTCCGTTACCGAAGCTTTCTAATTATTTGAGGCAAAATGATGAAACAGATAACCGTCACATATCTGACACCAAAGCGACAAACCAATCATTCTACTAAATCCACACTTTTAGCGAAACACACATAAGCACTTGTTATACTTACCTTTAACTCATTTTCTTTTTTTATGTTATCATGGCACAGATGTTGCTTATATAACCACTATGCAAAGTAATAATATACACTCTATTATATTTCCAGCAAGCAAGAGGTGTGTCTATGCGTAACAAGATTTGTTTTTCCCTTTTCATTTTAATGGTTTCATCAGCCGGCTTCGCTCAAGGGTTGGATATAAAAAGATCTTCAACAGCTGTTAAATCTGGGGCAGTTCAGCAAGAGGTGTTCAGGGGGGATAGTAGAAGCCCCAACTCCTCCATTCTTCAGCCGTCCAAGCAGGGGCTATCTCAGGAATTTTCACAGTCAACAGGGCTTCCTAAAGACTCATCAGGTTATCCGCAATTTATGGCAAGTTTGCTTTCTGCACAAAAAAAGTCCGCTGAAGCGCGGGATGTCGCCTATCAGTTACATGAGGAGTTCAACAGGCTTTACGATTTGAAGGTAAGAGAAATCTCTGACGATATCGTCAGGCGAGTTTTCAAAAAGGATGGGAAAATTTCGCCGCAGATTTTGGCCAAAACGAAGCCCGTAGTTCCGGAACAAGAAAGTGGAATAATAGGGCTGTTCGACAGAGTAAAAAAATTTCTAAACCCTCCCAAAGAGCCTAGCCGAAAGGCGGCTGAAGCAAAAACTGTCGATGAAATTCAAACACCGTTTGGCCCAATAAAAATGTCTGAAAAGTTGAAAGAGTTGATCGCAAAAAACAGGGCAGCTGAGGCTGAGATTGATAAAAAACTTATAAGCATGCTGTCGCAATCAAAATCTCTATCTGATAAGGATGTCGCACGCATCTTGATTTTAAAACTCGATTCCCGTTTCAGGAACAGCGTCGGCATGATGCACAGCGAGGTGTACGGACTTCGCGGAGCAAACGAATGCAGCGGCGATATTGTCCGCGACGGTCTTGTCGCAAAATACATGGATGATTTTCTTGCCGGAAGATACGCCGACGCGCTTGATAACCTCAACAAGCTATTCAATCAGATGACCTGCATAAGTATCAGACAGGGAAAGCAACTCGATTTCTATTTGAAAGATGCCTATGAAACCGCGATCTCTTATTATGGAAAGATTGTTTCGAGGTCTGCCTATTCAGGCGGCGTAAAGAACAACATAGATGCGGCGATATACAATCTCGCCCTTGTGACATACGACATAAACAAATCCACGTTTTCGGTCTGGCAGGATTGGTTTTGCAAGAATGGCGCCTCTATCGTTAAACAGTACAAGCCCGGGCTTCCACTTCATGAATTCGGGATATGGCTCTATGACAGTGAAACCGCTGCCATCTATTCGGTGAATTTCAAGACCGATGATGATTCCAAGTTTTCCTGCCTTTTTCCCGTCTCCAAAGCTGTAGAGAATGAGTTCCATTCGCTATATGGCGCATCGCTAGAGGCGTTAAACGCGCAGTGCATGATGGCGATAGAGCTTGGCAGTCAGATAAAACCAAAAAAATCGGGCGATGTTTCTTTCGCGGAATTTAGCAGTGCTATCTCCGACCCGATGACCATAGGTAGGGGAATTTTGAGTTTCGGCGATACGGCTGCAGTTGGAATTACCGATACAACAGGACTTTGCGGCGAGCGCGGCGGCGGCGGTGCTGGTGGTGGTGGAAGCGTTACCTGTCAGTCGTCAGGCGGAGGCGGAATAACCTACAGCTGCGGCGTTGCGATGGGATCTTGGCCAGTCAAGCCGGGTGGAAACCTTATGGAAGGGATGGAGAACTTCAAGGCTCCTGTCATCGTGGATGTTAAGAAGGTAAGGCAGGCGGCGCTTTGCGGAAGTCTGATTGGTGATGACTCTTCTGATGACTTTGCAGATGTTTCAGATGATTTTGCAAAGCTTATGGAAGATTTTAAAAAAATGAAAGAATGGAAGGAGTTAAACGAAGAATCACGGTTAGAAACTTCTAAAGAACGCGCTATTGATTTATTATTTGATATGTTTGATTCAATCATAGATGAATATAATGGCATAAGGGCTACATACGGTATTGCTTCTTTGGAGACCGGTACTAAGAATGTTATGTTGTATTCAGCTGTAGCAGCAATATTGGGTGCTCAAATGTATTACAATGAAGCTATGCCGTATGGTGCGCCTGTTGAAGATGGAGATAGCGTTGTAAATGCTTTTTACGTTGACGGTAATATATATGTTACGCCGCATGGAACAGACCCATGGGATTATGATAACACTGCAAAAACGTTAGTTCACGAAGCTATTCATGCTATGATTGCAGCGGAGTTGATGTATTATGTTGGATATGGATATGTTTCTGCGGAATCTGCATTGGGTGGAGCTTCTGGATATTCATCATATGCAGATATTTTAGATGGTATCGAATATGAAAACTCCAAAGGCGAAAAATACAAAGGCAGCCTAGATCATGGCATTACAGGTGCGTTGGGGCTTGGATATTCTACTTATACCCCATCACCAATATCACTAAACTCCAGCTTATGTCCGATGATGGCAGCTGGTTCTTTTCTCTCCCCGCAAAATTGCAAGGTCGCCGACGGCGTGCTCGATCAGCCGGCTTTCTGTTCGCGCCCCGATGTAGATTGTGGCAACCCGCTCGTCGCTGCCATGGCATCGGCCATGTCGTCTTCGTCGGGAGGAGGGGCTGCTCCTTCAGGAGGCTTTGACAAGCTAAGACCTCCGGTTGTGGATCCGATGCCGGGTGAACACTATGACGTATCGAGCGGCCCCTGTTCGGTGGGGCTTGGCGGTCCTATTATCGATGTTCTTAAAATTACCGGCGGTGGCATAATCGACCCCTCTCCGATCGAAAAGCTCGGAGGTTTTTCAAATTGGATAGTCGATAAGGCGATTACTGGAGCGAAATCCACACAAAGCATTGATAAAATAAATCTTAATAAAAGCCACGCTCCGTAAACAGAACGGGGTTTTATTTTGTGTGTTAGTTTTCGTCGATCACTCCGCGGAGCTGATGACGAGGCGGCCGTGTTTGACGCCTTTTATGGCGATGAGCTTGCTCGAAAGTTCTTTCAGCGCCGACGGCTTTCCCTTTAGCGCAATTATTTCGAGACAATTGTGGTGATCTAAATGAATGTGCTGCGTGGCCAAAATTACGTGCGCAAAATCGTGCTGCACATCAAGCGACTTGTTCGTCAGCTCTCTTTTGTGATGATCGAAAATCAGTACCAGCGCCCCCGAAACTTCCTTGTCGGACGTGCAGGCCTCTTCGACAAGACTGTTGCGAATTAAAAATCGGATCGCCTGCGAACGGTTTGGGAACTTGTGCTTTTTTGCGATCGCATCGAGATCGTCGAGCAGATTGCTTTCGAGAGAAACGCCGAATCTTTTAATTTCCATAGTTAACCTGATAGTTCTGTGTTGCGTTTTGTGTCAAACAATCTTTTTCAAAATCCACGCCACATTTTCGCCAAAGCGTTTGAGAGTTGCAATTCCTTCTTCGTCTTTTTCAATTTCGCCGATGTCGCGCGCGATGGCGACATTCCAATAAGTCGAGCCGACCTGAATCATGTCGTTGATCGGGAAGAACATCGAAAGCTGCGAAAAGGTCGCGTTTTGACCGGCGCGACGTGCGACGGCAATTGCGCCGCCGACTTTGCGCGAAAGAAAATTTCCCGAACGACGCGAGGCGTAGCCAAGTCTGTGCATGAGGTTGCAAATTGGTCCGGTGGCGCAGCCGAAATAGACAGGGCTTGCCAAAATTATTCCGTGCGCGTCGCGGGCCTTCTCGAATATCGGCTGAAAGTCGTCTTCGTGCGCCACGCATTTTCCGGCCTTTGCGCACCCGCCGCAAGCAATGCACGGCTGAATGTTTTTGCCGGCGAGCGAAATCAACTCGGTTTCAATTCCTCCGGCGGCGATTGCGGCAAGGGCGGTGTTGCACGCGCGTTCTGTGTTTCCGTTTTTTCTCGGGCTCCCCGAAATTGCGATGACTTTCATAGTTTTCCTTTTGCTTTTTTTAATTATGCTTTTTGTGAAATTTTTATTTTTCGTCTACATCGCAATCGAAATAGAACGCCAGCCGTCGAAGGGGTTCTTAATGTTGAGCATAATGGCTTGGTAGGTCAATTCTGTTTCAAGTGAACCGTTCTAACAGGGAACGGAATTTCGATCCCTTCAACGCGGTATCTCTTGTGCAGCGCTTTAATGAACTCGTGTTTCAATAAATATTGATCGACGAATGTCTTGGCCCTAAGAATTACGGTCATGTTGATGCCCGAATCCGCAAATGCCGAATATCTTATGAACGGCTCAAAGCTTTCGACCCCTCCGGTCACGCTGTGAACTACATCGCTTGCAACAGCTATCGTTACCTTTTCGACACGTTCAAGATCGCTGCCATACGCAACGCTAAGATTTACAAGCACCGAGGTTTCGCTGTCGTGCATGTCGTAGTTGGTGACAATGACCGACGAGAGCTTCGAATTGGGGACGATTATCATGTTGTTAGAAAGGGCTCTAATCGAAGTGTTGCGCCATGAAATGTCCTGCACAAATCCCTCTTCGCCGCTTTCAAGTTTGACATAATCTTTCGGGCTGACCTTTTTCGACACAATCAAATGAATTCCGGCGAAAAGATTTGAAAGAGTCTCTTGCAACGCCAGCGCAACGGCCAGACCGCCTACGCCTAAAGCGGTTAAAATCGGCGCGATCGAAATTCCCAAAGATTGAATTATAATAAGGAAGCCTATCGAAAAGACGACGATCTTTGTAATATTGGAAAAAATAGAGGTGGCCGGAAACGCGCTCTGCTGCTTTGCCGTGTAAGAGGTAATAACTCCCGTTGTGACCCGCGCGGCCACAACAGTTGACGCAAGGATTGCAAGAACAGTTAGAACCCCTTGTATTTTATCAAGATTTTTATCGCTTAGCCCCGCATAAAAGCTGGCAAAATAGAGGCCGGCGAGGATAAATCCAAAGAAAGAGACCCCTTTAAATCCTCCGATGATAACCTCGTTTATCTCGAGCTTTGTCCTCTTCAGGAGTTTTTTAGGCTGTTTTAGAATAAATCTGTCGAAGATAAACCCGACAATTATAAAGCCCGCCAAGATCGAAACCGGAATAATTATTGTGTTCATAGGCCCTAAATACTTGATAATACATTTTTTTCAATCGCTTCTTTTGTGTCCTCAAAAGGGCGCCGGAAGCGGCCATTTGCAACTAATTAAAATATCTAATGTTTTTCTTTGACAAAATAAAAAAATTATATATATCACGCCCTTACAAATTTCTTTTGAAAGGAGAAATAAATAAATGCAGTTTGCACAACTATTTGAAGAAAGCCTAAAGAAGGCCCCCATTAAATCTGGGGAAATCATTAAAGGAAAGGTGATCCGCGTTCTGAAAGATTTCGCGATGGTCGACATCGGATTTAAATCAGAAGGCAAAGTTGCGATCGAAGAATTTCGCGATTACGACGGACAGATCAACGTCAACATTGGCGATGATGTCGAAGTCTATCTCGAAAATTTGGAAGACGAAAACGGCGAGATCGTTCTCTCAAAAGAACACGCCGACGCAATGAAGACTTGGGACAAACTTGTCGAAGCGGCCGAAAAAGATGCAACGGTCGAAGGCAAAGTCGTCACAAAAGTCAAAGGCGGCTTCTCGGTCGATATCGGTGTCAAAGCGTTCTTGCCGGCCTCACAGGTCGACATTAAACCGCCGAAGAACCTCGATAAATATGTCGGCAAGGTCTATCAGTTCAAGATCGTCAAACTCAACAAGGCGCGCGGCAACGTCGTTCTCTCGCGCAAAGCCCTGCTTGAAAAAGAACGCGAAGTTCTCAAGGTCGAAACTCTGGCCAACCTTCAGGAAGGTCAGATCGTTCAGGGAACAGTTAAAGGCATCACCGACTACGGCGCTTTCGTCGACGTCGGCGGCATCGACGGCTTGCTCCACGTGGCAGATATGAGCTGGGGCCACATTACGCACCCGTCCGAGATCATGGCCATCGGCGACGATATCAAGGTCAAAATTCTCAAATTCGACCGCGACAATCAGCGCATCTCTCTTGGCATGAAGCAGCTTTCAGATGACCCGTGGACAAAAGTCGAGGAGCGCTATGCAGTCGGTTCGCGCATCCGCGGCAAGGTAACAACACTCACCGATTACGGCGCGTTCGTAGAAATTGAAGAGGGCGTTGAAGGTCTCATCCACGTTTCAGAAATGAGCTGGACAAAGAAAGTCAAACATCCGTCTAAGATCATGAGCGTCGGCGACGTCATCGATTCTGTCGTTCTCGACATCGACATCGGCAACCGCCGCATTTCGCTTGGTCTCAAACAGATTCAGCAGAACCCGTGGGAGACAATGCCGGAGCGTTACCCGATCGGCACAAAAATCCGCGGACAGATTCGCAACATCGCAGACTTCGGTCTCTTTGTTGACGTCAACAACGAAGTCGACGGTCTTGTTCACATTGGCGATCTGACATGGGTCCAGAACTTCGGCCATCCGTCAGAAGTTTACGCAAAGGGGCAGGAGATCGAAGCGATGGTCCTTCACGTCGATCCGGAGAACGAACGTTTCAGCCTCGGCGTGAAACAGCTCCTCGACGATCCTTGGGACGTCATTAATTCGAAATACGCGACCGGCGCAAAGGGCGAAGGCGTTGTTAAAGTCAAGCTCGCCAGCGGTTTTGTGGTCGAAGTCGAGTCAGGTGTCGAAGGTTTTGCACTTGTGACCGACGCTCCTAAAGATCTCGAAGTCGGCGCAAAGGTCAGCTTTAAGGTCAAACAGGCCGAACAGCGTGACCGCAAATTCTCACTGCAATGCGAAAAGCTGTAAAAATAACTCTGATAGCGGTTCTTCTGGCGGGCGTTTCGTTCGCCATGGGAATGTGCACGCAAAAGGTCTCAAGCCTTGCGCACGGAAATAAGATCGCAGTGGTTAAAATTGCCGACGTTATCATAAGCCTCGACGGTAAAATCAAGGAGCTTGAAGAAGCCCGCAAAGAATCGTCGATAAAGGCCGTCATCGTAAGAATTGACTCTCCCGGCGGCGCGGTAGGCGCATCGCAGGAGATGTTGGAAGAGATTCAAAAAGTTGCCAAGGAAAAACCGGTGGTCGCCTCGTTTGCGAACGTCGCCGCGTCGGGAGGTTATTATCTTGCCCTCGGCGCGACAAAGATCGTTTCAAACGCCGGAGCGATCACCGGTTCAATTGGCGTAAGAAGCGAGCACGTCGATCTTTCAGATCTTTTAAGCTGGGCCAAGGTCCGCTACCAAACGCTCAAAAGCGGAAAGTTTAAGGACCTAGGAGCTCCCGAGCGGGCCATGACCGAAGAAGAGCGCGAATTGCTTCAGCAGCTTCTTGAAAAACTGCATGAGCAATTTAAGGAAGCGGTTGCGCAAAACAGGCGCATTCCGATGGAGAGGGTCGAAGAGCTCGCCGATGGCCGCGTTTTCACGGGGGCCGAGGCTTTCGAGCTTGGGCTGATCGACGAGGTGGGGGGATTGCCTAAGGCTGTTGAAGTGGCCAAAACTCTCGCTGGCATTAAAGAGGAGCCGGAGCTGATCGAAATGACGCCGGACGAGCCATGGTATGTAAGGCTTGTGAATGCGGCGGCGGCGGTGACCGGCATTAAACAAAGTACAAATATTGGACTCTATAAATTTTAGGAGGGGGTAAAATGAACAAGAGCGACCTGATAGAAGCAGTCGCGCAGAAATTGCCGAACTTGACGTCGCGCGACGTCGAAGCGGTGGTCAACGTTATTTTCGACAGCATGTCGGATTCACTCCGCACAGGCGGCCGCATTGAAATTCGCGGATTCGGCTCGTTCGAAGTAAGAGTTCGCGGCGCCCGCAAGGGAAGAAATCCCAAGACCGGAGAATCGGTCGAACTCGGAGTCAGAAAAGTTCCGTTCTTCAAAGTCGGAAAAGAGCTTAAAGAACTCGTCGATAATGCGCTCCCGATGCCGGAAGGTCATGACGATGACGATGACGATGACGGAGAAGAGAACGAATGAAGCATCTTTGGTCGCCATGGCGAATGGAGTTCATTGAGAACGCCCGCCGCGAAAAAGGATGCGTCTTCTGCAAGATAGCAAAGCAAAAAAAGAATCCCGAAAAAAAAGGCGATCTGGTCCTGTATCGCGGCGTAACCTGTTTCGTGCTGATGAACCGCTATCCTTACAATAACGGGCATTTGATGGTGATTCCTTATGATCACATCGCCGAACTCGGCGATTTGGAAGAACTGACAATGCTGGAGATGATGTGGCTGACGGGTAAGTCGGTTGCAATCCTCAAAAAAGCATTAAAGTGTCAGGGGGCCAACTGCGGAGCGAATATCGGTTCTGTCGCCGGTGCCGGCATCGCGGGCCACGTTCACATGCATGTCGTGCCGAGATGGGCCGGTGATTCTAATTTCATGCCGGTCGTCGGTAACGCTAAATCGATGCCTGAATATTTGAAAGCGACTTTCAAGCGGCTTAAGCCGCATTTCGATAAAATCTAGTTTCCTCTTGGGGGGAGGGCTCTATGAAACGACTTATTTTCGCACTAATAATGGCTGTCATATTTTTTGCGTTGCTTAATTTTGTCTATTGCAACCTCGACGCCGCTACGTTCGGCTACAACGTAATATTTAAGTTCGAGATACCTTACATTGTTTCGTTGCAATCGGTGCCGTTCCCGCTTGGATTTGCGCTGCTGGCGGCTTTCTCGTTCGGTATGATCGCGATCGCTATGCTTGAAGCTCTCCCCAGTTTTTTCAAAACTCTGGAAATTCGTTCTAAGAATAAACGTATCCGTCAGTTAGAAAAAGAACTGTCGCTGGTAAGGCAGATGCTCGATTCTAAAAAAGATGAGAAGCCGGTTCCCAAAGAAGAAGTGCTGTAAAAAATTATCCCCGAATACCTTTTCTTGAACGTTTGACCTTTGACACTTCGACAGAGGCATCTTTAGCAACGCTGTCGGTGGCCGGCGGTTTTGTGCGCCTTTTTTCGATCGCTCCCAAAGCCTCTCTTTTTTCGCTCGCCGTGTCGCTCGGACGCATTGAAAATGAGCTCGCCTGCAAGCGCGCGATCTGAGAAGGGGAGACGACCGCTCCCATCTTAAGAGATTCGCTATGCCCTTCAGGATTTTGATTCATGAAGAGATCGGGATTTTTTATCAAGTAGTCAAAGAACAGCTCAAGCCTGCGTAACGGGGATGGGGCTTCGTCCAACAGCTTTTTTATCTCCAGCTTTGCGGTTTTTTCGATTTTTATCAGGCCGCGTTCGTCTTTATGTCTCGATTTTAACTCGTCGAAAAACTTGCCGAGTTCGGCTCGTGAGAGCCCGCAGGAGGGGGCAACGCTCATGTCGAAAAGTTCTTTTAAACCCTCTTCGGTATAGAACCCTTCGTTGATAGCCATCGCGTCAAGAGGGACCATGATTTCGCCTTTGTAGCGATACGGCTCCTTTGCAAGAAAATCGTCGCGGCTAATGAAATAGGTGCCGTCAGGGCGCTTGTATCCTTCAAACGCGGCTTTCCAGACATCCATCGGAAATCGGGAGGTGTCGATTAGACCGACTTGCCACATCGCCTCAAGTTCGGCGCTCGTAATTATGGCGTGATTTTCATCTGCCTTGTTTTCGATCTCAAGCCAGATAATTTCCATGCCGTTGAAATCTTCGAGTGTGAACGTCATATTTAGCTCCGATAAAAAACCCGTTCAATATTGTTCAAAGTCGTTCAACGTTGTTTAACAAAATTGAACTATTTTAAACTCCATTAAACTTTTTTTTGCGCGCCCGGAGAGACTCGAACTCCCGACCCTCTGGTTCGAAGCCAGATGCTCTATCCAAC
>CAZYHS010000030.1:2095-13096 GCA_964647545.1 uncultured Pseudomonadota bacterium | reverse complement strand
GGGAGCCTGAAAGGCCGTGGCAATACTACGTACGTCGCTTACTTCAGCGGCTTAGATCCCATCACCGCAATAGAACATAAAGTTTTCTTCCATGCAGATGTCGATATCGATTCCGCATGCCCATTTAATTCCTTGGTCGATGGCGACCATCAAATTTCTGTCTTCTGAATAAGCCATAAACCTATTGCAGTGCGGCGAGCTGGAAGGAGTGATGGACGTTGCTAATTCTCCGTCCTTAAATAGGTTGAACCATGTGCCTGCGTGCGAACTTTTCCAAGCCTGAACGGAATAATTGTTGTCGTTGAATGAAAAACGATAGGTGTAGGTTTTGATGCGCCTGCCGTCGATGCAATACCAGTCTGCAGATGACCATTTGTCGTTTGCAAATGTCGCGACAACTGTGCAGCCGCTATCTTTATCGTAACCCGAATCAACTGCAGCCCGCGTGCCGGCTACGTTCGACTCAAATGCCTTTTGAAAAGCGTTGAAAATGTCGTGTTGAATTGTTGATGAACAGGGGGTGTATCCGGCCATTTTTCTCTCCTTTGATTTTAGCGGGCCAAAGCCCAAAGATTTTTTCAGGTGAGGCGTATAACAAGAGAAAAAAAGTCAATAATTATTGCATAATTTCACAAGTGTCGGACGCTTAATAAATTATGCGATTCGAAAGTGGCCAATTTGAATGGGTTGCAAGAGGGCGCGACATCACGTATAAACCGCGCAAAATGAAACTTGAGGCACAATTAAAAAAGCTCAAAGGGCAAACGACCTTTATCGTCGGCAATAAAAAGAACGCCGGAAAGACCACTTTTTTGAACTCGGCGCTCGATTTTTTGCGCCCGAAAACGCAAGTTGCCTACTTGTCTATCGGTGTTGACGGCGAGGCGAGCGACCAGATTTTCGGTTTTCCTAAACCGCGCGTCATGGCGCAAACCGGCGATTTTCTTGTGACGCTGGAAGAGGCGCTCAAAAATACTAAGGCAAAATTTAAACGCCTGAAAACTTTCCCATATAAAACCGTGCTTGGCCGCCCGGTTCTTGTCGAAATAGTTTCGAACGGACTCATCGAAATTATCGGCCCCGAAAACAACACGCAGCTCGCAAAAATTCTCGACCATTTGCGCTTCGAGCTTGGCGTAAAGACAATTTTAATCGATGGCGCAATCAACCGAATTACACAGGTCTCCGCATTTAGCGGTGCGCAGTTTGTTTTTATGTGCCGCGTGGATGCCGACCGCGTTATGTCGGCCGCAGGCGACCTTGAGAGGATCGTCTCTCTTTCAAAATGCAAAGTCGCATCCGGCAAAGCTTTTAAAGAAAAGAGCATGCTGACGGTGAGCGGCGCGCTGACCCACACTAAATCGGAAAAAATCGCCAAGCAATTTAAGGCCGTTGTTGTTGATGATATAACAAAGGTATTTTTGACTCATAAAGAGCTCTCGAAATTTTTAAGAAGCCGCCGCTTGCTGGTTAAATCCGGTTTTAAACTGGCATTTTCGGTGATAAATCTTTTCGGAGTCGAACCGAAAACTTTCATTAATTACTTGTCGGACGCCAAATTATTCAATAAGTGCGTTGTCAATCAAATCGATGTTTAGCGGCGCCTCGGTGCCGATTTTGGAGCGAACGAATGAAGACAAAACTTGGTCTATCCAAAGCTAAAATTGCAAAGGCCCGAAAACTCGCATCGCAGGTCGTAAGCCCCGTGCAAAAATATATCGACTCACACACGACCGTCACAGTCGAGCGCGCTACGTTGCGTCTTCTTGGCGCAGACGGCGCAAATGCCGACGGCGCCCCCGTCCCAAACCTTGTGGTCGACCAGCTCAAATCGCATCTTTCAGGCGGCGTTTCGCGCTATTTTGTGAACGCGCTCCTTGCGACAGGCAAAAGCGCCGAGGAGCTTTGCAAGGACATCGCGGGCGGTCTCGATATTCAGAAGTTCGACCTTGCGCCGTTTTCAAAGATAAAAAAGAGGGGGGCCGAGCTTGTCGCCTCAAATTTCGGCCGCATCAAAAAGAACGTCGCTTTCAGAAACAAAAAACTTTCACAGTTTAAAAAGAACGCGAAGAGCCCGATGCTCTATGTGATAGTCGCGACGGGTAATATTTATGAAGACGTGAAACAAGCTCAGGCCGCGGCTTTGCAGGGGGCCGATGTTATAGCCGTTATCAGAACGACCGCGCAGAGCCTGCTTGACTACGTGCCCTTCGGAGCGACGACCGAAGGCTTTGGCGGAACCTACGCGACTCAGGAAAATTTCAAGATCATGCGTGCGGCTCTCGACGAGATCGCCGAACGCGAGCAGCGCTACATCCGTCTTGTTAATTATTGTTCTGGACTTTGCATGCCCGAAATTGCCGCGATGGGGGCTCTTGAGCGGCTCGATATGATGCTCAACGATTCGATGTACGGAATTTTATTTCGTGACATCAATATGTTCCGCACGTTTGTTGACCAAAAATTTTCGCGCATGATCAACGCCTTCGCCGAAATCATCATCAACACCGGCGAGGACAACTATCTTACCACCAGTGACGCCATAGAAAAGGCCCACACGGTTTTGGCGTCGCAGTTGATCAATGAACAATTCGCAAAGTGCTCCGGCATGAAAGAAGAATTTATGGGGCTTGGGCACGCGTTCGAGATCGACCCCGAAACAAAGGACGGGTTTCTTTTAGAGCTTGCGCAGGCGCAAATGGCCCGCGAGATCTTTCCGAAAGCGCCACTTAAATATATGCCTCCTACCAAATTCATGACCGGCCACATTTTCCGCGGTTATGCCATGAATACGCTCTTCAACTTCGTGTCGAAGGCGACGAATCAGAGCATTCATCTGCTTGGCATGCTGACAGAGGCGATCCACACGCCGCACTTGCAGGATCGCTTTCTGGCTATCGACAACGCAAAATATGTGATGAACAACGTGGCATCTTTGCACGACGAAATTGAGTTTAAAAAGAACGGCATCATTCGCAAGCGTGCTGCAAAGGTTCTTGATGAGTCGGTGAGGCTGCTTGAGAAGGTCGCCAAGATGGACCTTTTCAACGCCATCGAATCCGGCCTTTTTGCCGACGTAAAAAGAATGAAAGATGGCGGCAAAGGAGCCGACGGCGTCTTTGAGAAGGGCGAGCTGTACTGGAACCCCGTTGAGGAATATTTGGAGAGGTCGTTGCGGATATGAATTTGTATGTCATCCCCGAGATGGTAATCGGGGAGCTCGCTTATGAGCTAGATTACCGCTTTAAGCCGCGGGAATGACATGGGCAAAGGTAACTATAATATGATAATCAGACCATACGGTGACACGCTAAACGACGGAGCTATGCAGCTCTCTTTCACTCTGCCGGTGCCGCATTCGGCCAAGGCCGATGAGGCGGCAAGGCTGTTGACCCAAAAACTCGGCTTTAAAATTTGCGAGATCGTTCATTCCGAAGCGCTGTCGGACAATTTCACTTTTTTCATCGCCTACGTTAAGACCGATGCCAGCGTCGATTTTGACGCTGTTCATGTGGAGCACGAAGTTGCAAACGACCACATGACGATGGGCGAAGTTAACGACTTCATCAAAAAAGAGATCGGCCGCAAAATCACAATTGTAGGTGCTTGCACCGGTTTTGACGCCCATACCGTCGGCATCGACGCCATTATGAACATGAAGGGCTACAATCACCATTTCGGCCTCGAAAGATACCCGATGGTGAACGCCTACAATTTAGGCGCGCAGGTTCCCAACGAAAAACTTATCGAGTTCGCCAAAAAAGTTAAAGCCGACGGCATTCTTGTTTCGCAGGTGGTCACGCAAAAAGATACGCACATTCACAATCTGACAAATTTGATCGAGCTTCTCGAGGCCGAAGGTCTGCGAGATAAAATGGTCGTCGTCGCAGGAGGCCCGAGAATTTCTCATAAACTTGCCCTTGAACTCGGCTACGACGCCGGTTTCGGGCGCGGCACATACGCCGAACATGTCGCGACGTTCGTGGCAAAAAAAGTGGTGGAGAGGAAAGGAAAATAATATGTCGCAAAAACTGAATCTGAAAAAGTCGTTTGAAATGTACGAAGAGGCCAAAAAGCTTTCTCCGGGCGGAATGATGGGCATTCGCCGTCCGTATAATTTTGTCGAGGGCGAATATCCGATTTTTATCCAAAGCGGCTATGGCGGCCACATAGTCGATGTCGATGGAAACGACTACATAGACATGCTTTGCTCTTACGGCCCGATAATTCTCGGGCATAAAGAAAAAGAGATCGACGATGCGGTTGTCGAACAGATGAAACACGGTTTTTGTTTCAGTCTGGTTCAGCCGGTGCAGAACGAACTCGAAAAGAAACTGCGCGAAGTCATTCCATGCGCCGAAATGTCGATCCTTGTAAAGACCGGAACCGACGCGACAAGCTGCGCGGTCAGAATTGCGCGCGGTTACACAAAGCGCTCGAAAATTTTGCGTTGCGGTTATCACGGCTGGGCCGACTGGTGCGTCGAGGTTCACGGCGGAGTTTTGGAAAAGACCTATCAGGACACGCTCGAATTTCACTACAACGACCTGCCGACGCTTGAAAAATTGCTCGAAGACAACAAAGGCGAAGTCGCTGCGATCATCATCACTCCGATCGGGCATCCGCTGGCAAAGCCGGTTGAAGAACCGAATGCCGGCTATCTTGAAGGGGTGAGACGTCTTGCCGATAAACATGACGCGGTTTTGATTTTCGACGAAATCAGAAGCGGATTTCGCGTAAGTCTTGGTGGTGCGCAGGAGCGTTACAAGGTCACCCCCGACATGGCGTGCGTCGGCAAAGCAATGGCCAACGGCTATCCGATAAGCGCCGTTGTCGGAAAAGAAAAATTCATGAAGGTCGTCGAAAAAGAGGTTTTCATCTCGTCGACTTTCTTCCCGAACAGTCTTGAAATGGTCGCGGCGCTCAAAACGATAGAAATTTCAAAGAGAGAAAATGTCTGCGATTCGATCTGGAAGCGCGGCACAGAATTTAACAACGGGTTGCAGCGGGTCATCGATAAACACAAATTGCCCATTAAGGTCTCAAAAGTGCCGCCAATGCCTTATTTGACCTTCGACAGCGACGAAGCCGGCCTGTACAAAAAACGCCGCACACTTTTCTACACCGAAGCTATCAGGCGCGGCCTCTTTATTCAGCCGTTCCATCATTGGTACATCGCTCACAGGCACACCGACGCCGATCTTGCCCGTGCATTAAACATCGTTGACGAATCGCTGTCAGTCGTGGCAAAAGAGCTGGCCTAAACTATGTCTGGAATCGGAATCATATTGAACCCGCGTGCGCGTTCGTACAAACACAATCCCGAGCGCGTGCAGCGGCTGGGTTTCATTGTCGGCGACCGCGCCAGCTGTCATGCCACGCGCGACATCCTCGACGTCGAGCTGCTTGCCAAAGAATTCAAAGAAAAAGAGATCGAAATTCTCGGCATTAGCGGCGGCGACGGCACGAACCACGTCACTCTTACGACATTTATAAAAGTTTACGGCGATAAGCCGCTCCCTAAGATCGCTTTTTTGCGAGGCGGTACGATGAACAACGTCACCAACGCTCTCGGCATTAAAGGGCTTCCGGAAAAGATCTTGGCGAACCTCATTTATAAATATCACGCGCAGGAGCCGTTCAAGACGACCGAAATCGACATGATGGGCATCAACGGCAAATACGGATTTTTGTGGGGTTGCGGGCTTGTGAACCGTTTTGTCGAGGAGTATTACAAGGGTTACCCGACACCTACCCGCGCCGCCGTTCTTTTGACTCACGCATTAAGCAGCGCGATGTTCAACACCGATTATATTTTACGCATGTGCGAACGCTTTGACGCGCGCGTTACGGTCGATGGGGTTGTCTGGCCATACAAAAATTACGCAACGCTTATGGCCGGCACAATGGAGACTCTCGGCCTTCATTTCGACCCATTTTATCGCGCAAGGGAAAAGCCCGGTCACTTGCATATTATCGGAGCGTCGGCGGTGCCGCAGGATATTTTGGCGGCGTTTCCGTGGATATTCATGCGCAAGAAAGTGCCCAACGAAAATTTCATCGAAGCCGTCGCCAAAGAGGTCGTTATAGAGCTTGAAAAACCGATTTCGCATCAGATCGACGGCGACATTCAAAAGGCGGTCGATCGCATTTCAATTACTTGCGGACCGCGCCTCACCTGCATTGTAAGTTAATTTCAAAACAGTTGGAGCTATTCGCCTTTGATCTTCATTTTATCGACGTCGAGCTTCTCGCCGGAAACAAAGGTCTCTTTTATGACGTTGCCGATCCCCCGATAAACCAGTAACGATAAGGCCTCTTCGCCTGTAAGGTCGCCGAGTTTATATCGCGGGTCTATGCCGCAAATATCTATCACGCAAAAATCGGCCGCCTTGCCTTGCTCGAAGTTGCCGACCTCATGGTCGAGCGACAATGTTTTTGCGCCGCCAAGAGTGGCCAGATAAAAAGCCTTCACCGGCGACACGTTGATCGAAGGCTGAATGAAATCGGCGTGTCTCATTGTCGTGAAGAGCGAAAGGGATGTGCCGGCGCCGACGTCGGTGCCCAGCCCGTAAACGATTCCGTGTTCTTCGATCCTTTCGATAGGCATGCGGCCGCTCTTTAAAAAGAAGTTCGAAGTAGGGCAGTGGGCTATCTTTGTCTTTGCAAGTGCGAAGCGGTGCAGCTCGTCGTCGCTTAGATGAATGGCATGCCCCATGATGGCCTTTGGACCGAAGCAGCCGTTCTCTTCGTAAACCGCCGTGTAGTCGTCGTAGTCGGGAAAAAGTTCTTTGACGCGTTTTACTTCGCCGGTAGTTTCCGCGATGTGGGACTGCACGTAGGCGCCGCTCTCTTTGGCCAGTTTGCCGATGCCGTCTAAAAGATGCTCCGAACACGTCGGCGCAAAACGCGGAGTGAAAGCGTACATCAGTTTTCCCTTGTTGGCCCCGTGCCATTTTTCGCACAGTTTTTCGCTTTCGTTTAAGCTCTGGCGGGTATCTTCCGTCAGGTTGTCTGGCGAATGTTGGTCCATCATCATTTTGCCCATGATGACGCGCAGTCCCGATTCCTTGGCCACGCGAAAGGCGATGTCGGTCGATTTAGCGTGAATTGTCGTGTAAACGGCCGACGTCGTGGCGCCGTTCAAAATGAGCTTTTTAAAGAAGCGTTTCGAAAGCGCTTCGGCGTATCGCGGGTCGGCGAACGCAACTTCGGCCGGAAAAATATAGCGGTCGAGCCAGTTCAAAAGTGTCGAGCCGTGTTTGCCGCGCAGGTCGAGCTGCGGCAGATGAAGATGGCAGTCGATCATTCCGGGGATGATCAGACGGCCGCGTTTATCGACGATCTTAAATTCGGTTTTGCGCTTGTCGTAGAGCTTTAAAAAGTCGTCAAATCGGCCGCAAAAAACTATTCGGCCGCGACTATTCACCGCAAGGGCTCCATCGATATGTTCGATTAGCCGGTCTTGCGCGGTCGTGTGCAAAATGCGGGCTCGATAGACCTGCATTTTACTTTTCGGCGAGCTGATTTTAATAGGCGTCCTTTTCTTCTTTGTTTTCTTCATCTTGATCCTCCGAAACGTTGTCGCTTTCGTCATCTTTCACGGGGATGCGATAGCTGCCGCTCGCCCAGTTCCCTAGGTCGATCGTTTTGCAGCGCCGGCTGCAAAACGGCCGATACGGATTAGAATCCCACTTTGTCATTTTTTTACAGTGCGGACACGGCCGCTCTTTTGGATGTGTCATAGTCTAAAGCGTTTTTTATTCACCGATCACTTTTACAAGGACGCGTTTTTTTCGGCAGCCGTCGAATTCGGCGTAATAAATTTGCTGCCACGGGCCGAAGTCGAACGTTCCGTTTGTTATCGGGATCGTTACTTGATGTCCCAGCAGCAGGTTCCATAAATGCGCGTATCCGTTGTCTTCGCCGGTTTGATGATGATGGTAGTTGCGATTTTGCGGAGCGAGCTTTTCGAGCCATTCTTCGATATCTTTTATAAGGCCGCTCTCAGCGTCGTTGACATAGATCGACGCGGTGATGTGCATCGCCGAAACCAGCGCTAGGCCGTCTTTGATCTTTGAGCGGGAAATTATTTCGTGGACCTCGTCGCTGATGTTGACGAATTCGTGACGTTTTTTTGTGCAGAAAGTTAGATATTCGGTGTGAGTTTTCATTTTCATCCCAAAAAATGATCGGGTCAGTTCAGCAGCCAGATGCCGTAGTTGAGGTAGGCCGCGAACATCACCCAGAGATGGTAGGGGACCATTAAAATCCCCGACCAGATCGAAATTCTCCAGAAATGGTAAGTTGTCGCCACCATGAACAGCCAGAGGAGAAGCAGCTCAAAAAATGCCGCATAGGGGGCTTTCAAGCCGAAAAAAATGAACGACCAGAGGGCGTTCAACACAAGCTGCACCGCAAATAACGTAAGAGCAAGTCTTACGCGGGGGATGACGGTCGTGTGTCGCCAGACGATATAGGCGGAGATTCCCATCAAGGTGTAAAGAAGGATCCACACCGGCGAAAATACCCAGCTGGGCGGGGTCAACATGGGCTTTTCGAGGGTTTGGTACCACGACTCTACCGACTGCCTCGTAAAGATAGAGCCGATAAGTCCGGCGCCGTATGACGCGCAAAGCGCGGCCGCGAGCTTTACTGTTTTTGACATGGGGGCTATTTTATGTTCTATCGGTTTCATATGCAAGAACTTGATTTGCACGGAATGAAACTTCACGAAGCCGAAAGCGCGGTCATAAAATTCATCGACCGGCTGTATTTCGAAGGCGAATTGTCCTGCAAGATAATTCACGGGCTCGGCGTGATTGCCGCTCATTTGCCCGGCTGGCTGCGAAGTTATCCATACGTTCAAAGCTTCGAGCGCGATTCGTTCAATTCGGGGAGTACGCTCGTAAAGATAGAGCCCAGATGACTTTGCCGGCCCTCATATTTTTTTGATGCCAAGTTGACAATGCGGGGCAATTGGAATAGTTACGCGCCGACGCGTTGAAAGTTCATTAACATTTTTCCAGAAAGAGAGTTGCTATGACCAATCCCAATCAATCGGATGCGGAGAAGACGTTTTCGCAGCCCCCCTTGCCGGTGCTCAGGCGTCTCATTTCGGGTCTTAGACTCTTTCCGAAAACTCATGATTTTTTCAGCTATTTTGAAAGGCACAGCCAGAACACTCTTTGCAGCGCCCGCCTGCTGTGCACGATGATCGCCGACAAGGCAGATCGCCCCGAATTTTTAAAGCAGCTGAAAGAATATGAACACATCGGCGACAAAATTACTCACGAAGTCGTCGACCTCGTCCGCGCCACGTTTTTGACCCCTCTCGACAGAACCGACATTCACAAGCTCATCGTCAAAATGGACGATATTTTGGATATCATTTATTACATCGGCAACAGACTGACACGGTACAACGTTTCCAATTATCCGCAGGAAATGGTGACCTTGGCCGACATTGTCTTGAGGTCGTCCGAAGAGCTTTCGAAGGCCGTCGCCGGTCTAAGCAACATGAAGAACTGCCAGAAAGTTCTCAACCATTGCGTAGAGGTGAATCGCCTTGAGAACGAAGCCGACGAAGTTGTGAACGTTGTCATCGAAAAACTTTTCACAAAGGGGTGGGACCCCATCGAGATAATTAAGCTCAAAGAGCTGGTCGAGCACCTCGAAGCGGCCGTGGACAAATGCGAGGACGTGGCCAACATCATTGAAGGAATCATTCTCAAGAGCGCCTAAAAAATGAGCACGATCTTAATCTTTGTCATCTTTCTTGTCGTCGTGGCGCTGGTGTTCGATTTTATCAACGGATTTCACGACGCTGCAAACTCAGTCGCCACAATAGTTGCGACCAGAGTTTTATCGCCCAAGCAGGCTGTTGTCTGGGCGGCTTTTTTTAATTTTGCGGCCGCTTTCATTTTTGGTCTTCACGTTGCGACGACGATAGGCAAGGGGATAGTCGATACGGCCGTGATAGATTCGTTCGTAATTTTGGCGGCTCTTGTGGGGGCGATCGTTTGGGACATGCTGACTTGGTATTGGGGGCTTCCGACCTCTTCGTCGCACGCGTTGATCGGCGGTTTGGTCGGTGCGGCGATCGCCAAGGCCGGCGGCGTTTCTGTCCTTGTTTGGGGCGGGCTGCTTAAGGTTGTTGCGTTCATCGTCATTTCGCCGCTGCTGGGCATGATACTGGGTTTTATCTCTTCGACCGTTCTCAATGTTTGCTGCGCCAGAAGTTCGCCGATGCGGCTCGACAGAAGGTTTAGAAAATTGCAGCTTGTCTCGGCGGCTCTCTACAGCCTTGGACACGGCGGCAACGACGCGCAAAAGACGATGGGAATAATTGCGCTGCTCCTTTTTACGCACGGTTATCTTGGCGACACCTTTTATGTCCCGACTTGGGTGATTTTTGCGTGCTATTCGGCGATAGCTTTGGGGACGATGTTTGGCGGGTGGCGAATCATTAAGACTATGGGCATGCGTTTGACCGACCTAAAGCCCGCCGGCGGATTTTGTGCCGAGACGGCGGCTGCGGCGACCCTATTTGGGGCGACCGCGCTTGGCATTCCGGTTTCGACAACTCACACGATCACCGGCGCGATAGTTGGTGTC
Source organism: uncultured Pseudomonadota bacterium (assembly GCA_964647545.1). Taxonomy (GTDB): domain Bacteria; phylum UBA10199; class UBA10199; family 1-14-0-20-49-13; genus CAZYHS01. The sequence goes on along the minus strand of CAZYHS010000030.1, from coordinate 2,479 downwards.
GGCTCAACCCACGGGCTTGGAACGGTAAGATGGACGGTCGCTTCAAGCATTGTCTGGGCGTGGATTTTAACAATTCCGGCTGCTGCGGCAATTGCGGCCATAGTTTTTTACGCTACACATTTTGCGCGGATGATTTTTTAATTTCGGGGCAAAAATTCACTAAAAAACGGCTCATAATTTATTCTGGACATCTTTTGCGGGTCGGTATATCCCAAGCGGCCGTTGGGTTAAGCCCTCCTTCGTTCCTTGGAACTACGGAGGGCAAATTATCACCCTTCGGTTGATAATTTGGAGAGGTGGCAGAGCGGTTGAATGCGGCAGACTCGAAATCTGTTGTGCCCTTTATTGGGTACCGGGGGTTCGAATCCCCCCCTCTCCGCAGAA
>CAZYHS010000030.1:0-1995 GCA_964647545.1 uncultured Pseudomonadota bacterium | reverse complement strand
TGAGGCGGAAGTAATACCTAACCCCACAATTGGTGCTGTCAAAAAATCACAAACGCCCTCAGCGTTTCACTTGATGATTAAAAAATATGACGAAGCTAAAAGATACTCCACAGATTGATAGACCAAGAGAAAGATTTCTGAAAAAAGGGGCTGACGCACTTTCAAAAAGTGATCTTTTGGCAATTCTTTTAGGTAGTGGAATTAAGGGGAAAAATGTCAGACAACTTTCTGAAAATATTATCAAAAAATTCGGTAAAAACTTTTTGAATATAACCGTTGATGATCTTTTGGAAATTTCAGGAATCGGACAAGCAAAAGCATTACAAATTGCTTCCGCAATTTCATTGGTAAAAAGATTTTACGACGAAAACAAAACCAACGAGATTGTTATAAAAAATTCTCAAGATATTTTATCTCTTACTTACGATTTAAGAGACAAGAAAAAAGAACATTTAGTTTGTCTTTATTTAAACGCACGAAATGTTTTACTAAAAAAAGAAATTGTCAGTGTCGGTCTTTTAGATAAAACGTTGCTACATCCGAGAGAAATATTTTATCCTGCAACCGAATTAAATGCCGCCAGCGTCATTTTGGTTCACAATCATCCTTCGGGCGATTCTTCACCAAGTGAAAAGGACAATCAAATTATTGAAAAAATCGTACAAGCTGGCGAAATAATGGGAATACCAGTCATTGATTTTATTATCGTTTCTCAAAACGACCATTACAGCTTTTATGAAAAATTAAATAAACAAAAAGCAAGTGTTGATTATGCCGCAGATGGAATACAGGGCACGCTTTTTGCTATGTTTGAAACCGAAAGACCCTCCTATGAGATAACCGCCGAAAAAATCAAGGAAAATTATTTTTACATTCCGCAAGTAAAAGAAAATCATCTGCAACTTCATAATCGCAGATATATCGGAAATAAACACAAATTGATTGAGTGGATTTTTTCTATAATCAACAAAGAATGTAGCGGTAATTCATTTGCAGATATTTTCGCTGGAACAGGCGTTGTTTCTGCCGTTGCGACAAAACATTTTGAAAAAGTTTTATTGAATGATTTTTTACATTCAAATTACGCAATATATCGTGCTTTTTTTGGAAATGAGGAATGGGATAAAAATAAAATAGATAACATTATAAAAAGCTATAATAATATTTATGGCGATGGCTTGGAAGAAAACTACTTTTCCAAAAATTTTGGTGGCAAATTTTTTAGCAAAAATTCAGCAAAAATTATCGGCTTTATTCGCGAAAATATAGAGGAAAATAAAGACAATTTAACTGAACGAGAATATTACATGTTAATTGCTTCATTGCTTTATACCGCCGATAAAATCGCCAATACGGTTGGGCATTTTGACGCTTATTTCAAAAAGGAATTTATCAATGATAGTTTTTTCATGAAACCGATTGACCCAATAGACACGCAAGAAATATCAATTTTCCAAGAAGATGCGAACGCTTTAGCTAAGAAAATAAATGCTGATGTCGTTTATATTGATCCACCATACAACTCAAGACAATACAGCAGATTTTATCATGTGCTTGAAACCTTGACTAAATGGGATAAGCCAAAACTTTTTGGTGTTGCTCTAAAGCCAGAACCAGAAAATATGAGCGATTATTGTCGAAATAACGCTAAAGATAAATTTGCAGGACTCGTGAGAGACCTTGACGCTAAATATTTAGTCGTTTCGTACAACAATACATACGATTCAAAAAGCAACTCCTCAAAAAATAAAATCACACTACAAGAAATTGAGCAGATTTTACAAAAAAAAGGCTCGACAAAGGTTTTTGAAAAAAAATATAGGCATTTCAACGCAGGCAATACTAATTTTAATAATCACAAAGAATATCTTTTCGTAACAAAGGCAAAAATATGACAACCAAAATAAGAAGATCCCCTTTGTTTTACGTCGGTGACAAATACAAGCTGATGAAACAACTGGTAAATTTATTTCCCAAAGAAATAAATAATTTTTA
>CAZYHS010000029.1:4783-14072 GCA_964647545.1 uncultured Pseudomonadota bacterium | reverse complement strand
CCATGATAATCGGACTAACAGGTAAGAACGGCTGTGGCAAAGGCGTTGTCTCCGACTTTTTAAAGAGCATGGGATATCATTATCATTCCCTCTCCGACGGAGTTCGCGACGAAATAACCTCGCGCGGCGAACAGATCACGCGCGACAACTTAATTCGAACGGCCAACGACCTTCGCACGCGACTTGGGCCCTCGGTTTTAGCCGACAGAGTGCTTGCAAAGCTCGACCCCGAAAAAAATTATGTCGTCGATTCGATCCGCAACCCGTTCGAGGTCGAAGCGATGCGCCGACGTAAAGATTTTTACCTGCTCATGATCGACGCCGACCCGAAAATCAGGTTCGACCGCATCAAACTCCGCGCGCGCGAAAACGATCCACAGGACTACGATACATTTCTAAAACTTGAAGTTGCCGAAGCTGGCAGCAACGACCCCAATTCGCAACAGCTCAACCGCACCTGCGAAATGAGCGACGCAAAAGTTGAAAACAACGGCACCATCGACGAACTACACGACGACCTAAGGCAGGTTTTGCGCGCACTTTCGGCAAACATCACCCGCCCGTCTTGGGACGAATATTTCATGCAGATCGCGAAAGTCGCGGCGCTTAGGTCGAACTGCATCAAGCGCAAAGTCGCAGCCGTTATTGTCCGCGACCACCGCATCATAGCAACCGGCTACAACGGCACGCCGCGCGGGATTAAGAACTGTAACGAAGGCGGCTGTCCGCGCTGCCACACTTTCGGAAAATCGGGCGAACATCTCGACGAATGTCTTTGCGCGCACGCCGAAGAAAATGCAATTGCGCAGGCCGCATATCACGGAGTGCGAATCGCGGGGGCGTCGATCTACACGACCTACAGCCCGTGCCTGCGCTGCACAAAACTCATCATTAACTCTGGGCTTATCGAAGTTGTTTACAGTCAGGCCTACCCGATGGAAAAAGTTCCGATGCAACTTCTCAAAGAAGCCGGAATTAAAACCCGCCAGCTCGACGTGAATCACGAAGGTTGATATTTAAGAGTCGGGCACCTTAGACGAACGCCCACGAGAGGCACTGCAATCCCCCTTTCACCCCAGCTAATAAATTTTCGCATTTTATGAATCGAGCAACGCTGATTTTCTATGGCATTTGCGTTCCTGCTTGACGGCCCGAACTTGCCTCAAAAAAACCTTTAAATTCTCTTCAGGAAGTTTTTTGAGGCTTCGAACAACGGGCCATCATCGCGTATTAAAAGTCTCATCAAAGGTTTACGCGAACGCATTGGACGCAAAGCCAAGAAAATCTAGCTGCTCGAATCGAAAATTAATTAGCTTGGGTGTTCGGGAGATTGTTAATGCGATGAGGTTAAGTGTCCGACACTTAGCCTCCAAGCCGCTTTAGGGATTAAGCGCCCGACACTAGTGCTAACTTTATGCGGGTGGCGCGTGGCGGGGTGCCCCAATTTTGCCAGCAGGCTAAAAACAAATCGAACAATCTTAAACCATGTAAAAAAGCCGATGCCAAAATTGGGGCTGCTACGCGACAGGACCCGCACAGTTTAGCTCAGTCGCTCAACTCCTAATTCGCGAAAATTAATTATCTGGGGTGGAAGGGGGGATTGCTTCGTCGCTTGAAGCTCCTCGCAATGACGCAATTGGCACTAACGAGACCCCCGATTACTACCTCGGGGGTGACAGGCCGGAAGACGAAAAACTTACAAAAAATTTAGGCGGAAATTGTTGCGACAAGAACGGCAAGCCACTGCCAGAAAATTCCGAAAACAATCGTGAGAATTGCCAGTGCTGAAGAAGTCAACATGAGCCTCTTTGGCACAAGCGGCAGCGCGCTCTCGTCGCCGGTAGAGCCGAAGAACATCGCTTTCGCAATTCGCATGTAATAATAAAGTGAGATGACGCTGTTAACAATGCCGACAATTGCCAGCCAGTAAAGCTTCGCGTCTAAAACAGCGGCGAAGAGATAGAATTTTCCGATGAACCCAAAAAACGGCGGAACGCCCGTCAGCGAAAGCAAAAATATCGTCATGCAAACCGCTGCAACCATGCCCCCTCGGCCGCGACGTGCAAGGCCAACGTACGCATCGATTGTTTCTGCACCAAATTTATTGCTGACAATCTGCACAACAAGAAAGGCTCCAACGTTCATCACAAGATAGGCGACGAAATAAAAATAGACAGCGTCAAACCCGCGCTGCGTGCCGCAGGCCAATCCCATTAAAAGATAACCGGCATGCGCAATCGACGAATAGGCCAAAAGACGCTTCACATTATTTTGCGGAATCGCCGAAAGATTTCCAAACGTCATCGTGACAGCGGCAACGATAGCAAAAACAAAGCCCCATCCGAACTCAACTCCCCAAAATTTTGCAACGTGCATCAAAACGGCAAAGCCGGCGGCCTTTGGCGCAACCGACAAAAACGAAGCGACAGGAATTGGCGCCCCTTCGTAGGCGTCGGGACACCACGCCTGCATGGGAAACGCGGCAATTTTATAGAAAAATCCGGCAAGCATAAAAATGCCGGCGACGTAAACAGCCAGCGGGATTGTTTCGAGCTTCGACAAAACGCTCGCCGCAATTTCAATGTCGAGCGTTTGAGTCGCGCCGAAAATATAAGAAGCACCGAAAAGAAAAATGCCGCTCGCGACAGCTCCATAAAGAAGATATTTGATCGCCGCCTCGCCTGAAGCGCGGCTCCCCTTAACGTAGCCAACCAGCAAATACGAAAGCAGGCTGACAAATTCGAGTGCAAGATAAATGGCAAGAATGTTTACAGCCTGCGCAAGAAGCGACATGCCCAAAACCAAACCAAGCAAAATCGCGAAAAATTCGGGCTCGTCCTGCTTAAGTTCGTTCGAGCGGCTGGAAACAATCGAAATTAAAATTCCGGCGATGATAAAAAGAACCTTGAAAAATATCGCACCGCGGTCGAGCAGCAACATCCCCCAAAAAAGTGGCGGGCTACCGACGTTCCACTGAGAAAAAACAGCTGCCAAAGCAGCTACCAGAACTACAACCGATCCGACCCACGCAAACTTTCCAAACCTAGCCGGAAGCATCGCCCATAAAATCAGCGCAATTGCGCCGACCGACAAAATAATTTCAGGAACAAAATGAATTAAGCTTAAAATATTCGGCATAATTATTTGGCAACCAGCGCGTTAATTGAAACCAGCGTTGCGTTCATAACGTCGATCATAATTTTGGGATAAACGCCGAGCACAAAAACGATCACGACAAGCGGCACAAGAGTCACAACCTCGCGAGCCGAAATGTCTCTGAGAGATTGATATTTCTCGTTCACCTTGCCGAGGAAAATGCGCTGGTAGGTCCACAAAATATAAGCCGCCGTCAGCACGATTCCGCTGGCAGATACCGCCGTGATGATAGGCCAAGTTTTAAACGAACCGAGAAAGACAAGCGCTTCGCTGATAAATCCCGAAAGCCCCGGAAGTCCCAGAGCAGCGAAAAATGCGATGGCGGTAAAAACTGCGTAGCGCGGCATGGTGTGGGCAAGTCCGCCAAAACCCTCAATGTCACGATGATGTGCACGGTCATAAATAATGCCGACGATGAGGAACAACTGCGCTGTGATAGTGCCGTGATTGAACATTTGCAAAACCGCGCCGTTCATACCTTCTGCGGTGAAGCTCGACATGCCTAGCAGGCAAAATCCCATGTGCGAAATACTCGAATAGGCGATGAGTCGCTTGAAATCTTTTTGCGCCATTGCACACAGCGCTCCGTAAACGATGTTTATCAACCCGAAGATCGCGACCCATCTTGCGAGCTCAAAAGTAATGTCGGGGAAAAGGGGCCAGCAAAAACGAAGCATTCCGTAAGTTCCCATCTTCAACAAAATACCGGCAAGAATGACGGAAATTGCAGTCGGCGCTTCAACGTGTGCGTCGGGCAACCAAGTGTGAAATGGAAAGACAGGAACTTTAATTGCAAACGCGATCATTAGACCGAGCCAGCAAATGAGCCTGAAAGTGTGCCCCGTCAACGGGCCGATGTGAACGTTCTGCTGCATAAGCGTGAGCAGATTGAATGTGTTGCCCTCGCTGTAAAAATAGAAGGCCAGCATCACAAGCAGCATCATGACCGAACCTAGCAGTGTGTAGAGAAAGAACTTAATAGCTGCATATTCGCGGCGCGGTCCGCCCCAAATGCCGATCAAAAAATACATAGGCAAAAGCATCACTTCCCAGAAAACGTAGAAGAGGAAAAAATCGAGCGCTACAAATACGCCGGTCATGCCTGCTTGCAAAAGTAAGAAAAGCGAAAAATATCCCTTAACCTGTTTTGAAATTCCCCACGACGCGATGATGCAGATCGTCGAAATGAGCGGAGTCAAGAAGACCATCGGAGCTGCGAGCCCGTCCATGCCGACAAAATATTGAATATTGAACGCTTTGATCCAATCGAACGGGCCTTCGACAAATTGCATTGTCGAAAGCGAGCCGTCGAACTTGGCAAACATAATGACCGCGCAAATCAGCGCCGGTATCGTCGAAATAAGTGCGACCCATTTCACAAGCACGTCGCGACCTTTCGGCAAGAACGGAATGATCAGCGCGCCGATCAGCGGCGAAAAAGTCGTAAATGATAGAATCGGAAAGCTCATGCAAATAACCTCCACACGATAAGGACGATAAGTCCGAACATTGCCAGATAGTAATAATGTTGAATGCGGCCGGTTTGAATTTTTCTCACACGTCTTCCGGCGGCGATCGTTAAATTTGCAACACCTTTCACCGAGCCATCAACGAAAACAGAATCGACCCAACCGGAAAGGGCCGCCCAAAATACGCTCACAACTCCGACGGCGTTGACAAGCCCGTCGATGACAATTTCGTCGAAGCGTTTTAGGAAATTTTCAAGAGCCAAAACAGGCTTAACAAAAACAGCATCGTAAATTTCGTCAACGTAATATTTGTTCTGAACAATTTTGTATAACAAGGCAAAGCGCGCTGTGAAACTTTCCACGAGATCGAGCCGGCGCAGGTAGAGCCAAACCGCCGCAAAAATGCCGCCAAACGCAACGAGGAGCGACACACCCATTAAAAGATATTCGACGAACGCACTCGCGTGATTTACTGCATGAGCAGCGGCGCCTTCAGCTTCGGCGGCAACTTCGCCTGCGACAGAGACGGCCTCGCCCACTTGAGGGGCACTCTCAAAAACCGGCATAAGCCAAGTGTCGAAAAAATTCGGAAGATGAATAAACTTGCCAAGCGCATGCGGCACGCCCACAAAACCGGCGACCGCCGAAAGGAGCGCCAGCACAACCAGCACCGAGGTGATAACCTTCGGCTGTTCCTGAGGCGCCATCGGCTGATGCAAATTTACGTCGTGATGCTGATCGTCGAGCGCATCGGCTTCGTCAAGATCATGTTCGCATTTTGTCCTAAGCTCGCCAAAGAAAGTCAAACTCACCAATCTAAACATGTAAAACGCCGTACAAATCGCGCCCAGAATTCCAAAAGCCCACAAGATGTAATATAAATGATGCTCGCCGCCGCGCGAAAAGACCTGCCACAAAATTTCGTCTTTGCTGAAAAATCCGGCCAGCGGAAAAATTCCTGACAGGGCAAGTGTCGCAATGAGAAACGTCCAGAAAGTGACCGGCATATATTTTCTCAAGCCGCCCATCTTTTGGATGTCCTGCTCGTGATGCATCCCGAGGATCACCGCGCCGGCGCCTAGGAACAAACACGCCTTAAAAAACGCGTGCGTCACAAGATGAAAAATTCCCGCGGCGTACATTCCCGTTCCCATGCCGAGGAACATGAAACCGAGCTGACTCACCGTTGAGTAGGCCAGAACTTTTTTAATGTCGTTTTGCGCAAATCCGATCGACGCGGCAAAAAGCGCCGTGATGCCGCCGACAGTTGCGACAACCATTAAAGCGACCGGCGACATGCTGAATAGAAAATTCAATCTGCCGATCATGTAAACGCCGGCGGTCACCATTGTCGCGGCATGGATAAGAGCCGAAACAGGGGTCGGGCCGGCCATCGCGTCGGGGAGCCACACGTAAAGCGGAAGCTGCGCCGATTTTCCGGTCGCGCCGAAGAAAAGAAAGAGGCAAATCACCGTAACCGCAGCAAATGAACCGATTTTAGCGTCGGCCAGAAGCGGCGCGATTTCCCTCAACTCATTAAAAGTAACCGACGGCTGACCAACAGAATAGCACGTCCAAAAAAGGAGCATCAGCCCGATCAAAAATCCGAAATCGCCGATCCGGTTGACCAAAAAAGCCTTCATGCCGGCGACTGCATTTGGCTTATGCTCGAACCAAAAACCGATAAGCAGGTACGAACAAAGCCCGACGCCCTCCCAGCCGACGAACATCAAAAGCAAATTGTCGGCCAAAACCAGCGTAAGCATCGCGAAACAAAAGAGGTTGAGATAAGAAAAAAACCTCGTGAACGAGACATCGGGCGACATGTAGCCGATCGAATAAACGTGAATTAAAAAACCTACGCCGGTTACAACCAGCGCCATCACAACACTTAGCGGGTCGATCAAAAATGCGATGTTCGCTTTAAGGAGCGGCAAATCGAACCACGAAAAATAATTGACCGTCATACTTCTTGCGTCGGCCGGAAGATTTAAGAGCTGCCAGAAAATTCCGGCGGCTATTACAAACGATGCAAAAACAGCCCCGCAGGCAACAAAGCCGGTCAACCTCTTACGGATACGACCGCCCGAAAAGCTCAGCACGCCGTTAAAGAGTGCGCCCAGTAGCGGCAGAAGCGGAATTAAAAATGCGTATTTCACAAAATCCATAGCTATTCTTTTAAAAGTTTTGCGTCGCTTGTTTCTATCGAACCAAAACGGCGGTAAATTCCGAGCAAAATTCCAAGCCCGACAACAGCTTCTGCCGCAGCCAGCACAATTATGAAAAGCGTCATGACGTGGCCGTGCAAATTATTGCCGTTAAAATGTGCAAAGGCGATAAAGTTAATACCGGCCGCGTTCAAAATGAGCTCGATGCCCATCAAAATGCCGATTGCGTTCGTGCGCGTCAGGCAGGTGTAGAGCCCCAACACAAAAATGATCAGGCCAAAAATTAAAAAATGTTCCAAACCAAGCATTACTTTACCTCGCGTCTTGCAAGCAAAACCGCTCCGACAAGCGCTAAAACCAAAAGGAGCGAAATAATTTCGAACGGAAGCAGATACGTCTGAAGAAGCATGCCACCAATGTTATTTGTGGTCGGTTGAAAATTTTCTGTGATGCGCTTAATCCACACACCCGAATGAATTGCCTTAATGAGCAGCCCGCCAAGAATCGCAACACCGATAAGAGCCGGAACAGGTTCCATTGCGCGGTTCATTAATTTCTTTTTGCCGTTCGCAGCCTCTATTTTGGCAGTCAGCATCACCGCAAAAAGGATCAACGCCAGTACTCCGCCGATGTAAACCACCAGCTGCACAACCGCTACAAAGTCGGCCGACAGCATCACGTAGAGTCCGAGCACTCCGACAAAAACCCCCAGCAGCGCAAACGCCGAATAGATCATGTTGCGCGAAAACGCGACAACGCCGGCCGAAACAACACCAACAAGCGCCATGCAAATAAAGATGAAAAATTTAATGTCCATATAAAACGTCTGCCCCTTTCGGGCTTGTCATTCCCGACACGCTCACTTATGCACCCGAACCCTTTTTGTAAGGCTCGATCAATTCGCCATCTTTCACAAAATGGAAAGTGAGGTCGTCTAAATTTTCGGATGCCCGTTCAAACTCGCGCGTAAAACTGATCGCCTGCGTCGGGCAAACTTCTGTGCAAAGTCCGCAAAACATGCATTTGCCAAGATCGATGTCGAACTTCGAAATCGCGCGCTTGCCTTCGGCATTTTTCGCAACACCGATCTGCACGCACTGAATCGGGCATGCCGACTGGCAAAGCGTGCAGCCTGTGCAAATTTTCATATCGACGTGCAAAAATCCGCGATAGCGGACGTTCATCATATCTTTGACCGGCACTTCGGTGCGGTCGGGATACTGAATCGTGATCGGTTTTCTGAAAAGATGGCTCGCCGTGATCGTGAGTCCTTCAAAGATCGTCGCGGCAGAGCGCGCTATGTTGGCAAAATAGCCCATGTCAAATCATCCAGTTTATGTCGGCGCGGCTCTTGGTGAAACGCAATTGCCAAATCACGCGCCAGACAAAATATCCCGCAAGTGCAACCGCGCTGAAAAACAACAAATATTGCATGAAGAGCCAACCGGACGGGAAAATCACCATCCACACGGCAGCGCCAAGCAACGCGGCAATTGAAAGCGGCGTCAAATATTTCCACGAAACGGTCATCAGCTGATCGACGCGAAGTCTTGGAAGCGTCCACCTCAGCTGAATAATCAAAAAGACCCAAACCCACGTCTTCGCCTGAAATACAAGCAGCTCAAGAACGTGCGGCATTGCCCAGCCCTGCCCTTCGGCCCACGCACGCCACGAAGCTGGAATCTGCCAGCCGCCCCAAAATAGCGTCGCCACTAAAGCGCTCACGACATAAATATTTCCCCATTCGGCGAAGAAGAAGAAAAGGAAGCGCATGCCCGAATATTCGGTCGCGTATCCCGCGACAAGCTCGCTTTCGGCCTCTGGGAGATCGAACGGAGTGCGGTTTCCTTCGGCAACTCCGGCGATTAAAAAAATCACAAACGCCGCAAATGCAAACGGGCTCGAAAAAACGTACCAGTCGGTCGGATGAGCCCCCTGCGAAGAAATTATCGTCTGCAAACTGAGCGAGCCGCTCATTAAAACCGGAACGGTCATCGAAAGGACCAGCGGAATTTCGTAAGAGACCATCTGCGCCGCGCTTCTCATACCGCCAAGAAGCGACCACTTCGAACCCGACCCCCAGCCCGCCGCAAGCAGCCCGATAACCACAAGCCCCCAAACTCCGACAATATAGAGAAGGCCGACATTGAGATCGGTGCCGATCAAAAGCGAACTAAACGGAAGAGTGACCATCGTAAGCGTCACACCGACAAAAACCGGATAGGGAGCGAACCTGAAAAGCAAACCGTCGGCGTCGTTCGGAATTAAATCTTCTTTGAGCCAGTTTTTCAAACCGTCGCAGAGCCATTGAATTACGCCCTGCGGGCCGACGCGATTGGGGCCGATGCGGCTCATGATGCGGCCGGCGATTCTGCGTTCGAGCCAGCTGACCGGTCCGGCAAACATCGAGAAGAAAGCAATCAGCAGCGCCGAGACGATCACAAAATAGATCGCCAGAAAAATCCACGCCGGAATTATTTGCACAAGTTCTAACAT
>CAZYHS010000029.1:0-4683 GCA_964647545.1 uncultured Pseudomonadota bacterium | reverse complement strand
TCATCTGTCTACCTCCGGCGCAACAAGGTCTAAGCTCGACAAAAACGCGACAAGGTCGCCGATCATCATGCCGGGGGCCATTTTTTCGACAACGCTAATTCCGGTGAACGAACCGGTTCTCATACGAAGCCGCGAAGGTTTTTCGCTGCCGTCGCTTGTGATAAAAAATCCCAAGTCGCCTCTGGCCGATTCGCTTCTGACGTAAACTTCGCCGGCTGGAGGTTTAATTTTGCGCGGGAGCTTCGCCATGATTTCGCCAGCCGGCATTTTTTCGAGCGCCTGCCTGACGATGCGAACGCTCTCTTTCATTTCGCGCACGCGGCAGATAAAGCGATCGAAGCTGTCGCCGAGCATGCCAACCTCGCCTCTCCCGCACACAACGTCGAAGTCAAGTTCTGGATAGATCGAATAGGGCAAGTTGCGTCGGCAATCGAAATTTACACCGCTGCCGCGCAGGTTCGGCCCTACCAAATTATAAGCAATTGCTTCGGCCTTTGAAATAACGCCGACGTTTGCAAGTCGTTTTACAAAGATTTCGTTGAAACTGATGAGACGGTTGAACTCGTCGATGATCGGCTCGAAGTGGTCTAAAAATTCAATGCACTTTTCTTTAAACCCAAGTGGCGCGTCGAACGAAACTCCGCCAATGCGAACATAATTGTAGGTAAGACGCGCGCCGCAAAGCGATTCGAAAAGATCGTTGATCGTTTCGCGCTCACGAATTGCGTGAATAAACGGAGTGAACGCCCCCATGTCCATCGCAACGCAGCCGGCCATAATCAGATGGCTTGCGATGCGGTTGAGCTCTGCGGCAACGACGCGCAAAAATTCGGCGCGACGAGGAATTTCCACGCCGAGAAGTTTTTCGACCGCAAGGGCGTAGGCGTGGTTGCACGTCATAGCGCAAACGTAGTCGAGCCGGTCGGTGTAGGGAGTAAATCCTGTGTAGCCGACCTTTTCAGCGATCTTTTCCATGCCGCGATGAAGATAACCGACATCGCAGACAGCTTTCTTGATGATTTCGCCGTCGATGGTCAGCTCGAAACGCAGAACTCCGTGTGTTGCCGGATGCTGCGGCCCCATCGAAACGATCATCTCTTCTGTGCGAATGTTGCTCATTTATATCCATGTCATTCCCGCACATGCGGGAATCTCGTGTTTGAAAACTAGTTCCCCGATAACCACCTCGGGGACGACACCACCTAACGCTTCGTCGACATGCCGCGATACTCTTCGCCTTCGACGTAATCTTTTCTAAGCGGATGCCCGACCCAATCTGCCGGAAGCATGATGCGCTTTAAATTCGGGTGCCCTTCAAAAACAATGCCGACAAGGTCGAACGCCTCGCGCTCGAACCAGTTGGCCGACGCCCAAATGTCAGAAACGGTTTTGACGACCGGATTTTCTTTTTCGAGCTCGACCTTCAAAGTCAGCGACTTATTTGTTTCGTACGAAAATAAATTGTAAATGACTTCAAAACGCGAGCCGGTGTCGAGACCGGTCAAATTGCTGAGACAGTCAAAGCCGAACTCATTTTGAAGCCGGCGGCAGACGTTTGAAATTTCGGAAGCCTTCACGCGACAAAACGCATCGCCGTGCGACGACTTTTCGAAATCGATCGAAACAAGTTTTGAAATTTCTTCGGTCATTTATTTCCTTAAAAACCTTTCGCGCTGCATTTTTTCCTGCAATTTCAAAAGTCCGTCGGTCAGGGCTTCAGGCCTCGGCGGGCAGCCGGGGACAAAAATATCGACCGGAATAACTTTGTCGATTCCTTTAAGCACCGAATAAGAATGTTGGAACAATCCGCCGCAGTTCGAACAGCTACCCATCGAAATTACATATTTCGGGTCGGGCATCTGATCGTAAAGGCGTTTTGCCCGCTCGGCCATTTTATAGGTGATCGTGCCGGCGATTATCATTAAGTCGGACTGACGCGGAGTTGCGCGAGGAACTGCACCGAAACGGTCCCAGTCGCAGCGCGGGCCGCCGGTTTGCATAAGCTCAATGCCGCAGCAGGCGGTGGCAAAAAGCATGTACCAGATGCTCGACTTTCTGCACCAGTTGAGCAGATCATCGACCTTGGTCGTCAGTATGAATTCGGGCATCGCCCGATTTAACGTCAGCATATTCTTTTTTTAAATCACCCCGCCCCAACTTACTAAACTCATAAAACTCACTGAACTTATTAAACTTATTTCTTCACCCAATCCAAATCGCCCTTTCGCCAGACATAAATGAGGGCGACCGCCAAAATCAGTACGAAAAGTGCAACTTCGACGAGAGCAATCAGCCCCATTCCGCGCAGGTTCCACGTTTTAAACGCGGCCGCAACAGGGAGAAGCAAAGCAGCTTCCACGTCGAAAATGACAAAAATTAAGGCAATGAGGTAAAACCTCATGTTGAAACTGACCCAGCTTGAACCGACAACGGGCTCGCCGCATTCGTAAGTCTGCGATTTTACTTGGTTTGGGTTTGTTGGACGAAAAAAACGGCCAGCCAAAAGCGCGCCAAAAACAAAGGCGGCCGAAATGAGCGCAAAGACTAAAACCAATGCAAATTGAATAGGCATAAGTTTTTCGTGAAAAAGAGGCCCCCTTGATGTCGAAAAGCACGACAAGAGTCAAGAGAAAGGAAAGAAAAATTTCGGCTTGAAGCTAGTTTGAGTTTTCGATGTAGCGTTTGAGGATTTTATAGCCGACGCTTTCGAAGTTTGTGAACTGAACGCCGACATTTTTGGTCATGCCGGGCTCAATTCTGACAACTTTACCGCGCACGCTTACGTCGGGTTCGCTTTTTGAAAGGTCGAAAATTATTTCGACGTCGTCGTCGCCGATAACTTCGGGGTTGTCGGTCGCCAGACACATGCCGCCGCAGCTTACGTTCACCGAATTAGCCGGAACTAAAATGCCGTGATAACGGATCGTTATCGGCAGGTTGAGTTTAACTCTTGGATATCTTCTTTTTTCCCGCATTTGATTTACCTTCGTTTGCTATTTAAGTTTTCGGTCGCGCTCAAAAAAAGTTGCGTGGTAATTACCACGTCGAGCGAAGCGCACAAGAAAAAATTCTTTGACGCCAAAATGCGGCTTGGGCATAGTCGATTTGACTCAAAAACTAACGGAGCGCTAAATGACAAAAGAAGCAATTTGCACGCAGGAAGACCCGCTTATCCAGACGCTGGTCGCGGCGAAGGGAAAACGCGTTGAGGTCTTTGCGTTCGGCATCACCTACATCGGCACGCTCGTTTCGGTCGATCCCGAAAACGGTTTCATTTCGGTAAGCGACGGGCTCGACACGGCCATGCTTGAACTTGAACGAATTGAACAATTTCACGTCATCGGGGATTAATTTATGAAAAATTTCATTCGCCTTTTTTTTGCCGTCACGGCCCTTTCGGCAGGCGTAATTTTTGCGCCGAGCGCGTTCGCAGCAGATGAAACTATGCAAGCAGAAGCGCCTAAGCAGATAACATTCTCGGTAAAAATAGTAGGCGTGACAGGATTTGGCGAGTTCGACGAGCTTTCGAAAAGCGTGCAAAAAATTTCAGGCGTCGATGAGCTTTTGCCGGCAAAGCTGGCAAGAGGAGAAGCAACTCTCGCCGGAAAGTTTACCGGCGACACAGCGATGCTCATCAATGATATGGCGGTGGCAACTATGGACCGCTATAAACTCGAAAAAAAGCAATCAAAAAACCGCGTAGATTTCAAACTTAGTAAGATGTAGGACGTTCGCGGCAACGCGGGCAATCTTTCCGGCGGCACGGCTCCACGTGCGCCATCACCGAAGCGTCTCCAAGTTCGGTAGCGATTTGAGCTTCAATTGCCGTCGCAATTGCGTGCGCCTGTTCGATCGTAAAATGGCGCGGCAAAATCAAATGAAAATCGACAAAGTGCATGTTGCCGCTCTTTCTGTGGCGCAGTTTGTGGTAGGCGCAGACATCGCGAAAGAACGGTTTCTCCAGCAGGTCGTGAATTATCGCTTCATCCTCGGCGCTTGCTGCGTCCATCATGCCGGTAAAGGCGTTCTTTAAAAGCTTGTAGCCGGTGAAAATAATGTTGGCAGCTGCTAAAATTGCGATCACCGCGTCGAGGAAATACCATTTTGTGACAAGCACGACGATCAAACCGACGACAACGCCGACACTTGTGACAACGTCTGTGAGGACGTGGCGGCCGTCGGCCTCAAGAATTATTGAACCTTCGCGGCGGCCGATGCGAACGAGATAATAGCCGAGCACGCCGTTCACAATTGCTGCGAACGCGACAAGAAAAACGCCGGTGTCGAGTTTGTCGATGTGCGGGCCGGCGATAATTTCGGTGATAGCTTTGTAAATGATCCACGATGCGGCGACGATGATCGCGCCCCCTTCGAGCGCGGCAGAGAAAAATTCGATCTTACCGTGACCGTACGGATGCTCTTCGTCGGGGGGTTTGCTGGCAACGTGCAAACTGAAGATGGCAAATGCCGCAGTGATAACGTTGACGATCGATTCGGCGGCGTCCGACAGAATTGCAGCGGAACCGGTGATGAGAAAGGCGGTGAATTTTATCGCCATGAGCAGAATGCCGACAACAAGCGCGGCCCACGCATAGCGATTTAACAGCCCGACAGGTTTTGGATTATAGTGCATGACCATGCCGCGTTTTTAGCACGCACCGGCCCAGTTGGCAAAAAGAGATT
>CAZYHS010000028.1:0-14265 GCA_964647545.1 uncultured Pseudomonadota bacterium | reverse complement strand
ACTCCTCGCATTTGGCTCGGAGCGGTGCCGGCCTCGGTCGTCGAACAGGCCTGCCTTTGGCAGGCGTTCAAATCCAAAGAAAAACCCAAGAAAAAAGGCAACCCAAAAGAGTTGCCTTTTTTCCTGCGCTCCCTGCGGGATTCGAACCCGCGATCTTTGCCTTGAGAGGGCAATGTCCTAGACCGCTAGACGAAGGGAGCATTTAAATTTCAAACAACGTCGAACTCTATCGACCGTCCCCCTTCGCTAAGAGCTTCGGGGGATCCTCGACGCGGCCTGTGATTTTTCGCTTTTGGCAAAAAAGCCACGCCGACGTCGGGACTAGACGAAGGGAGCATTAAAATTTTCAAGTTTGACCGCCTGCAAATGCGGGCCGTGCTTAGCAAGGGGGCGAAAAAATGGCAAATGTTAATTTTGGGGGCACCCCGCCACGCACCACCCGAAAATTTTTGCCGCTTTAGGGCTTTCTTGCGCTTGGTCAGCCAAAAACGGTTAATTCGGTTGTGTCGGTTAGGTCCGTTAGTTCAGTTAACGGACTTAACCGAAATAACCGACCCAACGGAATTAACCGACTAATTGACTTATTCGCCCAAACGTGCGACGCGGGGCCTATGAAGATTTTTAGATTCGCAACTTTTTGCACGATTTCTTGGCTCTTGATCGTTTTAGCGCTTGCCGGCTGCCGAAATGGACAGGCCCCTGAAATTCCGCAAGACAACAAGGTGGAAAATAAAGGAGACACAATGGAGATCAAAAACGGCAGCAAAGTAAGTATCGGATATAAACTTACGGTCGATGGTAAAATTGTCGACCAGTCGCAGGCCGGTCAGCCGCTTGTTTACGTTCAAGGCGGAAAACAAATTATATCGGGCCTTGAAGACGAACTTTCAGGTCTTAAAAAGGGCGATAAAAAATCGGTGACCGTCGCGCCGGCAAAAGGCTACGGTGAAAAAATTCCGACCTTGGTTCATAAGGTCCCAAAGACAGCTTTTGGCGAAACAAAGGACCTTAAGGCCGGAGAGGTCGTTTCGGGGAAAGTTAATGGACAGGAGTTTCAGGCTGTGGTGGCAGAGGTCGGAAACGATTTTATTATGCTCGATTTAAATCATCCGCTGGCCGGAAAAACTCTCAATTTCGACGTCGAAATTGTAGATGTTCAATAATAATTTTTTGACTTCTGAATTTCGCTATGCTTTAAAAAATTAATAACTTTTTAAAGAAAAAAGGGGGGCTTATGCCTAAGTATCTTCCGAAATTGTTGTTAGCGTTTGTAGCCATGTCGTTGGTTTTCGGCGCGAAAGCGTTCGCAGAAGAGCCGGTCAAGAAAGCAGTTCCGGCCAAGCAGGCAAAGGTCGTGGAGACTCGCATAAGCGAAGGGGACATGCACCGTCTCGAGGCTATGATCAAACAGGCCACAGCCGCCAAAGATGGGGCTTTCGGTTACGAATATACAGCCAAAAGACTCAAGCCGCCTAAAAACGAAAAATACGAAAAGATCTGGAACGACCTCGGTGCGCAAGGATGGAAGGTTGTTGACCACTTCGAAAATATTTACATTTTCATGAGACCGGCGGTTGCATCGTCGAGCTACACGCAGCACGTGGTCGATGAAACAAAAGCGCAGGAAAACATCGACCAGCAGGTCCTTGAAAAAGAAAAAGCCGAAGCAAAAGCTCAGGCCGAAGCGGAAAAAGCTGCCAAGAAAGCCAAGTTGGAAGAAGAAAAGGCCGCAAAGAAAGCTGCAAAAGAGCAGGAAAAGGCAGCGAAAAAGGCTGAAAAAGAGGCAAAAAAGGCGGCCGAGGAAGCAAAAAAGGCAGTTGAAGCGCCAAAGCAGTAAAAAATAGCGCAAAATGATTAACGCGGGCGGCAGAGGGGTTTTTCACCTTGCCGCCCGCTTTGTTTTCGTGATAGTAACCGCCGCACAATGAAGCCAGATAGCCAAAATCGCGACATTAAAGGCATAGTCGAAGAGATCGAGCACCCTCTCAGTTTAGCTCTTGAGGGGCTTAACCTTCTAAAAAGCCATTTCGACAATCATCACGATCTGCGAAACAGGCAGGTTTATAATTCGGTCGTGGTAAGTGTCGAACGTGCGGCCGCTTTATTTAAAGGTCTTTCCGAAAGTCTGGACGTCTCCTCCGATAGAGGTGCGTGTCATTTCGATATTTTACAGCAGATTCAGCAGGTGACTTCAACGCACGATCAGCTCTTTTTGCAAAGGCAGCTGCGATATCGCGTGATGGCCTCGGCCGAACTTCCAAAAGCATTTGCCAACCCCGACCAGATATTTGTCGTATTATCGAACTTAATTTCAAACGCCATTAGGTTCGCTCCGCGCGGCAGCGAAATTGAAATGCACATAAAAGAGGTCAAGCTGCGTCAGGGGGCGGGTGTCGAAGTCAGCGTCATTAACGAAAGCCCCGACTTCACCGAAAAAGACCGCTATCACATTTTTGAAAAGTTCTACACGGCTAAACCGGTCGAAGGCCAGCACACGACAGGGCTAGGGTTGGCGGTGAGCCGTGAAATATTACAGAAGGCCGGTGGACAGATCTGGGTCGATATCCCGGCGAAGGGAAAAGTTTCGTTCACCTTTGTTCTCCCTTGCGCCGAAGTGGTTCATCAGGTGCGTGGCAAGGGGCACCAAACCTATAAATACGATATCGCGATCAACAATTATAAAGAGATTAAAGAGAATTACGGTTCGGAAAAATGTCAGGCGCTTTTGCATCGAATTGAAGGGTCGGTCAGAAAGCTCGTTCGTTACCCGATCGATGTCGTTGCCGCTTTCGAAACCAACGGCGTTATCAGCACGATTTATGAAACTCAAGAGGGGAGCGCCTCTAGCGTCGCGACCCGAATTTCGCAAAAACTGGGTGAAGAAGGTTTTAAGGTGGGACAAGATTCCGAGCCTGTGACCTTTAAATATCACCTCTCGATCCTGCAATAAAATGAACTTTGTTAATAACCCTATCGACCTGATAGCCTCGGTTATTGCGGCTCTTTACGCCGTGGTCATCTTAAGGCTCTTCTTTTTCTTTTTTCCTCCTTTCAAAAAGGAACTCCCCCGAAAAATATCTGCCTTTTTTGGAAGGTACGAATGGTTTGTCAGACCGCTTCGCGATTATTTGCTGGCCCCGTTCCTTGCCGCGTTGGGTTGCTATTTATTTTATTGCGGAATCTTCACCGGCGCGGTCTATGTGTTCTTTTTTGTGATGCTTAGCGTTTTTGCATCTCTTCGCCGGACTTTTCATCTTCGCAGAATGGTGTTGTTTTCGATGAGAAATCCTACGGCCTCGCCGTGCGAATTCTTTTCATTTTACTATGCGGGCTTTGGCCCGCTTCCGGTGAAGGTCCCCGAAAAAAGCGCGACAAACCTTTGCGTGACCGACGTTTCGTTCAAGTCGGGAAAGCCGTCGAAGATATCTTTTTTTCCGGTGCTGGCCGGTGCGTTTAACACGCTCTCTCTTTCGTCTCTTGTTACGGTCGCATACAAATGGAAAGGGGCTGCATTTGCGTTAAGTTTTTCCCGCATTGTGATGGTCGTTTGGGGGCTTCGCGCTCTTGAGCTTGGAAAGCTCTCTCTTAAGATCGACGGCATCGAAAAAACGGCCCCGCTTTTTGGGAAATGTATATTTGCCTTCGTCCATAAAAGCCTGCTCGATTTCGCCGTCGCTCCGTTGCTGGCCTACGCAGTTAAGACCACCGACAGAGCGCATACCGAACCGCGTTTCATCGCCGCGCGCGACCATTTCATAGATAACAAGTTTCTTTATTTCATCATGGGGCAGGCGATGAAGATCGCCGGCACTATTTTTGTCGATCGCAAGCGCAAACTCGGCAATCCGCGCGAGGCATCTTTCGAGGCCAGCCAGCGGCTTGCCGGAAGCAATGTCGATATTATGATTTTTCCGCAGGGCTCTCGCGCTCGTAAAAATCACGCCGCCGACGGCTCCAGACTCGACGCCAGCTATTACACATCGGGCAAGCCGGATCGTCTTATTAAACATGGCGGACATCTCAAAAAAGGGACGGCCCACATCGCCGTGGACGCCGCCTACGAACTGCGCATGCGCGAACTGAGCGCGGTGCACATTATTCCAGTAGCTCTTTTTGGCACCGGAAAAGCCGTGCCGAGCAAATCTGTGAAGGTCGAAACCGAAGTCGATATCGTCGCCAAAGTGTGCGAGCCGATTTCGATAAGGGGGGCAGACCTAAAGCAAATGCAGCATGGCGGCGAATCTTATTGCGAGCTTGTGGCGAAGACGCACGCAAAGCTCGACTTAAGCTTCAAAGAGGCCCTTGAAACTCATGCAATGCTTGAGCAGCGTTTCTTCCGCGACATCCGAAGCTTGGTTCCGCCGTCCGACTATGAACACGTGTCGATAGCCATCAAGGCGTGGCGCGTGCGCGATTATTTCATCTACACGCTTCTTGATTGTGTCTATGCGTGCGAGCCAAAGCATTGGTCGGCTCTTTTGCGCGAGCTTGTCTATCTGATGATTTCCGATGCTCCCGAAGCCAGTTTCTTGCATTTTAAACAGCGCGTTATCGACCTGATGATGGAGGCGCAATGAAACGAATCTTATCCGTTGCAATAGCTCTCGCTTTTTTTCTGCCGGCCGTTCAGGCGATTGCAAAACGCGGCATGGGGCACGTGACCGGAGTTGTACGTGTCGAAGGAACGCCTCCCCGCGCGAAAGCTATCGCGGTCGTAGGTGACGACGGGCCGTGCGGCGGTGACTGGTCCGCCGATGTCGTTCGAATTTGGAGAACGCGCGTGCTTGACGTGACCCTTTGGCTGACGCCAAAAAAATCGCAGGTTGAGCCGGCTGAGCAGCTGCAGCAGGAGCTTAACATGAATATCTGGAATTGCGATTTCAGGCCGCGCCTTGTGGTTGCGCGCCCCGGAGACAAGGTTTTCATTCGAAATCAAGACCAAGCGACGCAATGGCTTTTGATCGAAGAGCCCGGAAAAAAGAAACGGCAGGTTATGATGAACGCCGGAGATCCTCCGATCGAGCTGACAGTTCATCCCGAAGGTGACATTAAGATATCGAACGGATTTTATGCTTGGATGCTTGGATACATAAGGCCGGTCCCCGACATCTATTCAAAAATTCTTACGAACTGGAACGGTTCATTTGCGATCGAGAATATTCCGCCGGGGGAGTACGTAATCCATGCGTGGCATCCCGGCCTTGGCGACACTCAAAAAGATATCGTTGTAAAACCCGGTGTGAGAACCCGCGTAGAAGTTGAATACGCCGTTAACAGAAAAGTAAAGCCGGTCGTAAAAGCCAGCCAGCTCGAAGTTCTTCAGGAACAGTCGGCAGAAGAGGCTAACTTCTACAAAGATCCGTTCAAAAAATAATGAGACTGGTTCGCTCACTTTCCCACAGAAATTTCAGATTGTTCTTCGCGGGACAGACCTTATCCCTGCTTGGCGTTTGGATGCAGGCGACCGCCAACGGCTGGCTTATCTGGCGGCTGACCCATTCTTCAAAGTGGCTTGGGGCAATGGGGTTTGCCTCGCAGATTCCGGTTTTGATTTTCGGACTTTTTGCCGGAGTGATCGCAGACAGGGTTTTTAGGCACAGGCTTGTCATCGGGGTGCAGGTCGTTGCGATGATGCAGGCTTCGGTGCTCGCTATTTTGACAATCACCGATTCAATAACGCCGGTAATGGTTTTTATTTTAACTTTTTGTCTGGGGCTTGTTTTTGCCTTCGATTATCCAAGCAGGCAGAGTTTTTTAATGGACATGGTCGGGCGCGAAGATATCGGCAATGCGGTCGCTATTAATTCGTCAACGGTTCATGGCGCGCGAGTTGTGGGGCCTGTTGCGGCAGGATTCATTGTTGCTGCTTGGGGGGAGGGGGCCTGTTTTGCGATAAACGCCGTCAGTTATCTTTTCGTCATAATCGCGCTTCTCATGATGAGAAAAGAAGATTTCTTTGCGCAGGAAATCTCCCGCAACTCGTCTTGGCGTGAATCAATCAAAGAGGCTATAAATGTTGCGTGGAGGTCGCCCGAGATCAGACGCCCACTGATGCTGATGGCGGTTTTAAGTTTTGCCTCTATGCCCTACGTTTTTATCATGCCTCAGGTTGTCAATGAAACGTTCAAAGGGGGCGCCAAAGAGCTCGGCGTGGCAATGAGCTTTGCCGGTTTTGGAGCTTTAAGCGGGGCGGTGACTTTGGCTCTTCGCAAACAGATAGACGGACTTGAAAAAGTTATCACGTTTTCGGCGGTCTTCGCCGGACTTGCGCTTGTGCTACTTGCGGCCTCTCATGTTGCGCCGGTGTCGTTATTGCTTCTTGTTGTTGTCGGCTATTCTACTTTTCTTGTGGTCGCCGGAACTAACACGATAGTTCAAACCGCCTCCCCGCCGCAGTATCGGGGAAGAGTGATGAGCCTTTTTACCGTGATATTCTTCGGCTTTGCGCCGCTCGGAAGTCTTTTGACCGGAGAACTGGCCGCAAGACTTGGGCCTCATGTGTCTGTGGCGTTGGGTGGAGGAGCCACTTTTATAATTTCGCTGACTATGCTATCGCTTTGGCGAAGGGCCGACCGGACAAAATTATGCCATTAATTTTGATAATAGAGGACGATCCGCACATCAGGCAGTTGATCGAATTTCATCTGTCCGGCGCGAAGTTCGATCTTATCTGCGCCGAAAACGCGTCGGAGGGAATTAAACTTGCCAGAGGCAGAAAGCCCGAGCTTGTGATTTTGGATCTCATGCTCCCCGACATGAGCGGCCTTGAAGTTTTAAAAACGATTAGAGGCGATCCGCGCACGGCCGATATAAAGTTTTTAATATTGAGTGCTAAGTCGGAAGAGGCCGACAAGGTTTCGGGGCTTGAACTTGGTGCCGAAGATTATGTCACCAAGCCTTTTTCACCCAAAGAGCTGCTGGTTCGCGTTCGCAAGATACTCGACCGAGCCGGCGCAAAAAAAACTCATGGCGATATCGAGTTCAAAGAATTGTCGGTCTCACCTTCTAACATGACGGCAAATCTTGCGGGCAAAAGCTTGGATCTCACGGCGACGGAGTTTGATCTGCTTTTATTTCTTCTTATGAATAGAGGGCGGCTCTGTTCGCGCGAGGTCATTCTTAACAAGGTTTGGGGCTACTCAAGCGATATTTACGCACGAACAGTAGATTCGCACATTTCACGCTTGCGCGAAAAGCTAGGCGGCTACGGCAAATTCATCCAAAACGTGCGCGGTGTCGGTTATCGCTGGGAGGAAAAATGAACGATCTGTTCAGGCGCGCCATCGACATGCTCAACGACGCCGTTTTTATCGCCGGTACCAATCTCAAGATCGAAGAGTGCAACGCAAAATTTATCGAACTCTTCTGTGGCGGCAGAAACCCCCGAGGAAAGCTTCTACTGGAAGCTGTCAGGTCGGTCTCTCTTTTTGAAGAAGTTAGTGCGGCCTCCGGCGGCGCCGCGTCGGTTTTCGAGTTTTGTTTTGACGGCCGAGTTCTGTCGGGTCACGTCCGCTTTTTCGAGGCCGAAAAAAGGATCGTCTGCGTTATTAAGGACGAAACTTCGACCAGAAAACTTGAAAAGGTCAGAAAAGATTTCGTCTCCAACATGACGCATCAGATGAAAACGCCGCTGACGCCGATCATCGGTTACAGCGAAACTCTCGCTTCAGGCGACATTGAAGATGCTACGACCGTTAGAAAATGCGCCGGCATAATTCATGACAACGCGGTCAAATTGCGAGATCTTATCGACGAAATCCTTACCCTTTCAAGACTTGAAGGCGGAATGGTCGAGGTCAGAAAAAACGCGGTCGATCTTTTTGAAGTGCTGGTCAAATGCATTGAGCGTTTTTCCGATAACTCAAAAGGGGTCGATATCGAGCTTCTCGGCGAAAGCCGAATCATCGAGACCGATCCGGTGATGCTAGAGCACATTGTCTCCAACATTATCGACAACGCAGTAAAGTTTTCAAACGTTTCCGGCAAGGTGACCGTCGCTGTCCGTTCGGGCGGCGATATGGTGATTATTTCTGTGGCCGATTCCGGTTGCGGGATACCAGAAGAAAAACTGCACCGGATTTTCGAACGCTTCTATCGTGTGGAAGAGAATTCGGAAGCCCCTTGCGGGTTTGGTCTCGGGCTTTCTATCGCAAAGCATTTTGCGGATAAGCTTAATGTAGAGATCGCGGTCGAAAGTGCCCCCCAAAAAGGCTCGGTTTTTTCAATAGTTGTGCCTGTAAAATAATTTTTTATTTGTAACAATTCTGCAACACTTTTGAAATAGAAGCTTTCCAGTTGAAGTCGCGGTGTGTTTAGAAAAATCAATAAAAGAGGTGCGTTATGAAGAGACTTTTAACGGGGCTTTTGTGTGTTGTGGCGGCTGTTGCGGTAATATCGGGCGGGTGTTCGCGTGGAAAGCGTGCGGTTACACTTGCCGGTTCGACGGCCTTTCAGCCGTTCGCCGAAAAGCTGGCAGAGCACTACATGGCTGCAAATCCGCAAGCCCGCGTTAACGTTCAAGGCGGCGGCTCGGCGGTTGGCATTCAGGCTGCGCTGACAAGGAGTGCCGACATCGGCATGGCCGATCTGATAACCTTGCCTGAGGAGGCAAAGTCGTTGACCGCTATCGTTGTGGCAAAAGACGGCATCGCGATAGTCGTCAATCCGAAGAACGCCGTGACCGACCTTACAGAAGCTCAAGTTAGGGATGTCTTTTCGGGCAAAGTTACCAATTGGAAAGATGTCGGCGGCATGGAAGGCCCGATCAGGGTTGTCTTCCGTGAGGATGGAAGCGGAACCCGCAGGTCGTTCGACGAGCTTGTGCTCGGTAAAGAGCCTCTTGTGAAATCTGCCTTGTTTCAAGATTCGAACGGAACTGTTCGCGAGGCGATAGCTACCGACAGCAACGCCATCGGATATATTTCAATGAGCCTCATCGACAGCAGGGTGAAAGCGGTCTCCTATAACGGAGTTTTGCCGGTAAGTAAGAACGTAAAAACCAATAAATATCCTCTGGCCAGACCGATATACTTTTTGACCAATGGCGAACTGAGCACGCAGGCAAAAGCGTTCCTTGATTACGTGCTGGACGCGCCTGCCCAGAACGAACTTGAAAAAGAGGGGCTGATTTCGGCCAAGTAAAATAATGGATCGTTTCATATCCAAAATATTGTTTCTTGCGGCCTGCTCCTCCACGGCCGTGCTGGCGATAATCGCGCTCTTTATATTTAAAGAGGGCGTGCCCATCATGGCAAAAAGCGGCCTGCTTCATTTTTTGCTCGGGAGGGTCTGGCTTCCGGTCGAAGGTCAGTTCGGAATATTGCCTTTCATTATCGGCTCTTTGTGGGTCACGGCCGGTTCGTTGATATTAGGCGTGCCCTTTGGAGTTCTTTGCGCGGTCTATCTTGCCGAGTTCGCTCCAAAAAAATGGGTGACCGTTCTCAAGCCGGCCATCGAACTTTTGGCCGGCATACCTTCGGTCGTTTACGGTTTTATGGGAGTTATCTGGCTGGCCCCTATAATTAGAAACAATCTCGGCGGACCCGGCCTTTCAATTCTTGCCGCAAGCTGTGTGCTTGCAATTATGATCTTGCCGACGATCGTCGGCGTTTCTATCGACGCAATTAACGCCGTGCCGAAAAGTTTCAAAGAGGGCTCTCTTGCGCTCGGCGCAACTCAATGGCAGACGACATGGCGGGTGCTGCTTCCGGCAGCGCGCAGCGGAATTATTGCGGGCGTTATTCTCGGAATGGGGCGTGCCGTCGGAGAGACGATGGCGGTAATCATGGTCAGCGGCAACTCCACAATGATTCCGAGCTCAATTTTGGATTCGGTGCGCACACTCACCGCAAACATAGCGATAGAAATGGGCTATGCCATAGGCGATCACCGGCAGGCGCTGTTTGCCACCGGTGTCTTTCTTTTCTTTTTCATTATGGCGCTCAATACCGTCGCGCTGCGTTTTGCAAAGAGGAAATTTTAACGCATGAGGATATCGCCGAAAAAAACCGAGTTTTTTGCAAAGACGCTGCTGATGCTTACGACGCTTACGGCTATCGGCGTTCTGGTGTTCGTTATCGGATTTGTGCTGACCGGCGGGCTGCCGCACGTGACGTGGACATTTTTAAGCGGCGACATAATCGACATGGGTCGCTCCGGAGGTATCTTTCCGGCAATTGTCGGCACTCTTTTTATGGTCGTTCTTGCGGTCGGAATCGCCGCGCCCCTTGGAGTCGCCAGCTCGATCTACCTTGCAGAATACACTCTTGAAGGAAAAACCACGAAGGCGATCAGGTTCGGCATCAATTGTCTTTCGGGGGTTCCTTCCATTATTTTCGGTCTTTTCGGTTACATTTTGTTCGTTGTGATACTTGGTTTTGGCTGGTCGATCTTGTCGGGCGCTCTTTCTTTGGCGGCGATGATCCTGCCTACGATAATTTTGACCTCCGAAGAGGCGTTGCGAAGCGTTCCACGCAGCTATCGAGATGTTGCGGCATCTCTTGGCGGCAGCCGCTGGCAGGTCGTGACCCGAGCGGTTCTTCCTTACGCTCTTCCGGGAATAATGACCGGAATCATTCTCAGCGTCGGGCGCTCTATCGGAGAAACGGCGGTCGTGATATTTACGGCCGGTTCCGCCGTGCAAATTCCGCTCTCTGTTTTTGATTCTTCCAGAACTTTGGCCGTTCACTTCTACATTTTGGCACGCGAAGGCGTTTCGCAGGACATGGCTTTTGCAACCGCCTCCGTGCTGATAATCGCTATCTTGGCCATTAACGTTTCGGCCTATTCTCTGATGAACAGGTTCATGAAGGGGCGCAAGGCATGACGAAGATAGACATTAAAAACCTGAACATTCACTTTGGGCGGCTTCATGCCGTCAAGAACGTGAGCATGAACGTCAAGGCTAACGAGATACTTTCTATAATCGGTCCGGCCAACTCGGGGAAGTCGAGCCTTCTTCAGGCCATCAACAGAATGATCGACAGAGAGCCTTCCGCGACTATTTCGGGAGAGATTCTTTTCGACGGTGAAGACGTCACAAAAATTGCCGACGTCGAAACTTTACGCCGACGAATTGGGATGGTTTTTGCAACGCCGAACCCTCTTCCGATGAGTATTCGGGAAAACGTTCTTTTCGGCGCCAAACTTAAAAAAATGGTGAAGCGCTCCGAGGCCGACGAGCTGGTCGAATCTACTCTTCGGGCGTCGGTGTTGTGGGACGAGGTCAAGGACCGCTTGGACAGCTCGGCCTTGCGGCTTTCCGGAGGACAACAGCAGCGGCTCTGCATTGCCAGAACCTTGGCCGTGAAGCCGGAAGTAATCATGTTCGACGAGCCGTGCTCGGGGCTGGACCCGATATCAACCGCAAAGGTCGAAGAGGCGATGAAGGACCTGAAAAGCGACCACACGATAATTCTTGTGACGAACAATACGAAGCAGGCGGCGCGCGTCGGCGATAGGACGGCGTTCTTTTTAATGGGAGAGCTGGTCGAACTTGATGCGACCAACATAATATTCACTTCACCCTCCGACAACCGCACCGAAGAATATGTTTCGGGGAAATTTGGATAATAAAATGAACGCGATAGAAACATCGGGGCTCGATCTTTATTACGGGGCGTTCCACGCTTTAAAGAACGTGAACGTCTCTATCGGCCCGAAAAAAATTACCGCTTTGATAGGCCCGAGCGGTTGCGGAAAATCGACGTTGCTTAGAGTGTTCAACCGCATGAACGACCTCATCGCCGGAGTGAAGATCACCGGCGATATCAGGGTTTTCGGCCGCTCGATTTTCGAGAAGGATATCACTGAGCTCAGACGTTCGGTCGGAATGGTCTTTCAGCGACCAAACCCTTTTCCGTTTTCGGTTTACGAAAATATCGTTTACGGACTTAAAGTTCACGGCGAGGGCGGGAAAAGGACGTTCGATTCGGTCGTGGAGGAGAGCCTTAGCGCGGTCGGTCTTTGGCGTGACCTTAAAGACAAGCTTAAGGTCAACGCGCTTCAGCTGTCCGGAGAACAGCAGCAGAGGTTGTGCATCGCCCGTCTTATCGCGGTAAAGCCCGATATTCTTCTCATGGACGAGCCTTGTTCGGCCCTCGATCCGATCGCGACAGGCCACATCGAAGAACTGATGCAGGACCTGAAGAATAACTTTACGATAATTATCGTTACGCACAATATGCAGCAGGCGGCCAGAGTTTCCGACGATTGCGGTTTTATGCTTTTAGGCGATCTGGTCGAATTTTGTCCGACCGGAAAAATGTTTACAAGTCCAGACGATCAGCGGACCGAAGATTATATTTCGGGGCGCTACGGCTGATTTCAGGAGAAAAAATGAACCAACACATAGATCATCATTTTGACGAAGCGCTCGACGGGCTCAAGCAGCAGATTTTGCTGATGGGAAGCAAGGTCGAGGAGATGGTTCGCGATTGCATGACCGCTCTTAAAAATCGCGACACAAAACTTGCGGAGTCGATAATCGAAAGCGACCGCGCGGTCAATGCGCTCGAGCTTTCGGTTGACGAACAATGTATTCAGCTGCTTGCAAGATATCAGCCGGCAGCGGGAGATCTGCGATTTCTAACCAGAGGGCTTAAGATCGTCACCGATCTGGAGAGGATCGGCGATTTGGCCGTCAATACCGCTCAGCGCGTTATCGACATCACGACGCACGGAGCTGCTCCTCTCGACCTCACAAAAATGGCGGCTGCCGTCCAAAAAATGCTGAAAGAGAGTTTGGACGCGTTCATCGAACGCGATATCGCCAAAGCCGAATCTGTGCTGGAGCAGGACGACCTCGTCGATAGTTTGACCGAAAAATATATAACCGAGCTGCTCGAACGTGCGCAAAAAACTCCGCAGGATATCGGAGTGATTTTTCCTGCCACATCTATCGTGCGCTATCTTGAAAGGATCGCCGACCATTCCACCAACATCGCCGAGCTAGCCATATTCACGGCAAAAGGGCGCGACGTCCGCCACGGTAAGCCGCGCTAATTTATGGAAATTTTAATGCAGCTTGTCGAGCTGTTCTTGAACCTAGACCATAGCATCGAGGTGTTCATAAAGGCGCATGGCAGCTGGGTTTACCTTTTGCTATTTTTGATCGTGTTTTGCGAGACCGGTCTAGTCGTCACGCCGTTTCTGCCGGGCGATTCGCTTTTGTTGATCGTCGGGACATTTTGCGGCGTGGGTCATTTGGAGTTGACTCAAACGTTACTGATTCTCATCGCGGCCGCCGTTCTAGGCGACGCCTTCAACTATCGCATAGGAAAGATCGTAGGGCTAAAGCTTCTCAGCGGCAGCGGCGGCAGGTTCGTTAAAAAAGAGCACATCGAAAAGACCGAAGGCTATTATAAAAAATACGGCGGGCGTACGATCATCATAGCCCGATATATCCCCATCATACGAACGTTTGCCCCTTTTGTGGCCGGCA
Source organism: uncultured Pseudomonadota bacterium (assembly GCA_964647545.1). GTDB lineage: Bacteria > UBA10199 > UBA10199 > 1-14-0-20-49-13 > CAZYHS01. The sequence continues at coordinate 824 of CAZYHS010000028.1, read as the reverse complement.
TCAGCCGCATGAATTACTTCAAATTCTTCGTTTATAATTTTACCGGCGGGGTTCTGTGGGTTTCGTCGCTTGTTTTGGCCGGCTATTTTTTCGGGAACGTTCCGCTGGTCAAGGAACACTTTAGTTTTATCGTCCTCGGAATTATTTTGGTCTCTTTGATTCCGGTCTTTCTGGAGTTTCGCCGCAAGTCGCCCGCCTGAGCCGTTTTTGCGTTTTTTTACCGTCCGATATTCTTCTTTATTAAATAGCGTCGATATTTTAAGGCTACCCGTGCCTATGCTTTTTGCCAATGTCGCCATAGCAACTCCGGTCAAGCAACTCTTTACCTACAAGGTTTTGGAGGGCATGGAGCTTAGCGCCGGTTCCCGTGTTAGCGTTCCATTCGGAAATCGCACGGCGGTAGGTTTTGTTATCGGCGTTTCGCCGACCGCAGCAAAGTCTCACGAAAAAAATAATTTCGAAATCAAGGCGATCTCAAAAGTTCTCGACGCCGAGCCTGTTTTTTCAGCGTCGATGCTCGAGCTAATTAAATGGATGGCTGGATATTATTGCGTCGGCATAGGCGAAATGTGCAAGTCGGCTCTGCCGTCGATGCTTGTCAAATCGGGCAAAAAAGGCCACGCGACCCCGCGCAAGGAGGCAGATTCTCTCGACGACTTTGCCGCGCCTCTTGATCTAAAACTAACAAAAGAGCAGCAGGGGGCGTTCGATTCTCTGATTTCAAAGGTTGGCAACGGATTTTCGACCTCGCTTATTCACGGCGTGACAGGTTCGGGAAAGACCGAACTTTACATGCGGCTATGCGCCGAGGTTTTAGGCAAAGG
>CAZYHS010000027.1:17049-18201 GCA_964647545.1 uncultured Pseudomonadota bacterium | reverse complement strand
TTTGCTCAGCAAACGGCTGGTCTCCTGCTTTACAAATCCGGGTGTGGTCAAAAGGAGCTTTGGGTCTAGGTTCCCCTGCAGCGCGACCCTTTCGCCGACAATGGCGATAGCATCTTCAATTGAAGTTTCCGGATCGATCGACAGCACCTGCGCGCCGCTTGACGCCATCGCCTCCAAAATATGACCGCACTTGCGGCAATATAAAATAAAAGGTTCGCACGCCTTTGCCTCTGCAATGACCTTTGAAACATAAGGTAGCGCAAATTTTTTATAATCATCGTCGGAGAGTTCGCCGGCCCAAGTGTCGAATATCTGGATGACGTCGGCTCCGGATCTCGACTGAAGCTCAACCACGTCGATAAGAACGTCGGTTATTTTTTCCAGCAGTTCTTTTAGCGCCTCAGGATGTTTTCGCACCCAGCCCTTGGCATTGTCGCGGGTCATGTACTTTGCAAGGGTGTAGGGGCCGCCGACAAAACCTATCAGCGGAATGTCGGGGGATATTTTTTTGCGGGCACGAGTTACGGCGTCAGACAGAAATTTAAACGCCGCTAAGACATCGGGCTTTTTTAAACCGGAGAGGTCGTCCGGAGAAGATATCACCGGAGAAAGCCTTGGGCCCTCCCCTTCGTTGAATGTCAAAGTCTGCCCCATGGCTTCGGGGACGAACAAAATATCCGAAAAAATTATGGCCGCGTCCAATCTGAAACGTTCCAGCGGCTGCATTGTGGCTTCAACCGAGAGCTCGGGGTTTTTACACAGCTCAATAAAATCGTGTCTCGAACGCAGAAGTCTGTATTCGGGGAGATACCGCCCAGCCTGACGCATGAGCCATACGGGGGGCCGGTCGTACGGTTTTCTGAAACACGCCGCTAAAAACCTCTCTTTTGAATTCATAGCGCCTTTAGCCTCATAATTAGGATAATACGTCCTAGGCTACTAGCAAAGCCGATATGCAATGTCCACTATCAAGACGGCATTTGACTCATCCAAAGGCCGCCCATCCGCGTAAAATTAGGGCTTGCGGGAGATGAAAGGTGCGTGTTAGGGGTCTGTTTCGGTAGAAACCGCTTATGAAAAAAATACTCGTAGCCATTATTTTGACATCTATTCTGACGGGAGCGGCCTGCGCCAAAACCAGAAGACCGGCCG
>CAZYHS010000027.1:0-16949 GCA_964647545.1 uncultured Pseudomonadota bacterium | reverse complement strand
CCCTACCGAATACTCGGGAAAATTTATACCGATGTCCCCGAAACAACCATTACTAGGAACGGCGTAACTCAAGACCTAGACCTTGCCGTCAACTATCTTCGCAAGGCGGTGCAGGTCGCGCCGAATTATCCGGAAAACCACATTTACCTCGCCGAGGCGCTTCTTGAAACAGGCGACAGATCTGAAGCAAAGGCCTGTCTCGGAAGCTCCAAAGAACTTGTGCCACAGTGGAAAAATCACTACGACTACACGCTGTGGTTGAAACTCAATAGTGAGTTGGCGGGTAAAATAAAGTAAAGGAGCATTGACTATGGCCAGCGTAAACAAAGCAATCATCATCGGCAATTTAGGACAGGATCCGGAGGTCCGTTTTACCGGCTCCGGACAAGCCGTTGCAACCCTCCGCATCGCAACAAGCGAGCGCTGGCAGGATAAATCGGGTCAAAAGACCGAACGCACCGAATGGCACCGAGTGATCGTTTGGGGGAAACAGGCCGAGCTCTGCAAAGAATATCTCTCGAAAGGCCGCTCGGTCTATATCGAAGGAAGATTGCAAACCCGCGAATGGGCCGATAAAGACGGCAACAAGCGCTACACAACCGAAATTGTCGCTCAGCGCATTCAGTTCCTCGGCGGCGCCGCCGGACGCAGCAGCTCGCGCGGAGCCGATATGGGCGACTCAACTTCGTTTGGCGACACGTCAACTCCGGGTTTTCCGGTCGATGACCACGCAGGCGGACCTGCAGGCGACGAAGACATCCCGTTCTAAGATTATATTCCGAATTTAATTCCGAAATTGCCGGTGACTGTAAAATCGACCGAAGGCCCGTCCGGGTTGAGGTCTTCCGAAAAGGCGGCTTGCCAAACGAAGCGTTTGGACCCGCCGATCGAATGCTCGCCGGCAACGCCCAGATGAAGGTCCATCGGAAAAGAATCCCACGATTTTGTATAAGTTCCTTTAAGAAGCGGCGTTCCGCCCGATATCTGCGCAATTATAGAGACCGGGCGGGAAACATTTACTTCTCCGCCGATCACGTAATTAAAACCGGCGACGTGTAGATAATCGTTAATGTACTTCTGCCCGCCGTAAAGGAAATAACCCGCGTTCAAAAAAGTGTGCCATCGGCCGAACGATTTTTCAAAGATCGCGGCCAATCCAACATCGATATTGCCCGAACCTGTTCCGCGCGACGGCTTGCCGGTCGGAATCTTATAATAGAATTGCCATGCGACAGCCGGCATAAGATCGGTTTCGTCTATAAAATTGTGTTTGAAATTAAGAGTTAAATCTCCGACCCCAAAGGCCTCTTCAGGGACGCGGTAAATGGTCGAGCCGTTCTTGTTGACGAAATAATTGAACTGGTTGTTCTTAACGTGCTCCCGCCCGCCGTTTGGAAAGCCGAAGAATTTATGGTACGACTGAATGAACGGATCGAGAAAACCGCCGTCAAAATGAAAGAACTCAAGGTTGAGGCCGGCTTCCATATTTGAGCCCAGCCCATAGTTAGCTCGCAAATCGGTTTTTAATATCTCCATGTCAAAACGGTACGAAACGCTCGGGCCGCGTCCAAGCTCCAAAAGATTTGAATATGAATTGTCGGCGCTGACAAAAAATTCCCCCTCGGGCAATGCGACCGCTCGGCTTGGGTCAATAGTGAGAAACTGCAGATAGAGTGGATTTTGGTTGCCGACCCTAAGAGGGCCTTTCATTGAAAAATCGTCGGAGCGAGCGATGTTAGGCAAAAGCAACGCACAAGCAATTAAAAAAAATGCCGCCGAAAAATAGTGGAGTTTGTTCTTCATGAACCGCTAAGAAAACGCTCGGCGTCGATCGAAGCCATGCAACCTCTGCCGACCGCGGTAACCGCCTGCCGATAAATCGGATCGGCGACATCGCCCGCCGCAAAAACACCTTCGATGTTGGTGCGTGTCGAATCGGGGCGGGTTATTAAAAAACCTCTTTCGTCCATCTCAAGCTGGCCATTGAAAATAGCGGTGTTCGGTTCATGGCCGATCGCGACAAAAAGACCGTCACATTTGAACTCGCCCAAATTTCCGGTTTTGACATTCTTTAATACAAGACCGGTCACCCTGCCTGCTGAAACGTCACGGACATCGGTCACGACCGAATCCATTATAAAATTCAACTTAGGATTTTTTGCCGTACGCTCCTGCATGGCTTTTGAGGCACGAAACTGGTCGCGGCGATGAATCACCGTGACCGATTTTGCAAAATGAGAAAGATACGCCGCCTCTTCCAAAGCTGTATCTCCGCCGCCGACCACGGCGACGTCTTTATTTTTAAAGAAAAATCCGTCGCAGGTCGCGCACGCCGAGACACCTTTTCCGCGCAAGGCGTTTTCATTTTCCAGCCCGAGCCATCTTGCGTTAGCACCGGTGGCAATGATCAACGCCTCGCACTCAAAACTTTCAGAATCTGTTTTGACCGTGAAAGGACGTTTAGAAAGCTCAACCGATTCGACCGCGCCTGCAACAATGCGGGTGCCGAACTTCTCGGCCTGCTCGCGCATAGCCAGCATAAGGTCGGGCCCTTGGATCCCCTTTGGGAAACCGGGGAAGTTTTCAACTTCGGTCGTAATAGTAAGCTGCCCGCCGGGCTGCGTCCCCTCGATTATCAGAGGCGACAGACCGGCACGCGCTGCGTAGATAGCCGCAGTAAGTCCAGCCGGACCGCTCCCAAGAATAATAAGTTTCTCGCTCATCTCTTGTGGTGGTCTTTGAGTTTTTCTTTTGCTTTTTTGAGCTGGGTCACAAGCTTTTCGACGGCATGGTCGATTGACAGATACATGTCGTGGGTCTTATCGATACCGACATACCTTACTCCGTTGGCCACAAGAGTAATTTCGACCTTATGCTCTGAGCCGTCCTTGCAAAGGACTGTGTGAGCGGAAATCGGCTTGATAAGATATTTGTCCAACTTTGTGAACTTATCGAGCACGTGATTTTTGAGGGCTTCTGTCGATTCGATATCTCTGAATGTAAACGATGTTTCCATTAGTCTCTCCTTCTGCGCCGCGACGATGTTGGGATTTTCATCATTTCGCGGTACTTCGCAACGGTTCTGCGTGCGATGTCTATTTTGTTTTGCGTCTTTAAAATGTCGGCTATCTCCTGATCGGACAACGGCTTTTTCACATCTTCGTTTGCGATCAGCTTTTGAATTCTGTTTTTGACCGATTCGCTTGCGACATGGTCCTGCGCCGTTGCGCCGCCGACACTCGAGTTAAAGAAATATTTCAATTCAAATATGCCGCGCGGAGTATGAACATACTTATTGGTCGTAACGCGGCTGATAGTCGATTCGTGCATGCCGATATCTTCGGCGACATCTTTTAGCACCATCGGCTTGAGAAAATTAACGCCCTTCTCGAAAAATTCGCGCTGATGTTTCACTATGCTCTTTGTAACCTTATACATCGTCCGCTGGCGCTGATGAATGCTCTTTATAAGCCACATCGCCGATTTAAGTTTGTTTTGAATGTACTCTTTTGTCTGACCGGCGACGTCGTCCTGTCTTGAAAGCATTCTTTTGTAAAAGTTGGATATCTGCAATTTCGGCAGACCGTCCTCGTTCAAGACGACTATATATTCCTCACCAAGCTTATGAACAAAGACGTCGGGGGTGATGTACTGCGAACTCTCCTGAGAGAAGGCTCGCCCGGGTTTCGGCTCCATATTCGAGATGACAAGCGCAATTTCTTTGACCTTCTCGATGGGAATGCCCTGTTTTTTTGCGATCGGCTGATAGTTGTGGCGCTCAAGGTCGGCTAAATGCTCATCGATGACCTTTAGGATGATCGTCGATTCCTCGCCAAGATGTCTCGCCTGTATCATCAGACATTCTTTAAGGTCGCGGGCCGCGATTCCAATCGGGTCGAACTGGTGGAGCTTTCTCAAAACCTTCTCAACCATGTCAACGTCGTGATTTGTAGTGGCCGCAATCTCCTCGACTGTCGATTGTAGATAGCCGTCATCGTTAATGTTACCGATAATCTCTTCGCCTATTTCCATTTCAGCGTCGGGAATATTTGTAAGGTGAAGCTGCCACATCAAATGATCGTGCAGCGATTCGGTTCGGGTGAGGGTATTTTCGTAGGTCGGCAGATCTTCGGGGGCTTCGCTAATTGAGGGGAGCGCCCTCTCTTCGGCGGTGCTGTACTTATTGATGTAGTTTTCCCAGTCAAAATCGGTGGGTTCTTTCATCTGGCCGTCTTTGGCCTCAGAACCTACTTCGTCGGTCGAATGATCGTGCCCCGAATCTTCCATCTTGGCTTGCTCGTGAAGCTCGCCGACCGATGAGAGTTCTTCCGTCGCATCATCATCGTCGTCTTCTTCAAGAACCGGATTCTCGGTCAATTCCTTTTGAATCATCGCCGAAAGCTCCAGCCTCGATAGCTGTAAAAGCTTAATCGCCTGCTGTAATTGTGGGGTGACAACAAGCTGCTGGCCCAGTTTTAGGCCCTGTTTGATTTCAATCGCCATATCTTGGTTGGATTATAGCAGTATAAAATTGCGCAAGTCAAGGCATGGCCGGTCAGGCGGTTTTTTTTGACTTGACTCTTTCGCCTGCCTCGCTCTCGATTTTTTGCGGGTTTTTATGGGTATCTTTGAGCCCTTCCCAATTTGACACACGGGCTCGTTGCGCGGAGGCGTCGATGAACTTTGCAAAGAGCGGATGAGCTTCAAAAGGTCTGGACTTAAATTCGGGGTGAAACTGGCAACCCAAAAACCACGGGTGATCACTAAGCTCGACGATCTCGACAAGATTATTTTGAGGGCATACCCCTGAAATTACTAAGCCTTTATCTTTTAACTGGTCAAGGTAGGCGTTGTTAAACTCGTAGCGATGGCGATGCCTTTCACTTATCTCCCGTTCGCCGTAAGCCGTGTGAGCACGGGTCCCTTTTTCAAGAACGCACGGATAAGAACCAAGTCGCATCGTTCCGCCCATAGTCGAGACAGCCTTCTGCTCTTCCATAAGATCGATCACCGGCGCCTCGGCCTTGTCGTTAAACTCGACCGAATTGGCATTGCCGATGCCGGCCACATATCGAGCAAACTCAACCACCGCAAGCTGCATTCCAAGACAAATGCCGAAGAACGGGACCTTGTTCTCTCTAGCGTATTTGATCGCTTTTATCTTTCCCTCAACTCCGCGATCGCCAAAACCGCCCGGGACTAAAATTCCATCGTGGCCCGCCAGTATCTTATCGACATCGCCGCTTTCGAGAGTTTCCGAATCAATGTACTTAAGCTCGACTTTGACCCTGTTTGCAAAACCGCCGTGCCTTAGAGCTTCATTTAGGCTCTTATACGAATCGACCAAATGAACATACTTGCCGACAACTGCGATCGTCACCTTTTCGGTGCGGCTTTCGCACAGCTCTTTTAGGTCCTTCCAATTTTTCATGTCGGGAGTGCGAGTCCAAATATTGAGAATTTCCACAACCTTTTCGTCCAAACCTTCGGAATGAAACGCCAGCGGAAGTTCGTATATCGACTCGACGTCGCGGGCCGCAAAAACGCAATCCTGATCGATATTGCAGAAAAGAGCTATTTTGGATTTTATGTCCTTGGAAAGTTCGCGGTCGCATCTGCAAAGCAAAATGTCGGGCTGGATGCCGATCTCGCGCAATTTTTGAACGCTGTGCTGCGTCGGTTTGGTTTTAAGTTCACCTGCGGTCGAAATGTGAGGGACAAGTGTCAGGTGAATGTACATAACGTTGTCGCGACCGACGTCCGACTTGAACTGGCGAATAGCCTCAAGAAACGGCAGGCTTTCAATGTCACCGACCGTACCCCCGATTTCGACAAGCAATACATCGGCTCCGGGGGCGGCTTTCATGATAGAAGCTTTAATTTCGTCTGTGATGTGCGGAATGACCTGAACCGTGCGACCTAAATAATCGCCGCGACGCTCTTTCTTAATAACCGTCTCGTAAATTCTTCCGGTAGTGAAATTACTGACACGGCTCATGCGAACCGAGGTAAAACGCTCATAGTGCCCCAAATCGAGGTCGGTCTCGGCGCCGTCGTCGGTCACAAAGACTTCGCCGTGCTGAAACGGGCTCATAGTTCCGGGGTCAACATTGATGTACGGGTCAAGCTTCTGCATGTTGACCTTCAACCCGCGATTTTCGAGGAGAGCGGCAATGGATGCGGCCGAAAGGCCTTTTCCCAAGGAGCTTACAACGCCACCAGTAATAAAAATAAATTTAGTTTTCATCGGCATCTTGGGAGAAAGCCTATATCCGGCGAACTTTCCGCTGTCAAACGCTTTTCCTTTTTTTCGTCAACAAACTGTTCATTGGACATCGATTTTTTCTTCGGGCATAATACCGGCATGTTCTCGATCTACGTGCATTTTCCGTTCTGCCTCAAAAAATGTCATTATTGTGATTTTTTCTCGGTTCCGATGACGCCCGACGACGAAATTCAGGAAAAATTCGCAAAATCGGTCGTGGCCGAAATCGATAGGCTCGGTAAAGAGTTTAATATTTTGGGCCAACGAATCGATTCGATCTTTTTCGGCGGCGGCACACCGTCAATGTTCGAAAAAAATCATCTTTCGACAATTTTGTCGGCAATTTTAAACAGATTCACCACAATGCCGAACGAAACCGAAATTTCCATCGAGGCAAACCCGGAAACGCTAAAAAAAGCTAAAATTTACGAACTTTCGAAGCTTTTTAACAGAATTTCTATAGGAGTTCAGTCTTTTGACGACAAATTTCTCAAAATTTTAGGAAGGGCCCACTCGTCGGCAACCGCAAAACGTGCCGTCAATCTCGCCAAAGAGGCCGGTTTTTTAAATATCGGCTTGGACCTTATGTGGGGGCTCCCCGGCCAAAAAGTTGTCGATCTCGAAAGGGACCTTTTGCAGGCTATAAAGTTCGACGTTCAGCACATTTCGGCCTACCAGCTCACCCCCGAAAATCAAGAAATTGAAAAATGGCTCAAAAAAATCTCGAAAAAATCTCCGGTCGCAAACGAAGACGAGCAAATTAAAATGATGGAGCTGTGCGAACGACTGCTTTGCTCAAATGGCTATGAACATTACGAGATTTCCAACTTTGCGCGCAAAGGCTTTCGCTGTCGCCACAACGAAAATTACTGGCGCTATGGAGAATGGCTCGGACTTGGGCCGACCGCAGCTTCATTTTTTCATCCAAAGACTGCCGGCGGAAAAAACTTCGTGCGGGTCACCAACATAAACACCATCGACGATTATCTGGAACAGAGCTATTCGCACGACAGGGAAGAGTTAAAAGCCAAAGAGGCAATGTTCGAATTCTGCTTTATGGGGCTTCGCACAAGCGACGGACTCGATAAAAGCAGGTTCAAAGAGCTTTTTGGAAAAGATGCCGAAAAAATCTACGGCAAAACCTTCACAAGCTGGGAAAAGAGATTCTTGGCGCGCGATATCGGTAGCCACATTCAGTTCACCGATTCCGGCCGACTTGTCAGCAATGAGCTTTTTGCAGATTTGGCCTGACGCTTGACAATCTTTAGGCCTTGGCTGTACTTTCCGCGGCAGTTATGCAGCCGGACATTCTCCCAAGAGACATCGACATTTTAAGCCTTCTGATATCGGAATATATTTCATCGGCAAATCCGGTCGCCTCTTCAACGCTCGCCGCTCGAAGCGGACTTGGCCTGTCGAGCGCGACCATCAGAAATGTTTTGGCAAAACTTGAAGAGGCGGGGCTGTTGACCCATCCTCACACCTCGGCCGGACGCATTCCGACAACCTCGGGGCTGAGGTTTTACGTAAATAAAATACTCGGTCACAGAGACCTAAACGAAGACGAAAAAAACACCATTCAAAGGCAGTTCGGCGATTCGCCGGCGAGCGTCGAAAACATTCTTAAAAGAACCGGCAAAATTCTTTCGCTTGTTTCAAATTACACTGGCCTCGTAGTAATGCCGAAACCCGAGCAAATAAGTTTTAAGCACATGGAATTTCTGCCGTTGGGGACCGGCAAAATACTCGGCATTTTTGTTTCACGCGAAGGGACCGTTCACAACCGTGTGATCGAAGTCGATAAGGAGCTGACCTATCCCGAACTTGAGCGCATAACCAACTTTTGCAATCAAAAATATTACGGCTTCAGCCTCTCCGACGCGGCGCTCATCGCTAAAACCGAACTTGAAGAATGTCGTCAGGAGGCCGACCGGCTTATTAGCCGAGCCCTGACATGGTCGGCCGCGCTTCTTGACGACGCGTCACAAAACGAACTGCTCGTGCGCGGCGAAACAAACCTCTTAAAAGCCCCCGAATTCTCGGACGTCGAAAGCCTCAAGTCGGTCATGCAGGCGCTGGAAGAAAAAAAACAGCTCATGCGTCTTTTGCAAAGCGCAGAGAACAGCGACGAAATTTGCGTGTTCATCGGCAATGAAAGCGGCTATAGTGCGCTGGAAAATTGTTCGATCGTAACGATGCCATATAAAAACGGAAACAGAACGGTAGGAACTCTCGGGGTCATTGGCCCCGTGCGCATGGACTATTCAAAGGTCATTCCCACCGTCGATTTTACAGCGCAGATCGTCAGCGCGCTGCTTGGAAAGTGAGATAAAAATGACAAAGGTCAACCAACTAAAAGACATGATGAAAGCAAAAAAAGAGGCAGCCGACCGCAAGTCCACAATAAACACCAAGGTCGAACAACAGAGCGCAAAAATCGACGAAGACAATCAGCAAAACGCCGACCAAAGCGCCGAAGAGATCACCTCTCAGATCAAGGCCGCCGAAAGCGAAGCAAAAGAACACTACGACAAGCTTCTTCGCGTCATGGCAGAATTCGACAACTACAAAAAACGCATCGAGCGCGAGAAGATCGAACAGGCAAAATATGCCAACCAGTCGCTCATTTGCGACCTTCTTCCGGTGCTGGACGATTTCGATCGGGTGCTTGGACACATTCCCGGCGAAGCGACAAGCGAAGTGGCCGCCATCGCCGACGGAATCAAGCTGATACAAAGCCATTTTCTAGCCGGCTTGCAAAAGCACGGTTTTTCGCCTCTCGACCCGAGCATCGGTAAAAAATTCGACCCCACGTCGCAGGAGGCGGTCGCGCATATCGAAAGCGAGGTGCCCGAAGGATGCGTCGCCATCGAACATAGACGCAGCTGGAGATTGCACGACAGGATCGTTCGGGCGGCGATGGTCACCGTTTCAAAGGGGCCAAAAAAGTAATTAAGCCCTTTATCTGTTTTCGGGGGAGAACATGAAAAAAATATCAGCTCTTTGTTTTGCCGCCCTACTCTTGGTCTTTTTTCTCGGCTGTGCAAAACATGAAGTCACCACTTCGGCCCCTGCCGAAACAAAACAAAAAATATCGAGCGGCCGCTACAGGGTCGGCGTTATCTTACCTCTAACCGGCAAACAAAGAATTTACGGTGAAAGCACGTTACACGGCATCGAGTGTGCCGTGGGCGTTTTTTCCCCGTGCGACCGCATAATTGACGCCGAGCTGATAGTTAAAGACGACCAAAGCGATCCAAATCTAGCCGTCGCCGCTGTCGATGAGCTCGTTAAGAAAGATAATGTAAGTGTAATTTTGGGGCCACTTTCATCTTCGTCGATCGAACCGGCGGCCCGCCGTGCGCAGGAACTTGGAGTTCCGCTCATCTCTCTCTCCCAGCTGGAAGGAACAACTCAGATTGGCGACGCTATATTTTCGGTCGCTCTCACCTCAAATTCTCAAGCAGAGAAGATCATCGAATGGGCGGTTAAGAACAAGCAGGCTAAGAACTTTGCAATTCTTTACCCGATGAACGCCTACGGCCAGAAGTTTAAAGCCGCGTTCGCCGAAGCGGTCGCGTCAAATCGCGGAAAAATAATTAAAGCTGAAGGTTACGGCGAGGCAACGGCCGACTTCGGAGGCTTCTTCACAGGCGACGCTAAGTTCGACGCTCTTTTCATCCCCGACTCGTACAGGGCGGTCGCATACATCGCTGCATCGATCCCTTTCGGCTACCTAGACAACGTTCAACTTTTGGGCAACAACCGCTGGAACAACAGCGAACTCGCCGAACGTGGTGCAGACTACGTCGCAGGAGCGGTCTTTGTTGACGGCTATTTCAACGACAGCCCGTCGGTTAGCGTAAGAAAATTTTCGGGCGCGTTCGAAGAGACCTACAAGATCAAACCGACCATCCTTGAAGCTCAGGCTTTTGACGCCATGAGGCTCGCGGCAAAAGCCCTTCAACTCACAGGCGGAGAGCACGCCGCCGATATGAAGCAAACGCTTCAAACGATTCCAGACGTCGAAGGTTCGACAGGACAGATCGGCTTCGATTCAAATCGCGAAATTATACGCAAACTTTTTCTACTGACCGTGGCCGACGGAAAGATAACCGAACTTGGAACGACAGGCGGGCCGCTTCAAAAAGACAAATACGGCGATCCGATCAAACAATAATCAAACGTAGTTTACTTCAACGATTTCAAACGTGCGAATTCCGGTGGGGGCGTTGACCTTCACTTCGTCGCCTTCTGACTTGCCGATGATTCCGCGGGCTATCGGCGACTCGACCGAGATTTTACCGTTGGAAATATCGGATTCGTGGGCACCGACTATCTGATAGGTCGTCTCTTCGTCCGTATCGATGTCGTGCAGCCTGACCGTTGCGCCGAACATGACCTTCTCTCCCGATAACTTTGACGGATCGATGACCTGAGCAAGCGACAACATTGTTTCAACTTCAAGTATCTGACGATTAAGCTGCGCCTGATGTTCCTTTGCGGCGTCATACTCGGCGTTTTCGCTAAGGTCGCCGTGGCCTCTAGCCTCCTCAATAGCCAAAATAGAAGCCGGCCTTTCGACAGATTTAAGGTGTTTTAGCTTCTCCTGCAGTTTTTTGTACCCCTCCGGGGTCATCGGAACTCTTTGCATATTACCTCCAAAAAATAAAAGATGCCGGCGGAACAAGCTCTACCGCCAGCATCCGGACTTGACTTATATTGACATTTTGGTGATAGGTCAACAGTTTCTTTAACGGGTAAAACATGAAAACCATAATAAAACAGCTTGAAATAGGACCTATGGGCAATTTTGCCTATATCGTGGGAGACGAGACCACAAAGAAATGCTGCATAATCGACCCCGGCTTTGACGTCGAAAATATCATCGAAGAGGCCAATAATCTGGGGTTATCTATCGATAAAATTCTTTTGACCCACGGCCATTACGACCATGCAAAAGGGGCCCAAAAGCTCTCAAAGGAGACCAATGCAAAGATCTTCGTCCACAAAGATGAGCCTCTCGATTTTTCAAGCGGCAACGTAGTCAGGTTTCTTGGCGGTGAAATCATCGAGGTCGGAGAGCTAAAAATCAAATGCATTCACCTGCCGGGACACTCCAAAGGCTCGACCGCATTTTTGCTCGGTAACGATCTCTTCACGGGAGACGTTCTTTTCGTGGACGGCATTGGAAGATGCGATCTAGACGGGGGCGACGAGTCAGCAATGCTGGGATCCCTTAAAAAGCTCTCGAACCTCCCCGACTCTACACGAATCTTCCCCGGCCATGATTACGGAGCATCGCAAAGCAGCACTATCGGCAAACAGAAGCTAAGCAACCCATACATGAAAATATCATGAAAAGTTTTTTAGAAGAAGTTGAACACAGGGTCATCCTTGCCGACGGTGCGATGGGGACCGAATTCTACGAACGCGGTGTTTTCATTAACCGCTGCTACGACGAACTAAACATCACCAATCCCGACCTCGTGAAAAAGGTCCACCTTGAATACATCGACGCCGGAAGCGAACTTATCGAAACAAACACATTCGCGGCCAACAGGTTTAGACTTGCCCAATACGGTCTGGAAGACAAAACGCGCGAGATCAACTTAGCTGCCGCACGAATCGCAAAAAGCGTCGCCAAGGGGCGTGCATTTGTGGCGGGAGCCATAGGTCCGCTTGGCGTTTCGCTGGAACCGATAGGAAGACATTCAAAGGACGAGGCAGGAGACATCTTTCGCGAGCAGATAGTCGCGCTGGTCGAAAGCGAAGTGGACGTTCTCATTTTTGAAACCTTTTCAGACATTGCCGAACTTGAAATTGCCGTCTCCGAAGCGAAAAAAATCTCCAAAACTCCGGTCATAGCTTCCGTTTCACTCAAACAAAGCCGCGATGGAAAATTTGTCGGAGTGACCCCTGCCGCGGCCATCCGCGCGATCGAAAAAACGGGGGCCGATATCGGCGGAACGAACTGCTCCAGCGGGCCACAGGGAGTTCTGAAAGCTATCGTCGAAATGCGCGAAGCCAGCGGAATTAAACTTGTCGCGATGCCTAACGCCGGCATGCCCCAAACCGTAAACGGCCGCACGATCTACATGGCGACGCCCGAATACATGGGCGAATACGCCAAGCGACTTGCCAGCGCCGGCGCTTCGGTAATCGGCGGCTGCTGCGGAACCAGACCGGCCGATATCCGCGAAATGGCCAAGTTCATAAAATCGGTCTCGCCGTCAAGCAGGTCGAAGATAACTTTGGTTAAAGAACCCGACAAGGGTCGGCAACTTCTCCCGCCCGCGCCTCTAAAAGAAAAGAGCGAGTTCGGAGCAAAGCTCGGAAATAAATTCGTCGTCAGCGTGGAGCTGGATCCGCCGATGGGGCTTTCGCCAGATGAAGCAATCATAAGCGCCGAGTTTCTTTATGAACACGGCGTCGATGCGGTAAACATCGCCGACGGCCCGCGCGCAATGGCGCGCATGAGCCCGATAGCTCTCGGCTCTCTGGTTAAACAACGCTCAAAGATAGAACCGATAGTTCATTATTGTTGCCGCGACCGAAACATTCTTGGAATGCAAATGGACCTTCTTGGCGCGAACGCGTTGGGGCTTCATAACATTTTGATTATCACCGGCGATCCTCCGAAGATGGGTTCGTACCCAAACGCGACGGCCGTGTTTGACATCGACTCAATCGGCCTCATCCACATGGTCAACTCGATGAACCACGGCAGCGACGTTTCCGGCAGGGGGCTAAACGGCGTCACAAAGTTTGTCGTCGGCTGCGGCGTCAACCCCGGAGCCGTCGATATAGACCTTGAGGCCGAAAGATTTGCAAAGAAGGTCGCTGCAGGGGCAGAGTTCGTTTTCAGCCAGCCTGTTTATGACACAAAAAAACTTGAGGCCTTTTTAAAGAAAATTTCGCACGTAAAAAAGATACCGTTCTTTGCAGGCATTCTTCCTCTTGCAAGTCTTAAGAACGCCGAATTTCTGCACAACGAAGTCCCCGGCATGCAAATTCCGGATGAGGTTTTGCAAAAAATGCGAAGCGCAAAGACCAAAGATGCGCAGCAAAAGCTCGGCATGGCGATTGCGAAGGATGCGCTGGAAGCGGCAAAAAGCAACGACCTTATCGGCGGTGCCTACATTTTCCCGCCGTTTGGGAATTACCGCGCGGTGGCTGAATTATTATCTTAAATATTTTTCCGAAAAATTGGCGGCGATCGCACCCTGCGCCGCGCTAACAATATTTAGCTGCGGACGGTCGCAAAGTATATTTCCGGCGGCGAACACTCCTTGGATGCCGGTTTCAAGAGTATGGCTCACCATTATCTCTCCGCGCTCACCTTTTTGAATGTTGGTTCCGTTGAGATAATCGGTGATCGGCCTGTGTTGCTGATGGGGGAGAAAGACGTAACGGACATGCAAAGTCTTGTCCTGTCCAGCAGAAAGCACGGTGACCGACGAAACTTCGTTTTGGCCGTTTATCTGCTTCAAGCTTGAGCTGTAAAGCAGCTCTATCTTTTTATTCTTTTCAACTTCGGAGATGAGTTCGAGCGGAATATCAAGCTTGCTGGCAGGTATAATCCACGAAACCTTTTCGGCGTAGCGCACAAGATGAAGCGCAGACTCGGCCGCCGCTGCGTTTTTCCCCAGCAAGGCGACCTGAGCGTTGCGGGCATAAGGAGCGTCGGCGATCGCGTCGTGGCTGACACCTTTTCCGCGCAGCTCTTTTTCTCCGGCGTAGTTCGAACTCTCCTGCTGCGGCTGATTTCCGGTCGCTAAAATAACCACACGCCCCTCATAAGTCGCCGGTTCGTTCGTCGTAACGCGTTTGACGCTATCTACAAAAGAACATGAGGCGACAGAAGCGCTTTTGATTTCGGCGCCGAGGATTTCGGCGTGCTTTCTCATTCTTTCGAGCACCTGCGCGCCGCTTGGAAAAGCTTCAAAACCGGGCATGTCGTTGACCGACGCCAAGGAGGCAAGATAGCTCTGTTCGGCCCCCCTATCGATAAGCAAGGTCTTAAATTTGTTGCGGGCCGCAACGATCGCAGCGTTCGTGCCGGCGGCGCCACCGCCGATGATAATAATGTCGTACATGTTTTTCTCCTAGAAAAGGCTCATCTGGCTTGCCGGAGGCTCGCTTACAGGGAGTTCCCAGCTTAACGCCACACGTTTTTTACCGCTACCGTAGCGGTCGGTAAAAAACAACTCTTTATGTTTGCAACCGTACTCGTAAAGTTCTTTTGTGATGCGCACGTCATCCAGACAATATTTTTTAAGCTTATCGATCTCGCCGTTGCGGTAATAGCGGATCGCGTCGAGACCGTCGCCCGATTTGCCGGCGTTAAGCGTCGCGCGGGCGACACTTTCTAGACTTACGCGATGGCCCACCACCTTCTGAATTTCTTCCATGATGTCGAGCTGCGGCAGGGTTTGCGGATCAAAATGGACGTAAGGTTTTAACACCGCCATGTCAAACCGGCGCGAGTTGAAACCGACCACCAAAGGCTTGTTCGCCAATCTATCTTCGAGTTTTTTTAGATCTTTTTCTTCGATCGCTTCGAACTGGCGGGTTTCAAAATCGTAAACGCCGGCGACAGAAATTCCAAGTTTGTCGAACTTGTCCCGTCCTCCGACCTCGTCGAAGGTGAACTTTGTTTCAAGGTCCAGCACAATAACGTTCATCTCTCCCCCGTGAAATTTAATCGATCCTGCATTTTAGAAATATCCGCAACCGCAATTTTTTGCGCCCCTGGCAAGAATCGAACTTGCGCAGCCAGCTTCGGAGGCTGGTACTCTATCCACTGAGCTACAGGGGCAAGGCTCAATAAACAACTATCTTTTCACGATCATTAAAATTACAGAAATTATGACCGATAGGATCAGGCAGAAAGTAAGCGGAAAGTAGAAATGAAACTCGCCTTTATGAAATTGAAAATTCCCGGGGAGGTTCCAAATATAAGAAATACCGCGAACGACAAAAGGCCATGCGACACCCGCAGCGACAAGCAAAATACCGACCGCAATCAGCGTCCTGTTGGCCATGTTAAAAACTCCTTAAGAACTACCACTTCCGATGTTTTGATGTGGGCACTACAGGATTTGAACCTGTGACCCCTGCTATGTGAAAGCAGTGCGCTACCGCTGCGCTAAGTGCCCTAAATACCTGTCCAGCCTCATTAAGCCAGTGGAGCAGATCGGGATCGAACCGACGGCCTCCACGTTGCGAACGTGGCGCTCTCCCAACTGAGCTACTGCCCCACTCGCTTAACAAAGCCCTGCCATTATTTTAAAATGAGCCAAACCCGCGCGACGCGGGTACGCTTACTGGCGTAAAACTCCAAAAAAAACAAGTGGATTTTTACGACGCCGGCCACCTAGATCCCCTCAAAAAAGAAATCGCCGTTTGAGAAATATTTAGCCCCAACATGGCCAGCCTCAACGTTTCAGTTTACTAGCATGAAACGTCATCTGCGCCAACCCAATGAAATCAATGGGGTTTTAAGCAATCCTTGGTGAACTTAAATCAAATCGAGCCCCTTTAGGAGCTCTTCTTTGAGAAGAGCCACATCTTCAAGTCCGATGGCCAGACGAATGCCACCGGGCTCAATGCCGGTGTGAATCTGCTCTTCAAGAGGAATTGCCGAGTGAGTCATGGTCGAGGGATGTTCGACTAAAGTTTTAACGCAGCCCAAACTCACGGCTAAAGTGTAGCAGATGGAATTTTTTGCGAGCCAATCGATGAGCACGGCCCCTTTTTTGCGGGCTTCGGCGTGCTCGCCCTTCAAGATAAAATAAATCAGCGAGCCTGCGGCAAAAGAGCCGTCGTAAGAGCGCATCTGTTTTTTTGCAAGTTCGTGATGCGGATAAGATTCAAGCCCCGGATAATGGACCTCTTTAATTTTTGGGTGTTTTGACAGCATCTGCGCAATTTCGTACGCCGACTCCGACTGCTGGCGCATGCGCGCCGGAAGCGTAGGCAAACCGTAAACCAGAATCGGCCACGCGCTTCTTCCATGAAGCGAGCCGCCAAAATCTTTACGATACACTAGCAAGCTGTTGTAGAGTTTTTTAGGCGCAATAACAACCCCACCCATGCAGGTATTGAAGCCGCAAATATGTTTTGTAAGGCTCGCCACAACAACATCGGCGCCAAACGATAGCGGACGCTGGCAATAAGGCGACGCGAAAGTGTTATCGACAACGACCCAGATGCGGTCGGCCTCGGAGCGTTTTTTGTTCATCTCGGCGATCTTTTTACAGATCGACTCGATATCGAGCAGCTCCATCGTAGGGTTGATAGGCGTTTCAAAATAGATGACTCGCGTGTTGTCGCCGATATTCTCCATCCACTTTGGATCTTTCACCATGTCAACGAAAGTGACCTTGGTTCCCCTTGACTCCATCCAGTTCGACAGTAGCGAATAGGTGCAGCCGTAAACGGAATCGTGCGAAATTATGTGGTCGCCGTTCTTGGCCAGCAAACAGATGATGGCTGAAATCGCCGCCATGCCGGTCGAAAAGGTGACCGCCGATTCTCCCCCTTCGGCGGCGGCAAGCCTGTCTTCGAGCATACCGGTCGTCGGCTCGTCGAGACGCTCGTAAATGTAGATCGGATGGTCGGGGCGACCGTCGCCTTGAGCATAGGTGGCAAAACCTTCCGCGCCGCGTTCGGCCGACTC
>CAZYHS010000026.1:1563-20551 GCA_964647545.1 uncultured Pseudomonadota bacterium | reverse complement strand
TAAAAAACGGGGCGTTCTTATTTTAAGATCTATCTCGCACTACATTTTCGCGGCGAGCTTCTCCATTTCGGTCACGGTCTCGTCAAACATCTTCGCGGCCGCATCGATAATTCCGGGTTTGGTTAAATCGACCCCCGCTTTCTTGATCGCTTCAAGCGGCGGCACATCAGACGGCGACTCGAGGAACTCGATGTAACGAGCCACCGCATTGTCCCCACCCTTCACAATATTGTCGGTCATGGCAATGCCGCTTGAGAGGCCCGCGGCGTACGCATAGACATAGAACTTCCAGTAGAAGTGCGGAATGTAGGCCCACTCAATGTCGTCGTTTGTGTCCGGTGTAAACGACGGCCCGTAATATTTTTTAACAAGTCCAAGATAGGTCTTGTTGAAAAGTTCGGCTGTCAGAGGTTCGCCCTTCTCGACGGCTTCGTGCATGAGCTTTTCAAATTCGGCAAAAAGGGTCTGACGGTAAATGGTCTGCCTGATCGACTCGAGCCGCTCGCCCAAAAGATAGAGACGCATCTTGTCGTCGTTTTTATATTTATTCAGCAGATAATTCGAAAAGAGCATCTCGTTTGAGGTCGAAGCAATTTCGGCCGAAAGAGTTGAATAGCCCGCCAGCGGATAGGGATTCTTCTTCGAATTCAAATAGCTGTGCATCGCATGCCCAAACTCGTGCGCAAGTGTCGAAGCGTCGTCGATCGAATCCATGAAATTCATCTTCACAAACGGATGAACGCCCCACACCGCCGTCGAAAACGCCCCGCTCTCCTTCCCCTTGTTGGGATAAATATCGACCCAGCCGCTACCTGCCTTGATGGCCTTGGAGAGGACGCCGACATAATTTTCGCCAAGCGGCTTAAGAGCTTTGATAATGTCGTCTGAGGCTTCGTTGTAGCTCAGCTCGGCCTCCGCGCTTGGGACGATCGGTGTGTAGAGATCGTAAATGTGCACGCTGTCGAGCTTAAGCAGTTTCTTGCGAAGATCGATGTAGCGGTGCAGCGGCTTTAAATTCTTGTGCGCGCTGGCGATTAGATTGTCGATGACTTTCGGGTCGATGTTCTCTCGGTCGAGGTAGGCAGAAACCGCGGTCGGATATTTTCTCGCCTTGGCTAAAAATACGTCGCGTTTGAACTCGCCGCCAAGCGTCGCGGCAAAAACGTTCTGATATTTTTTCAGCGTCTCAAAGAACTTCGTAACGGTCTCTTTGCGGACCTCTCTGTTTTTCGAAGCGCGATATTTTGAATAATTACTGAACGTCAGTTGGACTTCTTTGCCATCTTCGTCTTTTATTTTCGGCAGCTCAATGTCGCGCTGCATCGCCTTGAACGCCATTTCGACGTCGCTGGGCATTTCGTTTAGATCGACCTCGCTCCACAAATTGTCTCCGGCAAGCTGCAACACGCGCTCGGCTTCAACTGTCAAAATGCTCTCTTTTCTTCTGCGTAAATCGTCGAGGTAGGCTTTGTAGTCGGACGGAAAATCGCCAGCGACAAGACGGGCATAGTCGGCATCTTTCATCGTTAAAACTTCGTCGCGAATGAAACCGGCTTTCTCGTTAAAGCGCGTCGCAAGCCCTAATGCCTTCTGCCTCAGCACATGAAAATGTTCGTTGTTTTCGTCCTCGACATTTTTCAGGTTCGAATAGAGGGCGACCTTCGAAAAATCGAGGCTTAACTTCATGTAGTCTTCCATGCAGCGTTTGAGAGCGTCGCTTGTGGTCAGCTTGCCTTTGTAGCTCTGCAACGCGCCAAGAGCCTTATCGACCGACTTGAAGGCCGATTCATAAACCTTTTCGTTCGCAAAAAGATCGCCCGTGTTCCATTGAAACTCTTTTGGAATGCTCGAACGCGGCGCGTTCGCATCGGGAGTGTAAGCTGCATTTACTGTCGCTGTCGCAAGTAGCATCATAGTCACCGCCAGAATTACCTTTTTCATTTTCGCCCCCGTAAAATTTTTATTCTTCGTCAACCACCGGCACCGCTTCTAGACCTTCCGGAACTTTTACCACCGACTGCGGAAGTTCGAACGTTGCGCGTTTTCTGTCAATGCGTTCGGTAACAAACTTGAACAGCATGAGCATAAGAAAGGCAAAGAAACCGATGCCCGCAAAGATGTACCAGATGTAGTGGGCGTGCTGATAAGCCGTCGCCATAAGTTCGGGCGGCACTTTCTTCGGGTCGGGGCAAAATGCGTCGAGCAGATAGCCGGAGACGATAAAACCGAGCAACCACGCAAAGAAGGTGTGCAGGTGACTGTATCCCATGTAGAGCCCCTCTTCGCCTTTGGGGGCCTGCTTCGAAGCAAACTCGAGATAGCGCGGAGAGAGGAAACATTCGGCGAGCCCCTGAATCGCAATACCGATGACCATCATGATCGTTATCGGATGAAACAAAATGCCGGCGATGCTGATCGAATCGCCAAACGCCCGCTGCAAAATCGGGCTGGCGGCGATCGTCATGGCCGACAAAGGAATCATGAGCATCGCAATACCGATCGACGACACAGGCTTAATTTTTCTGACAAGATGGGTGATGGGAATCACGAACAAGACGACCATGAACGGATTGATGTTGGCAAGCCACTCAGGTGACGCGCTGTCGCCGATGAGGCGGGTCGTGTATTTCGGCATTGTCGCGTAGAGCTGCCCTTGGATCGTCCAGAAACCTGCGGTAATCAGGATAAGCCCCATGAAACGCATATTTGTAACGACTTTGCCGAGGCTCGACGTAACTTCTTTAAACGTCTTTTTGGTGCCGGCAACAAGGGGGCTGCGGTAAAAGATAACCACGATTATTAAAGCAACGAACGTCGCGGCGGCGGCGAAATAGTTGATGTACTCAAGGCCAAGTTCGGTGCGCAGCGGCTTTGCGAAAGATTTGCCGGTGAAGCTGCCGATGTTGACCATCTGATAGAAAATTGCAAACGCACGGGCTCGGTTGGTTTCGTCGGATAGCTTCGCGACCGTGCCTGTGATGACGCATTTAACGAACGCACCGCCGAGCATGATGAGCGCCAGAGTGATGATCGCCGCCATCTTGGTTGGAACGGCTCCAAGCCCGGCATAGCCGACGGTCAAAAGCAAAAACGCAAGAATGAGCGAAACTCTGAAACCGATGCGGTCTGCCACAAGTCCCATGAAAATCGGCATGAGATAGAGGCACGCCGCAAAAACTGCAATGACGTAGCCGGTTTCAATGTCGGTAAAACCCACGCGGTTTGTGAGGTAGAGCGTGATCGCGATGAACATCGCATAGTAGGCACATCTCTCGAAAAGCTCGATGAAATTCGCCGTCCAGAATGCTTTGGGGAACTTCCACGAAAGTTTAGACTTCGTTTCCATAGCCAGCCTCCTGCTTGTTGGTGCGCAGGAGGCTATTAGACTTGGCAAATTGTGGCAAATGAAAAAATTGTAAGGCTCTTCGATCTGATGTATGAACAGACATTGAAAATCAATGAACAACAAAGGATTTCAAATGAAGATCAAATATAATCTTGCTCGGTCATTAATGCTGCTCTCGCTTTTGCTTGCGCTGTTCGCTCAATCGTGCAGCGGAGCCTCTGCCAGCGAAGATCCGGCGGCAATGTGGGCCGCAGCGATAGCAGACGCACAAGTTCCAACCGCAGCAAAGATCTCCAAAGATCTCACAGCCATAACCGCCGACGAAACGGGACTTGTTTGGGAAGGCGAAGCCGGAAATTCGCGTCTTTTTGTCATCACAACGATGAGCGAATATGCCTATGAGAACTACGGCTATAAAACCGCCTTCGAAACCGGCGATGATTACGTACTTACCGAAACGGCGCTCACTTGGGTGACCGCCGTTCCCAAGGCGATCGACTATTTTAAAACGCTGGGCTACACCGCCAGCACCGTCACGAACCTTCGCTTCGCACAAGCTCTCGGCCTCCCTGTGCCGACAGGCGAACGCATGGTGGTAGGGCTTTACGTAAACATCACCGACATGTTTCGCCCCTGCCCCGACCCCGAAATTAACGATCACGAATGTGTTCTGGACTTTCCGACAAATCACGCCGGAGGATTTTTAGCGTTCGATCCTGCCATGTTGATAAAAGAATCGTCGGCTTGCTCGACCGACGGCTGCACCTACGACGCATGGTTCGACAACAGACGCGAGATCGTTTATACCGGCGCAAATGCGTTCCCATTCACACAGCTCGGCTACACCTACGATTGGGCAAGCGATGCTCCGGCTGGACATATTGGACTTAGCGAATTTGCCGTCAAGGGCGGTTCAAGCTTCAAGGTGGTTTCGGCCGACACAGCCTCAACCTATTTCATAAATAATTGGGGCCGCTATTAAAATCAGACGTTGACTCTTTGCGCTAGCGAAGGAATAACCGTCGCCAATGTCGCGTTGCAGAAAATCATTCTTCATCTTCACCCTATTTCTAGGCATTAGCCTCATTTTCGCAGTTCCACTCACCGGAACTGCGTTTGCCGAAAACAAAGAAGAGTTCGGGCGCGAACTCGAAACAGGTGGCATCGACGAAGAGGGAATTCCGGCTTCATCCCCCGACGACAAGCGGCTTTCAAAAGAGGAAAACGTCGGCATCAGACCGGTCGGCGCGCCGATATTCACCTACTCTTCCGACTTCGGCCCGTCGATGGGAGCCCACCTTGCGATTTATAATTACGGCGACGCAAGCGTCAAACCCTACAAATATTTATACCGGTTTCAGGGACTCTTCGGCACCAACGGCGACATGAACAATTATTTTTCGTTCGACGCCCCGCAAATTTTCGGCTCAAAATTCCGGCTGCAGGCAAAGGCCGCTTATCAAGTCATCAACAACTACAACTATTTCGGCATCGGAAACAACACCAGCGACAAAGGACCGAAAAGTTTTTACGAGTTCAAGCGGACAACTCCGAGCCTGATCGTTAATCTTTACCGCGACATCTGGGGCAAATTTAAAATCGTCGGCGGCATTCTTGCCGAAAAAAGATACGTCAAGGCAGCGCCGAAGTCAAAACTCGAAACAGACAAACCGCGCGGCTACAAAGGTGGCGTCGATTCAGAGTTAAGACTCGGGCTTGTTTACGATTCGCGCGACAACGAGGCCATGACGAAACGCGGCAACTTCATCGATATCTACGCCGAGCTGCCGCTGCAGGTCTTCGGCAGCTCGTTCAATTATGCACGTTTTACGTTCGCAAACAGAAACTATTTAACTCTCATCGGTGACGACAGACTTGTGTGGGCCAACCGGATTATCTTAAAAAGCTCGGTCGGCAGCGTCCCCTTCTACGAAATGGCAAAGTTCGGAGGCTTTGAGCACTTCGACGGAATCGGCGGCAACAACACGCTGCGCGGCATCAAACAGGCCCGTTACATTGACAGAAGCGCACTTGTAATAAACGAAGAGCTGCGGCTTAAGATCACCGATTTTTATGTTGGCAGACAGAGGTTCGATATTTATTCGGTCGCGTTCGGCGACTTCGGGCGGGTCTTCAGTTCTCTTAAAGCGTTCACGCCTGCGGGTCTGCATCCGGCCGGCGGAGGAGGCGTAAGAATTTGCTGGAACAAGACTTTTGTGCTCGCCCCCGACGTAGGTTTTTCAAGCGAAGGCTATTCGGTCTACTTCAAGTTCAATAACGTGTTTTAACAGTACAAACCTGCGTCGCTAAGTTGATAATCTCTTGCATTTCAAGCTGTTACTCAACCTTATAAAATTATTAGCAACATATTGCTGGATGGGCCGATATAAACGATATCAAGAAAGTTTCATTAAAGGAGACAAGTATGTCGGGTGTAAACGCAGTAAACGTAAAAACTATTGGTGCAATGATTTCAGACGGTCTCTCGATGCTTGGCATCAAGAGCGATCAGAATAATACCGAACAATCGGTTTATGCGTTGGGCGTCAAACACGGACTAAACCACCCGACTCTTGGCAGTTCACAATTATTTCAAGAGAGAGCACTAACGGCACTTCGAATGTTGGGTGCTTCGGCACAGTCGGCATGTCCTGAAGTGCTCGACAGAGTTCACCGCGAAGGAAACGATTTCACCATCAAAATGGTGGCATTCTCGGCAGGCATTGCAATGGGCTGCACCGGCATCAAAGAAGAAGAGTTCACAGAATACGCCAGAAACATCGTCATCCCCTTTTTCATTGATCAGGAAGCAGTTGCAGGCGCAGCGAAACTTTTCCATTCAGATAAAATGAAAGAGATGATCATCACAGCGCTGGGCGTTGATGAATATGACGACTATCTGGAGTTCGGCCAGTCAGATGCGCCGGCATACAAAAAACACCTCACCCCTTACAACGAGCACTACACAGCACTTCTAGGCGAACTCGTAAAATATAGCGGCCCAGATGTCACAAAAGAAATTCTCAAAATTATTACCAAGTCCGAGGAGATGACTTTCGCACGTACAATAAACGTTAAAGAAGTGCGCGACATCTGCATCGGTTATCTAGCAACCAGAAGTGCGAAAGAGATATTTACCCAGCTGCAAGAGATACTCACCACCACTCTCCCCATCTAAAAATTGAACCCCTAAATGTCCCCAATTATCCCAGCACTTGTTACTTAAACTTATACAGCTTCTAAAGTGCAAGATGCGGTTATGATGCCACCGCTAGGGGTGACCTGACGAAACGTAGCGATACCAGATGAAGTCGAACCGGCAATATCTCTGATTTGATTTGTGCCATTATAAGCATCAATATCTACTGCCTGATCCCCGACAACCTCCCATGTGAACACGCCAATCGAAGAACTAGCACCAGTTCCATCATCATAAAATGATAATATTACAGAACTGGTTGAAGCCCCTGATAAGGAACAATTCCATTGAGATGTTGAATTCACAGAGCTTGTCCCATTTGTAAAATCAGAGGCATCAAATGAACTATTATTATCGTCTGTCGAAACATTTCCGCCACCACCGCAACCTATAAATATTGTCATCAAAGCACAGATCACAACAAGTTTCTTCATGGTAAGTCCCCTTTGTCATATATTAGATTTTACTTTTTTACGGATGCTGTTTGACCGTCTGAGGAACCTTCTAAAGAAGCAGAAGACCCCATATCAAGCGCAGTCTTATCTCCTTTTTCGTACGCTTTGATGCGCTTACTACAATCCGCATCGTTATCGGCATATCCCTTGTCAAATCTGTATGCTTCGGAACACCAATCCAAAGGTTTTAGACCTTTATATTCTCGTTCCATATTGGTCTTTTGTAATTGAGTCATGAACTCCTGTCGCTGACCTTTGGTTTTTGAGCCTTTATAAAATGCACCCCCAACCAAAGCTGCGGCACAACCATTAAGCAGCAATGTCGCCACAACTAAACATAAGCAACGACCTGCTACCATTCTCAAACTTCCTATTGAATCTTCCATAAGCCCTCCTTTATAGGCGCCAAATAAGCTGACATACATGTCGTGGTTTGTAAATACAAACTTTGACATGAGTGTTACATGTCGAAAAGGCATGTAGAAATCCAGCGACGCGGAATCGACCGAAATAGTTCATATTTCGAAGAATTTGAACGGCTCACAAAAAAACTTAAGCTGAGAATTTATCAACTTCGCCAAGAAAAAGGATTAACTCAGGAGCAAATGCAAAATTATGAATTAAATCTTCGACAGTTTCAAAGAATCGAAAGCGGCGAAACAAAGAATATTACCCTCTCTAATTTATTTAAAATCGCTAAAGCATTCCATGTCAACCTATCTGAGATAATCAAATCAGTTGAATAAAAGCATCTCTGAGTTGCTTTCAACAACCAACTATTTCGAGAGTATTCTGGCTAGGCCATTCCTGCGTCATGAATATACTATTTGAAGTATAGGTAATCCGAAAACCCTGAGCAGAGCGAAAGAAGTTTTCGCTAAGATTGCGCAGCGTATGAGCAAAATCGCTACAACCCTCCCTCTCTAAAAATTGAACCCCTTGCATTTTTGTCCAAGTTGGCATAGAAGCCGCCACCATTATGACAAACAAATGCAGAGTACGCTTCGCTCCCAGCCCGACGGGACATCTTCACATCGGCGGTGCCAGAACGGCACTTTACAACTGGCTACTGGCCAGAAAACTCGGCGGCACGTTCGTTTTAAGAGTTGAAGACACCGACACCGAGCGCTCCACACAGGAATTCACCGACGCAATCATCGAAGGAATGAAATGGCTCGGGCTTACTTGGGACGAAGGTCCCTTTTTCCAGATGCAGCGCATGGACCGTTACAGCGCCCACATCGACGACCTTTTAAAACGCGGGCTCGCCTACAAATGCTATTGCACACCCGAAGAGCTGGAAGAAAAACGTCAGCTCGCAATGAAAGAGGGACGCAAACCGAAATACGACGGCAAATGCCGCGACCTTCCCGCCGACTTCAAATGCGACAAGGCATATTCGATCCGCTTTAAATCTCCTGTCGAAGGACAGACAATTGTTCGCGACGTCATCAGAGGCGACATCGTGTTCGACAACAAAGAACTCGACGACCTCATCATCATGAGAAGCAACGGCACGCCGACCTACAACTTCACAGTTGTCGTCGACGACGTCGAAATGAACATCACTCACGTAATTCGCGGCGACGATCATTTGAACAATTCACCGCGACAGATCTTGCTCTACAACGCCTTCAACTATCCGGTACCGGCGTTTGCGCACCTGCCGATGATTTTGGGCGCCGACAAAAAGCGCCTCTCAAAGCGTTTTGCCGCAACGAGCGTTATGGAATACAAGGCACAGGGCTATCTCCCCGAAGCGCTGCTCAACTATCTTGCAAGGCTTGGCTGGTCGCACGGCGATCAGGAGCTCTTCACAGTAAAGGAGATGATCGACGCGTTTGATTTAGCCGATGTCGGCAAAGCGCCGGCCGTCTTCGATCCCGAAAAGCTCAAGTGGGTAAATTCCCAGCACATGTTGAAATTGTCGAACGAAGAAATTTTCGACGCGACCGCGCCCTACATCGAAGCTCGCGGACTGAAAGTTAATGACCGCAAAATGGGCGTGGCCGCAGTTTCGAGTGAACGCGAACGCGCAAAGACTTTCGATGAACTTTCCGAGATCAGCGCATTTTATTTCCGCGACGAAATAATTTTCGACGAAAAGGCCAAAGCAAAATGGCTTAGCGAAGAAGGCAAAGCCGACCTCACAAAAGTTAAAGAGGCCCTTGCAGCTCTCCCCGACTTCACCGAACACGCAATTGCCGAAGCGTTCAAAAAAGTTATTGAAGCGAGCGGCAAAAAGATGCTCGACATGGCGCAGCCGTGCCGTGTGGCGCTCACCGGTACAACTGTCAGCCCCGGAATTTATGAAGTCATGGCAATTTTGGGCAAAGAGCGAGTGCTAGCGCGATTTGACAACGCCCTGAAGGCCTGAGTTTCGGTTTAAAAGCGTCTAAAAGTCCACCCGCATCAAACGCATGTCATTCCAGTGCGTATCTTTTCAGGCGACTTATATTTCAAGGGACAGTGTCGTTTGCAGGTTGCGGCCTGCAAACGCACCTCCACTCTCGATCGATGCGGCACCAAGCCATTTGATGCATCGATCTGCGAGAGGCCCTTGAAACATAAGTCGCCTGAATTTGTTCATTCAGTTAGGTCCGTTAATTCTGTTAACGGACTAAACGGAAATAACAGAATTTGCCGTTAAAGTGTCCGACACTTGTGCTAATCTTGTGCGGGTGGCGCGTGGCGGGGCGCCCCAATTTTGCCAGTCCCGATTTGGTATTATTTTTTTCTGAAAAAATGAGTACCAAATCGAGGATCCTCGACACCGCAAACTATTTTTGATGCAAAAACAGTGCGGCTGTCGGGACAGGCTAGCCGATGCCAAAATTGGGGCTGTCACGTGACAGGCCCCGCAAAGTTTAGTTCAGCCTCTCGATTCCTTAAACGCGAAAATTAATTATCTGGGGTTGAAGGAAGATTGCCGCGGCCCTTGCGGGCCTCGCAATGACACGCTAGACGTGCGGGATATTCCAGCATGCGCTGGAATGACTTGAAAAACAGTTAATTCAGTTCGGCTGACCAACCGAACTAACTGACCTAACCGACAAAACCGAATTAACTGTTGTTCAATAGACCTTCATGCGCTTGATGTGCAGACCGTGACTGGTCCAGCTGGGGTCAAACCCTACGAACGCGCCGACCTTTAGCGACTCTTTCCCCTTCTCGCCCGCAAAATCCATCTCTAAAAGGCTGAAATAGACCTCGCGGTTATTTTTGTCGGTCACGATTCCGTAGCCCTGACGTGGAAACCATTTCGTCACGCGACCCTTTGAAAAAAGATCGTTGACCTCGGGCATTTTCAACTCCTCCTGAGGCGGCTGTTGCGTCGAAACGTTTTCGGCAGTACCTAAGCCTGAAACAACAGCTGCGGCAGAGGCCGTTGGAGCCGCTCCCTCAAACTTATCGGCTCTGATAACGGCCGCCGCAGGAAGTGGAATTGTGTTATGCTGCCATGAAATTAAGTTGCTCATGATTGAAATAATTTTGCCTCGTCTGCAATTGAAACGTTTCCGATGCCGGCGTTCTCGCGAAGCTTGCCCAGCATCTCGTGATAGGTTGCGCGCGGCTTTTGATAAATAACGCCCAGCGGATATTTGCCGTCGTTACGGCTTAAGAGCTGCCACGCGGCGACGTCGTCGGTAATGTCGTAAGTATGATCCAGCTGGAAAGCCCGCTCTTTTATGAACTGATACTGCTCGTTACCTCTGTACGTCACGCACGGCGACAGAATATTTACGTACGAAAAACCGGGATGCTTCATCGCCTCGATGATCATTTTCGTCATGTGAGCGGGATCGGTCGAAGAGGCCTGCGCAATAAAGCTGCAGTTGTAGCCTAGCATGACCTTCAAAGTATTGATCGGCGTCGAAATGCTGCCAAAGGCGGTGGTCGCGGTCTTGCTGCCAAGTGGCGTCGTCGGGCTCGCCTGTCCTTTTGTGAGACCGTAAATGTTGTTGTCCATGACAAGAAGCGTCATGTCGATGTTTCGACGAACAACGTGCGCCATGTGGCCGCCGCCGATCGCAAACATGTCGCCATCGCCGCCGGCAACTACAACACTTAGCTCCGGACGACTGACTTTAAGTCCGGTAGCTATCGGAATGGCTCTGCCGTGAATACTGTTGAATCCGTATGCGTTGAGATAGCCCGGAAGCCTCGACGAACAGCCGATACCTGTGATGACCGCGGTGTTGTGCGTTTCAAGATTTTGGTCGGCCATCGCCTTGGCAAGGCTTGTCAAAACCGCGTAATCGCCGCAACCGGGGCACCAGATCGGCTTTAGAGTCGAAATATATTTTTTAAATCCGGCCACGTCTCTGACTTCGGTCATAAGTTTTCCTTTTAAATGTTTTCTTTTATCGCGTTCAAAATTTCGCCGACTTCAAACTGACGCGCGCCGCCGCTCTTTAAATGAACGATGTCGTGCGGCAAACGCGAAGCTCCGGCGAGATAATTTCTGAACTGACCCGAAAAACTCATTTCAACGACCATGATCTTTTTGCAGCTTGAATAGAAAGCGTTCAGCAAATCGGCCTGTAATGGATAAATAAGCTGCGGAACTATCGCCGCCACCTTCAGGCCGTCGGCGACCGCCTTTTCGACCGCCTCACGCACCGCCCCCTTAGGAGAACCCCACGCAATAATTCCGATGTCGGCTTTTTCAACGCCGTAACGACGGATGAATTTATAGTTTGCCGCGAGGTGATCGAGCTTACGCTGGCGCTTTTTGCTCATCTCCTCGTGAATAAAATGGCTCGACGTGGGATAACCCATTTCGTTGTGCTCGATGCCGCTGCAAATATATTCGCCGCCTTTAATCCCCGGGTACGACATTGGCGATACGCCGGTATCGGTATAAGCAAAGCGTTTGTATTCACCGCGCAGCGGATCTTTTGGAGTGATGCGGCTTTGCGGCGCAACCTTTTCTAAATCGAATTTTTCGACCGTATCTTTGCGATGACCGATGAACTGGTCGGACAGAAGAATCACCGGCATTTGATAATTTTCGGCGATGTTAAAAGCGCGCTGCGTAAGTTCGAAGCAATCTTCAACGTCGGCCGGTGCAACTACCGCGTGAGGCGCGTCGCCGTGCATGCCGAAAACGGCCTGCGAAAGATCGGCCTGTTCGGATTTTGTCGGGATACCTGTCGCCGGACCGCCGCGCTGAACGTTCACCAGCACGTACGGAAGTTCGGCCATCGAGCCAAGACCCAAAGCCTCGATTTTAAGAGAAACGCCCGGGCCGCTTGTGGAGGTCATCGACTTGACTCCGCCAAACGACGCGCCGGTCACCATGCAGACCGCGCTGATTTCATCTTCTGCCTGAACCATCGCTCCGCCGAACTTCGGCAATTCGCGTGAGAGCCATTCCATCACCTCGCTGGCCGGCGTAATTGGATAGCTTGCAAAAAATTTCAGGCCGGCAGCAAGCGCACCGTAGGCGATCGCGTCGTTACCGGTCGCAATGAACTTGGGTTTGCCGGTTGGCGTATATTCGAATTTCAAGGGCGATTTAAATCCAGACGAGGCGGCAAAATTAATGCCGATATCGACCGCCTTAATGTTGGAATCGATGACCTCCTGCCCTTTCTTTTTGAATTTTCTTTCGATGTATTTTTTCAGGCCGTCCTTCGGAAGATTAAACGCCTCGGCCAGAATGCCCAGCGCGATAATATTTTTTGCTTTTGGATTGCCCGACTCCGCTATCAGCCTGTCAAAAGGGACCTTTAAAACCCCGCCCGCCTTAACTCCGGCTTCAAGTTCGGGTTCGTCGGGCGTATTTTTCTCGTCGCAAACGACCATAACGCCATTGCGTGAGGTGAGTTCTCCGGGAAATTTTTTGTAATCGTTCCAGTTGAAAGCGACCAGAATATTTAGATGATCGCCTTGAGAAAGGACGGGCCTGTCGGCGATGCGAACGATGCAAGAAGATTCGCCCCCTCTGATTTGCGGGCCGAAACTCTTGACCTGCATGCAATGCAAGCCGTCATGAGCCGCTGTCGTCGCCAGAATATCGCCCATTGCGACAACGCCGTCCCCGCCGGAACCGACCATGCCAACGACAACGTCTCGAACGTTCATATTTTTCACCTGTTGAGGTTATTTTTAATTTTGAAAGCGCGGCAAATATACACCGCGGCGTCTTCGGGGCAAGAAAAAATAAAAAATGCTTTCGAAAGAGTTTTTACGGGGCCGTCGGGCTCGTAAAGCTCCCCGTGGATGGGTCGTAGGTGTAGGTATAGGTCGTCGTGCCGTCGTTGAAGGTGTAGTGTTTTTCGTTGACCTTTATCCATGCCGGACTGGTCACGCCAAGCGGAAGTATCGCTTCAAAGCACCTTACCGAGGCCCCCGTTCCGCAGGGCGTATCGGCGCCGACAGAGTCGAGAGCCGCCGGATAGCTGCCGCTGCCGTCGGAATTCATCTGCTTGGCTCTTTCCAGCGCTATCCCCGAACGTATCGCGCCGACCACCGCGTCTCTCAGCACGATCTCGGTCTGAGTTGACGTGTTTATGTAGTTAGGCAGCGCCGACACGACAAGAACTCCCAGCACGGCGATCACAAGTACAAGTTCGATCAATGTAAAACCCTTTTTCATCTTCTTCTCCTCGATAATACAGGTTCAATAATTTTCAAAGCCTTCGGTTGCGCTCGCGACCCAGCCGCTTCTTGCGTCGTATCTGTACGAATTCCCGAACGGATCTATAAATTCTCCTTCGGGGCCGGCGGCGATATTCTGCAAATATGCGCGCGGCTGGTCTCCCTGCTCAAAAGTAAATTTCAGCTTTGCAAGAGCGGCAAGAGAAGGCGGTAAATTTCTGTTAAGCTTGAGGTATATCATGACCGCCTGCCTGATATTGGCAAGCTCGTATATCATCAGGCGCCCCTTGGCCGCTTCGTCGCGTTTGCGGTAGATGCCGAAAGATACAACAAGAGAGGCCACCAAAATGACGATGATTATTATCCATTCGAACTTCGCGCGCGGCTTTTTTACGCGTATCACTTCCTGTTCCATAGCTCATCTCCCGACCGTGTTTTGGAAAGGCACTATATGCTTTAGGCGCGGGCAAAGCGCAAGAAAATTGATTTTTCATAGAGGACCTGTTGTTTTGAGGCCGAGCCCATAAGTTTTTTACTTTGAAGGTTTTAATAAAATGAAGTAAATTCGCGCAGCTCGTTTAACAATAAAAAGGAGAGTTCGCATGTCAACCCTAGTTCAACTGCTCGAAAAGGCCGCTCAAATGCAGGCCACCGATCTGCACATTGCATCCGGCATGCCCCCTCTGGCGCGCGTCAATTCTGCGCTGGTTCCTGTCGCCGGCACAAAGCCCCTCTCCCGCGAAGAGGCCGAGAGAATCTGCCTCGAAGAGGCCACCAAAGAGCAGGAAGAAAAGCTTAACGACAAAAAGGAACTCGATTTTTCGTTCGGGGTCGGCAAAGACCTGCGCATCAGGGCAAACTGCTCGATGAACATGGGCGCCATCGCCGGCGCTTTCAGGCTGATTCCCTACAAAATTAGAAGCGCCGAAGAGCTCGGCCTTCCCAAAGCCGTAATGTCGCTAACCGAAAAACCGCGCGGGCTCGTACTTGTAACCGGCCCGACCGGCTCCGGCAAATCGACAACGCTAGCCGCCATGATCGAAAAGATCAATTCGACCGTTCCGGCCCACATCATCACCATCGAAGATCCTATCGAGTACGTTTATGAACCGAAAAAATCTCTCATCAGTCAGCGCGAAGTCGGCTACGATACAATGAGCTTTAACAGCGCTCTGAAATACATCCTTCGGCAGGACCCCGACGTCGTCATGATCGGCGAAATGCGCGACCTCGAAACGATTCAAGCGGCAATCACCGTTGCCGAAACGGGGCACTTGGTCTTCGCAACGCTGCACACAAGCACCGCGACGCAAACAATCGACCGCATAATCGACGTTTTCCCTCCGCATCAGCAGCCGCAGATCAGAATGGAAATGTCACTTATTCTCGAAGGCGTCGTAAGCCAGCAGCTCATACCAAAATCGGACGGCGGGCTGACCTTGGCGACCGAAATTCTCACGCCGACAGCAGCTATCCGCAATCTGATACGCGAAGGAAAGACCCATCAGATATATTCGCAAATGCAGATGGGGCAAGAATCTACCGGCATGACCACAATGAATCAGTCGCTAGCAAAGTTGGTTAAGGACAAAGCGGTTGACATTGAAATGGCGGCCTCATTTGCGACCGACGAGGAAGAATTCAAGCGCTTGGCCGGAGCAGTCAGACAGTCTTGACGCCAAATAACGGGGGCCTTATGCAGTTCAATGTTCTGTGCGTTGACGACGACGAAACACTTTTAGGTGTCGTTCGCGACGAACTTACAAAACATTTCAGCGTTGAAACAGCCTCCACGCTTGGCGACACCCTCAAGAAACTCTCCGAAAAAGAGTTCGATTGCGTGCTGCTGGACGTAAATCTCCCCGACGCGACCGGAACGCAAGGACTTGAAAAGATCAAAAAACTTTCGTCCTCCATAGAAGTCGTCATGCTGACGGCCGAACGCGACCCGAAGCTCATCGTAAAAGCCGTGCGACTTGGAGCTGCCGACTACATCGTCAAACCGTTCGACATCGAAGAGATCATTTTTTCGCTTAAAAAGATCGCGGGCGGAATAAAAACAAAGCGACGGCTTGAGGCTCTTGTGGCAAACACAGGAGAGGCCGACACTTGCGGGCGGCTTTTACTTGGAAAAAGTCCGGTCATCAAAGAACTGATCGAGCAGGCGACAAAACTTAAGGGCCACGGTGCGAACGTTTTGATCTCCGGCGAATCAGGAACCGGCAAAGAGCTGCTCGCACGTTTCATTCACGGGCTCGACGATCCGTCAAGAAGCCGCCCTTTTATCACCGTCAACTGCGCCGCAATCCCCGACAACCTGCTTGAGTCGGAACTTTTCGGCCATGAGCGCGGCTCGTTCACCGGCGCGCACATGAGAAAAATCGGCAAGTTCGAACTTGCCGACGAGGGCGACATTTTTCTCGACGAAATCGCCACACTAAAACCGGAAATGCAGGCAAAAATTTTGCGCGCAATTCAGGAGAAAGAGATCACGAGAATCGGCAGCAACTCGCCTGTCAAAACAAACTTTCGCGTCATCGCCGCGACGAACGAGGACCTTCCAACGCTTGTTGAACGCGGGCTTTTCAGACTCGACCTTTACTATCGTTTGAAAGTTGTAGAACTAGTAATGCCTCCCCTTCGCGCTCGCAAGTCAGACATCGCGGAGCTGGCAGCGTTCTTTCTGCAGAAATATTCTCACGGCGGGCGCACAAAAACCATCAGCACAGAAGCCATGGAAATTATAAAAAAATACCCGTGGCACGGAAACGTTCGCGAACTTGAAAACGTAATTCACGGCGCCGCAATTCTATCTTCAGGAGAGATTATCGCGCCAAGCGACCTCCCAAAAACTCTTCACGCGCCAAAAGATGCAACTAGGCACGAAGTTCAACCTGAGATTGACGTTAACGCCGGCGGATACGACCGGCACATGAAGATTGCTGAACGGGCGTTTATTGAGCGTGCCCTTGAAAAATGCTCGAATGATAGAACTCTCACGGCCAAGACGATCGGCATCTCCCGCGCCGCCCTCTACGTAAAAATGAAATCGCTTGGAATTAAATAGCCTCTTAAAAACAAAGGCAAACCAACTATACTATTTATAGTTGACTTTAGCTATATATACCTGTATTATATAGGTATATGTTCATCGAAACGCTTAGAATTTTTGACGTTCTAGCACGCAATGGCGTAGCCCATCGGGATCAGGTTAAGAACTATCAAGAGGCGATAGAAAGGCTTGTATATCACGGGTTTGCCCGAAAAGTTTGCAGGAACAAAAAGGTCTTTTATGAACTCACCTGCAAAGCCCTTCCAATGATTGAATCAAGACGACGAAGAATACTTGAGGAACTCTCGACGCTTGCCATGCTGCACAAACCTCCGTCGGTTTTTCATGCGCTTCTCGACGACGCCCGTTTTTTAGATGAAAGCCATGAAGCAGCGGAAAAATTCAAACTGCTAGGCGACTGGCAGATTCAGCGAAACATCGTCCCGTCACAGCTTGAGCTGGCGAAATTAAGATTTTACCAAAAGGAGTCCAAGTGAAATTCAAACCAAGCAAAACCGAAGACATGCTTAACGCCTTTCAAAAAATCGACAATGATCTGCAAAAGAGTGGCAAAAAACTTAAAATAAAGACACTTGGCGGGGCTTCCATTCTTTTGTTGGGGATGAGGGAACGCGTAACAGCAGATATCGACATAGCATCGACGGGCGACGCGGCTGAGTTTCAGAAACTTTGCACCGATAATAATATTAATGTCGACATTATAACCGTCGCTTCAACTGTGGACCTGACACATTCGCCGGCAATAACGGTATTTGAAGGAAAAAATTTAACCGTTGAATCGGTTACGCCGAGAGATTTGCTGAAACTGAAACTGGAGAGATTTTACAAGCAGGACCCAGAAGATATTTACGCCATAATCAAACACGAGTCGCTTTCATTTGACGAATTTAAAACGATCGCAAATGAAATGTGCCTGGATTTTATTGGAAACGTTCAACAACTTAAAATAAGCGCCCAAATTGTTGTGGAACAGATGTGGCCAGACAAAGCCGGCAATTTCAAAATATAATTTTATCCCCAGCTAGCGCGGGGGATTTTAGTTGGTTATTGCTGACATCCAAAAGTGGTTTGTTTCGTTATTTTATCTCGAATCTTATCATAGATTCCACACACAATATATCCTAGCAAAGAAATGGCTACGCCAATCATGGCAGCCCTATCCACAAGAGGCAAATAACCTGCACCATCAAGATTAGTAGCACAGGTTATCATCTGACATCCGGCAAAAATCACAATAAGAGCAATGAATGTTACTTTCATAAAAAACCCAATCTGTTTAATCAATAAATAGAATTATTGTTGTCTCCTATAGCGTTCAACACAAGATTTATTATTATTTGAGCAAAACATCACAATTTCATTATCAACACTAGAATATTTTTTCGATGATGAGAGCATATATGTCCCAAATTCACACTCCATACCATTCTCAAATATAATTTTTTCTCTACCATTACTTGCATCACTGTATTCCATGCCAAACTCCAATATCACGTTCGAATCTGCGCCAACAATCTGCCAAGCAGACTCTGTGGTGGCATAAACCTCACTATTAAAAACATGCATTTTCGTTAGCCTAACAACAACAGAATCATCAACAAATGGATTTGATAAATAGTCAAAAAGATTACAAGATGGTTGAATACGGCTATAAACACCTAAAGTAACATCAGAAAAAGTTTGCGCCTGATACGGATCAGTCCCCAGCCTAAGCTCCTCGAGATTGGTATTCCCATCATTATCAGCATCAGGGTATTCGTAATCATTTTCTGTAAAGGTAACTGAAACATCGGTTGCGTCAATTACCGTAACCGGAATAGAACCACGTGCAACCTGAACCCAAGCATCGCCCGAAGATAGCGGCCAATTATAAACACTCAGTCCACTTTGCCCCTCAATATAAATATTTACAGTATAACTACCGGCCGCCACGTCATCTATTTGGCCTGAAATAGTATTTGCTATCACATCAATTAATAGACCGTATTCTTTCTCAGCGCCGTCTAAAGTGGCATAAGCTCTTAAAGTGCTAATTCCAGAGTTCAATGTCTTCGACGGCATAGGAAAAGAAACCTGACACCAATTATTATTAACGCCACATCCTACAAAAAAAAGGGAAATCAAGAATGATAAAAATATTATGATTTTCATATTTTTAATAATTAGACATAGGCGCTGAAATCAAAATTCTTCCTGAGCCAGATATTGCCCCACCGCCACCAGCCTGACCACCTGAGGAGCCACCCCCCCCTGCCATTCCGCCTGAGCCACCGACCGCCCCGCCTGAAGAGCCAGATCTTAGACCCAAA
>CAZYHS010000026.1:0-1529 GCA_964647545.1 uncultured Pseudomonadota bacterium | reverse complement strand
TAGGCACCGGTTGCACCACCAGCAATCACAAGTCCAGTAACAACCCAAAAGGCTGTGCTTGCATACCAAGGCCCCTTGATTTTTTCAGGCTTACCATCTGCTGTTTTCAATTTTTCAATGAAATTTACCTGCTCATTCATTTTGGAGACATCAGAATTTAGATTATCAACAACCTTTGTTTTTTCTATTACTTGCTTCACAGATAAATTCGCATCAGGCAGCAACGCTGGTCCTTCTTTTGAGATTTCATTCCGACGAGCCTGTTCAAGATAAACCACAGCTCTTTGTTTTTCTGCCTCAAGTTCACCGCTCGGAATTTTCAGCCTAACCCAAACATTATAATAAAATGATGTTTTGCATGAAGAAGTTACAGCCCATTTTTCAAAAAACCAATCAACTTGCTCCATCCGGCGAATCAATGCGGGGGCACCATAACTACCAAGCACACTATTCATATGCGAAATATCAAGCCCCAACACCTGTTGATGCTGCGGTTGAAGCAACTCCCCAAGAGAAGCGACTGCGGATCTTTTGGCATCGGCTACGGCAAGCTTTAGCCCATCTTCAATCTTTTTATTCTGTGTTGAGAATCCCACAAAGTATTCGAAACCACCAATCCTTTCATGTGGCGTGTCTCGCCATTCAGCGGTTTTATCTGCGGCAATATCCAACACCTCACCGTCAGAACGACACTCATGATATCTTTTGGCCAATGTCAGGGACGGGCTTGTTGCTAACATGGCAACTGCCACAAGAATTGAAAAAAATCGCTTCATTGGCAACTACTCTCCATCTGCGACGATCTTTCCATAATGACTAAAAAAATCTCTTTGGCGATTTTCAACTTTTTTACGGAAAGCTTCACTAACTCCGGTTGAATTCTTTGCAAACGACTCATCCAAAGCCTTCATATAGTTTTCTTTGGTAATTTCAGCCAAAGCATAGCAATCATATGTATATGTAAAACCAGAAGGCCCGACGACCTCTTTCTTCTCGTAATACTGTTTATTCTGGAAAAAGCCGCTGACAATCATCTCATCGGTAGTGGTGGTCAATATTTGTTCCAATACACCTTGTTCAACAGTTAGCCCTTCACTGGCATATGTAAAATCATTGCGCAGCCTAGTCCTTATCGATTCAACAATCTTAGTTTGCGCAAGTTTATTTGCAACCATAAGTCCTTTGGAAAGATTAGGAGCATCTGAGAAAATGGCACTTGCGTAAAGAACATGATTCTCAACAAACATTGGTTTATCTATTGCCCAATCAGGACGCTTACCGTTGGACTCAACAATCTTTTCTTTGCCCAAGTTCTTATTAGTCATTCTATATCCAACTCCGCCTGTTGCACACGATCCTACTACAAAAACGACATACAATAAAATCAACGCAATAGGTTTCTTCATATTCGCTCCTTTAAAATAATTTTTACGCGCCCCTAACACGCCCAGGATATGCTGTAAAGACTTTTTACGAACGATGTCGTTCGTGGCGGTATACTAATAGTTATTATACTTTAATTTGGAGTG
>CAZYHS010000025.1:0-21116 GCA_964647545.1 uncultured Pseudomonadota bacterium | reverse complement strand
GAAAAATCTAGTTGATGTTATTTTGGTTCGCAATTAGCATGCCGCGCACAGATGATTAATTCCTGCAATTCCTTTATCAACAGGTTTTGGCGAGTAATTTCGGCCTTTGCGGTTTTGCTCGCGTTTTTTGCGGCGGCCGCAGTCGTTTTCATTTTTGAGCTTCCAATCGAGCAGGTCTGGCCGGTTTTGGTTTTGCTTTTTGTGGCACTTTTTGCAGGCTGGACGCTTGCAAGACCGCGCCGCGCATGTTTCGACCACAAACAGGCGGTGCGCGAGTTTGAACAGATTTTCAATAAGTCGCTCAATGGCATGTTGCTTATCGGCCGCGACTATAAAATTCTGCTCGCCAACGATTCTTTCTTTTCGACGCTAAAAATCTCCGACAACGAAAAGTTCGATATTTTGTCGAACCACCGGAAATGTTTCGACATCAGCGCAACTTCGTTTTGTAAAAGCTCCAACTGTCCGGCTAAAAAAGTCTTTGAAACCGGCGAGAGCGCAAAACGCGAGATGACGCTTCACGACTCCGAAGGGCGAGAGCTCACATGCATTGTCTCTGCGACGCCATTTAAGGTGGGGGAGAATGGCGTCGAGAGCGTTTTAATGGACATCAAAGACGCAACCGAAAAGATCGAAAACGAAAAAAAGTTTTCTCAATACCGCAAACAGATACGTACGGTCGCAAGCGAGCTTTCGATGGCCGAAGAACGCGAACGCAGACGCCTTGCCGTAAATTTGCACGACAGCGTCAGTCAAACGCTTTTTGTCTCAAAGATGCAAACCAGCGCGATGCTTAAAGATGAAAAACGTCGCAACGACACGGCCTCAATCAAAGAACTTCACGACAACATAGATGCGGCCTTGGCGCAAACCCGCACGCTTTTGTTCGAGTTGAGCCCGCCGGCGCTCTATGAGCTCGGGCTTGAATATGCCGTCGAGGGGCTTTGCGAGAAACTTGCGAAAAAACACAATCTGCAAATTTCGTTCGTTTACGATAGGTGCGACCGGCAGATGGACATGGAAATTAAAGTTCTCCTTTTTCAGGTCATCAGAGAACTGTTGAACAACGTTGTAAAACATTCGCAGGCGACTCGCGTTCTTGTTCATATCAAGCCGGGGAATCAGTACGTCCGCTGCACCGTCGAGGACAACGGCGTCGGCTTTGATTCCAACAATCTTAACAGGTACGTCGAAGGAAACGCCGGTTTTGGACTTTTCAACCTCAAGGAGCGCCTCGGTCATTTTGAGGGAAATTTAATGATCGGTAGCGAGACCGGAGTTGGGACCCGCGCAACGGTAATTGCGCCGTTCGAAGTTTGTGCAAAAACTCAGCGCGATGGAGGCAAAGATGCCGGTTAAAGTGCTGCTGGTTGACGATCATCAAATCGTCCGCGACGGAATCATCAAGCTTCTCGGCGGAAGAGACGACATAAAAATTGTCGGCGAGGCCGCAAACGGCAAAGAGGCAATCGATTTTTGCGACCGCGAAACCCCCGACGTCATTTTAATGGACATCGCAATGCCCGACATGAACGGCATCGAGGCGAGCCACCAAATTTTAAAGAAACATTCCAGATGCCGCATAATTATTTTATCGATGCACGCAGATAAACTTTTTGTCTCGCGCGCATTTGCCGCCGGTGTGTCGGGCTATTTGTTGAAGGACTGTGATATCGACGAAATAATTGAAGCTATTCAATCGGTCGCAGCAAACCAGACCTATGTCAGTCCGCTAGTCGCCGGAACGGTGGTCGAAGGTTTCCGCGAAAGCATAAAAAATATGCCGACAGACGAAGCCGAAGTTTTGACCGACCGCGAGCGCGAAGTTTTGCAGCTAATTGCCGAGGGAAAAACCTCGAAAGAGATCGCTTCCAGCCTCGATTTGAGCACAAAAACAATAGACGCTCACCGTCAGCAAATTATGGATAAATTGAATATTCATTCAATTGCCGGCCTGACACGCTACGCTTTAAAGCACGGAATTATCTCCTGAACACTCCAAATGCTTGAAAAATAAGAATAAATTTACTAGGGTGTTTTTTATCCTAAACTAGGTAACCCCCCCACTACTAATTTTTGACCTTTTGGCGTAGTCGGTCTCCCGTTGTCCAAAGTTCTGTTCATTAAATAACGTCTTTAATGGAGGTGCTAGATGCATACCGAGTCAGAAGTTTTGAGCGCCGTGTCAGGCGTTCTAAAAACATTTCCCGAAGCGAGAAGGGACCAATTGATCCCGATCCTTCAGGAAGTTCAGGAGAGGGTCGGCTATCTTTCGGAAGAGGCCATCGTTCACATTGGCAAACATCTGCAGATTCCCGCCAGCAAGATCTACGGCGTTGCCA
Source organism: uncultured Pseudomonadota bacterium (assembly GCA_964647545.1). Classification (GTDB taxonomy): domain Bacteria; phylum UBA10199; class UBA10199; family 1-14-0-20-49-13; genus CAZYHS01. The sequence goes on along the minus strand of CAZYHS010000025.1, from coordinate 18,774 downwards.
CATTTTATAATCAGTTCCGTTTTCATCCGAAGGGAAAATATCACGTGATGCTTTGCCGCGGTACCGCATGCCACGTGAAAGGTTCGGGAAAACTTCTCGACGAGGTCGTCAAGCAGCTCAAAATTGCCCCCGGCAAAACCACGCGCGACAAATTGTTCAGCCTCGAAGTGGTGGCTTGCATGGGAGCGTGCGGTTTGGCCCCCGTCATTAACATCAACGGCGAGTTCTATGCGAAGGTGACGCCGAAGAAGTTGTCAAAGATAATTTCAGAGTGCCGTCAGAAGGAGGCCAGCAATGGAAAGTAAGAACATTGTTTCAAACAGCGTAACGTTCAGTTCGGCCATTACGCCGAAACCTGCGAAAGAATTTCTCGCGAAGATTCCGGCTTCTCCGCTCAGCGGAAAAGATGCCGACGAAAAGATCGCAAAGCTCAGAAGAGAAAAAGTAGATCGCGCCACGATTTTCATCGGAGCAGGCACTTGCGGTCTCGGCGCGGGGGCCGGCAAAACGCTCGAAGTCGCGCGCGAGTTCGTTAAAAAGAACAAGCTCGAAGCGGACGTGGTCGAGGTCGGTTGCATCGGTCTTTGCAGCGAAGAGCCGATCATGGACGTGCAGCTTCCGGGCAAAACAAGGATCAGCTTCGCTAAGGTCACCCACGACAAAGCCGAAAATATTTTAGGCTCTGTTTTCAAAGATAAACTTCCGGAAGCCGAAGTTGTCGGCCAGTTCAGAGGTTTCGGGCTTAAGGTTTGGGACGGCGTCGGTTACATCGACGAGCATCCGTTCATGGCGGCTCAGCGCCGTGTCGTTTTGGTCAATTCCGGCATTGTCAATCCTTCCGACATCGATGAATACATCGCTCGCGGCGGCTACATGTCGCTCTTTAATATTTTGTCGAATGTTAAGCCCGAAGAGGTTTGCAACCAGATCCTCAAGAGCGGACTTCGCGGTCGCGGCGGCGGCGGATTTTTGACCGGCAAGAAATGGCTATTTGCTCGCGCTTCAAAAGAGACGCAGAAATATCTCATCTGCAACGCCGACGAAGGCGATCCGGGGGCGTTCATGGATAGAGCGGTTTGCGAAAGCGATCCGCACAGATTGATCGAAGGCATGATAATCGCCGCCTACGGAATCGGCGCAAGCAAGGCGTACGTTTACATCCGCGCCGAATATCCGCTTGGTATCGATAAGCTCACAGAGGCAATCGCCAAAGCAAAGAGCTACGGCCTGCTCGGTAAAAATATTTTAGGGATCGGCTTTGATCTCGAAATTGCAATTAAGAAAGGTGCCGGAGCTTTTGTTTGCGGCGAAGAGACGGCCCTTATTCACAGCATCGAAGGCAAGAGAGGTATGCCTCGTCCGCGTCCGCCGTTTCCGGCAGCGCGCGGTCTGTTCGGCAAACCGACCATCATTAATAACGTCGAAACGCTGGCCAACATCCCCGGCATCATTGCTTTAGGTGCGGATGTCTATGCGTCGATCGGCACCGAAGGGAGCAAGGGGACGAAGGTTTTCGCTCTCTCAGGCATGGTGTCGCGAACGGGGCTTGTCGAAATTCCGATGGGGACAACGCTAAACGATATTGTTTTCAATATCGGCGGCGGCGTTCCGAACGGAAAGAAATGCAAAGCTGTTCAAATCGGCGGCCCGTCGGGCGGCTGTATCCCGGCTCCGCATCTTGGGATCAAAACCGACTACGAAGAGCTCAAGGCGTTTGGCGCCATCATGGGCTCGGGCGGAATGGTCGTTATGGACGAATCGACCTGCATGGTCGATCTGGCCAAGTATTTCATGGAATTTATTCAATCGGAGAGCTGCGGAAAATGTATTCCGTGCCGCGAAGGCACCCGCCGAATGCTCGAGATCTTAAGATCGATCACGCGTTCGAGAAAGAACGAAAAAGGAAACTCCGAACTTCTGCGCTTCCAAGGTGTTGTGTATCTCGAAAAACTTGCAGAGGTCATCAGGACGACGTCTCTTTGCGGCCTCGGGCAGACTGCGCCGAATCCGGTATTGTCAACGCTTCGCTGGTTCAGAGACGAATACGAAGCCCATATTTTCGAACGTAACTGTCCGGCCGGCGCCTGCAAAGAGCTTGTCGGCGCACCTTGCCAGACGAGCTGTCCGGTCGATACCGAGGTCTGGAGATACATTGCGCACGTTTCGCGCGGCGAACTCGAAGAGGCCTATCGCGTTGTCAGACAGGCAAACCCGTTCCCGAGCTCATGCTCGAGAGTTTGTCATCACCCGTGCGAAACTACCTGCCGCTGCGGAACAACAGGCGGCGAGGCGATCGCAATTCGCACGCTCAAGAGATACATCGTCGATAACGTCGATGCGAAAATGTTCAAGACCAGCACGAAGGCACCTTCAAAGAATTCTGCCAAGATAGCCGTTATCGGTGCCGGCCCGTCCGGACTCACGGCGGCGCACATTCTCTCTTCAAGAGGCCATAAGGTCACGGTCCTTGAAAAAGAAGACCGCGCCGGCGGCATGCTGACTTGCGCGATTCCCGAGTACAGACTTCCTCGCGAAACATTGAACAAAGAGATTGCCAACCTGCTCAACGACAACGTCGAAATCAAATACAACAAGTCGCTCGGCAAAGATTTTACGATCTCGTCGCTGCTTGGCGAAGGTTACAAAGCCGTTTACGTTGCGATCGGTTCTCACAAAAACAAATCGCTCGGTCTTGAGGGCGAAAACTGCAAGGGGCTCTTTGCCGGTATCGATTTCCTTAAAGCTTACAACATGCGCAAGGAAAACCTCGCGAAAGGGCGCGTTGGCATCGTCGGCGGCGGTAATTCCGCAGTTGACGCGGCTCGCGTGGCGCTAAGGCAGGAAGGTGTGAAAGAGGTCACCATCTTCTATCGCAGGTCGGAAAACGAAATGCCGGCCTACCGCGAAGAGATCGACGCGGCGCTTGAAGAGGGAATTAAGATCGTTCCGCTTGTGACGCCGGTCAAGCTTTCGACAGACGCCGGCAATCTCAAAGGCGTGACATTCATCAAGAACGCGCTCGGCGCTCCCGACGCATCGGGCAGACGCAGCTTCTCGTCGGTCAAAGGGAGCGAGTTCGACGTCGAACTCGACACTTTGATAGTCGCGATCAGCGAGCAGCCCGACTCAAGCGTTCTCGATGCAGTTGAACTTACCAAGTGGGGTTCGGTCACCGCAGACGCCAAGACTGCCACGACAAGCATTCGCGGCGTGTTCGCCGGCGGCGATGTCGTGAGAGGGCCAAACACGGTCATCGAGGCTATCGCCGACGGAAAACGTTCGGCCGAAATGATCGATCGCTACGTTCAAGGTCGCAGTCTGAGAATGTTCGACAAGGTCAAGCTCCCGACAGTTTATGTCGAGCCGGTCGATTCGAACGAAGAGGACGATGCAGCTCCGGCGACGCGTGTCAAACAGCCGCATCTGCCGCTTGCGAAGAGAAAGAACAATTTCAACGAGGTTGAACTTTGCATTTCGCACGAATGCGCGATGCAGGAAGCAAAACGCTGTCTGCGTTGCGATCTCGACTTCACACAGCCCGAAAAATAACGAGGTAAAATTATGTTAAATTTAACGGTTAACGGAATTAAAGTTCAGGCAAACGAAGGAGACACAATTCTAGCCGCCATTCGCAAGGCCGGAGTTCACGTCCCGACGTTATGCCATCTTGAAGGAAAAAGCCCGACAGGCGCGTGCAGAATTTGCGTCGTTGAAGTTGACGGCTTCTCCGGATTCGTCCCGTCGTGTTCGTATCCGGCAAGTGACGGCATGGTCGTAAAGACCCACACGCCGAAAGTGCTTGAGGCCAGAAAGACCATCGTCGAATTGCTTTTAAGCAATCATCCCGACGATTGTCTCTATTGCAGCAGAAGCGGTCAGTGCGATTTGCAGCATCTTTCAAAGGAGCTCGGAGTTGACCAGCGTCTCTATCGCGGCGAGAAAAAATCGACCGACCTCGATATTTCGAGCCCGTCTATCGTGCGCGATCCCGAAAAATGTATCTTGTGCGGTCGCTGCGTGCGCGTTTGCGAAGAGGTGCAGGGTGTTTCGGCGATCGATTTCATCAAACGCGGAAGCAGCTCGGAGATCGGTACCGCGTTCGAAAAAGGATTAAGCCTTTCAAGCTGCATCAACTGCGGCCAGTGCATCATGGTTTGCCCGACCGGAGCGCTTGCCGAAAATTCGAGCATCGCCGGTGTTATGAAAGCCCTGTCCGATCCCAATAACTATGTCGTCGTGCAGCACGCCCCCAGCATTTCGGTCAGTATCGCCGAAGAGTTCGGCGTCGAAGCCGGAAAAGATTACGACGGGCAGATGAACGCCGCTTTCAGGCGCATGGGATTCGCAAAAGTTTTCGATACGTCGTTTAGCGCCGACCTTACCATTATGGAAGAGGGCTCGGAGCTTGTACAGCGAGTGAAAAAAGGCGGTGCCCTTCCGATGATTACAAGCTGTTCGCCCGGCTGGATTAAGTTCGTCGAACAGTTCTATCCCGAATTTTTGCCGAACGTTTCAACTTGTAAGAGCCCACAGCAGATGATGGGGGCCATAATTAAGAGCTTTTTTGCCGACCGCGAAGGGATCGATAAAAAACGGATCGTTAGCGTTTCCGTCATGCCCTGCACGGCCAAAAAGTTCGAATGTTCAAGGCCCGAGATGGAGCGTGACCACGTCCCCGACGTCGATTTTGTTCTTACGACAAGAGAACTCGCCGAAATGATAAAAATGTTCGGTATCGATCTTAAAACGCTTCAGCCAGAGGCGGCCGATACGCCTTTCGGCGAAAGAACCACGGCTGGAAAGATATTCGGAGCCAGCGGCGGTGTTATGGAAGCGGCCGTCAGAAGCGCCTACTTCCTTATCACCGGAAAAGAGCTCGGCAAACTTGAATTCGAAGATCTCAGAGGTTTTGAAGGGTCGAAATTTCTCACAGTTGATGTTGACGGTCTCAAGCTCGGCCTCGCTGTTGTTAGCGGACTCGGCAATGCAAGAAAGCTGCTCGAAGAGATCAAGAACGGCAGAAAAGATGTGCACTTTATTGAAGTGATGACCTGCCCCGGAGGCTGTATCGCCGGCGGCGGCCAGCCGTTTGCGGTTTCACCCGAAGCTGCAAAGGCGAGAATGAAAGCTCTCTATTCGATCGATTCAAGCGAAAAGGTGAGAGTGAGCCACAAGAACGGCGACGTGCAGAGACTCTACAAGGAGTTCCTTGGAGAGCCGCTTGGACACAAGAGCCACGAGCTTTTGCACACCCATTACGGAAAACGCGACGTGATACTTTGATTTTAAATTCGAGGTTACTATGAACGATAAAAAACAGGTTTTATTGATAGATGACGATCCGGATGTAATCGAACAGCTTACGGCGATTTTAAAGCCGGCCGGCTTTGAGGTCACGTCCGCTCAAAGCGAGGCCGAGGCCGAAGATGCGCTGTCACGTGTCGAGCCCGACCTTGCTATATTGGACGTCATGATGGAGCACAAAGATTCCGGTTTTGTGCTCTGCCATCAGATCAAAAAGATGTATCCGGACACTCCGGTGATACTTTGCACTTCGGTAACTGCGGTTACCGGTATGAATTTTCCGTCGCAGGAAAATTCTTCAAAGCCGTGGATCAAGGCCGACGCCGTCGTCAATAAGCCGGTCAGGGCCGATGTGATAATGACTCAGGTTCGTCGTTTGGTAGAAGGCCTCTAATTTTTTAATCGAGCCGATCTCTATGGACGCGAGTTTTTTCATACGGACGGAGAAGGCAAAATGCAGGGTCTGCTTTACCTGCGTTCGTGAATGCCCCGCCAAGGCGATAAGGATCCAAGAGGGGCAGGCAGAGGTCGTCACTTCGCGATGTATCGGCTGCGGAAACTGCGTCCGTGTTTGCAGCCAGAAGGCCAAAAATTTCATCTCGTCGTTCGATGAGGCTTTGTCTCTGATCAAGTCGGGAGCAAAAGTTGCCGCCTGCGTGGCGCCAAGCTTTCCGGCCGCGTTTCCCGAATATGATTTTCCGGAGTTCGTCGGACTTTTGCGTCACTTGGGATTTAGCCATGTTTTTGAGGTAGCGTTCGGGGCAGATCTTGTCGCCGACAGGTACAACAGACTCTTGGCGGCCGCAGGCTCGGAAAGGTACATCGCCGCAAATTGTCCGGCGATAGTTTCGTTCATTGAAAAATTTCAACCGGAACTTGTGGAAAAGATCGCGCCGATCGTCTCTCCGATGATAGCGACCGCTCTTGCCGTTGATGAGCTTTACGGCGCCGGCATAAAAAAAGTTTTTATCGGGCCGTGCGTCGCTAAAAAGATGGAAAGTTCGGAGTTTGACAGGGCCAAGATCGACGTCGTCATCACATTCAACGAACTTAAGGAGCACTTCGAAAAGATAGGGGCCGACTCTTTGAATATCGATCCTTCCGATTTCGACCAGCCGCATCCCTCTTTGGGCACCTTGCTTCCTATAAGCCGCGGCTTACTTCAGGCGGCGAATATCGAAGAAGATCTGGTCGCCGGCGAGGTCGTTACCTCGGACGGGCTCAACCATTTTGAGAGCGCGATAGTCGAATTTGGGAGCGGCAGTCCCGAGGTGAGATTGCTCGAAATTCTATCGTGCAACGGTTGTATCGCCGGTCCCGGCATCGACGATTCGATTCCGCTGCTTAAAAAGCGCGCGCTCATCAGCAAATATGTCCGCTATCGCATGAAGTCTCTCGACCGCGTTTTGTGGCGGCAAAATATGGACCAGCTGGCAGGCCTTGATCTGTCGCGAAAATATTCGGCCGACGATATGCGCATGCCGGTGCCCGACGAATCGGAGATAAAAAAAGTAATGCAGAAGATGGGGAAACTTCAGGCCGCCGACGAGTTAAACTGCGGCGCCTGTGGTTACGACACATGTCGCGCTCATGCGATAGCCATTTGCAACGGACTCGCCGAGAACGAGATGTGCCTGCCTTACACGATCGAGACCATAAGGCATACGGCAAGCGAACTTGAAGGTTCTTACAAGGCCCTTGAAAAAGCGCAGCAGAATCTTTTGCAATCGGAAAAGATGGCCAGCATGGGGCAGCTCGCGGCCGGCATTGCGCACGAAGTGAACAACCCGCTTGGCGTGGTTTTGCTCTATGCCAATATTTTGAAAGATAAGTTCAGGGACGGCACCGAAGATTTTAACGATGTGGCGATGATAGTCGAACAGGCCGAGCGATGTAAGAAAATTGTTTCCGGTCTTTTGAATTTTGCAAGAAAGACCAGACTTAATCTGCAGGAGGTCGCGTCTCTTGCAGTTGTCGAGAGAGCGTTCGACTCGGTGGTCGTGCCGGACGGCGTAAAGGTTTCAATGACGTGCAACGAACCCGAAAAACGCGTGCAGCTCGACGTTGACCAGATGATTCAGGTCTTTGTCAATCTTGTCACAAACGCAATCGAGGCGATGTCGGGCGGAGGCGAGTTAAAGATTGAGTCGCATGTTAACGCCTCCTCGGTGGTCTATTCGGTGACCGACAGCGGTTCGGGCATAGACCCCGATAAGATAAAACTTATTTTTCAGCCGTTCTTTACGACGAAAAAGTTGGGGCAGGGGACGGGGCTTGGGCTTGCGGTCGTTTACGGTATTGTGAAGATGCACAACGGCACGATCGAAGTCGAGTCGAATTCAGACGCTTCCAAAGGCCCGACAGGGACCACTTTCCGTGTGAAGCTTCCAAGAATTCACGATCACGCCGGCATGGGCGACCATTTTAGAAGGTCGGAGAGGTTTATATGAAGAGCATCAACATCCTCGTGGTAGATGACGAGCTCGGTATCCGTAGCGGTATCGAAAGGATACTTTCCGGCTATGAATGCCGCATGGACGACTTCAACGAAGCGGTCTCTCTTAAGATTGAAACCGTGGGGACGGGGCTTGAGGCAATTGAAATTGCCGAAAAGCACAAGCCCGATATTATGCTGCTGGATTATAAGCTCCCCGACGTTCACGGCCTCGACGTTATGAACGCTCTCAAGGAGCGTAAGATCTTTGTCATGACGATCATGATAACCGCCTACGCTTCGCTGGATGTGGCGATCAGCGCGACAAAAGGAGGGGCGTTCGATTTCATTCCAAAACCGTTCACCCCCGACGAACTAAAGAGCGTTATAACCAAGGCGGTCAGAAATCTTTATTTAAGCCGGAAGGCTAAGGCGCTGGAGGACGAAAAGAGGCAGGTGCGGTTTCAGTTCGTTTCGGTCTTGGCGCACGAGTTGAAATCGCCGATAAACGCAATAGACGGTTACCTCGACATCCTTGCGACCGGAAAAGAATTTTCATCGAGCGAAAGCGCGACAAAAATGCTCGGCCGGTGCAAGGTCAGAATTGACGGCATGCGCCGCATGATCAACGATCTTCTCGATATGACCATGATAGAATCGGGAAAGCGAGAGCGCAGCGTTTCGAAGTTAGACCTGTTCGAAAAGATAAGAGAGTCGATCGAGCTGTTGACCGAAACCGCACGCGCAAAAGAGGTTAAGCTTATCAACCAAGCAACGCCCCAAACGATGATCGATGCCGATGCCGATGAGGTGGCGATGATGCTCAATAATCTGGTGAGCAACGCGGTTAAGTACAACAAACGCGGCGGAACGGTCGAGATCGCCGCACAGAATGTTGACGGCGGCTTGAGCTTGAGCGTTAAAGATTCTGGGATCGGAATGAACGCGGAAGAACAGCAGCATCTTTTCAAGGAGTTCGCCCGCATCAAGAACGAGCACACCGCCGGCATCGAAGGTAGCGGGCTTGGGCTGTCAACCGTCAAAAAGCTGGTTGACTTGAACGGCGGACGTATTAGCGTCGAAAGCGAAGCCGGAAAAGGGAGTCGCTTTACGATTTTTTTACCGGCAAATAATTTGAATTAAACGCAGGAGGAAATATGGCGAAGATAATCTGTATCGATGATGATCAGGACGTGCTCGAAACGTGCAAATATTTTTTGAACGAGGACGGGCACACGGTCGAGACGGCGATGAATTCGCGCGACGGTATTGAAAAGGCCAAGACGTTTGGCCCCGACATTATCGTGCTCGACGTCATGATGGAGGACGACACGGCCGGATTTCATGCAGCCTACAAGTTCAGGCAGGATGATCATCTCAAGTTCGTTCCGATATTGATGCTGACATCGATCAATCAAAAACTTGGGACAAAGTTCAGCCCGAAGACAGACGGCGAGTTTCTTCCGGTCGATGAATTCATCGAAAAGCCGATCATCAGAGAAAAGCTTGTGAAGACGGTCAAAAGACTGCTTGATCTTCCAAAAGAGGAAGTCAACGTCGGTGGAACGACTAAAGTGGTCTGACGATTTTAGATCGGCTCGAACTGGGCGCCGTAGAACCTGAAGTCCTGCGGCTCAAAGGTTAGTCTCAGCCCACGGTAGGCTTTTTTGCGGTCGTAGATAGCGATCGCAACGTCTGCGGTGAAGTCCAAATGCGAATTTGTGTAAACCCGCCTTGGAATGGCCAAGCGCACAAGTTCAAGCTTAGGGTAGCGATGGTCGCCGGTCTTTCTATCGCGACCGGCAGATAAAACTCCCGCTTCTCCTGCTCGTATGCCACCTTCGATGTAAAGAGCGTTGCAAAGCGTTTGCGCCGGAAACGCGTCGTGGGCGATGTGCGAATAAAATCGCTTTGCGTCTATAAAAATTGCGTGTCCGCCGAACGGAACGATCATCGGCACTCCTGCGCGATCGAGCTTTTGTCCGAGTCTTTCGACCTGAGAAACTCTCCAATCGATGTGAAAATCGTCCACAGATTCACGAATACCCACGGCCATTGCCTGCATGTCGCGTCCGGCAAGCCCGCCGTAAGTTTGCAAGCCTTCGAAAACTATGCAAAGGCCGGAGAGCTTTTTGTAAAGCTCCTCGTCATTGGTCGCAGCAAATCCGCCGATGTTTACCAGTGAATCTTTCTTTGCGCTCATTGTGACGGCGTCGGCAATGCCGCAAATCTCCCGCACGATATCGGCGACCGGCCTTTCGGCGTATCCTGCTTCGCGGCGCTTGATAAGGTAGGCGTTCTCCACCGTGCGCGTGTTGTCTAGCACGATCTTAATTCCGTGATGCGTGCAGAAATTACGGACCTCTTTCAGGTTCGCCAGCGATATCGGCTGGCCCCCCGCGGCGTTAACGCAGGTTTGAATGTTAATGTAAGCGACTCGTCGCGCCCCCACTTGCGCGACGATATTTTCGAGCTTTGAAATATCGATGTTGCCTTTGAAAGGATGATCGATGTCGGCTTCCTGAGAGTCCTCGATAGAGACGTCAACGAAGGTGCCCCCTGCAAGTTCTTGCAGAATGCGGGTCGTAGGAAAGTAGAGGTTGCCGAGCACGTACATCCCCTGCTTGATGAGCGAACGCGAAACAAGATGTTCGGCCCCTCTTCCTTGATGTGTCGGCACGACGTATTTAAAGCCGTAAACCTCCCTAACCGCCTTTTCCAGAGCGAAAAAATTTGAACTGCCGGAATAGGCTTCGTCGCCGAGCATCAACGCTGCCCATTGTCTGTCGCTCATCGCCGAAGTGCCGCTGTCGGTGAGGAGATCTATCGCGATGTCTTCGCTTTTGAGCATCATCGTGTTGAAACCCGCGCTTTTTAATATTTCAATCCGTTCGTCGCGGGTCGTCGGGCGAAGACGCTCGACCATCTTTATTTTGAAAGGTTCGGCCGGCGTGTAATTCATCTGAGGATCTTTTCCTTTCGAGCGTAGTCGGTGAAAGCTCCGGCAAGCATTTCATCCGTTCGCTCAAGCTCTTTTAGTTTTGAAAAAGTTTTCAGTCCGTCGCCCCCTTCGGCGTAATAGCTTGAAACAGCGACGGTATATTTTTTTGAAGGGGCAATATTAAGTTCGTCGAAGTGCGGCCAAACCTGCATATTGATTTTTTTCCCGCTTGTTAATTTAAGGAAGGCCAAAATATCCGAGCCTTTCATTTCAAATTTTACGATAGAGTTTTGGAACGGCAAAACCTCTTCGATGTCGCCGCGCGTGATCGGCCCCTTTTTGAGAGACCTTCTTATGCCGCCCGAATTCATTAAGCCGATATCGGCGCCGACCGAGAGAGCTATTGATTTTGCAACGTGAAAACCAAGCGGAGTCGTCTGGTTCAGTTCGCGTTTATGAACGAGGTCGGTCGCGGCGATTGCGACGACTTTTTTCATCTCTTTGTCGATCGGGGCCATGAACTTATCCACCATCGCCTGAATCGATTTGTCGCCGTCAAGTTTGTCGCTGATTTCGATAAGGCTCTGTGCGGTCGATTTTAAGTCGCCATTCTCGAACGTGAGGTCGAGCCTACCTAGATATTTTCCGTTTGCCGGAGCCTGACAGACCGGAGCTTTACCCGCGAGGCGACAATGTTCGGCGGGTTTAACATGGTCGTGCCCTCCGATGACGACGTCGAATTCGGGAAATTTCTGCGCAAGTTTTACGTCGGCATTGACCCCTTCGTGGGTCAGCGCGATGACGATGGGAAATTTGCCGTCCAATTTTGCAAGCTCTTTGCCGGCGATTTTATACTGATCTTTAAAGGTGAGGTCTGCGACCCCCGACGGCGTTGTTAGCTTCCTGACATTCTTTCCGGTCAGCCCGATGACGGCAAGTTTTTCACCGTTATCGAGCGAAGTGGTTTTGACGGCTTTTGTCAAGGCTTCGTCGCTATCTTTGAAAAAAATGTTCGCGCTTAAAGTGTCGAACGAGGCATCTTTAATATTTTTTGTAAGGGCTTTGAGTCCAAAGTCAAACTCGTGATTGCCGATGACGTTCGCAAGGGCCCCAGTCTTGCTCAATATCGCAAATTCGGCGCCACCTTTATAGTGGGTTGAGACCGGCGTGCCGCTTATCATGTCGCCGCCAAGTAGAAAAATTGTATCGCGAGCGTGCTTTTTGTTTTCGGCTGCGATGTCTTTGACGAGCTTTGCGATCTTTGGAAGGGCCTTAATATTTCCGTGCAGATCGTTAATGTGCAAGATTGTGAGCTCATGCGATTGAGCAAAGGCACTTGAGAAAGAGGCGATAAGCAGGGCGCATGTCAAAAAACATGTCAAAAAGATCGTTTTATTTGTTTTCATTATTTCACCACGGCGATCGCGTCTATCTCAACGCGAACGTCCTTTGGAAGTCGTGCCGCCTCAATGCAGGCGCGGGCGGGTTTATGTTCGCCGAACTCGGCGGCATAAACGGCGTTCATTTTGGCGAAGTCGTTCATATCGGCTAAAAACACGCCTGTTTTTACCACGTCGGCCAAGGTCAATCCCTTTGCGGCCAGAACTTCCTTGAGGTTCGATATGACCAGTCTGGTCTGTTTTTCAACGTCGCCGTCAAATAGTTCGAGCTGGTTCGTGGCCGGATCGATGGGGATTTGGCCTGAGCAAAAAAGCATGCCGTTTGCTTCAACCGCCTGAGAATACGGGCCGACCGCCGCCGGAGCCTTGTCTGTGTTGATGTATTTCATGAGAATTCCCATATTTCATTAACTTCGGGCTTGTCAAATTCTTTAAATTGTTGTTTTTTGCTGCGCGCGTAGAGGTAATTCAAAACAAGGAGAAGCATATGGAAGAACATATAGGTCTCCCCGAGAATGCAAGGCGAGAACTTGCTCCCGGGGAAAAATACGAGCCTCTCATTAAGAGCTCGGAGAACGTTCAGGAAGTTTCGCTAAGATCTGTCATTATCGGCATCATTATGTGTATCGTCTTTTCAGGGGCGATCGCATATTTGACGCTCAAGATCGGAACGGGTCTTGAAGCTGCGATCCCGATCGCCATTTTGTCGGTCGGTCTTTCGTTCCTTTTCAAGCGTCGTTCGACCTTGCTTGAGCACATCATAATAATTGCCATCGGTTCAACGTCGGGAATTATCACCGGCGGCGCCGTGTTCGTTCTTCCGGCTCTTTACGTGATGGGACTCGACGCTTACACGAACCTTTTTCAGCTGTTTTTCATCCCGTTCCTTGGCGCGTGCCTTGGCGTGATGCTTCTAATTCCTTTGCGCCGTTACTTTGTGGCAGACATGCACGGAAAATATCCGTTTCCCGAGGCCACGGCGACCGCGGAAATTCTGGTCACGGGCAAAAAAGGGGGACGCGACGCTCTTGTGCTTGTTTACACGATGCTCATCGGCGGTGTTTACGATCTTTTTGCCGTCACTCTGCGCGGCTGGAGAGAGACCTTCAGCACCGACACGATCGATTTGTTCGCCCCTCTTACGACAAAGTTCAAGGCGGTCTTTTCAAGCAGCACAACGGCGGCCATAACCGCGATGGGCTACATCATCGGTATCGAATACACCTTGATGATGGCGGCCGGCGGCATTCTCGGCACGCTCGTTTTAATACCGCTAATCGCGCATCTTGGCGTTATTTCGGGCAATCAGGAAATTATCGCCATGTCGGCCGGCGATATTTATGGAAAATACACCCGAATGATAGGTATCGGCTCGATATTTATGGCCGGTATAATCGCGATCATTAAGTTCATTCCGATCATCTATAAATCGACGATAAAAGGGCTTAAAGATGCCATTGTTTCTACCGCCAAACATTCCGGTGAGGCGACTCCTCGCACCGAACGCGACATTCCGATGGCGCTGGTCATCCCCATCGTTGTCATCGTTCTAGCGGTCATCTGGTTCTATTTCAGGTACGCGGTCCTTGTCGGTCAGGCAAATCCATTCGTGCTTGCCTCGATCGGTCTTGTTTCGACCTTTGTGCTGGCGTTTTTGTTCAACAGCGTTTCTGCTTATGCGATCGCCACGATTTCGACGACTCCAATTTCGGGCATGACACTTTTGACGCTGCTTATTACGATCATTTTGATGAATTACATCGGAGTTAGCGGAAAAGAGGGGATGGTCGCGACGCTGCTGGTCGGCGGCGTTGTTTGCACCGCTCTTTCAATGTCGGGCTCTCTTATTACGCAGATGAAGATTTCGTACTGGTTCGGCGCGACACCGCGCAAAGTCGAGATCGCCAATATCTTCGGTTCGATAATCGCCGCGATAGTTACGGCGTCGATAATGGTCGTTCTTGCCAAGGTTTACGGCTTTGCTCCCAGCCCCGAACATCCGAACCCGCTTCCGGCCCCGCAGGCCAACGCAATGGCGGCAGTTATCAGCAGCTTCATGTCGGACGGAGCTCCTTGGCTGCTGTATGCGATCGGCGCTATCATAGCCGTTCTTATGGAAATGTTAGGGGTCGCGCCTCTTGCCGTTGCTCTCGGGATCTATCTGCCGCTCGACATCAACTTCCCGCTGCTGGTCGGTGCGTTCGTTTCATGGCTTGTGCAGAAATCTGCCGGAAAAGATTCGCGCAGAGCCGCCAGATATAATGAACGTGGAACGCTTGTCTCCAGCGGTCTTGTTGCCGGCGCGGCGATCGTAGGCGTTTTGAGCTCGCTAGTCCGTTGGGTCGAGCAGGAGAGGAACATCAAGATATTCCCCGATTTTGCCAACGACGGCTACTGGGGAAACTGGATGGGACTTGCAATGGTGATTGCGCTTTGCGCCTATATGTTCATCGATGCAAGGCGGGTTAGAAAGAACGAACTCGAATAATGCGAATCAGCATGACAGAACTTAAGCGCCGCGTGGGTCAAGCCTACGCGGCGCTTCGTGTTTGCAGGCTTTGTCCGCGAAATTGCGGAGTGAACAGGTTGCGCGGCGAAGAGGGGGCGTGTCACACCGGAAAGATCGCAAAAGTGGCAAGTCACAACGTGCATACGGGCGAAGAGCCGCCCATTTCAGGCGTGCGCGGTAGCGGCACGATCTTTTTCAGCTATTGCAACTTGCGCTGTAAATTCTGCCAGAACTATCCGATCAGCCAGCAGGGGGTCGGCTCTTTTGCGACTCCGCAAGAGCTTGCAAAGATGATGCTTTCGCTTCAAGAGCGCGGATGTCACAACGTAAATCTTGTTACGCCGGCGCACGTTGTTCCGCAATTTCTTGCCGGATTATATCTTGCCAGACGGCAGGGCTTTGATCTGCCCATCGTTTACAATTCGAGCGGCTACGAAGGTTTCGGTGCGCTTCAGTTGCTCGACGGGGTCGTCGATATTTATCTCCCCGACATAAAATATTCCAAGAACGACGTGGCAATTCACTATTCGGCGGCGCCGAATTACTGGGAAATTGTCAGGCCCGTGATAAAAGAAATGTTTCGGCAGGTCGGTTTGCTCAGGACGGACGTCGACGGCATCGGTATAAGCGGGCTTATTATAAGGCATTTGGTCCTGCCTCACGGGTTGTCGGGAACCGATCAGGTGCTGGAATTTATAGCGAGCGAAATTTCTCCGGACGTTCACATTAGTTTTATGAGCCAGTATTTTCCGGCGACACAAGCTACAAACGACGAAAAGATAAACCGCCGGTTGACCCACGAAGAATACGACACAGCCTGCGGGCTACTTGAAAAATACGGGCTTGAGAACGGCTGGGTTCAGCCGTACTGATTTGGCTATGCTTGGGTTGTTAGTGCGGTTGAACTTCGGAAATGATGGCTTTGTCGTCGCCGATGATTTCGCAGTCGATCTGAACCACTTGAAATACCTTTTTACCGGCTTCAATTTTTTTCGGAAGATGTTCGCCTAGAACAAGGGCCATTTTATTCGTTGTCATGAAGGCCCTTTGTCTGAACGATTTTTCGATTATTTTAATTTCTTCACCGTTGTAGATTCCCGTAAAATCGACGACCGCATAGCAACTAAGGCCCGTCGAATCGAATACGGTTGTCTTGTCTCTTGCCACGTTTATTTCGAACGTTTTATCACCGTCGATAGTGACTCTGTGAAGACCCTGCTCGACAGGTTTTGTTATGTGGTGCGAGGCTCTTATCAAAAAACTGCGTTGGCCGATGGCGATCTTAGAGCTTGTTATGCCCGAATTTACAAGTGTGACCTCTCCGGCGTTCTTGGGGATGCAGCCGGCAAAGACAGACGAAATAAGGGCTATAAAAGCTGCAGTTACAATTGCCTTCATTGTGTGAAGATCCTCAAGAGGCTTCTGGCCGCCCTCGGTTCGAGTTCGGCATCAAACAGAACCGAGCTCTTTTCTTGTTTTATGCCGACCGAATCGACGGCGTCCGATATCCAAGGTTCGTCGATCGCCTGAATTATTTTTAGAGTTTTGTATCCTTGTGCTTCGTCAAAGAAAGTTGATGCGGTCGAAGCGTTGGAAAAGTCGGCCTTTGCCGATATTTTAAGGTTCTTTGCTGTGTCTCCAAAAATGACCAGCTCGGTCATCTCTTTATTGATCTCTTTCGGCGACAAGAATTTTGCCCAAAATGTGTGCCGTGCATCGACGCCGGCCGGATTATTTTTCGCCCCGTTTTTGATGAGCTCTCTTAGCTTTGCTTCGTCGCCTTGAACCAGCAGGTAGGGTTTTAAAAATACAAATCCGGCCTTCATCCGTTTGTCGAAGAAAAGCGTTCTGCCGCCGATCTTTTCTTCGACGATATTGCCTCCTGTGTCGGTTATCGTGGCGACGATCTTTTTAGCGAGTTCGTCCGTGTCGAATCGTCCGCCTAGAAAGACAACTCCGTCCGATATGACCGTGATACCGTTTGCGGGGTTGTCTCCGGCGTTCTTAATCATCGCCGGTATGCTTTTCGGGCTCTCCTTGGCGATGGTTTTATAAACCTCGCTTTCGGTAAGGGCTCGGTTGTCGATGACCACAAGATAATCTTCAGGGCTCGGCACGAATTTAGAAACCGTTTTCCACTTGTCCGCAAGAGGTGCGGCCGGATCGATGCGAGTGCAAGAAGTGCACAGCAGTGTCAAGCCTATCGTCATTGCGAGGGCGCAAACCCGAAACAATCCAGTGTATGTGGTGGATTGCTTCGCTTGCGCTAGCAACGACCCGAGAAATTTTTTAACGGATGTATTCATTTACGAACCTCATAAGCGATTCGCGAGCGCGCGACGCGCAAAAACGAAGCTGTGGCATCGCAAGTATTGTTTTGGGTTTGGAAATAACGCCGGCGATCACTTCGAACGGGCCGGTCGTTCCGTTTTCTGAGACCATTTGCGGGTCGGGAAGATGCATGTCCATCGGGTCGAGAACGCTTCTTACGACCGCGAAGGGAATCCCTTTCCTTGCCGCTGCAATTGCCATTCCGCTGGATTCCATATCGCAGGCGACAGCTCCGAACTTCGTTCCAAGATAGGCTTTCTCGTGCGGAGTGGAGATTACCTTGTCCACAGAAAGCATAATGCCTTCGTGAAGTTTTGCTCCGCTGGCGGTGCAGGCCGCTTTGATCTTTTCAAGCGTTTGCGTGTCGAGAACAACGTTGTGGCCGCAGTCTCCGGCCGGCTCGTGAATAACGCTGGTGGCAAAAACCAGATCGCCAAGAGAAAGTGACGGGTCAAGCGCGCCGCAGTAGCCGATGTTCAGACAGAACTTTGGAGCGTAATGATTTATGACGAAATCTGTTGCGCGCAACATCTTGTCAACGCCGATGCCTGTGTGTCCCACGACGATTTCGCGCTTTTGAAATTCGCCGCGAAATAAAATTGATGGACGCAGGTGAATTGTTTCGCGAACGTCCATCTCGTCGAGTATCGGCCGAATCTCATCTTTTAGTGCTGCAAGTATTGCGATCATAAATATCTGTCATCCCAGCGGTTGTAAGCTGGAATCCCCTGTGTGTACTTTAGATCCCAGCTCTCCGGCTGGGATGACGTACCACCTCGTGGGTGAAATGCTTTAAAAAATCGTCCACCACGCCATGCGCAGCGCATCTTTTATGTTCGAACCGGTTTCGAGCGCGACGCTGGCTTCAAAGCCGCAATGGACCATGCAGTTTTCACAGCGCGGGTCGCTTTGCGTGCGATATTTTCCCCAATCGGTTTGATTCATAAAGTCGCCGTAATTTTCGTAGTGCGTGTCGGTGATGAGGTAGCACGGAGCTTTCCAGCCGGCGATGTTGTAGGTGACATTCCCCCACGGTGTGCAGTTGAATTTTCTATCGCCAGCGCAAAAGTCGAGAAAGATCGGCGTGGTCCAGAGTTTGTACTTGTGGGAAAATTTTCTGATCGCTTTGAACTTCTCCATGATCTCTTGTTTTTTCATGAAGAAGTTTTTGTCGGCTACGTCTGTGTATTCAAATCCGGGGCTGACCAAAAAGCCGTCAACTCCGAGCATTGTCAGGTGTCTGAAAAGATCTTCGATCTCTTTTGGGTCGGTTTCGTGATAGACGGTCGTGTTTGTGCAAACCGTGAAACCGGCTTTTTTCGCGAGTTTGATGTTTTCGCATACCTGACGGAAAGTACCGGGACGTTTGGTTATCGCGTCGTGGGTTTTTTCCATGCCGTCGATGTGGACGTTTATGTTGAACATCGGATGCGGTTTGAGCATCTCGAGTTTGAGGTCGAGGACCGTGCCGTTCGTGCAAAGATAGGTCACTCTATTGCGTTCAATTGAAGCGTCGATTAGGTCGGTCAGCTCTTTGTAAAGGAGCGGTTCGCCGCCGCAAATGGATACGACCGGCGCGTTTGAGTCTTCGATGGCTTTGATGCATTTTTCCAAAGAGAGCTGTTGCGATACGGTCGATGCGTATTCGCGGATGCGGCCGCAGCCTTCACATTTTAGGTTGCAGGCATGCAGCGGTTCGAGCATGAGAACAAGTGGAAACCGTTTGATTTTAGCACGTTTATTGGCCGAAATGCTTTTTGCGACAGCGAGAGTTTGTTTAAGTGGAAATCTCATATTGGGAAGGGTGCCTAACGCATAGAATGGTGTAAAGCAATGGGAATTTAGTATGTGAGCC
>CAZYHS010000024.1:0-21322 GCA_964647545.1 uncultured Pseudomonadota bacterium | reverse complement strand
GGAGCAAGCGGGGCAAAATGACCTGATTATCAGGTGGTTGTAAGCCCTACGCGGGGGATTGCCGCGGCCCTTGCGGGCCTCGCAATGACGCGAGGGGCGCAAACTGGATTCCGGCTCTTCGGCCGGAATGACCAAACTTGGTGCGGGAGATTCCTCCGCCAATACTACGCGGCGGACAGGCGATTACTACCTCGGGGATGACATGAAAAACAGTTATTTCCGTTTTGTCGGTTAGGTCAGTTAGTTCCGTTAACGGACTAAACGGAAATAACCGAACTAACGGAATTAACGGGCCACTGACAAAACCGAATTAACTGTTTTAACGCCCTTGCCAACGTATAAAACCGGCCTTATATTAACAAGATGAGACTAGATAAACTTACCCTAAAGGCGCAGGAGGCAATTTCGGCGATGCAGGAGGCGGCAAGCCGCTACAATCATCAGGAGCTAACCCCCGAGCATCTTCTTTCGGCGCTCCTTTCGCAAAGTGAAGGTGTCGTCCCAAATATTTTGCAGAAAATCGGCGTTGATGTAAATTCGCTCGCCGCAAATGTCGATGCTGCGCTTTCCAAAAAACCAAACGTCACAGGAGCGGCGCTCGGTCAGGTCTATCTGTCGCAGGCTTTAAATAAAGTCCTCGATCAGTCGCTTCGTGAGGCCGAAGGTTTAAAGGACGAATTTGTTTCGACCGAACACTTGCTGTTAGCGCTTCTCAACGTAAAAAGCGAGGCAAGCGATCTTTTGAAATCGGCGGGAGTCAGGCGCGACGATGTTCTCAAAGTACTGCAGGAAATTCGCGGGCCGCATCGCGTGACCGACCAGAACCCCGAAGAAAAATATCAGGCGCTCAAAAAATATACGCGCGACCTAACCGACGTTGCGCGTAAAGGGAAGCTCGATCCGGTCATAGGCCGCGACGACGAGATCAGACGCGTCATTCAGGTTCTGTCGCGCCGCACGAAAAATAATCCGGTCCTTATCGGCGAGCCCGGAGTCGGCAAAACAGCGATCGCCGAAGGTCTGGCGCAGCGCATCGCAAAGGGTGATGTTCCCGAGACGCTGAAAAATAAAAGGCTGCTTGCGCTAGATTTAGGGGCGATGATCGCCGGTTCAAAATATCGCGGCGAGTTTGAAGACAGGCTCAAAGCACTTCTCAAAGAAATCCAAAATTCGGCCGGCGAAATAATTTTATTCATCGACGAACTTCACACGCTTGTCGGTGCCGGCGGCGCTGAAGGGGCGATGGACGCCTCCAACATGCTCAAGCCCGCACTTGCGCGCGGCGAACTTCGCTGCGTCGGTGCGACAACTCTCGACGAATACCGCAAGCACATCGAAAAAGATGCGGCGCTCGAACGCCGCTTCCAGCAGGTTTTTGTCGGCGAGCCAAGCGTTGCAGACACGATCGCGATCTTGCGCGGGCTTAAAGAACGCTACGAAGTTCATCACGGCGTGAGAATTCAAGACGCGGCAATTGTCGCTGCGGCAACGCTTTCCAGCCGCTACATTCAGGACAGGTTCTTGCCCGATAAGGCGATCGATCTGATCGACGAGGCGGCGAGCAAACTCAGAATTGAAATCGACAGCATGCCGACCGAGATCGACGAAATCGAGAGGCACGTCATGCAGCTCCAGATCGAACGTGAAGCACTCAAAAAAGAGAGCGACGCTCAAAGCAAAGAACGGCTGAAAAAAGTCGAAAAGGAAATTGCCGACGAACGCGCAAAGTCCGACGAGCTCAAGAGCCACTGGAAGCTCGAGAAAGATTCGATCGCGTCGATCCGCAAAACAAAGGAAGAGCTTGAGAACGCTAAGGTCGAGCAGGAGCGCGCCGAACGCGAGGGGAATTTAAACCGCGCCGCCGAATTAAAGTTTGGAACGTTGCCCGAGCTGACCAAAAAACTCGAAGCGGAAAATGAGCAGCTCGCCAAGGTTCAAAAGAAACAGAAGATGCTCTCCGAAGAGGTGACGAGCGAAGACGTTGCCGAAGTCGTTGCCAAATGGACCGGCATTCCGGTTGTGAAATTGCTCGAAGGGGAGAGGGACAAGCTCATCCACATGGAAGAAAAAATGCGTCTGCGTGTGGTGGGGCAAGACGATGCGTTGCAAAAAGTTGCAAACGCCGTGCGCAGGTCGCGTTCCGGACTGCAGGACCCGAACAGGCCGATCGGTTCGTTCATTTTCCTCGGGCCGACGGGCGTTGGAAAAACCGAGACCGCGCGCGCTTTGGCCGAATTTTTGTTCGACGACGAACGCGCGATGGTCAGAATTGACATGAGCGAGTACATGGAGAAACACACCGTGAGCCGGCTGATCGGCGCTCCTCCGGGATATGTCGGCTATGAAGAGGGGGGGCAGCTTACCGAGGCCGTCAGGCGCCGGCCTTATTGTGTGATACTTTTTGACGAAATTGAAAAAGCTCATCAGGACGTTTTCAATGTTCTGCTGCAGGTGCTCGACGACGGGCGCCTTACCGACGGGCAGGGGAGAACGGTCGATTTTAGAAATTCTGTCATCATTATGACGTCGAACATCGGCAGTCATTTGTTCGCAGAAAAAGATCCGCCGCAGGCGAAAATCATGGCGGAGCTGAAGGCGCATTTCAGGCCAGAGTTTTTAAACCGCGTCGATGACGTTGTGATTTTCCATCCTCTCGGCGAAAAACAGATCGAAAAGATTGTCGATATTCAAATTGCGCGTTTGCAAAAACTCCTCGACGAAAGAAAGATCACGCTCAAACTTTCGGCTGCGGCCAAAAAATTCATTGCACTCGACGGCTACGACCCGACCTACGGCGCGCGGCCGCTCAAAAGGTCGATTCAGAAAAATGTGCAGGACGAATTATCGCTGCAAATTCTTGAAGGAAAAATTCGCGACGGCGACACGGTCGAGGTTGGCGAGAAGGGCGGTAAATTGACCTTCGACAGGGCTTAATTTTCGCTTGCATTTTTTACACGCCACAGCTTATAAGACGCTCCTCAATTTTAAAAGGAGCCTCTTATGCTTAAATATGGCGAGCATTACTTCAACGATTACGAGGAGTTATTTCTAGATTTTAAAGCAGCTTTTCAAAATAACTGCGGCTCTTCGTGCCAGCCAGAAGCCGCCATGTACGACGGCCGGACCGAAAAGTCGTGGACGGGCCAAAACGGTTGGAGCCGTACGCACGCAATCCATTCGAACGGGCGAATTACCGATACTTACGAAGTCAGAGTTTTTCCGCACACCAGCATTAAGGTGGAGAGATTTTGCGTTCCGAGCGTTTTTTCGTCAAAACCCGATTGCAGCGATGTTAGATTTTATCTGATTGAATACGGAGTGGAGAAGATGATCTTTGCAAGCACCGACTCCTTTAGACGTTATTGCTCAAGTTATGGCGGGGAAATCGATCTTTGCACGGGCGTAAGAAACAAAGATGCGGCCAACACTTTTATGCTGGGGCTGCAAAAGGTTCTGCCCGAAGTGTTAACCGACATCTATGTTTGCGACGACGGTGAAGATTCAGGCGATTGTATAAAACTTTAATTTGTTAACAAAAAATAAAACCCCTGCAATTTGCGTTGCAGGGGTTTTTTTGTTTAAATCGTTTAAGTTATTCGCAGACCGAGTTGGCGTTCAGGATCAGATATTTCAGCGCGTTCTCTTGCGGCGAACCTGTCGATGCTGCTTCAATGTGGTAAGAGGTGTAAAATACGCAGCCGCCGCTTCCTTCTTTCCAGCCGACGGTGATCGGTGCGCCTACGCTTCCTCCGATGCCAGATGTATCGCCGCTTATGTAAGTTGTAACACCTGCCGCAACGCTTGCGATCGGCATCCAGCCGTCTAAATCAAATTCAACTGTCATTGTGGAAGAATCTAGATAGGTCGCAAGCGGCGCGTAGTCTATGTCGGCCGTGATATCTCCGTCGGTTGTTGACCCGCTGTTTCCGAATATGACCTTATCCGGAAACGCTGCCGTAACTCCTGTGTCGGAGAGATCCGAAAAGTAGAGATTCCCCCCGCCGGCGACATATTCCTGAAGAACTGTTGCGTAGGCCGACATGTCGGTCGCGCAATTTACGAAAATCGCATCGTATCCGCTGATGTTGCTTAAAGAGGCAAACGTTGCCGCGATGTCGGCATATTCAAGCACTTCAAGATTTACCGCGGTGCATTCGGCGCTTGAGGTAAGATAGGCCGGATATGCTGAGTCTCCTGTGAGCGTGCATCCTTTAAGCTGCGACAGGAGCAGTTGAACACCGTCATATGCGCCTCTGACCGCCAGCCATTTTGATACGATATCGCTGCCGTTGATCTTTGTGTCGGCCGCCGGAATGTTGTTTATTGTGTCGATCGTTACGCTTGACGAGAAAGCCTTAATGATAAGCCCCGAAGAAATCTGAAAATCGTATGCTCCGCTTGCTATAAGTCCGCCGCAGGCGAATTTTCCGAGGGCGTCCGTTCTACATTTTGTTTCCTGAGCTGATTTTGTTAGGTCCGCGCTGGCGCTTTCTGTGTAATAGCCCGTCATGTCCTGAGGAACTCCGCCGATGACCTTTTGAATGTCGGCATTGATGAGCGGGGTGTTGTCGGCAGCGAGAACTGTTCCGCAGATAAGAGCTTCACCGCTTACTACCGAACAGTCGGCTAGCCCCGGCGTTACCGGAGTGTTACCGCCGCTCCCTCCGCACGCCGCAATCGATGCGGTCAATGCGATCAATGCAAAAACGGAAAGAAAGGACTTCATAGCTACCTCCTTGGTTGATGGTTTGAGGTTTTATAGTCCCGCAAGGAATATTATTGCAACTGCCAATTTACTTATTGAGAAAAACCATTCTCTCTCCTTGACTTTTTGGGGGGTGCAACTTAGCTTCGCAGCACTATGAAAGCTGAAAATCATAACTATTTTGCGTTAAGGCGGCTTCATTCACTCTTCGGAATTTTCCCAATCGGCGTTTTTCTTCTTGAACATTTTTTCTCGAATTCGTTCGCGTTTCAGGGGGCCGCAAAGTTCAACTCTCTCGTTGAAACTTTTCAGTCGCTCTGGATCACGCCTTATCTCGAGGTAGGTCTTATCGCGCTGCCGATTCTTTTTCACGCGGTCTTTGGGCTCGTCATCACATTCACGGGCTCCAACAATTTTATTGCCTACGGTTGGTATCGCAACTGGATGTATTTCTTCCAGCGAGTGACAGGCATTGTTGTGCTGGCGTTCGTTATCGTGCACGTTTGGGGAACGCGACTTTCGTTCATCGGCAGCGGGCGGCACATAACCTTCGACGACATGCGGCTTCTCTTTACGCCGGCGTGGGCAAAGGCATTTTACATCGTAGGCATTCTCGCCGCGGTCTATCACTTCAGCAACGGAATCGCGACGGCCCTCATGACTTGGGGCGTGACCGTTTCGCAACGTTCGCAAAAAATAGTCGCCGTTGCGGCATGGGGACTTTTTGTCTTCATGGGAGTTTGGGGACTTTTGATACTCAAGGCGTTCATTTAAGAGCGTGAGTGTTTCTAGTTTGCAGGTTTTTTTAGCCAAAAAATAATCTTATGACCCAACCAAAAATCATCATCGTCGGCGGCGGCCTCGCAGGACTTATGGCTGCCATCAAGGTCTGCGAAAAGGGGATCCCCGTCTCGATCTTTTCGGTGATCCCGTGCAAGAGGAGCCACTCGGTTTGCGCTCAAGGCGGCATCAACGCCGCGCTCAACACGAAAGGCGAAGGCGATTCGATCGACCAGCACATTTTCGACACGGTTTACGGTGGCGATTTCTTAGGCGATCAGGAGGCTATCAAAGAACTGTGCGAAAATGCCCCCGGAATTGCCTACATGTTCGACCGCATGGGGGTCATGTTCAACCGCACACCCGAAGGGCGCATCGACTTGAGACTTTTTGGAGGCGTTAGACACCGTCGCACGCTTTTCGCGGGGGCTACGACCGGTCAGCAGTTAATGTATGCCCTCGACGAACAGGTTCGTAAATTTGAAGCAAAAGGGCTCGTTAAAAAATATGAGTATTGGGAGTTTTTATCGCTCGTCAAAGATAACGACGGCCGCGTTAGAGGCATTACGGCGATCGATTTAAATTCGCTCAAGACCGAAGTTTTCAAAGCCGATGCGGTCATCATGTGCACAGGAGGCTTCGGCCAGCTTTACGGCTGCGCAACGAATTCTACCCATTGCAACGGCAGCGCGGCTAGCGTTTGCTATCAGCAGGGGGCCTACTTTGCAAACCCAGAGTTCGTGCAGTTTCATCCGACGGCGATTCAAGGCGAGGACAAACGCCGGCTCATCAGCGAAGCGGTGCGCGGCGAAGGTGGCCGCATCTGGACCTACAAAGACGGCAAGCCGTGGTACTTTCTCGAAGAGTGGTATCCGGCTTACGGCAATACGGTTCCGCGCGACGTCGCGGCCCGCGCTATCTGGAAGGTCGTTAAAGAAATGGGGCTGGGCATCGACGGCGAAGACGCGGTTTATCTGGACGTTACCCACATCGACGCGAAGACCTTGCACGACAGGCTCGGCGGCGTGCTTGAGCTTTACGAAAAATTTGTCGGCGTCGATCCTAAAAAACATCCGATGAAGATTTTCCCGGCGGTTCATTATTCAATGGGCGGGCTGTGGGTCGATCGCGAACATTTTACAAATCTCCCCGGACTTCTTGCCGCAGGCGAGTGCGACTATCAGTATCACGGCGCGAACCGGCTCGGCGCAAACAGCCTGCTTTCGGCGACATATTCGGGATTTAAAGCGGGGCAGACCGTCTTAAAATATGTCAAATCACTTGAGAAGACCGCCGATTCGCTCCCCGATTCTCTATTTGCCGCTGAGCTAAACAGGCAGAACGAGATCAATAAAGAAATTGTCAACCGAACAGGCGGCGAAAACCCGCACGCCATTAAGAACGAGCTCTCCAAGACGATGATGGATAACGTCATGGTGCTTCGTTACAATAACCAGCTTGAAGCGGCCGACAAAAAAGTCCTCGAACTCATCGAAAGATGCAAAAAATGTTCGCTTCCCGACGAAAGTTCATGGGCGAACGATGAATTGCCTTTTGTCAGGCAGTTGCAGAACCAGCTTGTGCTGGCGCGTGCAATAATTTTGGCGGCGTTGGCTAGGAACGAATCGCGCGGCGCTCATTATAAACCCGATTTTCCAAGCCGCGACGACGAAGGCTGGATGAAGACCACGAAGGCAAAGTTTACGCCGAAGGGGCCGGAGTTCGAATATGAGCCGGTCGAGGCGAAATTTATCAAGCCGATCGCCAGACGTTATGACGTGGCGCCGGCGGGGAAGAAATAAGTCGACACACGAATGTGTCGTCCCCGCGGTCGTAAGCGGGGATCTCGATTGAGTTAATTGGTGGGAAACTTATGAACAAAACGATCAGACTGAAAATTAGAAGACAGAACGGGCCCAAGTCGCAAGGCTACTGGGAAAACTTTGAAATCCCATACAAGCCCCGCATGAACGTCGTGACCTGTCTTATGGCCATCCAGCAAAATCCGGTGAACGACCGAGGCGAAAAGGTCAATCCGGTCGTGTGGGAATGTTCTTGCCTTGAAGAGGTTTGCGGCGCGTGCACAATGATCGTCAACGGGCGCGTTCGTCAGTCGTGTTCGGCGCTGGTCGATAATCTTGAACAGCCGATAGTGCTTGAGCCGATGTCGAAATTTCCGGTCGTGCGCGATTTGCGAGTTGACCGTTCGGCGATGTTTGCGACGCTGAAAAAGATCAAGGGTTGGGTCAACATCGACGGCTATTTTAATTTGGGAGAGGGTCCGCGTTTTGAAGAAGACAAGCGCCTCAAGGCCTACGAATATTCGCGCTGCATGACCTGCGGCTGCTGCTGCGAAGCCTGTCCGCAGTTCAATGCGCGCTCTCCTTTCATGGGAGCGTTCGCGTTCGGGCAGACAAAACTTTTCAACACGCATCCGGTCGGCAAATCCGATTCATCGGAGCGTCTCGACGCCGTGATGGGGATGGGCGGAATTGCCGATTGCGGTAACGCGCAAAATTGCCTTCACGCGTGTCCAAAGAACATTCCGCTGCCGGACGCCATCGCGGAACTTGGCTGGGACACGACAAAACGGGCCTTCACTAAGTTCTTCAGGGAGTAATTTAGATGGCGGTCATGTCATTCCCGAGGTAGTTATCGGGAATCCGGTGAGTGCACTGGCTCCCCGCTTAAAACCGCGGGGATGATTTTTTTAATGAGAGAAATTGGCATATGAAAATCCACGAATATCAGGCGAAAGAACTGCTGCGTAAATTCGGCGTTGCACTTCCTGCGGGGCGCGTTGCTTTTTCGGTAGATGAAGCGGTCGCAATCGCAAAAGAGCTTGGCGGAGTTTGCGTTGTCAAGGCGCAGATCCATGCAGGCGGACGCGGCAAAGGTGGCGGCGTGAAAGTCTGCAAGAACGCCGACGAAGTCAGAGACGCCGCAGGAAAAATTCTTGGAATGCAACTTGTGACGCATCAGACGGGCCCCGAAGGTAAAAAGGTCAAAAAGATCTTGGTAGAAGCAGGTTCGAACATTGCTCGCGAGCTCTATTTAGGAATGACACTCGACCGTGCAACTTCGCTTGTGACGCTTATGGCAAGTTCCGAAGGTGGAATGGAAATCGAAAAAGTCGCCGCCGAAACTCCGGAAAAGATTTTCAAGCTTGGGATCGATCCGGTTGGCGGAATTGACAGCAACGCCGTAGCAGCTATCGCAGCAAAGCTCGGCCTTGAGGGAGATTTGGCCGCGAAATTCCGCGAGTTCGTTGAAGCTCTCTACAAAGCTTACGTCGATTTGGACGCGAGCCTTGCCGAAATCAACCCGCTGGTTGTTACAAAAGAGGGGACAATTATTGCGCTCGATGCAAAGATCAACATCGACGACAACGCTCTCTTTCGCCACCCCGATCTTGAGGCTCTGCTCGATCCAGACGAAGAAGATCCGGCCGAACTTGAAGCCAAAAAATTCGATCTAAATTACATCAGCCTTAACGGAAACATCGGCTGCATGGTCAACGGCGCCGGTCTTGCGATGGCGACGATGGACATCATCAAGCTGCATGGCGGAGAGCCGGCAAACTTTCTGGACGTCGGCGGCGGTTCGACAAAAGAGAGAGTGTCGGAGGCGTTTAGAATTATTCTGCGAGATCCGAAGGTGAAGGCGATTTTAGTGAATATTTTCGGCGGCATCGTCAAGTGCGACATGATCGCCGAGGGAATTGTCGCGGCAGCCAAGGAAGTGAATATAAAAGTTCCGCTCGTTGTTCGTCTGCAGGGAACGAACGTTGAACGCGGCAGACAAATTCTTGCCGATTCAAAACTGAATATCATTTCGGCCGAAGGTCTTTCTGAAGCCGCCGAAAAAGTCGTCAGGAGTGTAAAATGAGCATCTGGGTAAATAAGGACACGAAACTTCTGGTGCAGGGAATTACGGGGAGCGCAGGAGCGTTTCATACAAAGGCTTGCCGCGATTACGGCACACACGTTGTGGCCGGCGTCACTCCCGGTAAGGGTGGTCAAACAATCGACGGCGTACCGGTTTTCAACTCGGTAGCCGAAGCCAAAGCGGCAACCGGCGCTAACGCCAGCATGATCATGGTGCCGGCAAAATTTTGCTACGGCGCAATTAAGGAAGCGGTCGACGCAAAAATTGAACTTGTTGTTTGCATCACCGAAGGCATTCCAACTCTCGACATGGTGAAGATAAAAAAATACATGCAGGGCAAATCTTCGCGCCTCATCGGGCCGAACTGCCCCGGCATTATCACTCCCGATGAATGCAAAATTGGAATTATGCCCGGCTCGATCTGTCGAAAAGGCGGAATTGGGATCGTCAGTAGAAGCGGAACGTTGACCTACGAAGCGATCGATCAGGTGACCCGCATGGGGCTTGGCCAATCAACTTGCGTTGGCATTGGAGGCGATCCGGTCCCCGGCACGAATTTCATCGATTGCCTTGCGGCGTTTGAGGCCGATAAATCGACCGACGCGGTCATTATGATCGGCGAGATCGGCGGCACGGCTGAAGAAGAGGCCGCAGAGTTCGTGCGCACAAAAATGAAAAAGCCTGTTGTGGCGTTCATCGCCGGTCAAACGGCCCCGAAGGGAAAGCGCATGGGACACGCCGGCGCGATCATCGCCGGAGGCAAGGGAACGGCAGCCGAAAAAATTGCGGCGCTTGAGGCCGCAGGAATTGCCGTTGCAAAGAGTCCCGCCGACATCGGCAAAACGCTGGCTTCAAAAATTTCGTAAATTTTAAAATTTCGCGCTAAACTATGTCAGCCAACACCTCCAAAAAAATCAGCGTTAAAGAACTTGAACGTGAAATCAGGCGGCACAATCACCTCTATTTTGTCGAACACAAGCCTGAAATCAGCGATTACGAATTCGACCGGCTCGTCGAACAGCTTCGTGAATTAAAACCCGACTCAAAAGTTTTGAACGAGATCGGCAGCGACGTTGCGACGGGGGCTAAGGGTTTTAAGAAAGTTACCCACGACGTTGAAATGCTCTCCTTAGACAAAGCCTACGACGAAAAGACAATGCAGGCGTGGGCCGAAAAATTCGATAGCGAAATTATTGTTTCGCCGAAGATCGACGGTTGCGCCGTGTCGATAAAATACGGTCCGGACGGCAAACTTTTGCAGGCCGCGACCCGCGGGAGCGGAAGTGTCGGTGAAGACATCACACCAAACGTTCATTTTGTCAGCGACGTTCCTTGTAAGATCCCTTTAAAAAATGTCGAAGTGCGCGGCGAAATTTACATGAAGCTGTCGGTCTTTGCCGACTACAAGAACGACTTCGCCAATCCTCGCAACTTGGCAGCAGGAGCTATCAAACAAAAAGATCCGCAAAAAACAGGCGATTACCGGCTATCTTTCTGGGCGTACGAACTTTTAAGCAGCTCTGCGTCGACCGAGGCTGACAAGCGCAAGATGCTTGAAAAATGCGAATTTAAAGTTTTGGAGTGGAAGCTGATTGACGCCACAGGCATTCAAAAAGTTTTCGACGAATATCTCAACCGCCGAAGCGAATTTGACTACGAAATGGACGGTGTCGTTTACAAAGTCAACGACGTTTCAGTGCAAAAGCAGCTCGGCATTACGCAGCATCACCCGCGTTTTGCAATTGCCTACAAATTTCAAGGCGACTCCGGCGTGACAACTTTAAAAGATATCGAGTGGAGTGTCTCACGCACAGGAGTTGTGACGCCGATCGGAATTGTCGAGCCGGTCGAACTGTCCGGCGCTTTCGTTTCGCGAGTGTCGCTTCACAATTTCGGGCTTATGCAAAAGCTGGGGCTTTCGCATGGCGCAAAGGTTTTAATGATGCGTCGCGGAGGGGTTATCCCGAATCTTGAATCGGTGGTCGAGGCTGGGCACGGCAAGATAGATGCTCCTGAAGTCTGCCCGTCGTGCGGTTCGCCGGTTCAACTTCGCGACGACTTTCTGTTTTGCACGAAACCCAAAGAGTGCGTTGGCGCAAAGATCGGTGCACTGAAGCACTTTGTACAAACTGTCGAAATCGACGGGCTTGGAGATGTCCTTCTCGAAAAACTTTATGCCGAAGGACTTGTGACAGATGTTAGCGAGTTCTTTGAACTTCGCGCCGATGACCTCATGAAACTCGATCGCATGGGCGAAACGCTCGCGACAAAGATCGTTCGCAACATTGAAGCGCGTCGGGAGTTGACGCTCGAAGTCTTTCTTCGTTCGCTTGGCATCCGTGAGCTTGGACGGCACGCTGCAAAACTTCTGGCTGACAATTATGGTTCGCTGGAGAAGGTCCTTGCGGCAACACGTGAAGAGTTGGCAGCGATACACACTTTTGGCGATGTGATTGCGTTTGAAGTGACCGACGGGCTGAAAAAGCACAAGCATCTCATCGACAAGCTTCTCAAACAGGTAAAAATTCTCCCTCACAAAAAGGTCGAAAAGGGTAGCGGTCCTCTAAAGGGCGCCAGCTTTCTGTTTACAGGTTCAATGATAGCGATGGAACGAAGTGCGGCTCAAAAACTTGTGGAAGAGAAGGGGGGAGTTATCGCTAGCGGCGTGAGTAAAACTCTCGACTATCTTGTCGTCGGCGATGGTGGCGGCGCAGGTAGCAAGCTAGATAAAGCAAAAAAACTCGCCGCCAGCGGGTCTTCTGTGAAGATTCTCACCGAGGGCGAGTTTTTGAAGATGATCAATTGAGAATCTGGTCGTGATCGCATAAATTTTGTTGCCTTTTGGCCGGTCATTGGGCATTTGAGGCCCTTAAAAGAGGACGAAATGCCGCTTACAGCAGAATATATCGGACTTTCACAGACCGAGCTAGAAGCTAGAATTTATGCCGCAAAAAAGATTTTGGGGCGTGATTTGGTCATTTTAGGCCATCACTATCAGCGCCCCGAAGTGATAAAGTTCGCCGATTTTCGCGGCGACAGTTTCGGACTCTCAAAAATTGCGAGCGAGCAGTCGGCAAAATTCATCGTTTTTTGCGGCGTACATTTCATGGCCGAGGCGGCAAGCATTTTGGCAAAGCCATCTCAGAAAGTTTTTATCCCCGACATGATGGCAGGCTGTCCAATGGCCGACATGGCGCGAATCGGCGACATTGAGGTGGCATGGTCGCTTCTCTCAAAAAAATGCGGTTCGTCAAAAATTATTCCGGTCGTATATATGAATTCTGATGCCGAGGCCAAGGCCTTCTGTGGCAGGCATGGTGGTGTTGTTTGCACTTCGGGAAATGCTGCGCGCGTTTTTGACTGGGTTTTTGCAAACGGCGACAAAATGCTCTTCATGCCCGACGAGCATCTTGGTCGTAACACGGCAAAGTTGAAAAATATTCCCGATTCAGAAGTGGCCGTTTGGAACCCTCTGGAGCGTTCTGCGTATGGCGTGGCGGGGGAGGGGCGTCTTTCAGACTTGGACTGTGCCGGCAAAAAAGTTTTTGTCTGGAACGGTTTCTGCCACGTTCACACGTTTTTTACCGTTGAGCATGTTGAGGCAGCGCGCAAAAAATATCCTGACGCAAAAATTATTGTTCATCCTGAGTGCGGAGAAGACGTTGTTGCGGCAAGTGATGCAAATGCTTCCACCGAAGGAATTTTAAAATTTGTCGAGGCACTTCCGAAAAAATCAACTGTTGTCATCGGCACCGAAATCAATTTCGTTTCAAGGCTCGCGGCCGAACATCCCGACAAAACAATTGTGCCGCTTTCACGTTCGCTGTGCCCGAACATGTTCAGAGTTTCGCTGCAAAATTTGTGCTGGCTGCTCGAAAATCTCGTGAGCGGAAAAATTGAGAACGAAGTTTGTGTGCTGGCAGAAATCAAAAAAGATGCCCTCTTGTCCCTTGAACGAATGCTTAAAATCTGATTTTTGTATCACCTATAATTTTGCTAAATACATACCTAAATTATATTTTAATTATGCATAATTAAGTATAATTAAAAGAGGGTTAACTCCCCGATTTCTAGCAACATTTGCCTCCTTCGGGCCGATAATAATTATAGAGGAACAACTTTACCCAAATGGTCGAAGAAATTAAAAAACCTGACGCAGGGGCTTATGTTGTCGCACGAGTCGCCGGTTTCGATATCTCGAGCACGATGTTCGAGGATTTTCTCGGGATGAACGAGTCCGACATGGAGGCCGCCGCAATTTCGGCTTTTGCAGATTTGTACGAACTGAAAAAACGTAACTTCGAAGCGATTTTTGCTTGGATGGTGATTAGCAATCCGTTCGCGAATTTAAGAACGCTTAAAGGTTACGCTAACCTTGTCGCCGCAAATTCGGAGGCGTCGTCTGCGCTGCTGAGAGGCTGGCCAGACAAGATCGACCCGTCGTCGTTTTTAATTCATGAGGAGGGGATAAAGTTATTCTTGGAAGCGAGGCAGGATGTCGCTGACAATAACCCCGAAAAACGCCGCGCGGTAGCCGAGTTTGAAGCCCGCAGTAATAGAAGTAAAGAGAGCGCTTGAAGCTAAAATATCCCTTCGATCTTAATTGAGCACGCCGGACATTTTGAACCTTCCACCAGATTTTGAATTACCGTGTAGCCCTTTCTTTCGATGAGAAGTTTTCGGCACTTGGGGCAGTGTGTGTTTTCGTGAGCGCCGTTTATTATGTTGCCGGTGTAGATAAATTTTAGTCCAGCCTCTTTGCCTATCTCGAACGCAGCCTCAATTGTTTCCAGCGGCGTCGCTCCGGTCGAATCGAACTTATACTGCGGATGAAAACGGCTGATGTGCCACGGGATTTCTTTTCCAACGCCCGCTATAAAATTCGCAATGTCGCTCATCTCTTCGTGCGAGTCGTTCATGCCCGGCACGACGAGCGTTGTGATTTCTATCCAGATGCCAAGCTTTTTCATGTGGACGATCGAATCGAGCACGCCGTTTAGGTCGGCCTTCATGACTTTTTTATATGTCTCCTTGCGAAATGCTTTCAGATCGACGTTTGCGGCCTTAAGCAGTCCGTCGAAATCGTCGAGCATGTCGCGCGACATGAAACCGTTCGTCACAAAAACGCTGTCGATGCCGTTTTTTGCCGCCTCAATTGCGATCTCCTTTGCGTACTCGTAAAAAATTGTCGGCTCGGTGTAAGTGTAGGAGATGCTTTTGCAGCCGTGTGTCAATGCCTCGTCGGCCAGCGATTTCGGCATGACAAGAGGTCTTGCGGCGACGTTGTGGAGTTGTTTTGAGGCATCCTCTTCGTAGCCGAACTGTGAGATTTCCCAGTTCTGGCAGAAGCCGCAGCGAAAGTTGCATCCGCAGGTTGCTATTGAAAGCGATTTCGATGACGGCTTGAAATGAAAGAGCGGTTTTTTTTCGATCGGGTCAATTGCGACGGCGCACGGGTGTCCCCAGAAAATTGAGAAGAGGGTGCCGCCTCTGTTCTCGCGCACCATGCAAATGCCGCGCTTGCCGTCACGAATCAGACAGTTGTGCCGGCAGAGTTTGCATCTGACAGATTTGTCGGCTTTTTTTTCGTAAAGCAGCGCTTCGTGCATAGTGTGAAATCTACACGACTTGACAGAATCTTTAAAGTCAAACTTCGTTTTGGTCGCCGAAGAGCTCGTTGCCGCAGTTGAAGCGCTTCATCATTGTGTAGAGAGTTGAACGCGCGATCCCCAGCGATTTTGCCGCAGCGCTCGCGTTGCCGCCGCTTTGCTTTATGGCTTCGACGACCGCCGCTTTTTTTCGTCCCTGCATGTCGAACGGCTGTCGGGCCTCTTCGTGGTCGTACGAGATTACGATGTGCTCCGCATCTACGTTTCGGTTGTGGCTGGCGATCAGAGCGCGCTGCACGACATTTTTTAATTCGCGGACGTTGCCGGGCCACGTATGCGCTTGGAGCTTGGCGAGGGCCTCGTCGGTGAAATCTTTGTGCGCGTC
This sequence comes from uncultured Pseudomonadota bacterium, assembly GCA_964647545.1. Lineage (GTDB taxonomy): Bacteria > UBA10199 > UBA10199 > 1-14-0-20-49-13 > CAZYHS01. The sequence goes on along the minus strand of CAZYHS010000024.1, from coordinate 5,955 downwards.
TTCCGGTTTCATCGTTTGCAAAAAATATTCTGCGAGCATCTTTATATCTTCTTTGCGTTCGCGCAGCGGGACGATCTTTATCGGCAGGACGTAGAGCCTGAAAAAGAGGTCGCCTCTAAATTCTCCTTTTTTGACCATCGCGGGGAGATCGCGATTTGTGGCGCAGATAATTCTGGTGTCGATGCCGATCTCGGAAGAACCGCCGACGCGCTTGATGGTTTTTGTTTCGAGCACCCGCAAAAGCCTTGTTTGAAGCTCCTTTGGCATCTCTCCGATTTCGTCAAGAAAAAGCGTCCCACCGTTTGCCTGCTCAAAATAGCCGCGGTATTGCGACGATGCTCCGGTGAACGCCCCCTTTTCGTGGCCGAAAAATTCGCTTTCGATGAGGCTTGCCGGAATTGCGCCGCAGTTGACCGCGATGAACGGCTTCTCACGCCTGACGCCGTTCTCGTGCAGATACCTTGCGATGAGCTCCTTTCCGGTTCCCGATTCGCCGACGATGCAGGCGGGGACTTTTGATGCGGAAATTTTTACAAGAAGGGTGAAGAGCTCGCGCATCTGTTTCGATGAGCCGACGATAGGCCCCAGACTTGTTTCGGCAGACGGCCCGATAGTTTCAATTTCTTTGCCCGTATTGTAGCTTAGGCTTGTCCCGCCGGCGACGATCGTGCCGCACCTTCCAAGTTTTGCGTGTTTTATCTTTTTGCCGTTCAAGTAGGTGCCGTTGCTGCTGTCAAGATCGCAAATGACGAAATCCCTGCCTTCGTATTTTATTTCAAAATGGCGCGTCGAGACATAATCGTCGTTAATGACAACGTTGCAGTTTTTGTCGCTTCCAAAGACGGCCTGAGTGATCCTCTTTTTTTCGACCGCGCCGCCGACCGTTCTTATCGTCAGCGAAACGAATGATGAAGCGAGCTCTTTTTTATTCTCTTCATAACCCGTGATCTGCTTGGCTTCGCCGGTCTCGGGGATGGTTTTATCGTCCGTGCAAATCTCCTCTCTGGCAAGCGTGAGCAGCCATCCGGAAATTTTTATTATGTCGCCTGCCGAAAGGCGCTGTTTTTTGATTTTGAGCCCGTTAACGAACGTGCCGTTGCAGCTTTTGTCGGCTATGCTGACGCGCGAGCCTTCGCACACGATCGTTGCGTGAAGACGTGATACATCGGGTTCGGCAAGTTGAATGTCGCAGGCTGGGTCTCGTCCGATGCTTGTCGTGTTGCGCCCAATTTTTTGTCGCGAAAGAACTCTTTTTGGCGATGTGACGCGCGAAAGTAGAAGTGTGAACATATTATGGCGGCGTTAAGATGTCTCAATGGCTTGAGTCAAGTCAAAAAAGCCATAAAATACAGTGTGTTAGGTATTTTTTACAGGTGTTGAAAAAAGCTTACAAAATCCGATTAATGATTTGCCAAAATTTTCTCTCTTAAGTAAAAACTTTCAACCGACCGCGAAAGAAATAACAACAGGAGAATTCAATGGCACTTTTTACCAGAGAAGATGCGCTAAAATATCATGAAGAGGGCCGGCACGGGAAGATCGAGGTCGTGCCGATAAAACCGTGTAAGACGCAGCGGGACCTCTCTCTTGCCTACACGCCCGGAGTCGCCGAGCCGTGCCGCGAAATCGCCAAAGATCCCGACAAGGCGTCGCTTTACACGGTGCGCGGCAATCTTGTCGCGGTCATTTCAAACGGGACCGCCGTGCTCGGGCTTGGCAATATCGGCCCGCTGGCCGGCAAGCCTGTCATGGAAGGGAAGGGCGTTCTCTTCAAAAGATTCGCAGACATCGACGTGTTCGATATCGAACTTGCATCGACCGATTGCGACAAGCTCATCGACGCGATCGCAATGATGGAACCGACATTTGGCGGCATCAACCTCGAAGATATTTGCGCCCCCGATTGTTTTTACATCGAAGAAGAGCTGAAAAAGAGAATGAAAATCCCTGTGTTTCACGACGATCAGCACGGCACGGCGATAATCGGCGGTGCCGGACTTTTGAACGCGCTGGAAATTACGGGCAAAGACATTACAAAGATCAAAGTCGTTTTTTCGGGTGCGGGGGCGGCCGGAACTGCCGTCGCCAACATGATGGTGCGGCTTGGCGTGCCGACCGACAACATCTGGATGTTCGATAAAGAGGGCGTGATCACAAGTGACAGGCATAATCTTTGGAAATATCACAAACCCTACGCAAAAAAGACCGACTGCAAGACGCTTGCCGATTTGATGAAAGGTGCCGATGTTTTTGTCGGCGTTTCGGTGAAGGGAATTGTTACGCAGGAGATGGTGAGGAGCATGGCCAAAGATCCTGTGATTTTTGCCATGGCAAATCCCGAGCCGGAAATTATGCCGGAGCAGGTGAAAGAGGTCAGACCCGACGCAATTATGGCGACAGGTCGAAGCGACTATCCGAACCAGATCAACAATGTGCTCGGCTTCCCGTTCATTTTCCGCGGCGCTCTTGACGTTGAGGCAACGGCAATTACCGAAGAGATGAAAATTGCGGCGAGCCATGCTTTGGCCAAACTTGCAAAAGAGCCGGTGCCACGCGAAATTTGTGACGCCTATAACGTGAAAGAGCTGAAGTTCGGGCGCGAATACATAATTCCCAAGCCGCTCGACCCGCGTGTGCTGCTTTGGGAAGCTCCTGCGGTGGCAGAGGCGGCGATCAAATGCGGCGTGGCAAAAAAACCGTTTAAATCGCGCGAAGAGTACATTGCGCGGCTTAAGAAGATGCTTGAGCACGTGCAGGGGAAATAGCTTTTCCGCAGGCTTGACATATGCGCCCGTTGCGTGCTAGACGCGCGGGCCTTGAACAGCTGAAACAGCTGGTTTAAAATTGTTGAAAGTTGTTTAAGTGGTTTAAGAAATTGATACTCGGGGATCGTCTAACGGCAGGACTGCAGACTCTGACTCTGCATATCTAGGTTCGAATCCTAGTCCCCGAGCAAAAGAAAAGCCTCCGCATGTGCGGGGGCTTTTCTTTTGTTTGAGGTCTAGTTATTTTGAACTCAGTGGTTCGATTACGCGGTCGCGCCGAACTTGGCGCGACGCTAAAATAATATGCCGAGCGGGGGCCCGACGACTGGGCAGCGAGGCATGACACTACGGAACATGGCGCGCGAGCGCCATAATCCTAGTCCCCGAGCAAAAAATCCGCCGTCCCTTTCGGGGCGGCGGATTTTTTATTTTCGGACAGCTAGCGGTTGGTGGTCTCAATCGTCAAACCGCATTTGATAGTAGTGAACGCCGTGTTTAGCGAGCCGATTTGGGATCCCCTTAATTGTGTAGCCCACGCCGTAGGCCATTCCCATGGTGTTGTAAAAATCGTCAGAACCTGTAACTCCAAATATCCATGTTGGCCTGAATTCTGTCACACCGTTTAACGTGCCGGGTGCAAACTGAATTCCGGCATCATTTAGAACTTCATTTTTTTCAATAAAGTTTTCGTAGGCCCAGTTTTTACCGCCGTTGACCGAAGTCGCCTCTTCAATCGAGTTAAGCCCGATCATTTGAATTGGATACCAGATGCGGATTTTATCGCCGTTTGCGTAAAGACCTCCGACTCCGCGTGCGGTTCCGGGGATTCCATCTGTCAGTGTTGTATAAGCTCTGTCGCCTGCTCCAACGCTGACTTTGTATTCGTTGATAGGTTCATTTGCTCCGAGCTTAAATTTTGCGAGCATCATTACGCCGTAGGCCTTGCTCATGTCGGGTGTGAAAATATTTCCGGCGTCGTCTTTTGCCTCTCCGCATTTGAGGTATGCCTTTTCGTTTACGCATGACGCGGTGTCGTTAAAATGCCCATCGCTTGTGAGCTCACATGTGCTGGCGCTGAAACAGCCGTTCTCTTCTGCGTTGCATTTCACAAGTTTTGTGCAGCTGCCTCTATCGAGGAAGAGCGACTTATTGAACGCAATGTAAATTGTGCCGTCGTCGGCGGCAAAGAGCGTTTTGTATCTGGTCGAGCGTGTTTGTGTCAGGGCAAATGCCTTGTCGGACGGCGATATCGGGCCGGAGCATTCCTTTGTCTTTATTTTGCAGTCAGACGGGTCTTCATTTGAATAGACAAGTCCGGATTGATCGGCCGGAATTTCTTTTGTGAAAAATCGTTTGCCGGTTTTGACGCTGCCATCGGTATCTTCCGAGTAGTCGTGCGATTTCCATGTTTTTCCGTAATCGTCTGAGTACGCGAAATAGACTCTGTGGTGGTCGGTGCCGTAGGGGGCGTTGTCGAAGGAACCCATCGATAATGCGCCGCTGTAACCCCAGATGAGGAAAAGTTTCTGTGCGCCAAGTGGATTGCGGTCTGCAAAGAGTTTCGCTTTGCTCATTCTGTTATAGACCAGCCCGTCGGCAGGGGATGCGGTTGGAGTTCTGTCGTTGCTTAGCACCTGTCGTGCGCCGTTTCCCACCCAGCAGATTTTTCCTTCTTTGCACGGCGCGATTTCATCGATCCATGCGCCTGTGTTTCCGCACGCTATTATGGTGTTACCGTTTGCGGCAGATATCGTTGTGACAATTTCATCGCAGTTGCTGCCGTTCATTCGTCCTCGCACCTGCGGGCCCCAATCGCTGGCTTTCTTAGGGAAGGGGACGAGAGATTTTTTCATGATCGGGCCGGTGAATCCGACAGGATTTCTAGGCGAACCATCCGGAGGGCCGTCACCTTGCCACGCATGTGAAGCAAAGTAAGTGACATATCCGTAACCGAGCTGGTCAAAAAATACACTCGGCTGATGATGCGCAGAACCTTTACTTGTGTCGGCGTCAGGCGTGTCGTTGGCCGGCTCGGCAATTCTAAGCGTGTCGTTGACCGAGTTATAGTGGCCGATTACGACGTGAGTTCTGTTGTCTGTCTCGTTTTCGGGGGCGGTGTACGCAAGCCACGCTACCATAATATTTTCGGCGTCGAAAATCGCTATCTGTCCATGGAACGGGTCGGAGCCGACCTTATCATTTGGGTAAATTGTCTTGCCGTTCTGTTGCGGGCCTACCAAAGCGCGCATTAATTCTATCTTTTGAATTTCGCTACGTTTGTGTGTCGGCGTGTCGAGCGTTGTGAAAAATGCCGATTTAGATGAGGCAAGTTTCTTTCCGGTTGGTGATTTGACCGAATCAACCGGAAGCGTCAGTTTGTATTTTGTGTTCGGCTCGAGAGGCTTGCTGTTGGTTGCGACCACAAAATCGTCGCCGCACGAAACCTTCCAGATTGAATCTGTATCCTCAACGTAACTTCCATTCAAAGACTTTTCCAGAACGAACGGACTTTTCCCGCTAAGCGCAGCGCAGTCGATCTTGTCGTTAAATTGCGCGAAGAGGCGCGTGTATCTTGAGACCTTTGCGTCGCCATCGGGCGCAGGAGCCAGTTTCACGGCTTCCAGCTTGTAGAACAGATCGGGGGCGTCGTTTCCGCCCGACATAAGATCAATAAACCCGATAAGTTTATCTTTAATATTTACAGTAAATGTTTTTGGCTCCGGCATTACGGGTTTCCCAACCAAATTTTCCGGTGGGATGAGGGGTAATGTGATTTTGGGAATGAGCGGAGTTTCGCTGCTTGGAACGCAAACCGAGTCTTTGCAGACGTAGCCAGCATCGCAACCGGTGATGGCGCAATCCTCATTTTCCTTTATTTTTTGAGTGCAGACTTTGTCTATGCAAAGGGGTTTATTTTCGGGGCAATCCGAGTCTTGCTCACATTTTTGAGCGGTAATATTTGGAGTTGAATCGTCCGGCGTGGTTAAATTATCGGGGCCTTTAAGCAAGGCAGAATCTTGGGAGTTACAGCCGATTAAAAAGGCGGCAAAAATCAACACAGCCGTTAAATTTAAACATCTCATAATATCCCCTTGCTTGTAAGCTTAAAGCTGCTATTCACCAAAATCTAAAATGTGCAAAATTTAAGCCATGCCATAATAGCATAGCTTCACAAATATGCCATGTGTTT
>CAZYHS010000023.1:12066-22124 GCA_964647545.1 uncultured Pseudomonadota bacterium | reverse complement strand
CCAGTTCTTATTCAATCTGGACGCGTGAAAGGGAAGGCGGTGCAAATCCGCCACGGTCCCGCCACTGTAAGAAGTAATGACTGCTGCGAACAAGCCACTGTCCGAGAAAACGACGGGAAGGCAAGTGGCAGTCGGGTTTAACTTCAAGTCAGGAGACCTTAACGCATCCGCATTTTTGATCGGCCCACGAGGAGATGGGCGCGAGATGCAGTTTTTTAAAAAGAAACCACTTTTATATTTTGCCCTGCCGCTTTTACTGACTCTCTGTGCGCAGCTATGCCCTTTCGCCAAACCTCTGCTGGCCGCAGATTTGGGAGAGATAGTCGTTTTCGACGATCCAAATTCCTCCTCAGCGGCGCCGACAAATTTCACAACGGTCATCAAGCCCTCCAAAGAGGCCGAACGCAACATGACCGCCGGCGAACTCATCAGAACCTCACCCGGCGTTGAAGTAAAAGACTTAGGGGGGGCAGGCCAATATTCAACCGTAACAATTCGCGGCTCCAGCGCCGAACAGGTCGTCGTCTTCATCGACGGCGTAAGGATAAACTCGCCGACCGGCGGCGGAGTCGATTTTTCCACAATTCCGGTCGAGCAAATCGAACGAATAGAAGTCATCCGCGGCGGCGGCACCGCTAAATTCGGTCCCAACGCGATCGGCGGCGTTATCAACATCGTCACAAAACGCGCCGGCAAAGGGACAAACTTCAACGGTCAGGCGACCTACGGCTCGTTCAAAACTTTCAAAGCCGCGGCAACTCTTTCGATCGGCCGCGAAAAATGGAGGCTCGTCGAAAGCTATACCCACGCGCAAAGCGGCGGCGCCTTTACATTTAAAAGCGCGTCAACGCAGATCGGCGGCGTAACGATAGGCGGCGGAAAGACCTACGCGCGTCTTCACAACGGTTTCATCTCCGAAGATCTGCTCTCGAAATTTTCGTACGACTCGGGCGACAATTTGTCTATCGACGCGTCGAACGATTTTTTCTTCACCCACCGCGATGTTCCGGGGATGGAGGAAGAGACGACCCAGCTCTATCCGCAAAATCCGCTCGAAGCCAAAGAGACCATTTTTAGAAACCTCACGGGCCTGCGCGCAAAGCTCTACGACCTGCTCGGCGGCAAACTCACGCTCGAAAGCGGTTTCACAAATAATTTCACAAGCGACAAATTTACCGACCCATCCCCTGCGATCGGCGGGCCGATAAACCAGCTGGCGACGACAAACACGCTCAACCCGTATTTTTTGATATCGCCGACCTTGAAAACTCGCCACCTCACCAACATCACAACGCTAAGACTCGACCTTACGTGGGACTATTTTAAGGACTCGTCCCCTATTCCGACCGCCCCCGTCAGCGGCAGACACGACCGCGCGACCGGAAGCACACTTTTGCAAAACGAGCTTTGGCTATTGGACGAAAAGCTCGGCATCATCCCGTCGTTCATCGCAGCCTTTACAAACGACAAAGGCAACGGCTACGGCGGAAAAATCGGTCTCATCGCAAAGCCCGCAAACTTTGCAACGTTCAAAGCCAACGCCGAAAGATCTTTCCGCTTCCCGAATTTTTCGGAGCTATATTTTCCCGATCAAGGTTACATGCGCGGCAATTCGAACCTCTCCGACGAAAAGGCCAACAACTTCGACGCCGGAATCGTCCTTGCGTTCGGGCGCCACAAGGTCAGCAATAAACCCTACCTCTCTTTTGAAGGGACGTTTTTTTACAACGACGTAAAAAACCAGATCATCTGGGTGCCCGTTAGCGCAACGACCATTGAACCGGTCAACACGTTTGGCGTGACATCCAAAGGGATCGAAACGGCTCTCATCGTCTCGCCGCTCGAATGGCTCGACCTCTCTGCAAACTACACCCTGACCGACGCCCATTTTAAAAAAAGCCGCGCGATGCTGGCCGGTCAGGCGAAAAATATCGTGAACGCAAAGATCGACGTCTCTCACAAAATCGGAAGCCGTCTTACGGCCGGATATTTTTCAAAGTTCAACTACACCTCAAAACTGCCGGTCAACACCTCCAACACACTTTTTCTGGCGGGACGTTCGACCATAGACGCCGGAGCCGCCCTGACCCTCGATGCCGGCAAATCGCTACCGGGGGCCTACACGCTCACCTTCGAGGCAAAAGACATCACCAACGTACAGGTCTATGACGCAAGGGGTTTCCCCCTTCCGCGCAGATCGTTTTTTGTAACGCTTTCCGGAGGACCAAAATGAAGAGACTATTTTTTGCGGCGGTATTATTTTTAACGGCGTCGTGCGGCGGCGGCGGCATGTTCACAAATCAAAATGACACGTCGCTCATTCCGGACGGCGGCCCGACGGCAAAAGAATGCACAAGCGAAAACAAGTGTTCTGTCACGATCACAAAGAACGCTTTCATTCTCGGAAGCGATTTTCCGGCCGACATCGTCATTCCCGACACCGACGACATGCGCGACACGGCGTTTGTCGTGACAAGCAGCAGCCCGTCGGGGGTCATACCGGTAAATCTCGACTCGAACCCTCTTTCGATATCAAAAAAATTCGCGCCGTTCGTGGCACCGGACGGAACCGGTTTTCCGTCGTCGCTATTTGTGCTCTCCAAGTCGCGCGCATTTTTACTGACGTCGAGCCACGTGATCGATTTCGATCCGGCGAGCGGCACGGTGAACGCAAGCGTTTCACTAAACATGGCTCTCGACCTTCCCGTGACAAAACGCGCACGCTCGGACGGTTCGATAGTTACCCAACTTACGCCCGACTACCCTTCGAGCGTCGCTGCATCGGGGGACCGTCTATTTGTCTCAACATCGAACTACGTCAATCCCGTCTCGCCGGCGGTCGCAAATCCGGGGACTGTTCTTGTTTTTGAAGTTCTCGAATCTGCACCCTATCTAAAATTTACGACCTCAATTTTGACGACAGGCTTCGTTCCGACCGGCATCACAAAAATATCCGAAGAAAAGATCGCCGTGACGAATTCGGGCGTCAGCGATTTAATCAACGCGCACGCCGAACCGAAAACAAACTCAAGCATCGACATCATCGACGCTAAAAACCTGAGCATAACGAAAAACATCTCGCTCGGAAAAGTCGGCCTGTCGTTTCAGGAAATGGCCGTAACTCGCGACGGTAAAAGAGCCTTCATCGGTAGCACATCCTACGGCGAGCTTTACGAAATCGACCTTGAAGCAGGCGTCGCAATTCGTTCTCGCGAAAACCCGATCGTAATTTCAGGAAGCGGCATCGGCAGCGACTATTTAACGGCGCAGGCGATCAGCCACGACGACAAATATGTTTTCGTCGCAAGCTTTGAAAACAGTGCAATTTATCCGGTCGATATTTCCACAGAAACCGCCGTCGCTCTTCCGGCGCATTTTTCGGACGAGCCGTTCGTCATCGGCTTTCCTGCGGGAGTCACCGGCGAAAACCCGACCGGCGAAAACACCGGCGCAGGGCCGCTTGCCGTGCGGCACGGAATTCCGGGGACCGATTTTACATCGCCCGATATCTTTGCGACGACCGGTTACCCGGGAACCATAGTTGCGATCAACACTCACAGGTCGGGCGGCGCAAAGGACGACACCGAACTTGACCCGCAGGAAAATGAATCGGATGAGGCCGACCCCTCGGACGACGAGGACGACACCGATGAAACGGGAGATGACAACGATACCGAAGTTTCGTCGGGCTTTATCTCGGTCAAACCGCCTATGCTCGACCAAGCCCTAGAAATTTATTCGTTTCGCGAAGCGTTCGCAAAAAAGATCGGCCCTAAAATCGGCCGCACAAATCGGCCCGACATAGAAGAACCCGAAGATTCGCCGGTTCCGTGCACAGGATTTGCAGAAGCGGTCGTCTCCGTGAAAATCTCCAAAGGGGGCGGCATGAACTTTGCCAAACTTCCGGACGTTTTGCTTGGAGCTCCCGAAGCCCCGACCAACGCGGCCGGCATGGCCGGTGCACAGCAGTCGGTCAGCGGCGTCCTTTCGCTCGGCAACGGAGGCGAAGTGATTCTCGACACCGGCAATTGCGAAATTATCGACGGCGACGGCAGCGACTTCACAGTTTTTGAGAACGCATTTTTTATTCAAGCGGGAGGGGTCACGATCGACAAAATGCTCGACCACGCAATCAACGAGCCGGAAAAACTGTCGGTCTTTAGCGAAGCGGCCGAAGTTTCGGTCAGTATCGACGGAGTTAATTTCAAAAAATTCCCGTGCGATTTTAACGCAGCGGCAAGCGGCAACTTCGCCGATAAAAAAGAGAGCGGTTGCGCCGGCATTTCACCTGTCATCGGCGGGGGCGACCCGTTCGTTGCCGGCTTTGAGAACGGCGGCGCAGGGGGCGATTCGTTCGACCTTGCCGATATCGGCGTTAAAAAAGCGCGCTTTGTAAAGATCCGTGCGGCGGGAAACTTCACTCCGCCCGACGATCCACAAAACATAGGAAGCGGAAACTCGGCGTTCGATCTCGACGCGCTCGCGGTGATAAACGGCGCACATTAAACGACTTAAACAAGTTAAACGACTTAAACTTTTAAACAACTTAAACCATGAAACTATTATTAACCATTGCATTACTTCTGATCACAACGGTCTGTGCTGCCGCCGAACGCATTGTCTCGCTCAAGCCCAACATCACCGAGATTTTGTTCGCCCTTGGCACAGGCAGTGAAGTCGTTGGCGTAACCCGCTGGTGCGACCGCCCTAAGGAGGCTATGCCACTTCCCAAGGTCGCCGACTACATCAACATCGACACCGAAAAGATCATCGCGCTAAAGCCGACATTGATCATAGGCTCCCGCGAAAACAGCCTTCAAGGGCAGTTCACCGCGTTCGAATCGGCCGGGCTCAAAACACTTTTCTTGCCGTTTCAAAATACGCAGGAGCTATTTAACTCAACGCAAAAGATCGCCGACACGCTAGGAAAGTCGCGCGAAGGGGAAACGCTTGTTGCAAAGATGAAAAAAGAGATCAAGGCCGCCAAAGCAGCGGCCACGGCTGAAAAGAGAGCGTTAATACTTGTCGGCCACAAACCTCTTATTGCCGCGGGAGAAAACACCTTCCTAGGCGAAATTCTCGCGCTTGCGGGAGCGACAAACGTTATCAATGCCGAAAAGATCCCCTACCCGACGATCTCGGCGGAATTCATCCTCGAGAAAAAGCCCGACATAATTTTCGACCTCGGCATGGGAAGCGACGTAAGAAATTCGCTTGGGTTCTATCCTAAAGACCAGATCGTCCACTTGAGCATCTCCGATTTCAGGGCCGGCCCGACAATTGGCGACGCGGTCAAACTTATATCGAAAGAACTTTCGGATGGCGGAGGTAAAAATCTATGAGCGAAAAACACACAACTCTTAAAAAATGGCTTACGGTGAACGCCGCGCTCCTACTTCTCTCGATACTTACCGTCGTCTTCGCCTTGAACACAGGTTCGTCCGGCGCCGGAATTTTAAACGCCCTCAAGGACAAAGCGGCCCTCGACATAATTTTAATTTCGCGGCTTCCGCGCATCGTCCTCGGCATGATAGCCGGCATGGCGCTGGGCTCCGGCGGCGTTGCGTTTCAGGCGCTGCTTAGAAACCCGCTGGCCGATCCTTACATTTTAGGCGTCTCCGGAGGCGCAGCTCTTGGAAGCGCTGTCGGCGTCGCCGCAAATCTGGGATTTACAACCGCTGTCTTTTGTTCGCTTGTCGCAAGTCTGGTCACAATGTTCTTCATCTACGCAGCCAGCGGCAAAAGCGCTCACCGCAACAATCACACGCTTTTACTCACCGGCGTCATTTTCAACGCCTTCGCATTCGCCCTTATCATGCTCATCCACACGATGGTGACAATGGAGCAAGCGCACGAAATTCTTTTCATGCTCATCGGCAGCCTCGAAACTACTTCGTGGAAAGAGATCGCCCTAGTCGGAACAATGGCCTTAGCAGGCTTTGCGATACTCTTTGCAGTTGCGCCGAAGATGAATGCCCTCTCGCTTGGCGAAGAGACGTCGAAAACGCTCGGCATTGAGCCGGCCAACGTTCGTAAAATCATCTTTTTCGCCGCATCTATCATGATCGGCGCTGTTGTAAGTCTGACGGGGCTTATCGGCTTTGTCGGACTTTTCATTCCTCACGCGGCGCGGCTACTTTTCGGAAGCGACCACCGCATCACGCTTCCGGCCGGCGCCCTTTTGGGCGGCTCGTTCATGGTGCTCGCCGACACTCTTGCGAGGACAGTCCTTTCCGGCGGCAATTATCAAACGCAGCTCCCCGTCGGAGTCATCACCGCTCTCATAGGCGGGCCGGTATTTTTCCTGCTGCTTAGAAAAAACTTGAGCCCGAAAGCAAAGGGGGGCGCAAAATGATCGACGCAAAAAACATCGACTTCGCCTATTCTAAAACGACCTCGCGCGACGAGCTGGTGCTAAGCGACGTAAGCCTCCACGTCGCAAAGGGAGAATGGACGTCTATTTTAGGCCCGAACGGCTGCGGCAAAACCACGCTCCTTAAATGTATTCTGGGGCTCGAACGGCCGTCGGCGGGGAGCGTAAAAATAATCGACACATTCGTTGCGAAGGCCGGCGCCTCGCAAATCGCGCAAATAGCGGCCTTCGTCCCCCAAACGACCGAAGTGCCGTTCGATTTTAGCGTCTTTGAAATGGTGCTTATGGGCCGGATCGCCCGAAAAAAAGGCATCTTCGGTTTTGAAACCTGCGACGACCGCGAAGCGGCTAAAAGGGCGATCGAAAGCTGCGACCTGAAAAAACTTTCATCGAGAAATTTTCACGAGCTCTCCGGCGGAGAAAAACAGCGCGTCGTTATTGCGCGCGCCCTTGCGCAGGAGCCGAAAGTGCTGCTTCTCGATGAGCCGACGGCATTTCTCGACATCGGGCATCAGCAGGAGATCTTAGAACTTTTAAAATCGCTCAACAAGGAGCGCGGGCTGACGATCTTGTCGGTCATGCACGACATAAATCTGGCGCTTGTCTGGTGCGACAAGATCGCGCTGATGCAAAACGGTAAAATTTGCGCACACGGCCGTCCCGAAGAGACCGTGACCTACGCCAGCTTAAAAAGTGTTTTCGGCACCGAAGTTTATGTCGGCATTAACGACCTCGACGGACGGCCATACTATTTGCCGCTGAAACCGAAATGAAAGAACGCCTTGCAAATAATCTCGTGGTTTCGCTGGGGCTCCATCTTGGTGTGGCCGCCATCTTTGCGTTTGCCGCTCTCTTTGCGTCGCTAGAAAACGTGCCATTTGGCATTCAAAATTTCGTTATGGTTGACGTTGCGCTCGACGGCGGAGATGCCTTAACTGACGGCTCGGTAATAGCCAATGCGACTCAAGCTCCGGCGCAAAGAGCTCAAACAAATAAAAATTCTGCCGCAAAACCTGCCACAAACAATTTAACAGGTAGCGAAAATCCAATTTCAGAGGCCGCAACAGGTAGCAGCACGAAAATTGAAGGAAGCGAAACCGGCGCAGCTTTCGGCGAAAACTCCAAAGCCGGTTCGGGCGCAGCCTCTACTTCCGGTTATTTTATAGGCTCGCCAAACGGAAACCCTATCCTTGCCAAGATCCGCACAAAGATCGAACGGGCAAAATTCTACCCCGCCGAAGCAAGGGGTCAAAAACTCTCGGGCAGGCCAAAGGTCGAATTCGAAATTCTGCAAAGCGGCGAAATTAAGAACGCAAAGATCATCTCGTCGTCGGGCTCTGCAATTTTGGACAACGCGGCAATTGAAACCATTCGCCGCGCAATGCCCCTCCCCTACTTCCCCGAACCTATAAAACTCGCCATTAATTTCGATTCAGCCAACTGAAAACCGGTCATCTAGCGCGTTGACATGCGCCATTTGCCGCGATAAGATTACCGTCATGAAGACCAAAAAAATCGTCATCTCTTTAGCCCTTATTTTTTCTATATTTGCCGCCTGCTCCGATAGCGGGACCGTCAAAGACGACCCGTGTACAGGGGCCGACGCACAGAACAATCCCGACTGCAACATCGCCCCGCTATGCGGCGACGGCGTTTGCGCAGATTCCGAATCAAACGAAACATGCCCTCAGGACTGCGAAAAGATCGAGCCGTCGGCTTGTGGGAACAAGGTCTGCGAATCGGGCGAAACAATTTCGTCGTGCCCCGAAGATTGCAAAACGACAGATCCAGAAAAGCCTGTTTGCGGCAACAGCGAGTGCGAATCGAGCGAAACGACCGACACATGTCCGGCAGATTGCAAAACAACAGATCCCGAAAAGCCTGTTTGCGGCAACGGCCTCTGTGAAGCCAATGAAGCGGCGTCCAACTGTCCCGAAGACTGCTCGAGCCCCTCTGTTTGCGGCGATGGCAAGTGCGAGCAGGCCGAAAATTACGGCAACTGTCCGGCAGATTGTGAAAAAACAGCCATTTGCGGCGACGGCACTTGCGACACAAACGAAACAAACGCATCCTGCGCCGCAGATTGTCCGAAATTCCCCACAAATTTCATCGACACGGTTAAAACAAGAATCAGCGATTTCTTAACTGTTGATAAAACACCGGCCGTGGAACAAGTGACGCACGCAAGAGTCAAGCTGCCGTGCTTGATAACAACGAACAAGTGGACCGAAACCCCTGTTGAGGGAAATTCATCGGCGAAGATCAACGACCTTGAAATTTTCGGCGGCCAACTTTACGTCGCGCGCGATGACGGACTGTTCGTACAACACGCCCCTAAAGAAACTGGATTTTGTTCTCCGCTTGAAAAAGTTACCGGTTCACCGACCGACCCGATAACCGCGCTGGCCGTCACAAGAAGAAATCCGCCAAACGAGGAATATCTCTACGTAGGCGTCTCCCCGCAAAACACCCAAAATACGCGGGTTATAAGGCTCAATGAAGATTGGACATGGCATATCGACGTCAAAAACCTTGGCGACTTCGGTGTCAATAAAGTAACTCATTTGGCCGTGCTGGCAAGCACACCCTACGTCGCAAAGGACCAAATGTTTTTGAAAGGTACCTACAATGGAACAAATCTGAGCTGGCAAAATATCGCGGAGCTTGCAAGCAATCAATACTTTGTTGCTATCAAATCGACCTACGCCGCCAAGGAATCAAATGGCGCTATTTCTTATTCTCCCAGAAATCTTTACACGCTCACGAACGTCGGCAGCTTCAATTCACTAAACTTATCAACCGGAGCTGTTGTAAAGTTTTCTGAACAATTAGGGATTAATGCGCTTGGAAGCGTTGATATTGATGACATAGCCGGCGTCGAAGAAAACGGAAATGCTTTTATCAATACGATGTTCGCCGCAAATAACGGGATCTATTTGCTCAAAGACAAGCTTGAATTGCTGTCTCAACCTGATGGGAACTTTAAAAAACTCTTCGTCGATGCGGCCGACAAGCTGGCATTTGCCCTGACAAACGACGGCAAAATCTATGTTTCAAAGGATTTCGGAGTGACATGGAGTAAAATCGATCGCGCCGACACACCTGTCGGAATTGGAATAATTCACTATAATAACGGCCTTCTCTACGGTGCAACGTCAGGGGAAAGCGGAAAAGTCTTTGTGACAAAAATTAACTAGCCTTTAAATCCAAGCGCGACCAGATAGATTTCTTTCGATGACTGGCGGGTTGCCGGCGGCGTGTATTGCTCAACCTTTTTGAACAAGGCTCTTAAATCACGTTTGAAAGTTTCAACTTCCTGCCCCTGAAAAATTTTAGCGGCGAAATTTCCGTTCGGCTTGAGAATTTTTTTAGCGACATCAAGCGCCATGCAGCAAAGTTCGTAAGAGAGATAACAATCTTTGAATGCAACTCCGCTTGTGTTGGGAGCCATGTCGGATAGGACGACGTCAACAGGCCCGTCGCAGAGTTCGGCGATTTTATCGTGCGATTCGTCAGCCGTAATATCGCCCAGAATAAACCGCATATTTGCCCGCAGCCCGATTTTCAGCGGCAAAAGGTCAATGCCGACGACCAGACCCTTTGGCCCGACCATTTCGGAAAGAACTTCCATCCAACCGCCGGGGGCCGCCCCCAAGTCGGTCACTTTGTCATTTTTTTTCAGGAT
>CAZYHS010000023.1:3624-11966 GCA_964647545.1 uncultured Pseudomonadota bacterium | reverse complement strand
TGTCTTACATTGTTATTCATTTTGGTGATTTGGATAATACACGTTTTTAGCCTAATCGACAAGAACTTTTGTTAAATATATCTTCATCACATATATAATTAGTATAATTATGCATAATTAAAATACTTATATAGCTATTTTTATTATACTTTATGGCAATAACTAGGCGATTTTGTTCTTAATCGAGGGAGATAAATTAAAACAACCCCAAGTACCAGTTTAGAATTTTTTCACCGAAAAAGAGATGAACGTAGGCGGCCGCCACAAGGAACGGCCCGAAGGGCATCGCATATTTCAAACCTTTGCGGAAAATTATTATTAAAACGATTCCCACAACCGAACCGAGCAGCGAACTCAGCAGCAAAATAAAAATTATCGCCTTCCACCCGAAAAACGCGCCGAGCATGCAGGCAAGTTTGACGTCCCCCATTCCCAGCCCTTCCTGCTTCTTCAAAAATTCGTAGCCCAGTCCGACAAGGCATAAGAAACCGCCGCCAACCAGCACGCCCAAAATTATGTCGATCAAAACAGGTGTTGCCGGCCCGTGATTGAACGCCAGCCGCGCCATTGCTCCGGCGACAATTCCCGGAAGAGAAATCACGTCGGGAATGAGGCGATGCTCAAGATCGATGAACAAAACGACCAAAAGCGGCGCGACCAGAAAACAAAAATAGATAAGATATTCCGGCAGCGATTTGAAATGGGCAAACGTCGCGACCGACAAAAGGAGCGTCACCAGCTCCACAATTATGTAGCGCGGACTGATCTTCGCTTTGCAATGTCTGCACGCCCCCTGCAACACGATGTAGCTCAAAAGAGGAATGTTATCGTACCAGTGGATTTTACCGCCGCAGCGCGGACACTGCGAACGTGGAGAGACGACACTTCGTCCAAGCGGCAAACGATAAATGCAGACGTTTAAAAAAGAACCGACGCAGGCGCCGAAAATCGCGACCGAAAGATACAAAAACCAAATAGGATATTCTGTTGTCATTTCGCATGATTAGCATTTATCAAAACGGTTGTAAATCCAAAGGTTGTATGTTAGCGCCGCTTGCGTCATGAACAAATCCAACCTAGACACGGCACGCAAGGTCGCAGCCCTCGCACGTTTGAATTTCGATGAGGCCGGACTTGCTAAAATCGGCGAAAAATTCACAAGCATCATGGACTTTGTCGGCAAGCTCAAAAATATCGACACAAAAGGCGTCGAAGCTACCGACCACGCAACTGCAGAAACTCCCGACACCACGCAAGCAGCTTCCAGCACCGCTCTTAGAGCCGACGAAGCCGTAAAATTCGCAAACGCCGAAAAAATTCTCGAAGCCGCGCCGATGAAAAACGGCCGCTTCTTCGAGGTTCCAAAGGTCATCGACAATGAATGACATTCTAAAAAAAGACATAACTTCGCTGCACAAAATGCTTGTCGGCAAGGAAATTTCAGCCGTCGAGCTTACAAAAACTTTTCTTGCACACGCCAAGGCCGAAAATGCGCGTTTGAACTCGTTCATCACGATCTGTGAAAACGAAGCGCTGCGCACAGCCGAAGCATGCGACAAAAAAATTGCCGAAGGAAAAAACGTAACAAAACTCACCGGCATTCCGATAGGGCTTAAAGATATTTTCTGCACCAAGGGAATTAAAACAACGTGCGGCTCGAAAATGCTGGCAAACTACGTCCCGCCCTACAACGCAACGGTCGTCGAAAAACTCGAAGCAGCCGGCGCAGTTGTCATCGGCAAGCTCAACATGGACGAGTTCGCCATGGGTTCGTCGAACGAATTTTCGGCGTTCGGCCCCGTAAAAAATCCGCATGACGAAACGCGCATCCCCGGCGGTTCAAGCGGCGGAAGCGCGGCAAGTGTGGCGGCAAACCAGTGCGTTGCAACTCTTGGCACCGACACCGGCGGTTCGATAAGACAGCCGGCGGCGATGTGCGGAGTGGTCGGCATCAAACCGACCTACGGAAGAGTCAGCCGCTACGGCATGATCGCCTTCGCATCATCGCTAGACCAAGCCGGCCCGATGGCAAACAATGTCCGCGACGCCGCAATCATGCTTGGCGCAATTTCGGGCCACGATTCACGCGACGCGACATCTCTTCGTGCAGACGTTCCCGACTTTGAAGCCGCGCTCACCGGCGACATTAAAGGCTTGAAGATCGGTATCCCAAAGGAATATTTTTCCGGCGGGCTCGACACAGAAGTCGCGGCAAGCATCAAAGCTGCAATTGAAAAAATTCATTCTCTCGGCGCAACAACGGTTGAGGCAACGCTCCCCAGCACCGACTTTTCAACCGCCTGCTACTACATTGTGGCACCGGCCGAGGCTAGCGCGAACCTCGCCCGATTCGACGGCATTCGCTATGGCCACCGTGCCGAAAAATTTTCCGACCTCGACGATCTTTACAGCAGAACACGGGCCGAAGGTTTCGGCGACGAAGTAAAGCTGCGCATCATG
Organism: uncultured Pseudomonadota bacterium; assembly: GCA_964647545.1. GTDB lineage: Bacteria > UBA10199 > UBA10199 > 1-14-0-20-49-13 > CAZYHS01. The sequence continues at coordinate 9,506 of CAZYHS010000023.1, read as the reverse complement.
ATCGGCACGTTCGTTCTCTCCAGCGGGTTCTACGACGCCTACTACAAAAAGGCGCAGCAGGTTCGCACGCTCATTAAGAACGATTTCGACGCCGCGTTCAAAAAATACGATCTGCTTTTGGCGCCGACCACGCCGACGCCGGCGTTTAAGATCGGCGAAAAAATTGACGATCCGCTCACGATGTATCTCTCCGACATCTTCACGATTCCGGCCAACCTTGCCGGCTTGCCGGCGATGAACGTTCCGTGCGGAAAGACTAATAGCGGGCTACCGATCGGCATGCAGCTCATCGGGCGTCCAATGGACGAGGCAACAATTTTGAAGGTCGCACACGCTTATGAACAGGCTTGAGAGTCATCCCCGAGGTCTTAATCGGGGATCTCCCGCAACGACATGAAGAACCTATGAACAAAACTCATGAATTTGAGCCGGTAATCGGCCTTGAAGTCCATGCGCAACTTTTGACGAACTCAAAAATGTACTGCGCCTGCCCGACAAAATTCGGAAACGAGCCCAACTCCAATATCTGCCCCGTCTGCACAGCGCAACCGGGGGCGCTTCCGGTCGTAAACAAACGCGCAATCGACTTTGCGATCAGAGCGGGACTTGCAACCGGCTGCAGCATTGAAGCCGAAAGCGTTTTCGCCCGCAAAAACTATTTTTACCCCGACCTGCCGAAGGGCTATCAGATTTCGCAGCACGACAAACCGATCTGCCTCGCAGGCCACATCGACATTGACCTTGGAGGCGGACAAGCAAAGCGCATCTCCATCACCAGAATTCACCTTGAAGAAGACGCCGGCAAAAACGTGCACGACACCGGCCACGAACAGACAAGCCACATCGACTTTAACAGGTCGGGCGTGCCGTTGATTGAAACCGTCTCCGGCCCTGACATGTGCTCAACTCAGGAAGCTGTCGTCTATCTTAAAACGCTACGCAACATTTTCATGTACCTCGGCATTTGCGACGGCAACATGCAGGAAGGTTCATTTCGCGTCGACGCCAACGTCTCTATTAGGCTGAAGGGCGAAGAAAAACTCGGCACGCGAACCGAATTGAAAAACATGAACTCGTTCAACGCCATAGAACGCGCGTTGAAATTTGAAATTGAAAGACAGGTCAAAGTCGTGACAGGCGGCGGGAAAGTCGTTCAGGAGACCCTTTTGTGGAACGACGCCGAAGGACGCACTGAATCGATGCGTTCAAAAGAGGAGGCACACGACTACCGCTACTTCCCCGAGCCCGACCTCATGAAACTCGTAGTCGACAACGAGTGGATTGCAAACGTTAAATCGACTCTCCCCGAACTTGAGCTGGCCAAAAAACGCCGTTTCGTTGAGGTTCTTGGACTTCCGGAATACGACGCTGGAGTTTTGACGCAGGACAAATCGGTCGCAGATTATTTTGAAGCGTGCGTTGCGGCGTTTAACTCCCCGAAGAAAATTTCCAACTGGATCATGACCGAACTTCTGCGCGAACTAAACAATGCCGGCATCGAGATCGGCAGCTGCAAAATCAAGCCGCAGCACATGGCCAAGCTCGTCGAGCTGATCGAAAATTCGACCATCAGCGGCAAGATCGCCAAGACAGTTTTTGAAGAAATGTTTGCAAGCGGAGAGGCTCCCGAAAAGATCGTCGAAGCAAAGGGACTTGTGCAGGTCACCGACACGTCGGCCATCGAAGCGGCAGTTGACAAGGTTTTGGCCGAATTCCCCGACCACGTTGCAAAATACAAATCGGGCAAAGTCGGCGTCTTCGGACACTTTGTCGGCAGCGTTATGAAAGAGACCAAAGGCAAAGCGAATCCGAAAATCGTCAACGACCTTCTCAAGAAAAAGCTGGAGAGCTAAATGAAAGTCATCAACACTATCCGCTGGGAAAACGACAAGGTCATCATGATCGACCAGCGCAAACTCCCGCAGGAAGAGGCTTACAACATCTACGGAGATTACAAGGGAGTCGCCGACGCGATAAAAAACATGGTCATTCGCGGCGCACCGGCAATTGGCGTTGCGGCTGCAATGGGAGTGGCGCTTGGCGGACTTGGGATCGCGGTAAAATCGTTCGACGAATTTTACAAAAAACTTTTGAAGGTCTGCGAGGTAATAGAATCGACAAGACCGACGGCCTCAAATCTTTTTTGGGCGGTCGAAAGAATGAAAGCGGTCTGCCTACTTTACAAAGACCTCCCGACCGATCAAATCAAAGCAAAGCTGCGCGAAGAGGCGATTAAAATTTACGAAGAAGATGTCATTTCTTGCGAAAACATCGGTCGCAACGGCGCGGTCTTTTTTGAGGACGGCGACACGGTCTTGACCCACTGCAACGCCGGTTCTCTTGCAACCGCAGGAAACGGCACCGCGCTAAGCGTGCTTTACGAAGCGGAGTCACAGGGGAAAACACTCGCCGTCTATTGCGACGAGACGCGCCCGCTACTGCAAGGCTCTCGCTTATCAGCGTGGGAGTTGCAAAAGCACGGCATGAACGTAACCGTCATCACCGACAACATGGCCGGCTATCTCATGCGCGAGGGGCTTATCGGAAAAGTTATCGTAGGAGCCGATCGAATTGCGGCAAACGGCGACACCGCCAACAAGATCGGAACTTACTCGGTCGCTGTTCTTGCCAAGCGGCACAACATTCCGTTCTACGTTGCTGCCCCAATTTCGACGATCGACATCACCAAAAAAGATGGCAGCGAGATCCCGATCGAAGAACGCAGCGCAGATGAAGTCACCCACATTTTTGAAAAGCAGCTCACACCCGATTATGTGAAGGTCCGCAACCCCGCGTTTGACGTGACTCCGGCAGAGCTAATCACAGCGATCATCACCGACAAGGGCGTCGCCGAAGCCCCATTCGAAAAGACAATCACGAAACTTGTAAACGGTTAATTCGGTCATACCGTTAGTTCGGTTATGCCCGTTATTTCCGTTTAGTCCGTTAACGGAACTAACTGACCTAACCGGCAAAATGGAAATAACCTTTTTAAAAACACCAAAGCCCTCAAGATCTTTCGGTCTCAAGGGCCTGATGTTCGAGAGAGGAATATTGAAGCTAGTTGGCGCTCGCTTCAATCCCTTAAGTTGTCAATTCATCGATTCCTTGTGCAAAACTTCCATCAAGACATTTCTCGGGAACGCACCGCTCACAACTTTTGTCGGCTCGCGATCGTTCGCACAGTTCAAAATATTATAAATCGAATCGTTGGGACCCATCGGACGGGGCCTTGGGATAAAAATTCCACCGCATGAAAGAACCGTCGGGTTCTTTGCATCCAGTGTCCCAAGCCCCTGCTCCGTTGTATTTTCAACCACTAGCTCTGTCATTTGAAGTTCGGTGTTTGACATTTTCTTCTCCTCGCGTTCGCCTCGCCCATTAGTAAAGCAAGGGGCGTGCCAACTTTTCGGAGTGGAAAAACAGGCGCAAAAGAAGGTTATTTCTCTGTAATATCAGTTAGTTACAGAGGGAAGATAAAGCCAGTCGGATAATTGGTGGCGACCTGAAATTGATAAAATTCCGGCCGTGGTGTCAAGAAAGCCGACACAAATTTGAGAATGGAAAATCTTGTCGGACATTTAACTTCAAAGCCGCTTTAGGGATTTATTGCGGCTGCAGTTCAAAGCGAACGTCACAAATTTTCAAAGCCAATGCCTTAGAACCGCGCCGTTTTCTACCCGACCGTCATGATTTCACGTTAAGGCTCAAGCGGTACAATGAGGATGGGCAGGACAAACGCTCTCGTTATTGCAATAGCGGTTCTTGGCTTGGCTTACGCGTAAGTCACTTAGCGAGCTTTGACAAACCGCAATAAAGCCCTAAAGCGGCGTGGGATGCGTGGGAGATTCCAGCATGCGCTGGAATGACATGAGTGGGGCGGAAGGGAGATTCCCGATTAAAACCTCGGGAATGACGGACTTGGTGCGTGGGATTGCGTCACTTCGTTCGCAATGACGCACGGGACGACAACGAGGTCCCCGCTTAATACCGCGGGGATGACGTTCGTGGGATGTGAGGAATTACAAAGCTCGGGGATGACAATCGTTTAATTCAAACAACTAGCGTCTGATGGCGGCGTTTTCTGTGATGAGAAATCACGAATCTGTGAGCTTCGTCTCGAATTCGGATCAAATACAAAAGAGGCGGCTCCCCTTTTTTGAACTTCACCGGATTCATGCGGTTCGGCAAAAAGATTTGCGCATCGTCGCTCGACTTTTTGTGCGAACCACTGATCTTTGCAATTGCGACGACCGCGACATTTAACACGCCGAGGTCGTTCAAAACTTTTGACGCTACCGAAAGCTGTCCCCTTCCGCCATCGACAAGCAGAAGGTCTGGCACGCCCCACTCTGCATGCTTGAACCGGCGCTCGAGCACTTCAAACATCATGGCATAGTCGTTCGGCTTTTCGTCTCGCGTGATATTAAAAAGCCGGTAGCCCCTCTTCATGGGGCGCCCGTCGGCAAAAGAGATAATTGCGCCGCACGCCGCGCTCCCCGAAATATTTGAAATGTCAACGCACTCGATAAAATGAGGAACTTCTTTGAGCTTCAAACGCTTTTTCAGTTCGCTTCCGATCACCGCATTGAAAGCCGCTTCGTCGTCGCTTATTTTTGGAGACGTTTCAAAATCTGCCTCGTCGGCTTTTGCGATCTTCTGCTTTTCCAACAGCTCACGAATCTCAGAGATCATATCACGAAGCGAAGCCGCCTCTTCGTAACGCATCGCCTCGCTTGCCGATCGCATCCGCTCTTTCAAAGCGCCGAAAAGGTCGCGCCTTTTACCGCTTAAAAAAAGTTCTGCCTGCCTGACCTGCTCGGCATAAGCCTCGCGCGACACAAGACTTGCGCACGGAGCGCTGCATCGACCGATGTCAAACTGAATGCATGGTCTCACGCGGTTTGCAAACTCTCTGTCGCCGCACGTGCGAAGTTTAAAAAACTTCACAGCCTGATTCACCATCTCGCGGCACGCGGTCGCCGAAATGAAAGGACCGAAATAGGTCGCGTCGTCCTTGCGCACATGGCGAGTTACAAAAATGGCCGGAAATGCGTGGCTCGTAAGTTTAACGCGAACGAAACTTTTATTGTCTTTTAGGTCGATGTTGTATTTCGGGCGGTGGCGATGGATTAATTTGAACTCTAGAAGGATCGCCTCTTTTTCGGTGTCGGTTTCGATGAACTCAATTCGCGCGACGCGTTCCATCAGAAATTTTATCTGATAGCGTTCGCGCTCCTCGCGGCCAAAGTAGCTGAGCACGCGTTTTTTGAGGTTCTTCGCCTTGCCGACATAAAGAACCTCGCCGAGCGAGTTTTTCATCACATAAACGCCCGGCGAGGTTGGAAAATCTTTTACGTCACTTACTGAAAATGACATCATTGTTCTAAATTGTAAAAATCACTATATTTCACGATTTCATCCATAGATGAAAACTGAATTGCACCGATATCGGTAACATCTGTGCTCCTATCGGCCCCTCGCACATCTTTCATTGTCAACGGCAAGCCGCCATAGATACCGGTTATGATCTTTGCGTCTGCTTTCTTGAACATGTCTGCGTTAGTGATAAAACCTTCGTTACCGTACCAGAGCTTACCGAGTTCAACGTTCTTGTCGTAGCAGTCAATGCCCTCAACCGGACATTGAGCTGTCATTTGGTTTATCGAACCTACTTCCGTCAGCTCGACAGGCTCATTTACCGACTTATAGATAAAGCATATGCCGTACAAATCTGGTTTTTCTGCAATCTGCTTGCTGACAAAATAGTTGTTCAGCATGTAGGACCCCGCCCCTTTGCCATCCTTCGCATAAATTCCATAGGTCCTGCAGTTTGCCGGATTAGAATTTATGTCGGGAGAAGTTGCTGAGATGACGTTACC
>CAZYHS010000023.1:0-3524 GCA_964647545.1 uncultured Pseudomonadota bacterium | reverse complement strand
CCGTAAGCATCTTTGCCCATAATGCCAACCTCTTCGTTGGTAATTTCGAAATAGTTAACATTGGGCTTATTTGTTCCGGTGGAATTTATAATTTTAATTCCATGAACTGTTTTCGATGCTCCGGCAGCCTCAGGTGTGGGGCCAATAAAAACAAAACCGTCACTCACTACCAGCTTACCAACGTCATCGACGTTAACTCCTACCAACTCAATGTTTGTGGGGACTTGAGTTTTTTGGGCCCTAATAGACACCGAACAGTCGGCTATCTTCGCATCCTTAACCTGCTTTAAAGTGATACCTGAAGCCAGACTAGCCTCCTGAACACCGCTCGACAGGACGCTATTATCGTCAATGGTCACATTTTCAACAACATCCATATTAATGGCTTGCCCCGAACCCGAAGCTAAGCGCACTTCGGAAGATATTTGTCTATTCCCTTTAACAATCACATTGCTAGAATTTACTGCGTAGATGCCTGTTGCAGCGGTCTTACCTGCAGCAAATATCATCAAGTTGTCTAATATCGAAATATCTTTTCCTTGTGTAATGTGAACGGCATATCCTGTCGTGTCACTGGCCGCTGAAATTCTGTTTTTTGTCAAAGTAACGGACGAATCTATAATAACCACAGCAGCACTCATACTTTCAATTTTATTTCTGCTGATAATTGGATTAGTTGCGTCGATTATTGAAAGTGCGGGGTTGCCAAGGTTGCCATTGTAAAAAATATTCAACCCATCCACCGTTGTATCGCTATCATTGCCAAATAACTTTACATAATTATTAATAGTGGTTGTACAATTTAACAAATCTCTCTTTCTCACGAACGCGGTAGTCGCCTGACTGGCTTCGCTTGAAAGAACATCTTCAATAGTGACATCACAAAAACCTCCGTAAACACTTACCGACTTAGGCACCTCAAGAGATCCCGAAAAAGCCCCCTTGGTCATCAAAATGTATTTAATCTTTTCCCATTTGAAGTCTGCGTTGCTCATATTGTTAAAAACATATGCAGCCGTCCTGCAAGGAGCCTTAAGGTTTGCGCCGCAATTTGGCTGATCTACTCCGGTTGGCGATACAACCACACCTTCGGGATAGCCGCCAAGCTTGGGATGGTCGGGATTAATAATGCCGTCTATTCCGTCGCAGTTTGAGTCAACTCCGTTGTCGTCGATAGGATCGAGCTCTGCTGGATTAAAGGCCTTGTCTAAATCGTTACAATCTCCGTCAACGACTTTGAAACCATCACCATCGGCATCGTCGTCTTTTGCATCGGGAATGCCGTCTTTGTCGATATCGCTGGGTTTACTATTCGGATCTAACGGGTCGGTGCCGGCCTCGATTTCGACAGTATCGTTGTATCCGTCGTTATCGTCATCTAAATCGCACACATCGCCGAGCTTATCATTGTCGGTGTCTTTCTGATCGGTATTTGCATTGTTCGGACAATTATCTTTTTCGTCGGCGACATTATCGCGGTCGAGGTCGACTATCTGGCAAGCATCTCCAATTCCATCGGGACCCGCCTCTCCAAAGCCGTTCTTTTCATCTTTTTGGTCGGGGTTGGCTACTTTTGGACAATTGTCGTTCTTATCCGGGACGCCGTCTTTGTCGGTGTCGGGAGCAGGCGGTGGATTTACAACTGGTGGATTTACGGTCGGAGGGACCTCGTTCCTAGGATCAACTTTAGATTTTGAGCTGTCGCTGCACGCCCCCAAAAATGCCAAACTAAGGACCGCCACCAAGACCAAAAATATTTTACTTTTCATAAAAAAATCCTCCCAACGTCGTTTACCTGCAAATTATATGCCGCTGTTATGCGGCGTAAATATCTCGAATTTTCAAGAACTTTGATTCTTATAACATAATCCAAAACGATAGGAAAATGACTTTTTCGCCTTTTTACGACACTTTTTTGACACATCCCCTCAAGTCATACAAATAAACAAAAAAATATTTCCCTCAGCAGGCAACTTTCGCATTGGCCCCAGCCGATAATAGTTAAGCAATGTCCTTTTTTAATTTGAAACAACTTGCAGGAGAAGAATCTATGGCCAGAACCGTCTTTCTGGATAAGAACGGCCAAGTTGTCGGCGCCGAAGTCGAAGCCCCCGACGGAAGCAAACAATCGGTACCGGCCGATCAGGTCGGTCAAAGTCAGCCCGGCGATGTCTATCAAACCGTCCCCGAAGAGAAAAAAGCCCAGCCAAACGCAGCCGGCAAAGGCTATCAGCACAATTTTTTCGGCGGACTTGAAACCTTCACAAGCAAAATATTCATTAATAAGAACGGCGACGTCAGAGGTGTCGAACAGGAAGGCCCGTTCGGCGGCGACGGCATGAGCGTGCCGGAAGAGAATCTGCCGGAAGAAGAGAAAAAGTGCGTGCAGCAGCCTCTCCCCCAGCCCGACAAAACCGGCGGCGCAAAAAATAAAAAAACAAACGAGAAAAACGACCTTCCTCAGCAGGAAGTCGTAGTGGTCGATGAAGAGCCAAAACCGACAGCTCAGGAAAAGAGACCGGCTCCTAAACCGTCGGAAATGAGCAAAATGAACAGAGGAACGAACGCGGCCGCATCGTCTCAGCCAAAACCGGCCCCCGACATAGCAAATAGCGCCGCACGTAGCGAGGCGGCAAAAACAGAAAAACCCGAGCAGGCTAAAGCTCCAGAACCGGCCCATCAGCCTGATAAACGTGCAGAAACAGCCGCCGCCGACGCACAAAAACGTGCATCGACCGAACCAAGCGTGGCAGATGAAACTGCCAAGGGGCGCAATAGTGTCCCCAGCCAGTCTGCCGACTCCGCCCGCGCTGCAAAAAAAGATAACACCGGAGCAAAGCAGACAACAGGAGCGACTGAACACTCCGGCGGAGAAAACTCCGCAGGCGTAAAAACTGCAGAGGCACAAACCGAATCAAATAAGGTCGAAGCGAAAAAGAGAGAGGCCGACGAAAAGGCCAACTTGAAAAAAGAAGAGGCGGCAAAAGGTGAAACGGCGAAAGCTGCCGCCGCAACCGCTAAAAAACAGGAAGCCGCCGAACAGCCGCGACAGACCCACAAGGGAGAAGCCGCCGCAAAACAGCCGGCCGAAACCGCTGCGTTCAACCACTCTGCCCCCGCCCCGACAGCAAAAACACACGGCGGAACTTCAAATAATTCCGAAACTCCTTCAACACCCAAGGCCAACACCGCCGGAGCCCCGATAGCAGACGGCGCACATCAGACGGAAGCGGCAGGTTCGTTCCCCAGCCCGATGACAACCGCGCAGGCTGCGGCAAAAGCCGGAGCCGAAAGTTCGACCACAGCCGGCATGACCGCTCATGCGGCAGGAGCCGCGACAACGACCGGCGGCGAAAAGGTCACGGCCCCGCGCCAAGAGGGTGAAAGTTCGCAAAGCGGTCGTCAGGGAAAAGACGACGGCCAGAACGGCGACGGAGGAGAAAACGGACGCCGCAACAAGCAGAACGAGCCCGAATATCCCGAAGCAGAAGATTAATTTTTTCGACACGCATGTCATCCCCGCA
>CAZYHS010000022.1:0-23901 GCA_964647545.1 uncultured Pseudomonadota bacterium | reverse complement strand
AAAATAAAAATTATCGAGCCATTTTTGCGAAATATCGACGTTCTTAAAAATCGGTGTTTCTCTAAGATAGCCCAAAACTTCCTGCTTTGAAAGCGGCTGCAGTTCAAACTTGCGCACGTGCTTGGACAGATCTTCCTTCAATTCTTTCGCGGTCATTAGGAACTCGAAGGGCCTTGCCGATTCAAGCACACGCGCATTCTTTCTGCGTTCAAGAGCAAGATTAAAAAGATCCAAAAACCGCTCAAGATGCTCCGAGCGCGAATGCTCACCGTAAAGCTCGTCAAAATTGTCAACCAAGATCAAAATCGCGCGTTTATTCTCGGCCAGCTCCGACTCAACTGACGCAAAAAAGTTTCGCGTCTCGCCGTTTGAAGCAGGCAGCTTAATGTTGAACGTCGCAACCTGCTCGACATGACCGGACGCGACATCCCGAACCTTTTGCAGAAGGTGACTCTTCCCGATACCTGAGCCCCCCAACAGCGCGACGATAGAATCTTGCGGTTGTCTAAGTTCGTAAAGATCGTTCAAAATTTCGTTAAGTTCGTTCTTAATTTCGGCTCGGCCTATGTGCTTGTCGTTCGTCGGACGTAAATAGGCCTGCATGTCGAGCGCCGAATGTTTTCCGGTGGCGAGGGCGTAAATCACGGCACGGGCGTTTGGGTAACCGCGCTCGGCCGGCTCGTGCTTCAAAAGCGTTTCGATAATTTCGGCAAGATGTTCGGGGGTTCCGCGACGTCTTCGTGACAGCGAAACCGGCGGCTTTTCTTTTTTGAAAAACGAAACAACCTCGTTTAAAGCGGCGTCTCTTCCCGCATTCTCAACGCCGGCCGCCCCCGAAAATGCGCTGAACAATAGCGGCCTGATGTTGTGGCGGTTGAAAGGCCTGTCGCGAGCGATGCAGTGATAAGCGACCACACCGAAAGAAAAAAGATCGCATTTTCCGTCAACGCCGTTTCCGATGACGACTTCGGGCGCGACATATTCAAGGCTGCCTACAACCGCACCCCCCTTAAACGAACCTACCGCCGACGCTACTCCAAGGTCGATTATTTTTACGCGCCCGTTTTTATCGACCAGAATATTTGTAGGCTTAATGTCAAGATGAACGACGCCGTTGCGATGAAGAAAGTCAAGCCCCGATAAAACCTGAGAAAAAAGCGGAACCATTTCTTCGGGTTTCATTCCGGCGGTCGCTTCAAAAATATCTTTGGCCCCTTCGACGAATTCGCTGACAAAATAATAGTGGCCGTTCTCAAACCCAAAATCGACGGCTCTAACAATATTTGGATGCTTTAATGCGGCAAGACGCTTGTATTCTTTCTTCAATCCGCTGACCGCACTCTCGTCTCCGACGTTCTTCAAGATTTTCAGCGCGACAACTTTGCCGGCCGCATCTTCGGCTACGTGGACAATGCCAAACGCCCCTTCGGCAAAATTTTCTTTTGTGATTTTATAGTTCATCGTCGGGTTCTTCTATGCTCGGCTCGGCGGACAAGACCCGCATCGTCGAAAGCGTTTTGTCGAGATTTTCCTCGTTTGTTTCCGGCCAGCGCTCCAAAATTTCCGCGCGCGCCTCTTCGGCACTTGCAAACCGCTTGTTCGGATCGCGCTCGAGCATTTTCATGACGATCTCGTTGCACTCATTTGGGATCGTCGGGTCGCTGTAAAAAACCGCCATCGGCTTGTCCTCGCCCTTCACAAGTTCGGAAAGGCTCTCTAGACTCGTGCGCGCTTTGTCCCGATTCGGGAACGGAAATTTTCCGGTCAAAATATAATACCAAAGCACGCCCACCGAATAGATATCTGCTCGGGCATCGACACGATTATTTTGTCCAAGCACAACTTCGGGAGCCACCGAATATGCGGAGCCTCTAAGCTTGCCGTCGTACATGCCGTTTGGCTCGTAGGCGTATCCAAAATCTGTCAGCTTTGTCTTAAGCTGGGTTAGCTCGACGCGAACATAGCGCGACTTGATATTTAAATGCAGATAACCGTTGTTGTGAATGAATTGCAGCCCCGACAAGACCTGCGCGATAAGCGCCGTCTTTTGCAGCCATGTGAGCCCGCGGGTTGCCGCAAAAATGTTCTCTCCGGCCGGATATTCGCAAATGGCGACGTAATTTTCACCCTCTGCGTCGAACACAACCTTTAGAACCTGCGCAACGTGCGGATGATAAAGCCCGCGCACTTTTTCAAAATCGTTCTTAAACTTTTCTTTCTCGTTCTTTACGAATTCGTTCGCAAGGGCTTCGCGTTTTTTTAAATCTTTCTCTTCGCACTTGGAAACAAAGAGCATTTTTATCTTTTGAATGTCCGGCTGAATCAACATCAGCTCTTTTTGGTCGTCGTCTCTGGCAAGGCACGCGATCCTGCGCGAACCGCTGTCGAGCTTTGAAATTACCGTGTAACCTGCCATTTTAAGTCGCGGCATATCTCCCCCGTCGATTGTGAATATTAGCGAACGCAAGATAACATAATTTTTGCACCCCAAGAAATCATTTTTGCGACGTTTGAAAATCTGGAGAGCAAAGTTACCGGCTTGAGAATTTCTTACTCCAGCATTAGACGACAAAGCCCCGTTTTAGCCAAATTTATTGAATAATTTCAAATGGTTATATCTAAGCCGCTTGGCATAAAATATGCTTATGTTTTAGCTACTTATGAGAAACGTCGCCAAAGATACCCGCCGCATTTTGCACGACATAGTTTCACCATTAACGGTGGTGAGATGGTTCACACAAAAGAGGCCCGAACTGACCACGGCACTTGAAAAAGTGGACAAACTCGTCGCAAAAATCGGCGAACTTCGCTCCCGCCTCATCGCAAACGAAAATTCGGGCGACGAATTTATTGTTTTTTTTAAGATCGACGCGCAAAGCACGACAAAAGAGATAAGGCTCGAATTCGACAACTATTGCGAAAGGAACATAGAAAAGCCGCTTGCGTGTGACGAATCGGGAAAGATCGCCACCGTCAATCAGGCGCTTGATAAGATCGAACTGCTTCTTGAGGCTATCGCCGGAAAAGATAAGCCGGTGAAAAGATGTGAAATGTCGGACATTGTACGAAGCGCGGTCAAAGAGGTTCGGCCATACGCCAGACGCATGGGAGTGAAGCTGAAAGTGCGCATCGCAAAAACAGATTCGGACGCCGATAGCGAAACGATCAACAGAGTTCTGGTAAATCTCATCAATAACGCTATCGAAGCCAGCGGCTCGAAACGCGTGCTCGTGCGCTTACTGAACGAAATCGGTTTCACCAGAATCGAAACGCTTGACGACGGAGGGGGAATCGCAACGCCGGACGCACACAAGGTTTTCGATGACGGATTTACCCGAGGGAAAATAGCGGGGTCGGGTATCGGGCTTTCGTTTTGCAAAGATGAGATCGAAAAGCTCGGAGGTAGCATCGCTCTACACTCTCAAAACGGCATAGGAACGATATTTGCCGTCAACCTTCCGAAATGCTCAGAAGCCGCTTCGCCCGACGATTCAATTTCGGAATGATAATCATACACAAGTTACGCGGGGGATTGCCACGGCCCTTGCGGGTATCGCAATAACGGCAACGCTGCACTCTTATAGAACTCACTCCATCGAAATGATTTCGATTATCTTTTTAAGCGAGCCGCTCTGAAAACGCACGAATTTGAAAGCGTCTAGATTCACGCCCTTTTTGAAAAGAAGGTCGATAACGCGGGTTTCGCCAACCTGCACAAGCAGAGGATAGCTCACCATCTGACGAAGGCGAGGCGGCAGTGAAGCATAGGTTGCGGGATCAGTATTTTTAAGGTCGATAATTGCTTCGTGCTTCGAGCCTTTAATGTCAACGACGTACCATTTGTCGATGGTCGAATCTGTCCCCATAATATCTATTGAACCGTTGCTGATCGCGACGCTCAATATCTTGTAGCCGGGGACAATATCATCGGTCGAAGGATCGTAACTCGCGTCAAAGGCGATGCCAAGCGACGGAATATTTGAACCGCTTGGAATTCTCACAAGATTGCTCTTTTTGTCGGCCTTCGAATTGTCGGGGACCCTGCCGCACGAAAACGCAACAACTCCCGCACAAAATACCGCGACCGCAAAAAATATTTTTCTATTTCTCATTTTTTCTCCTAGCCGCCGGATCTGCGATAAGAACCGAATCGAGCAGCTTTCTTGTGTACGGGTTCTTTGCTTCCCTTATTTTTCCAGCTTCAAGAACCTCGACTATTTCGCCGCGGGACATCACGGCCACTCTGTCGCATATCTTCGAAACTATTCGAAGGTCGTGCGAAATAAAAAGATATGCCGCACCGATCTTCTTGCGCAGTTCCGCGAACAGCCCCAATATCTCGGCTTGCACGGCAACGTCAAGTGACGATACGGGTTCGTCGCAGACGATGAAATCGGGCGAAGCGGAAATTGCCCTTGCGATGCAAATGCGCTGCCGCTGTCCGCCTGAAAATTCGTGCGGATAACGCCTTGCATGGTCTGCCTTAAGACCGACAGACTCAAGAAGAAGAGCCGCGGCATCAAATCTTTCACGACTGTCTATCATGCCCGCTATGATCTGCGGTTCGGCTACAATATCGCCGACCATCATTCTAGGGTTCAACGATGAAAAAGGGTCCTGAAAAACGATCTGCATGCGGCGCCTAACTTTTTTTGTCTCTTCTTTAGAGAGAGACGCCATGTTAAATCCGTCAAAAATAATTCGGCCGCTTGTCGGTTTCAACAACCCGAGGATAAGACGACCCAGCGTCGATTTGCCGCTCCCAGACTCGCCCACCAGTCCCAAAGACTCGCCCTTATCAATCGTAAGAGTGCAGCTCTTTACCGCATGAAGAAGCTCTTTCGAAGAGCCGAAAAATCCACGCTTTAGCGGATAGGTCTTTGTCAATCCGTATGTTTCAATTAGAGGCATAGTTTAAAAAACCGGCACGGCGCGCAAAAGCTTCTGCGTATATTCGTGCTTAGGCTTCGAGAAAATTTCGAACACATCCCCTTCTTCAACGACCTTACCGTGCTGCATGACATAAACTCTGTCGGCGAATTGTGCGACGATTCCAAAATCGTGCGTAATAAAAAGTATCGAAAGCCCTAGCCGCCTTCTCAAATCGCCAAGCAACTCCAAAATCTGAGCCTGCACCGTGACATCAAGCGCGGTTGTGGGCTCGTCGGCAATCAAAAGTCTCGGATTGCAGGCAAGGGACATCGCGATCATTACGCGCTGCCTCTGTCCGCCGGAGAGTTCATGCGGATAGGCACCAAGCCGCGAAGAGGCATCATGAATTTTTACAAGCTCCAGCAATTCGACCGCCCTGTCGCGGGCGTCGGATTTTCTGGCGGCCCTTTTGTGAACCAGCATTGTTTCGATTATCTGGTCGCCGATGGTAAAGACCGGATTCAGGCTCGTCATCGGCTCCTGAAATATCATCGAGGCTTTTGCCCCACGAATCTTTCTCACTTCGTCATCTTTCATCTTTAATACGTCGGCTCCATCGAGAAATATTTCTCCGCCGGAAATTCTCCCCGGTCTGTCCAAGAGCTTCAAAACAGATAACGCCGTAACGGTTTTGCCTGAGCCGCTGCCCCCCACAAGTGCGACAACCTCGCCGCGTCCGACGTTCAAACTGACTCCATCCACCGCGCGCACAAGTCCGTCGGAGGTGTCGAAGCAGACGCTTAGATTTTTTATTTCGAGCAAATTATTCATTCATGTCACCCCGAAGTATTAATCGGAGGTCTAATTTTCTTCACGAGCTCCACGCATAAAGCTGCGGGGCCGACAGACACATCACAAAAATCTATTTCAGCCTCGGGTCAATCGCGTCGCGAAGCCCCTCACCGACGAGATTGTATGCCGTGATCGTCAAAAAGATTGCCACGCCCGGCGCTATTGTCAGCCACCAAGCAACGTCCATATATTCGCGGGAGCCGGAAAGGATCTCGCCCCAGCTCGGCACGTGCGGCGGCACACCGAATCCAAGAAAGCTCAGCGACGACTCGACCAAAATCGCAGATGCAACCCCAAATGATGCGCTGACAAGAACCGGAGCCAAGGCATTTGGAAGCACGTGTCTGAAAATTATCCGCGCATCGCTAGCACCGCAAGCCTTCGCCGCAACTACGAACTCCTGATTCTTCAATTTCAAAAATTCGCCGCGAATCAAACGGGCAATACCGGTCCATCCGGTAAGGCCGATGACGATCATGATGTTGTAAATTGACGGGCCGACAAAAGCCAAAATCGCCAGAATGAGAAAGAACGTCGGGAAACAAAGCATGATTTCAATGACCCGAGAGACAATCATATCGACCCAGCCGCCGTAGTAGCCCGCAAGAGCTCCGAGCAAAATTCCGATAGAAACATAAATTGCCACCGCGACAAAACCGACCGTGAGCGAAACACGGGAACCAAATACCATGCGTGAAAAAACGTCGCGCCCCTGCGCATCTGTTCCGAAAATGTGCGTTTTGCTTGGAGACATCAGCGCGCTGCTCAGATCAAATGCGTTAGGATCGAACGGCGCGATATAACCTGCAAAAATGGCGACGATGAATAACAGGCAAACCGCCACAAAGCCCGTCATGGCGAGGCGGTTGCTGCTAAATTGTCTCCAAACAAGCTGCCAGTACGACATTTGGCTCCTCTGTTCTAATTTATCTCTTCAAATCAAAATCAGCCGCGCCCCTCGAAAGAAACTCTCGGATCGACGGCAACGTACAAAACATCTGCAATCAAAATGCTTATAAGAGTAAGCACGGCGTCGATCGCGGCAATTGCCATAATTGTCGGATAGTCGCGTGACAACACCGATTCAAAGCTCAAGCGCCCCATCCCGGGGATGGAAAAAATCTGTTCGATAATAACCGAACCGCCAAGCAACGCCGGCAATAACGTCCCCATAAGCGTCAGCAGTGGGATCATCGAATTACGCAAAGCGTGCTTGAAAATAACTCTCCATTCGGAGAGGCCCTTCGCGCGCGCGGTCCTTATGTAATCCTGCCTGATGACTTCGAGCATCGATGAGCGCGAAAATCTGGAAAGAAACGCAAAACCGCCGTAGGTCAAACAGGCGAGCGGCAAAACAAGATGCCACGCTACGTTCCCGAGCCAACCATACCAAGGCAAAGACTCGGCGCCGTCCGACACAAACCCGACGATCGGGAAAATGTCAAAATAATCGGCGCCCCCCAAAAAAACTATCAGCAACGATGCCACCCAAAACGACGGAAGCGAATACAAAACGAACATGCAAAGCGTCATGAATTTATCAAAAATACTTTTCGGGTGAAGCGCGGAAAAGATGCCGAGCGGCACCGAAACGATATAAATAATAATTATCGACAAGATATTCAGCGTCAGAGTGATGGGCAAAGTCTCGGCTATTTTATCGAGGACCGGTCTATGATCTTTAAAGGAGGTGCCAAAATCCAGCGTCGCAAGCCTTTTCAGCCAGCCGAAATATTGAGCAGGCAAGGGCTTGTCGAGGCCGTAAAGTTCACGGGTCTGCGCGATAACCGTTTTTGCCACCGCTTCGCTCTTGATCCCCGGGCCGCCGGATTGCATCTTGAGCTGCGCAGGATCTCCGGGGGCGAGCTGAATTATCGCGAACGTTATGAGCGTAATGCCTATGAACGTCGGAATTATCAGCGCAAGTCTTTTAATGAGATAGCGTATCAATGCCCCACTCCTTGGTATCGACTCCGAGCCTGTAGATTTCGACTCCGGTGAAACGCTTGCTGTACGCAAGCAAGGTCGCCGACGTAAACATAAAAGTATAAGGCTGCTCTTCGTGCAAAATTTTCTGTAATTGTCTGAAATATTCGTTCCGTTTCGAACGGTCAAACTCAACGCGGGCGGCTTCTATCAACTTGTCGGCCTCAGGATTGTTAAAGCCGACAAAGTTCGAACCTTCGGCGATCTGCGACGAGTGCCAAAGCTGGTACGGATCGTTTTCAAGGGGCATGGCCCATGCAAGAGTAACTGCATCGAAACTTCGTTCGTCAAGCGCCCGCGTAAGCGCGCTAAACTCGAGCCCGCGAGGGTTCAAAACCACTCCGATCTTTTTAAGGTCTTCGCGCAGCATCGTGGCGATCTGGGCCGATGTCTGCGAACCTGATGGATAAATATATTCGAATTCGAACTTCACGCCGTCCTTTTCGCGAACGCCGTCCCCGTTTGAATCGACCCAGCCCGCTTCGCTCAATAGTTGCGCCGCCACCGAGGGGTCGAAAGGATGAGGTTGGACTGCCCTGTCATAGGCTTCGCCAAAATAATACTGGTCGCCCTCGATCATCACGGCATTATTAAACAACAGCTTCTCGAGAATTTCTTTCTTGCGGACCATCATCGACATGGCTCTTCTGACCTTGGCATCAATGAACTGCGGCCGCTTCGAATTCCAGCCGATAAACGAATAGTTCGGCAGAAAATATTTTGCCTTGTTAAATTTTGATTCGAACGCATTCGACGATGTCGATTTTTCCCACTGGATCGCGCGTATCTCGGCAAGATCTATGTTCCCTTTTTTAAGTTCCTGAAACGGCACGGTCGAATCTTCGATAATTCTGAAAACGATCTTCTTTAATTTCGGGTGCGTCCCCCAATAATTCGGATTTTCTACCAGCACTATTTTTTGTTTCGTTTTCCACTCTTTGAAAAGATATGGGCCGGTGCCGACAGGAGCGCGATTGGCTTTGTGCGTGTTGAAGTTAGTCCCGTCGTCAAAAATATGCTTCGGAACGATCGGCATCCCGCCGCAGACAAGAAATCCGCGAAAATAGGGCTTTGCATAGGTAAAGCGCACCGTAAAATCGTCGAGTTTTTCAACATTTTTCACGTCGTTAAAAGATGTCCGCATGACAGCGGCGTCCACTTTGGGGTCGGCAATTTTTTCGTAGGAAAAAATCACGTCGTCGGCGTTAAACACAGCCCCGTCGCTCCATTGCACATCTTTTCTTAAACGAAAGGTAAACTGAAGATGGTCGCTCGAAATCTCCCAGCTTTCGGCAAGATGAGGTTTGTACTCAAGCGTGCGGTTATCAAGCTCGATCATCGTTTCGTAAATGAAACCTCCAGCCACAACA
Organism: uncultured Pseudomonadota bacterium; assembly: GCA_964647545.1. Classification (GTDB taxonomy): domain Bacteria; phylum UBA10199; class UBA10199; family 1-14-0-20-49-13; genus CAZYHS01. The sequence continues at coordinate 14,821 of CAZYHS010000022.1, read as the reverse complement.
GACGCATTTGCAGTTGTCGAAAGGATCGGATTTAAAACGTCGGGGTCTGAATTGATATGCCAGACAAGCGTCGTCGGCTCTTTCGGCACTTTAAAATTGCAACCGCAAAAAATGGCGGCGACAAAAGCGACCGAAAGAAATCCAACCAGCTTTAATAAGCCGTAATTTGCCAAGCGACTGATCATCTTCCCCCTTATGATCTGCCAAAAAACTTGTCGTGCACCGGACTATCCGGCTGCATGTCGAGATATTTTATTTCCATCAAAAGACGCGGCTGCTCAAATCTAATAACAATGTGCCGCGGCATTTTTCTGCCATTGAACGTTACAAAATCGTTAAAATCGGCTTCGAACAAAATTCCTTTTTTGGCCGGAGACGAGAACTTCGTGTAAACAAGCGCCAGACCGTCGCGCTCGTTAAATTCGATCTCTTCGGTCTTCCCGCTTATCAAAGACGAACCCCTCTGCGTGCTTTGGAACGCCTGCGCAAGCCTAGCCCCGCCAGCGACTACCGGCCGGCCGGTCAATATCCCAGCGAGTTCGCCGGAAGATATTCCTATCTCGCCGATGACCGGTAAAACGACTTTGCCGGCGGCCACGTCGATTTTTTTTGATTCAAGCGGAAGTTCTATACTGCCGCCGTCTTCGGTAGCGATCACCGTTGCAACCACATCGGTTATTCGCTCGATCGCGTCCAACCTGACGCTGGATGGAGCTTTGACCAACACGGCGACATTGCTTGCCCATCTAACGCCCGACCTCTCGACCGTTACGTACGCAAGCCCGCGAAATGTCGAAATCACTCCCGCCATTTTAACCTCTTCGAAAGCGACCGGAAAAAAAGAACCCGAGCTTCTGTACTTTCTTGATGACGTTGTCGCGCAGGAAATAGATAACGCCACGATGACAACGCCGGCCAGCATGCGAATAGCTAGCATCCGCCGACTCCGCAAAGTTTGTCATGCAATCTTTCAAACGCTTCTTTGCTTAAACTTTTGTGTTCTTTGCCAAGTTTTATCGCCTTTTTATAGTTCGCGGCCGCGGTCTTATTTTGTCCCTGCGCGGCGTAAAGGTCGCCAAGATGTTCATAAACTGAGGGTTCTTTCGGGGTCAGCTCGGCCGCCCTTTTCAAGAGCTCCTCGGCCTTGGTGAAATCGCCTTTTTTAAAGTAGAGCCATCCGAGGCTGTCGGTAATGAAACCGTCGTCGGGCCTTATCGATATCGCGTCCTGCAGCATGCTTTCTGCTTCATTGAGATCTTCACCGCGCTCAGCCAAAGTGTAGCCGATGTAATTGAGAGCGTTTGCGTTTTGAGGATTGACCTTCAAAACCTTACGCATCGTCTCGATAGCCTTGTCCTGCATGCCGTTGGAATCATAAACAACTCCAAGCGAAAAAAGCAGCGCTTCGTTTTGCGAGCTTTGCTTGGCGGCATTTTCCATGGTCGCGAGCATCATGGCGCTGTTGCCGCTCTTTTCGTAAATAGCGGCAAGCATTTGATAAAATTCAAGTTCGTCTGGACGTTCTTTTATAGCTGACTCAAGCTGTTCGATCGCTTCGGATTTTTTGCCGGATGCATAATACTGTTGAGCGATAAATATGTTCGCGTCTTTATAAAAATTCGACCTAGCCGGAATAAGCCTGAAATTTTCGGCCGCCCGAGGCATATCGCCGGCTTCGGCATAAATTACTGCAAGGTAGTAGCGGATCTTGTCGGAGGCTGGGTTGTCTTTGAGAATCTTGTCGAATATCACGATGGCCTTGTTAAAGTCGCGCATTTCGTAGTGCACCAGCGCGATACGCAACTGCACGGAAAGATCTCCCGGCGCGACATTATCCATCTGCAAAAGAATGTCCAGCGCGCGCCGCCTGTCGCCTTTCTCCAAATAGATTTGAGAAAGGGCCGCCAGCGCCTGAATATTCTCGGGCTCGGCATCGAGTATCCGCCTGTAGTTCGCAATTGCTTTGTCGTATTGCTTCAAATGAGAGCCGTAGATCATGCCGAGATAAAAATAGCCTACGTTCGATTCCGGCTCGATCTTCATGAAGCGGTTGATCGTCTCGATGGCCTCGGCATTACGATTCAAATAGAGAAATTCACGCGCCAGCAGAAAATAAGACTCGGCCTCTTTGGGGTATTTTTTTATGGTCCCTTCCAAAATTGCGACGGCTTCGCTGTTACGCTCGACAGACGAATATAATCTGGCAAGCAAAAGTCTGGCCTCCACAAGGTCGGGAGATTTTTTAACGGCAGATTCTGCTGCCTCAATCGCCTGTTCGATGTGTTTTTGATCGGCCGCGTCTGCTGCGAGCTCATATTGCAAATATCCGCTGTCGGGATTGGCTGCAATGACCTTTTCAAGAAGGCTTCTGGCGCGATCGTATTCTCCGCGCATTGAGAGGCTTTCGCTTGTTAAAAAAGCAAAGTAAATATCGGCACCGGCCTTTTCGGCGGAAGTTTCGCGATGGATCTTGCCGATGTGACCGGTTTTAGGAGCGTGCGCGCAGGAAAGCAAAAGGGCCGACAAAGCCGCAATAAGTGTCAATTTGTGCTGAAACGTCATAGATAGTTATGGAATTATCACTACTTAACGAACCACGCAAGGAATTCCACGTTTCCGTCGGCTCCTTTGATGGGAGAAGTGGTCAAGCCTCTAAATTTCAAGCCGAGAGTTTGCGCAAACGAGAGAATATTTTTCACCGATTCGTCCCGTACGGCCTCGTCGCGGACAATCCCCCCCTTACCTAGGTTTTCGCGACCGACTTCGAACTGGGGTTTTATGAGAGCAACAATCTGCCCATTCTTTTTGACGATCTTATCGACGCTTGGAAGAACTTTTGTGAGCGAAATGAACGAGACATCGATAACTGCGAGATCCACCGCCTCTGGCAAAATGGCGCCGTCATTGCGCCCCTCGCCGTCATTGCGAGCGGAGCGAAGCAATCCCCCGCTCTCAGTTGATAGACACACTTCACGAATGTTCACACGGTCCATCACGACCACGCGCTTATCGCTTTGTAGGCTCCACGCAAGCTGGCCATAGCCGACATCGATGGCAAACACTTTGGCCACGCCGCGTTTCAATAGGCAGTCGGTAAACCCGCCGGTTGACGCGCCGATATCGGCGCAGACAAGACCTGCGACGTCAATTTTGAATTCCTTGAGGGCGTGTTCGAGCTTAAGTCCGCCACGACCGACAAAATCGTGGTCTTTACCGGTGATGCGAATGACCGCGTCGGCTGACACCGCATGTCCCGGTTTTGTAACGGGTTTTTCGTCAACCAGCACGCAGCCTGCCATCACAAGTGAGGCTGCCCTCTCACGGGAGGGAGCCAACCCCTTCTCAAAAATGAGCTTATCTATGCGAATTTTTGTCGGTTTTACAATTTTGGTCATGCCACACGCCGAAAGTTAATTTTTCCTCTCAACGATATATTTTGCGATCGCGCGCAGCGGGTCGGCCTCGGGGCCGAAATGTGCGAGGGCGGCAAGCGCGTCTTTAATGGCTGAACCGGCAAGTTCGCGCGATTTTTCAAGTCCAAGCAGCGCCGGATAGGTCGACTTTTCGTTTTCGATGTCGCTCTTTGCCGGTTTGCCGAGCTCTTCGGTGGTTGCCGTCACATCTAAAATGTCGTCGGCGATCTGAAATGCAAGGCCGATCTTTTCACCGTAAACACGCAAGGCCTCGACCTGCTCTTTTGAAGCGCCGGCCGATTTCGCACCACTTGTCAGCGAAACACGAATGAGCGCGCCGGTTTTTAAACGATGAATTTCTTCGAGCTCGGCAAGGGGAACCTTTTTGCCTTCGCCATCGAGGTCTAGGACCTGTCCGCCTGTCATGCCGCGAGCGCCGGTCGCATCGGCGATGTCACGAATGATTTCTGCTTTTGCTCCGTGCAAGGCAAGACACGAAAAGGCTTCGCTCAAAAGTGCATCGCCGGCAAGAATTGCAACCGCCTCGCCGTAAACTTTGTGGTTTGTCGGTTTACCGCGGCGTAAATCGTCGTTGTCCATCGCCGGCAGATCGTCGTGGATCAAAGAGAATGTGTGGATCATCTCGAGCGCCAGCGCACACGGAAGCGCCGCATCTAGCTTCCCTTTGCAGGCTTCGCTAGCCGCAAGAACCAATACCGGACGCAGACGTTTGCCGCCGGCGCGAAGACTGTAGAGCATCGAATCCTTCAGAGTTCTTGTGCACGAGAGATGTTTCTCAAAATAATCTTCCATGAACTTTTCAAACGTCTCTTTGCGCTCCAACATGTATTTTTTTAGGTCCATCGAGATCTCCATTTTGCCTTTCCCGCAGTAGCAAGCGGGAACCTAGTTGAATTCACGAGTTCCCGATAAAAACATCGGGGATGACACAGCGACTTACTTATCATTCCTCCGCCTTGAATGGTGCCGCGCTCACCTCGCCGTTTGCCGACCTAACGAGCATTTCGACCTTGCCTTTGGCTTCGGTCAATTTTGTTTCGCAATGGCGCGCCCACTTAATTCCCTCTTCAAACGCCTTCAGACTGTCGTCGAGAGAGAGATCTCCCTTTTCAAGGTGGCGCACAATTTCTTCAAGATTTTTTAAAGCAACTTCGAAGGTTTCTTGTTTCATAAATTTTGTGACCTCAACTTGGTAAAGCTATTTCACCTCTGCCTTCACCTCTCCATTTTTAAGCCGAATTTTTAGTTCGTCACCTTTTTTAAGAGAGGCGACATCGTTGACCGCCTTGCCATCTTTAAAAACAACACTGTAACCTTTTGACATGACCGCCAGCGGAGATAGATGCGAAAGCTCTGCCGCCAGCTTGGCAAGCCCCGATGAGGCCCGCTCAATCGCACCATTTGAAGCTAGTGTCAACCTCTCACGGAGCGAGTCGATCTGCATGATGAGGTCGGGAAAACGCGATGTCGGCGGTTTTAAATGACTCGACAACTGGGCGAAAATCTTTTGTTTAAGTTCGATACAAACGCTGGCCGCGCGCAAAAGCTGACGAGACTTTTCTGAAACAAGTTTCACGAGGTCATCTTTTTTTGGAACGACGATTTCGGCGGCTGCAGATGGAGTCGCCGCGCGCCTGTCGGCGACAAAATCGGAAATCGTAAAATCGATTTCGTGGCCCACCGCAGACACCACCGGAATTTTCGACGCAAAAATAGCGCGCGCCACAATTTCTTCGTTGAACGCCCACAGATCTTCAAGAGAACCGCCGCCCCGCCCGACAATTAAAACGTCGATGCCGTCAAGATTGTTCAACCACTTGATTGCCTCGGCAATCTCTTTGGCCGCTCCGTCGCCTTGCACCCTCACCGGATAGAGCAAAACTTCGATCTGCGGATAGCGCCGGCGAAGCACGTTCAAAATATCACGAATGGCTGCGCCGGTTGGAGATGTGACCACGCCGATTTTTTTCGGAAGAAATGGAAGCGGCTTTTTGTGCTCCGGAGAAAAGAGCCCCTCTTTCGCAAGTTTTTCTTTCAACTGCTCGAAGGCAAGCTGAAGCGCACCAACACCTTTGGGCTCGCAATGATCGATAACGAGGTTGAAGTCGCCCCCCTTTTCGTAGAGCGACAGTTTTCCGTGACAGACAAGTTCAATTCCGTCTTTGAGTTGAAATTTTACGCGCTGTGCGTGTCCTTTAAAGAGCGCACATTTTATTATGGCCCTTTCATCTTTGAGTGCCAGATAGACGTGACCGCTAGGCGAAGTCCGCAAATTCGAAACCTCGCCGCAAACCCAGACGTCTGCAAAACCGGCCTCTATTAAACGCCGAATTTCGGAAACGATCTCGCTGACGGCAAATATCTTGGGCTTCTCTTCGCACGAAACGACATCTTCGGTAGCGGCTTGTTTTTCGACATTCGCTCCAAGCGCTCTACTTTCATCAAAGAGCAGTTCCTGCTGGATGGTTTCAGGCCGGTCGTTTGTTTTTCTTTTTCGTTGTTTTGATGCCATATGCGGCCAGTATTTTTGCGATCTCGTCAAAGCGCTCGTCAACAGAGCGGGTCACAGACTCAAACCCGAGCGCCGCTGCGCGTTTCATGTTTGAAAAAATAAGGGGGTTAAGGTCGAAATATTCTTTGTCGGAATCTTTGGGCTCGATCAAAATAATATCGCCTTTGAAATTTTCGTCACGACGGTATTTTTCAAGCGTCGCGTGAAGCCGTGCGTGAAAAAAAGTTCTGACGGTCTGGTTCAAGACCGACATGACACCTTCGCCGGAGAGCCGCCCCGATTTGGTGTGAGGCCTGAACGGATTGTAACAGACGATGAGGTCTGCTCCCTTTTCGATGGCAATGTCTATCGAGGCGGTGTCCTGAACGCCGCCATCGACATAATCGACCCCGCCCAGATTTACAGGTTTATAAAAACCGGGCATGGCGGTCGAGGCCTGAATCGCTTCTGAAATTTTAAACTCGCCCACCTCGTCGTGCCCGAAAACTGTGCGGGTCGCATCGTCCAAACGCGACGCCACGACATACAAACGTTTTCCGGTGGCGCGAAATGCCGATTTGAAGCTGTTCGTAAGTCCGTTCTTCTCGATGTTTTTGCGGATGTAATGTTCGATCGGACTGTTGTCAAAAAATCCCGACGGCAACATTTCGTAGAACGACGGCGATTTTTTTTCGGTCAGCAGGCGTTTTAAGAACGACATCGGCCTGATGAGAGTTTCGGCAATGTTGGGGAAATAGTAGTGCCAGCCCGAAAATTTTGTGAACCGGCTGGAGCCTCCTTCGATGGAGGCAAGGATCTCCTCCGGACCTATTCCGGCTATCAAAGGAGCCGCCAGCAGGCTCCCCGCGCTTATGCCGACAAAAATATCGAAATCCGACATCGCCTGTTTTTCCATATAACCGTCGAGAGCGTTAAGCCCTCCGGCCATGAATGAGGCGCCGGCCACCGCGCCACCGGCTAGAATTAGCGCGGTCTTTGGGCGTTTTTTCGGCTTCGATAAATCGCTTTTCTGAACGATCGTGATTCCCATTTTAAACCTTGAACTTTTGCCCCATCAGCCGAGTGAGCCCGTCAATTAAGGTCATCGGATGCGGCGGGCAGCCGGCGATAAAGAGATCGACCGGCAAGACCGACTCTGCACCGTTTCCGACCTCTTTTCCACCGCAAAATGGGCCGCCCGATATCGCACAGGAGCCGACCGCAATAACTATTTTAGGGTCGGACAAAGCTGCGTAGCTTTTTTTCAGGGCGGTCTCCATATTTTTGGAAATGGCCCCGGTAACTATCAGACCGTCGGCGTGTCTGGGGCTGGCGACGAGCTGCACCCCAAAACGGGCGATGTCAAACTCGATGTTGGACATTGCGTTAAGCTCCATGTCGCAACCGGCGCATGAACCGGCAGTCACAACGCGCAACTTGAGCGAACGACCGAACAGCCTGCGAATTTTCTCGGGAAGCGCGGCAACCTCTGGCGAATTTAGCGACGATATTTTTAAATCGTCCCTCTTCGAAGCCGACATCGCAACGCTGCCTGTGAATTTAATCGCGTATTCGGGGCAAACCTTCTCGCACGCTCGACATAAGACGCACTTGCCCATATCTAAAGTCAAGGGCTCAAGAGAAATGGCATCGACCGGACAAACTTCGCGGCAAAGCGAACAGTCGCCCTTGCAATGATGGCGATCGATCACAGGACAGCCGTTAAACCTTTCCGGCATAGGCTTGGGCGGAAACTGAAGAGTGCGGTGCCCCTGTTTAAGCCTCGTCGCAAGAATCTTTATCATAGGTCAAACCCCGCATAGGAGAGGTTGAAGCTCTTATTGCAAAGAGGAAAGTTCGAAATCTGTTCGTGACGCATCGCGACCTCAAGTGCGCTCCAGTTGTGAAACGAAGGATCTACGACTTTGTAATAATTCAGTTTGCCAAAAGAATCTGTCAACGCGACATGAACAAGTTCGCCGCGCCAGCCCTCCACCAGACTGATCGCCATAGAGTCGGGCTGAAGCTCCTTACATTCGAGCGAAAGTTTTTCGATAGGCAGCTGGCCAAGCAACGACAGAGAAAGATCGATCGATTTCTTGACCTCAAGGGCCCTGACCCTTGCGCGAGCCATCACGTCTCCGGTCGTCCCCCTAACCGGAACGATCTTAACGAACCTGTAAATTCCAACGGGATAGTTTGCCCTGACATCGCGCTGCAAATTGCACGCACGGGCGGCGACCCCTACAAGCCCCATCCGGTGTGCCTCGGCGGTCGAAACAAAACCCGTGTTCTCCAACCGTCCTACAAGCCCCGAAGAATGAAGCATTAATTCCCAGACATCCTCAAAATCCTCAAACGCATCGCGAATCAAAGATGAAAGCGCGGCGGCCATGTCGTGATTGACGTCATATTTTACTCCGCCATGCTCTATTAATCCCCTGCCGAAACGATTGCCGCAAATCCTTAAAAGCACGTTCAAAAACACGGCTCGCAGCCTTCCCAAGTAAGATGCCGCCGGCAGAAAGCCAACATCGTTGGCTATCGCCCCCAAATCTCCGACATGATTTGCAACGCGCTCCATCTCAAGGGCTAGCCCGCGAATGATTCGCGCCCGCTGTGTAATTTCGCGATGAGCCAACCCTTCAACAGCATGGCAGTAAGCCAGCGCATTGGCCACGGTCGAATCGCCGGCAATAGATTCGGCGAGAACAAGCCTTTTTGCCCCTTCGGCCTCGATCATCATTTTTTCAACGCCGCGATGCTGATAGCCCAACGAAATTTCGAGGTTTAATATCTTTTCGCCATGACATTGAAACCGGAAATGCCCGGGTTCTATCACTCCGGCATGGACCGGACCGACCGCAACTTCGTGAACCGCTGCACCTTCCGTCGAAAAATATGAAAGACCTTCGCGCCGGCGCACCGGCCTTAGATCGGGATGACCCACCGGCTCGACGCCGAAGTTCTCAAATATCTCGCGTTCAAAAACAGAGGCCTCGTCGAGTTCGGACGATATCGCAGGATACGACCCTTCAACTTGGCAGCTTGAAACGTGCAACTCCCCGCGATGATCGACACCCAGCACCGCAAATAGTTTAGTGAGGACGCTTCCGTCGGAAGATTTCACTCCGAAAATAGAAACTACGCGCGCCTGACTATCGTTGCACGAATCGACGACAAAACTGCGCCATTTATCTACCGGAAGTTCCGGCACGTCGCAGAGCTTAACGGCGGCAGCATTTCTGAAAATGACAGATTCTTTCGTCATAATTTTTTATTCATACGAACATCCGCGCGACACTATGCACAACCGACGACAGTTGCGGAGGAAGATACACTCCGAAAGCCGTAACTATTCCTGCAAGCAGCGCGGGCGGATTCGTCATATTGGCCGGCAAATCGCCCCATATAAGCTCTCTGCGCGGGCCAAAGATCATTTTGAATGTTATTTTGGTCATCGAAATAAAAATAACGGTCAGCGCAACAATATAAAAAACGATCGGCACGACATGACCGTTCGCAAAACCGTCCCTGAGAATTATGAACTCGCTCATAAAAGTTAAAGCCGGAGGCATGCCGGCGATCGCCATCGAGCCGATCGCGAAAAGGATGCCGCTCTTCGGAGAGGTACGCAGCAGCCCGCCGACGTCAGAAACAAGCTTTGTACGATAGAGCACCAGAATATTTCCGGCCACCATAAATAAAAGTGCCTTAGTGAGCGAATGTGCAGCGACGTGCAAAAATGCTCCGTAGGTCGCCCCCACTCCAAGCCCAAGAACAACAATTCCCATGTGTTCGATGCTTGAATAGGCCAGCAGACGTTTGTAGTCCTTCTGTCGGGTGATAAAAACCGCAGCGACAAAGAGCGACGCTACTCCAAATATTGTCAATAAAGTGCCGGTAAACGCCGTTAGCCCGGCGGCATTTAGAATAGTCACAAAGCGGATGATCCCCAGCAGCGCACAATTTAGAAGAGTCGCCGAAAGAAGAACGCTAACCGGAGAGGGCGCCTCGCTATGGGCGTCGGGAAGCCAGCTGTGAAGCGGCGCAAGACCTACCTTAGTGCCAAAGCCGATAAGAACGAGAATAAAACCTATGCGCAAAAGCCCTTTGTCGAACATTTGCGCATGCTGCGTAAGCTCCGAAACAAGCAGGTCGGTCACGCTCCCGCGGGAAGCTGCGGCGACAAAGAAGACCCCCAGCAGCGCGACGGCGATCCCAACCGAACATATCAGCAGATATTTCCAAGCGGCTTCAAGCGAGGCCTTGCTCTGTCGATAATAGATTAGCGGCGCGGAGGCCAGAGTTGTGGCCTCAATGGCCACCCAAAGCATGCCGATGTGGGTCGTGCCGCAGGCAAGGCTCATCGCCGCCAGAAAAAAAAGCATGCAGCCGACATAAATATGACCGCCGGCCTCGTTCTCGGCCATGGGGCGCTTGAGCGGAAAGTAGCCGAGGCTATAAACCGCGGTAAGCGCGAAGATGAAGCTCGTCACCGCCAGAAAATATCTGCCTATCGGATCAAGAAAAATAAACCCGCCTATCGCAAGAGGATCGTTGAAAAAGAAGAGCGCTATGGTCGCCGCCAGATGCAAAAATGAAACCGACACGAAGATTCTTCTTCTGATTTTCCGGCGGGCGACCCCCTTCATAAAGAAAGCCCATATGCCGGCCAAAAAAGGTATGACCATCAAAAGTATCACGTTATTTATCTCCGAGCATGGTCAACGTGCGCGTATCGATATTGTCGAACGTGCGGCTGATCTGCAAAATCACGATGCCCATAACGAAAACACCGACAAGAAGATCGAGCAGCACTCCAAGCTCGACCATCATCGGAAAATGCGAAACGATAGTCATGCCGAACGTAAAAATTCCGTTTTCCAGCACAAGAAAGCCTATCACCTGATTTGTCGCCTTTGCCTTAACGACAAGAATTAAAAAACCGACCAGCACGGTCGTGAGCGCGACCGGAACAATCAGCGGAGAAATCGCTCCGCTCGGCGCAAACGGCATAATACGCTGGCTTGAAAAACTTAAAACAGCGATCAACCCGCCGACCATAAGCGCCGTATGATGACCTATCGGAGGCTCGGCCCTTGAAGGATTTTTTGCGACCTTGCAAGCCTTTAAAAGAAGGACCGGAATCGCCACGGTCTTAATTGCGAACGTTATCAAAAATAAGATCACGCTGTGAGCATCAAAACGCGAGGCCGTTACCGCAATGTTTAGAACCGAAAGCAACGCCCCCTGAAAAGCTACGGCCTTGATGCGGGTCGCCACCCGCGAAGAACCGAGAATAACAAAAGCGCTAAGAATGATTCCGACAAGTATCCAGTTCACAACATCCCCCTAGAAAAGGCGGCAATGAGAAAAGCGAACACCGCCAGCACGAACGACGCAATAAGCGCCTGCGGAACTTTTATCAGCCTGATTCTGGCCGTGCACGATTCAACAACCCCCACCAAGACAGTCATCAGAGTGACCTTGCCGGCCGTCATCGCAGCCGCCAAAACCGGCGAAACATCCTTATTGGGCCACAGGACCAAGACAGATAAAGAGAGGAACAAAAATAATTTTATCGAGGTGCCCCAAAGAATTATCCCGAGGTCGGGACCGCTGTGATCGAGAATCATCACCTCGTGAACCATCGTAAGCTCGAGGTGGGTGTTGGGATCGTCAACCGGCATGCGCGAATTTTCTGTGAGAGCCACAAAAAATAGCGCGGCGCAAATAATCAAAGAGGCCGGCTCGAGATTGAGCGCCGAGCTAAGCCCTGTGAGCATCGCATCAAGCGAAAGCGAGTGCGTCGAAACGGCAAGGGTGGCAAGCGACGCAAATATCGTCAGCTCGGCAAACGCCCCGAACGCCGCCTCTCGGCTCGCCCCCATCCCTTCAAAGCTCGACGAGGTATCAAGAGCGGCCAATATCATAAAAGCTCTGGCGAGCCCGAAGAGATAAACGAACAAGATCGCGTCGCCGTAAAAGGAAAATGCACCTCCGGCAAGCGGAAGCATCGCCCCAGCGAAAGCGACAGCCGTAAAGTTGACCAGCGGCGCAGCTCTAAAAATCACGCCGACGCTCGTGCTGTACGTGGCACCCTTGCGCAAAAGCTTTATAATATCGAAGTAAGGCTGCAAGAGCGGCGGCCCTTGCCTACCGGCAAAGAACGATTTGACGCGATTAATCAGCCCGACGTAGAACGGCGGAAGAAAAAATATCAATAGCAGAGTAAAAAATATCTGGAGGAATTTAGAAGCCAATCCACACCTCCCAGATCAACAGCGCCAGCAACGCAATGAACATAAGGGTTAAATAGCTTTGAATCGTGCGGCGCTGGCCCCTTCTTACGAACGCCACAAATGTTTCGAACGCGCCGAACACCGGCGTAAAAAAAGATCTTTCAACCGGATCTTCAATGTTTTCATGGCAAGCGGTTATCCTTCGGTTGAAATTATCTTTGGGTTCATACCTGAGAGAGAGCCCCATAAGCGGCCTGAAAAATGACGTTACAGGCTCGACATAAGATGAGCCGCTGTACTCTATTCTGGCAACTTCGGATTCGAACCCGCAATCCCAAGTAACGCTTTTTTCAACGCGAAAGCCTCTGAAAATTATCCGGTAGCAAAGAAGAAAGAACGCAAACGCCGACAAAATCAAAACGTAAGAAATCGAAACGCTGCCGAGAATTCCGTGAAGCCACGAAAAATTCAAACCGGAGCTCTCGGACAAGGAAGAGACGACCGGATAAACGATCGACAAGGCGGCCTGCGGAAAAAGCCCCATTGCTATCGCCATCAAGGCCAGCGACAAAGAAACCGCCGTCATCGCCACAGGAATCGTCGCGGCCTTTGTCTCTTCGGATGGCTTACCGCGGGCCTTGCCCAAAAAGCCCGCTCCAAACGCCTTTGTAAAAGCCACAAAAGCAAGAGCGGCGGCGAACGCCAAACCGATGATCGCGAACAACACCGCAAGAAGTACAAAACCCGACAGCGACTGAATTGCCGAAAAAAGTCCGATGAAAATAACAAGCTCGCCGATAAAACCGCAAAGGGGCGGCAGGCCGGCAATTGCCAAAGCTCCTACAAGAAAGAACGCACCTGTCGTCCTCTGCGTCTTAAACAAACCGCCAAGCGAATCTATCTCAAGAGTTTGAACCGAATGCAGCAGTGAGCCCGAACAGAAAAAAAGAAGCGGTTTGATGATCGAATGAGAAAGCATGTGGATGAGAGCGCCGGCAAATCCCGTCAGAATTAAAATGTCGTTGTTAAGAGCCCTGCCGACCAAACCTAAACCAAGTCCGGCCGCGACGATCCCCATATTTTCCACGCTCGAATAAGCAAAAAGCTTCTTTAAATTCGGCTGAGCGACCGATTGCATCGCGCCAAGAACACCGGAAATTATTCCGGCGACCATGAGCAACAGCCCCCACCACAACTCAACGCGGTCCAGCAATAAGATAAATCGGACGAGCCCGTAAATGCCCGTGTTCGCCATAACTCCCGACATAAAAGCCGAAAAATAACTCGGCGCCGCGTGATAAGCGTACGGCATCCAGACATGAAAAGGCCAAATGCCCGATTTTGTCCCGAAACCTATCACGGCACAAATGAAGAGCATCGACGCGCATCCGGCGGCGCACGGCGCAAAAGACGAAAATAATAACGAGCCCGAATTTGCGTACATGACCGCGAAGAAGATAAAAATGAATGCCGAAGCGATGTGGGTGGCTATCAGAAAAAGCCATGCGGCGTCGCGCGCGTTGGGAGATTCGTGCTCGGCCGCAACAAGAAAAAAAGCAAATAGCGACATGAGTTCCCACGAAAAGAGAAAAGAGAGGCCGTCACGCGAAATAAAGACCAGCCCGATAGAAGCTATCAGCAAGGGCAAAAAGGCAAAGCCCGATTCAAGCCGTTTTTGCATGCCTAAATTGCCGGCGGCATAAACAGCGGTCAAAAAAGAGATCCCAAAAAGAACGGCCAAAAACAGAGCCGAAATATTATCGACCCCGAATGCGAGCAAAACCTCCGGAAGAGCCGTCGAAAGAATTATCGTCGGGAAATTTAGTTTAAAGGCCAAGGCCGAAAGAAAAAGTCCAAAAAGCGACAGAACCGCAATTCCAACGCAACATACTGATATTCTTAGGTTTATAACCTTAGAAAAGGCGCAAAGCCCGCCTAAAAGGAGAAAGACCGCAAATAGTGTTAAAAATAAATAGAGCAAAACTTTAGCCTCCGTTAAAGAGCTGTCGGCCTTCTATGGCGTTTGCCTTACGTTGACAATAGAAAATAAATTCTCTAGCAACTCTGGGGGGTTAGCTGCCGATAATAGTAGTGAGGCAGTTAGTTCCGTTTTGTCTGTTTTGCCCGTTAATACCGTTATCGTTAGCAGTAACGGAATTAACCGAACTAACCGAATTAACTGACTTAACTGTTTTTATGATCAACAAAGTTCCAAGCTCAACTCTAGGACTCCCCGCCGGACTTCCGGCGAGAGTCATTGCCACGTCGGGGCGGCTCGGTGACTCCAACGAAGTGCGCGCAAAGCTGCGCAAACTTTTGGGCGACCCGAAACCCGAAGAGCTCGACCTCGATTCCATCCCGCCGGAAATTGCCGCACTCTTCGCCGAAACCGGCAAACTGCAAAAGATTCGTAAGAAACTCGAGCAGATCACAAAAAAGCAGGCCAAGCGACTTGCCGCCACAAAAGGCCGCGTCGCTTGCGTTGACGAAGACGACGTCGTTTACGTCGGCGTCGATTTTCTGGAAAAATATAAAGACAGCGACGCCCTTCTTGCCGGCGTCATGGCTCACGAATGGGGCCACATGGTAAGCTCACTTCCGAGCGAAGAAGAGCTCGAAGGAAAGAGCTACGACGAGCTAATGGAAATTCG
>CAZYHS010000021.1:1396-35241 GCA_964647545.1 uncultured Pseudomonadota bacterium | reverse complement strand
CCGAACAAGTGCGATGTAACTCCTCTGGGCACATACTATCCACGTTTGGGTAAATATGAAAATTGCATAGAATCAAAAATCACCTGTAACTGCATTAATCATGATAGAATCGCAGGCTGCGAAAACTTTGACTCATCTGTTTGTGTGGAGACCAAATTGCCGGTCTGCACTTGCGAGACGGTTAAAGGCCCAGGTCCATGCGACCCGACAGCGCTTGGCCCGCAAGACCCTGTCACCGGCGAATATGCAAATTGTGTCACCGTAATTCCTCCCCCTCCGGTCGATTGCACATGCGACGATTATGTCATGCGCGGAAGCGCGTGTCCGAATCCGCAGGATTTCTTCGACACCAACGGAAACGGCGTTGCCGACAAGTGCGAAACCGTTGCAGGCGTGAGCGGAGATTGTGTTCTGCTGGTCGGTAAGAACGGGCGGCCCGCGGTCGGCGACTGGGCGGTCGGGACAGATTACGATAATTACGTTCGGTTATTGAACCGCCGTTCCAGCGAGATCTACTGTAAAGAAGTTGTGAAGCGCGGAGGAGTTTGCGATCCTGAAAAGAACCCGCGCGATATTTTCGTCGGCGAGCTCGGAGTTTACTCGTTCAAATGTGTGCAGCCGCCGGCCGATAATTTAGGCGTGTGGCAGATAAGCGGTTTCCCCATCGGGCCCGACTTCTACGGCGAAGACGGCTTCCGTGCCGGACAGCTTCCCGAGGAGATCGATCTACCGGACGGCAACAAGATGTCCCGCAAGACCTATCTGACCAATACGGCAACTCGCCTGTTTGCGGTTTCGGGGACCGGAGCTCAGTCTTCTACCGGCAAGGCAATTCTTGCCACCAACATCGCGACAGATTTTCTCCCGTCCATTGTTAAAGCCGCCAAGCGGCAGTTTGTGAACACCAGCTTGACCCCGTCGCTATCGAGCTCCAACGGTTCGTTTAGCGTTTCGATAGGAAAGAGCGAGTCCGAGCCCTACATGATGGTCAAAGTAAGGCCCAGTAACGATGCCGCTGCCGGAGCTTTTAAGGCGAGCATGGGCTATGTCGGGGCGGAATATTCTCCTTACGGGACGGACGAACAAAAAGACTTGATAATCGAAGTGATCGGACGCGCAGGGCTTGACGTCGGGCAGTTCTATGCTCCGCCGGCGCAGGCTTCGACCGTTCGCAACCTCGATCCAAACCTTTTCCTCGACGCGTTTGCCGAGGCTCTTGCCAAGCAGCCGGCCAACATTAAGATCCCCAATTTCTCTAAGGCAATGCGCGACGCCAACGAGATCTATCCGTGGGACGAATATATGCGGGTCAGCAACGCGGTTGGAAATAACGAGGCGGCCTACAATATTATGCCGCTCTATTATGTCGGTCCGACAAGCGGAGGAAAGTCTGGTTTTGGGTGTTCCTTGATAAGGTGACGGACTTATTTGTTATCGCAAAGGGCAAATCAATTTTAATTGATTTGCCCTTTTTTGTAGGCTAGATGAGCGCCACCTATGAACATTCTAGTGATCGGTGGCGGCGGCAGAGAGCACGCCATAGTCTGGAAGGTTTCGCAAAGTCCCAAAGTCAAAAAGATCTTTTGCGCCCCCGGAAACGCCGGAATTGCAAAGCTTGCCGAGTGCGTGAATATCAAGCCGGACGACGTTCTGACACTTGTCGAATTTGCCAAAAAGAAAAAGATCGACCTGACAATTGTCGGCCCCGAGGTTAGCCTTGTGGCCGGAGTCGTTGACGCTTTCAAAAGGAACGATCTAAAAGTATTCGGCCCCGACAAACGTGCCGCGCAGCTCGAAGGTTCGAAGTCCTATTCAAAGACCTTCATGCAGACCTACAAAATTCCGACCGCAAATTACGGCGTTTTTACCGACGTCGAGCAGGCGAGAGAGTTTGTCAGGTCGAACGCACTGCCGCTGGTGGTTAAAGCCGACGGGCTTGCGGCCGGCAAAGGGGTGCTCATCTGCAAGAACGAGGCTGAAGCGTTCGCCGCGATCGACACTTTTTTAAAGCACGGCGATTTTGGCGAGGCCGGCGCAAAGATAGTTATCGAAGAATTTCTTGAAGGAGAAGAGGCGTCATTCATCTGCATTTGCGACGGCAAGACCGCCGTGCCTCTTGCTTCCAGTCAGGATCACAAGGCGGCCTTCGACGGCGACAAAGGCCCCAACACAGGGGGAATGGGGGCATATTCTCCGGCCCCTGTGGTCACCGACGAACTGCGCGAAAGGATCATGCGCGAGGTCATTAAGCCGACGGTTGCCGGATTGTCCAGCGAAGGCCGGCCGTTTGTAGGTTTTCTTTACGCGGGGCTGATGATTTCTAACGGCGCGCCTCGCGTGCTTGAATACAACGTTCGCATGGGCGACCCCGAAACGCAGCCTCTCATGGTCAGGCTGCGCAGCGATCTGGTCGAAATGATAAATGCCGCTATCGACGGCAAACTTTCTCGTTACGATATCAGGTGGGACGAGTCGAAAAGCGTGTGCGTTGTCATGGCAGCTAAAGGATACCCCGCAATTGTGGAAAAGGGGGACGTGATAAACGGCATAGAGGCCGCCGAAAAGATCCCCGGCGTTGTGGTGTTTCACGCGGGGACCGGTTTAAAGAACGGAAAGTTCGTTACGGACGGCGGAAGGGTACTTGGAGTGACCGCGATAGGGCACGACTACAAAGAGGCGGTTGACCGCGCATACAAAGCCGTGGCAGACATAAGCTGGCGCGGTGTTCAATATCGCAAAGACATAGCCCACAGGGCATTAAGGAGATAAAATGACAAAAGACATCAAGGTCAGCATTGTGATGGGGAGCGATTCCGATTTGCCGATCATGGAAGAGGCCGCAAAGATGCTTAAAGAGTTTGGCGTCGGTCACGAGGTAATCGTAAGTTCAGCCCACAGAACGCCCGATTCGACGGCGAAATTTGCCAAAGAGGCGAGCGGTCGCGGGGTGAAGGTAATTATTGCCGGCGCCGGATTTTCGGCTCATCTTGCCGGCGTGATAGCCGCTTACACCGTTTTGCCGGTCATAGGAGTTCCGCTGGCCGTCTCTCCGCTGGCCGGAGTCGATGCGTTGCTGGCAATGGGGCAGATGCCGGGCGGCATTCCGGTTGCGACGGTTACGATAGGCAAAGCCGGAGCTAAGAACGCGGCGTTGCTGGCGATCGAAATTCTCGCGGTTTCCGACGAAAAACTTACAAAGGCCCTTTGCGATTATCGCGCAAAAATGGTAAAAGAGATCGAAGCTAAAAACGAGAGCATCCAATGCCGATACATTTGACGGTCGATCCGAATAATCCCGAAGCCGAAATAGTGGAGCAGGCGGTCGAGTTTTTGCGCGACAGCAAGGTCATCTGCTATCCGACCGAAACTTTTTACGGCCTCGGCGTTGACGTCACAAGCGAAAAGGCGATCAAACACCTTTACGATTTAAAAAGGCGCGATTACGGGTTGCCCGTGTCGATTTTGGTTTCCGATAAGGCGATGTTGCAAGAGTACATCGATCACATACCCGAGCAGGCGGTAAGTTTGATCGACGCATTTTGGCCCGGGCCTTTGACCATTCTTTTCCCCGCCGGCAAAAAGATCTCTAAATCGCTGACGACCAATACCGGAAAGATCGGCGTGCGAATTTCGTCCCATCCTGTCGCCACGGCGATCGTCAGGGAGCTTGGGCGGCCAATTACGACGACCAGCGCGAATTTGTCGGGCTATCCGCCGTCGCTTACTATCAAGCACGTGCAGAAATATTTTAAGGATCGAATCGACATGACGCTTGACGGCGGAGAGTGCGAGCCGTCGAAAGGCTCGACGGTCGTTGACGTCGCCGACGAAACCATGGCGATCGTTCGCGACGGCGCAATTCCGTCCGATCAGGTCATTAAAATCTTCCAGTCGTGACTTACCAGTTCAGCTTGGTTCTCTTTGCGAAAAATTTTAAGTCGACTATCTTTGAGTCGGGGCATTCTTCGCGAATTTTCTGCAAAATCAGCCCTTTCATAAAGGTCAATTCCTGCACCCATGCGGCATTTTTGGCTTCAACGTAGAGGGTTTCGCCGCTAACCCTGTCGGGGCGGGTCTTTTCGGCCAGCGCTTTCCCCACGATCTCCGGCCAAAGGTCTAAAACCGCGTACTGTGTGAGTTTTTTCGATATTTTCGGGTTATTTAAGACCCCCGCAAGAATATCTTTGACCGAATCGAATTTTCTGTTGGAATTACGCGCCATAAGGTTTTGCCGACACATAGGCCATAAATTGACCGTTGGAAAGCAAAAACAGGGTAAAAAAGACTAAAAAACCTATTAATTTTACTTGAATATTTAAAGATTGTTTTATACGATACATCGCTAAGGGGGGAGATAATATGCAAGAACTACTGAATAAGTTTGAGGAATATCTAAAGCACGAGCAGGACGCGAGCCAGCACACCACCAAAAATTATCTGGCGGATTTGCATCAGTTCGCGGAGTATCTAAAGACAAACCAGCCCAACATCTATTCAGGTGGCAGGTCGTCTCTAGATCAGATCGATCACAATGTCATCAGGGGCTATCTTGGGACGCTATTCAACAAAAATAATCCGGCGTCCATCGCCAGAAAACTGGCCTCTTTGAGGTCTTTTTTCAAGTACTGGATTAAAGAAGGGGCTTTAAGTTCAAATCCGGCCAAAGATGTCGCTACGCCAAAAGTTCCTAAGAGATTGCCGAAATTTCTTACTGTCGATGAAGTTACCTCTTTACTTAGCGGCCCGTCTGATAACGACGTCCTGTCGCTGCGTGATAAGGCGATGATGGAAGTTATGTATTCGAGCGGGCTTCGTGTTAGCGAACTTGTCGGTCTTGATATCGAACACGTCGCTTTGGGCGAAGGTGTTTTGAAGGTGCTTGGCAAAGGTCGCAAGGAGAGAATCGTTCCGATCGGCTCGAAAGCGCAGACCGCAATGGCTGCCTATCTAGCGCGTCGTGAAGAGCTTCTCGACAAGGCCAGACCAAACAATGCAACTTTCCTCAATCGTCAGGGGACTCGCATCACGGCCAGAAGCGTCGAACGCATGGTTCAAAAATATCTGCGCGGTTCGGGCATACAAAAAGAGGTGACGCCACACGTGCTGCGTCATTCGTTCGCAACTCACATGCTTAACTCGGGTGCGGACCTTCGCGGTATTCAAGAGCTGCTTGGGCACTCGAGCCTTTCGACCACGCAAAAATATACTCACGTCAGCGTCGATAAGCTCATGGAAGTTTACGAAAAGACTCATCCCAAGGCCTGATGATTTTTAAGTGCATCAACAATCCCCGCTCATGAAAATGTGCGGGGATTTTTATTTGCGGCGTTGACTTGCCCACGCTTCTTGTGCGAAGTCTGGCGCACAACCAACAACAAGGAGATTTTTTTATGACCAAACATTTTTTAAGTCTGCTCGATTATAACCGCGAAGAGCTTCGCGACATTTTGGAGCGCGCGAAATGGCTCAAAAAGCAGCAGAAAGAGGGAAATGTTCATCAGCCGCTCAAAGGCAAAACGCTAGCAATGATATTTGAAAAATCATCGACGAGAACCCGCGTCTCTTTTGAAGTCGGCATGTTTCAGCTCGGCGGTCACGCTCTCAACATAACAAGCTCCGGCAGCCAGCTCGGTCGCGGCGAAACTTTCGCCGACACCGCGCGCGTCCTTTCGCGTTACGTGGACGGAATTATGGTCCGCACGTTTGCCCAGTCCAACTGCGAAGAACTCGCCAAAGGCGGAAGCGTGCCGGTCATCAACGGTTTGACCGATTTGCTGCATCCGTGCCAGATCATGGCCGATATGCTGACCGTGGAAGAACATAAAGGGGACGTTTCAAAGCAAAAGATAGCTTGGATCGGCGACGGCAATAACATGGCCAATACGTGGATTCAGGCCGCTATCATTTTCGGCTTTGAGTTAAGACTTGCCTGCCCGCGCGGATACGAACCCCCCGCAATGATACTGGAAAAAATCAAGAGCGGCGGATATTCAAATATCAAACTGACCGACGATCCTATGGCGGCAGTTGAAGGTATCGACGTCATCAACACCGATACTTGGATATCGATGGGGCAGGAGGGGGACGAAGTCGAGAAAAAGAAGGCCCTTTTCATGCCGTTTCAGGTCAATTCAAAAATGATGGCCCACGCTAAAAAAGATTCGATCGTGCTGCATTGCCTCCCCGCGCACCGCGAAGAGGAGATCACAAGCGACGTTATGGACGGCCCCAATTCGAGGGTCTTTGATCAGGCCGAGAACAGACTTCACGTCCAAAAAGCGATCATGGAAAAATTAATGGCCTAACTTGTTGCGCCAAGGAGCTAAGTAAATGACAACAGTTGCGATAGTCGGCGCCCAGTGGGGCGATGAAGGAAAAGGCAAAATAGTCGATGTCTTGACCCCGAACGCCTCTTACGTCGTCCGTTATCAGGGGGGCGCCAATGCCGGACACACGATAGTTGTTGGAGAAGAAAAGATCGTGCTGCATCTTCTTCCGTCGGGCGTGTTGCACAAAGGGGTGCGCTGCATTATCGGTAACGGCGTTGTCATCGATCCGGAGACCTGCCTAGCCGAAATAGCATCTTTAAAGGAGGCCGGTTATCTAAACGACGACTCGCAGCTCATGATAAGCGGGAACGCCCACATCGTCATGAAATATCATAAGACGATCGACAGACTGCGCGAAGAGCAGGCGGGCGCCGGAAAAATCGGGACGACGGGACGCGGCATCGGGCCGTGTTACGAAGACAAGGTCGCGCGCCTCGGTATCAGGTTCGCCGACATCTGCGATGAACAGCGCTTGAAAGAACGCCTTCTTCAGATTTTACCGCAAAAAAATCTTTTCATCGAACGTGTGCTTGGCGGCAAGGGCGAATCGTTCGAAGAGGTTTACGCTCCGCTGGTGTCGCTTGGGGCGCAGCTCAAACGCTATCTTTGCGATTCGACCGAAATTTTGTACCGTGCGATCACGACGGGGCAGAACGTTTTGTTCGAAGGGGCGCAGGGGACCGCTCTCGATATCGATCACGGCACCTATCCATTCGTAACGTCGTCAACGACCGTGTCGGCGGGAGCTGCGTCGGGTTCCGGCGTGGGGCCTACCGCCATCAAAGAGGTTATCGGCATCGCCAAAGCTTATACAACTCGTGTCGGCAGCGGCCCGTTTCCCACGGAGCTTGAAAATGAAACGGGAGAATGGTTGCGTAAAAACGGCGGCGAGTTCGGAGCGACAACCGGTCGACCGCGACGATGCGGTTGGCTCGACCTCGAGCTTTTGCGTCGTTCGAAAATGATAAACGGCTTGACCGGTATCGCATTGACCAAACTCGACGTGCTCGGCGGCCTAGAGAAGATTTTTGTGTGCGTCTCTTACGATGCAAACGGCAAGCCGATCTATAAAGAATTCAAAGGGTGGACCGGCGATCTGGCAGATTGCGAAAGCGTCGCTTCTCTGCCTGAAAATGCCCGTGACTATGTGAAGTTCATCGAAGATTTTCTTGAAATTCCTATCGTGATGATATCTCTCGGGCCGCAGCGCGGGCGCGATATCATAATTAAAAATCCTTTTCGCAACTAAGATGTTTTCGAGGATTCGAAGGAAGCCCCGAAACGTTGACAGTAAAGTTGACAGTCTGCGGCTTTTCGCGCTAAATTTTGGGTGTGGACGAAAAAGAACGCATCGAACGTGAAGCTCTCTCTTTTTTTCTGCAGTACTACAATCAGAAACGCCGCTCGCGTTTTAAGCTTTTAAGAAAGCGCGAACGCCCCGACTTTGAAATCAGAAATCAGGGGACTGGAAAGACCCTAGGCGTCGAGATCTGCCATATTTTTCACGACAAAAAAGAGGCGATGATGATGCTAGGCCGTGACCCAAGCAATTTTCACGGCATCATCAATACGGCCGACCACGCCAAGGTCGTAAATTATGTGTTAAAGAAAAAGGCGTTCGTCGGGCAATTCTACGATTGCGACCACGAATTAATTCTTGTGATAAGGGATTTTTCCAAGCTCTTCGATGTTCACACTTTAATGAAATACAAGGTCGGCTTTAAAGTTCCAAAATGCAGGTTCAAAGAGATCTGGTATCTTTCGCGTTCAACTCCAGAGCACAGCTGGGATCAGCTGGTTAGGCTTAAATGATAGGCCGGCCGTCAAAGGATGTTTATCTTTTATAGCGGCTCTTACCTCGATTTAACGCCGGTTCGGCTTTTTCTTCTTTTGCGACGTCTGTGTAGGATTTAACTCCCATTTTCGTCCCTTTTGTTACGCCGGCCCAGAAATCGTAATCAAGGCCCGTCTGTTTTTTCAAGAAGCTGTAAACGTCGGCGTTTGCAATGTTTGTGGCTTCCCAGAGAACCTCCGAATCCAATCCCCCCGCTACGATCCCACCTTTGGCGGAACCTTTTGCGACAACTTCGGCGACGACCTCTCTGTTTGCGCCGTTGAGCATTTTAACGTTAAGTTCGACCTTCGATTTTCCGCCGACAGGGGAAAGCCCTCTGACCACGGCATTGCCGTTATCGAACTTTGTGAAATTGTACTGAAGTATGAGAGTTGAGGCCGGTTCTTTTTTTAGCGCTCTTGCCACGAACGGAATTGTCGTTTTTGAAGCCTTTGAACCCTCGATCATCTGTTTTTGCAGATTTGTTTTAATCGTTTTCAGAATAGCGTCGATCTTTGGCCTTCTGTCGGGAGAGACTTTGCCATAGTCGCAATCCTTGTTGGTTGGGGCAAGCACGACGATCTTTTTAACTCCTTTAAAATCGTAATTTTTGTCCGGTTTTGAGACAATTTTGACCTTTGCAACGGCAAGTGACGAAACAAGCAGCATTGCCGATATAAACAACGCCGTGAACATGACTTTTTTCATAACGTTTCTCCTGTGTTTGTTGCAATTTGCTAACCGAAATGAGCCAAAATATCAATATACTTTAGAGGGTTATTGATGTAGGCTCGTCGGAACTAAATGAAAAAAAGGATAAACTAATGACAAACAATCAGCAGCAAAAGCCCGACTTTTTCGGGTTAAGTATCGCACCAAAGATCTTGGAAACGTTAGAGAAACTAAAATTCAAGAATCCTACCCCCATTCAGCACAAATCAATTCCTGCGGCAATTGAGGGGAAAGACCTTATCGGCATAGCCCAGACCGGCACGGGTAAAACGCTCGCTTTCGCCATTCCTATGGTGCAAAGGCTGGCCCAGACCGGAGGGCGCGGCCTTGTGCTTGTCCCCACCCGCGAATTGGCGATTCAGGTCAACGAAAGCTTCCTTAAGATCGCTCAGCCGTTTGGCATGAAGACCGCGGTTTTGATCGGCGGCGCTTCAATGTTCCATCAAATACAGGATCTGAAAAGAAAGCCGAGAGTCATAATTGCAACTCCGGGTCGGCTCATGGATCATATGCAGCAGAAGAAGGTGAACCTTTCAGATGTCGCCGTCCTTGTTTTAGACGAGGCCGATCGCATGCTCGACATGGGATTTGAACCGCAAATCAAACGTATTTTGCAGGGAATTCCTAAAGAAAGACAGACCATGCTATTTTCGGCGACGATGCCATCGACAATTGTCGGAATAGCAAGATCTTACATGAAGTTGCCGGTTAGCGTTGAAGTGGCTCCTCAGGGTACTGTGGCCGAAGGGGTCGAACAGGAGCTCTTCATTGTCAAAAAAGAGATGAAGACCAAGCTGCTTGCAAAGGTCCTTGGGCAATATCATGGCCCCGTTCTTCTTTTTACGCGCACAAAGGTCGGCGCCAAAAAAGTCGTGAAGGCTATTAAAGAGATGAAACACACCGCCGCCGAGATACATTCCGATAGAACTCTTGGGCAGAGAAAGGACGCATTGCAGGGATTTAAGACCGGCAAATATCGCGTGCTTGTCGCGACCGATATCGCGGCTCGCGGAATCGATGTTATCGGGATCGAGCTTGTCATCAATTTCGATCTACCCGATGACGCCGAGAACTACATCCATCGCATCGGCCGCACGGGCCGTGCCGGCAAGCTCGGCAAGGCGATGACCTTTGCCACTCCCGACCAAGGCAGAGACGTAAAGAACATCGAGCGTCTCATGAAATCTACACTACCGGTTAAAGAGCACCCCGAATTTCCTAAAGAACAGTTTTTCAGAGAGGCCGCTCCGCGTTTTGGTTTTATCGGAAAAAGAGGGAGCAGGCGTTCCGGAAGAGGTTTTAAATCGAGGTCCTCGATTCGTCACTAAGCTTATGTTCAGGCTTACAGCAAAAGTCATATCAGCGGTTACTGTCTTGTGTCTTTTTTTCTGCGGCTTTGCGTCTGCCGAAAGCGCGAATTTCGAAGCGACAAACGGTGGCGATTCTGCCAACTTGTCGTCGGTCGAAGTTCTGACTTGGGAAGAATGCGTAAGAGAGGCGTTACAAAACCAGCCTCAGCTTATCGCCGCCCAGCAGAAACTTGGTGAGGCCCGCGCATCAAAGGCGATAACCACCAGCGCAATTCTGCCGCAGATAACCGGAAACGCGGGTGCTTCCCGCGGAAAGTCTGCCACGTCGGCGACTTCCAATAATTACGATTACAGCGTCACCGGAAACCAGCTTTTGTTCGACGGATTTAAAACTGCGTTCGATATTTCGTCCGCGCAAAAAACCGTCAACGCGGCGCGCTTTAATTTCGATGTTGTCTCTTCGGACGTCAGATTGGCGCTGCGCAACGCATACGCCGAATTGCTCGGCGCGCAGGAGTCGGTAAAGGTCACCGAAGATATCATTAAGCGAAGAAAATATAATCTCGGTCTGGTGAGGTTGAGATATCAAGGCGGACGCGAACATAAAGGTTCTCTCATGACCGCCGAAGCCGACGTCGCAAAGGCTCAATTGCAGTTTGAGGTCGCAAACAGCAGTCTGCTCCGTGCTCAGCAAAAACTTGTCAAAGCCATGGGACGGAGATTTTTTTCGCCGGTTCGCGCCACCGGCAATTTTTCCGTAAGTGATTTCCCTTCAAGACAACCCGATTTTTATAAGGTCGCCGATTCAAATCCGTTTCTCAAGGAACGCATAGCCCAGCGTGAAGCGGCCGACATGAGTTTGAAAGCGGCAAAGGCGTCGTATCTTCCGCAGGTAACGGCCAGCGCCGGCTATGGTCAGGCGAACTCAAGCTGGCCTCCAAACAAATCTCAATGGGTCGCCGGATTGGATCTTTCGGTCCCGATATTTCAAGGCGGGTTAACCAAGGCACAGGTCGATAAAGCCCGCGCCGCACTTGAGCAGGCTAAGGCGGTCGAAAGAAGCGGTAAGGACGAAATCATTGTCAATCTGACAGATACTTGGTCGCGCCTTAAAGACGCCATTCAGAACGTCAACGTGCAGCGGCAATATCTTGAAGCCACACAAACGCGCGCCAAAATTGCCGACGCGCAATATTCCAACGGTCTTATACTTTTCGACAACTGGATCATCATCGAAGATAATCTGGTCAACGCAAAGACCGCCTACATAAACTCGCAGATCGCGGCTCTTGAGGCTGAGGCCGCGTGGGTTCAGGCAAAAGGGGGGACGCTTGAATATGACAGCGATAAAAAATAAAAAAATCTTCGCGTTGACGGGCTTAATTATATTTGCGGGCATTGTTGTCGCGGCGTTATTTCTTTTTGGCGGGGATTCGACCGACGGAAACCTCATGGAGGTTTCTCCGGCGGCAGGCCATATAAAAATATCGGTGACGGCCACAGGTGCCGTTGAACCCGAAAATCGCTTGGAAGTGAAACCTCCGGTTGCGGGCCGGATCGAACGAATTCTGGTGAGAGAGGGCGACTACGTTAAAGAAGGTCAGATCGTTGCTTGGATGAGCTCGACAGAACGTGCGGCCATTTTGGACGCCGCCCGTTCAAAGGGAAAAGACGAGTGGGAGTACTGGAGCGACGCTTACAAACCGACGCCGCTTATCGCGCCTATCAACGGTGAGGTTATCGTCAGCACCGATCAGCCGGGGCAGACGGTAACGGTGAACGAGGCGGTGATAGTTATTTCAGACCATCTTATCGTTAAAGCTCAGGTCGATGAGACGGACATCGGCAGGGTAAGAATTGGACAAAGAGCAAAAGTGGGACTTGACGCATACCCCGAGGTCGATGTTGCCGGTGTGGTCGAACATGTCTCCTACGAGTCAAAGGTCGTAAATAACGTCACAACCTACGAGGTTTACATCGCCCCCGATTCCGTCCCAGAGGTTTTCAGATCGGGCATGAGCGCAACTATCGAGATCGTCGAAAATAGCAGAGAGAACGTTTTGACGCTTCCTATCGACGCCGTCAAACGCGATAGTGAAGGCGAGTTCGTGGAGCTAAGCCGCGGGCTGGGTAAAGAACCCGCAAGACGCGCCGTGACAAGCGGGCTTTGCGACGAGAGAAACTGCGAGATTTTGTCGGGGCTTTCGGAGGGAGACAAGGTCATAATGACGGTCCAAAAATATCAGCGTGAAACAAAAAAGAACGGGTCAAATCCATTTCTGCCGACGGGCCCGCGTTCCAGATAAAATGATCAGTCTTACCGACATAAAAAAGATCCATGGCGTCGGCACCGCTTCGGTGAAGGCTTTGGACGGCGTGTCGCTCAAGGTCGATGCCGGCGATTTCGTGGCCATTATGGGGCCGTCGGGCTCCGGTAAATCGACTCTCATGCACATTATCGGCTTGCTTGACCGACCCGACAGCGGAGAGTATCTGCTCGGCAAAGGGAGCGTAACTGGGCTTCCCGACGAAAAGCTGGCGGTCTTGCGAAACGGGTTGATCGGTTTTATCTTTCAGCAGTTTCATTTGCTTCCGAAGGTCACAGCCCTTGACAACATCGAGCTGCCGCTTATCTATTCAGGACGCAAACATCTTAAAGAAAGAGCTCAGGAGATGCTTGCCCGCGTCGGTCTTTCAAATAGGGCTCGGCATAGGCCCAACGAGCTTTCCGGCGGTGAGCAGCAGCGTATCGCCATCGCAAGATCTCTTGTGAACGATCCGGTGTTGATTCTTGCCGACGAGCCGACCGGCAACCTCGATTCAAAAAATCAAAACGAAATAATCGCTCTTTTGAAAAAACTCAACGGCGAGGGGAAGACCATAGTTATGGTCACCCACGAAGATGACGTTGCAAGACATGCGAAAAGAATTATCCGCATGCGCGACGGAAAAATAGTTTCGGATGAGCGTTTTGCGCCCGTCGGAGAGGCCGGAAAAGATGCCGACAATGTTTCGGCCGAACGGGTTATTTCACAGGCTAGGTCGGGGATGAAAGAGGCCGAATTTTTGGACCACGTCAAACAGGCGTTTTGGGCTATTTCGTCCCACAAACTTCGTTCGGCTCTATCCATTCTCGGAATATTGATAGGCGTGGCTGCGGTCATTGCGATGCTTGCTCTTGGGCAGGGGGCTAGAGAGTCGGTGCGTGACAGGCTCGCGTCTTTGGGCTCCAATCTTCTTATGGTGATGCCCGGCTCGCAGCGTTTGCACGGCGTGGCTTTGGAGTCGGGTTCGGTCACAAGATTTACAATGGACGATGCCGACGAAATGGCGAAACTTTTTGCCGTACGACGGGTCTCTCCTTCGGTCAGGGGGAGAGGGCAGCTCGTCTTTGAAAATAAAAACTGGAATTCTCAGGTTCAAGGAGTCGGGACCTCATACGCCGAGATGCGGGCGTCAGTTCCGGTGGCCGGCAGATTTTTTACCGAAGAAGAAGCCAGAATCAGAAAGCGTGTCGCTGTGATAGGCGCGACGGTCGTAAGGGAGCTTTTTGGAGATGCCAATCCTATCGGCAATTGGATCAAAATAAATCGTTCGAACTTTCAGGTTATCGGAGTGCTGCCGGCCAAGGGGGCTTCGATGATGAGAGACGAAGATGACATCGTTCTTATTCCGGTGACCACCGCGATGTATCGGGTGCTCGGTCGCGATTATGTCGATACGATAGACGTCGAGGTCAAAGATGCCGCGCTCATGAGCGCCGCCGAAGATGAAATATCGGCTCTTATAAAAAAGCGCCGACGTCTTCCCCCCGATTCCGAAAAGACATTTCAGATAAGAAATATGGCCGATCTGCAGAGCACGCTTGAAAGCACGACAAGGACAATGACGCTTCTGCTGGGATTTATCGCTGCAATTTCGCTCGTCGTAGGCGGTATGGGGATCATGAATATCATGCTCGTGTCGGTCACCGAGAGGACGCGTGAAATAGGATTGAGAAAAGCTGTCGGAGCTAGATACATCGACGTTATGACCCAGTTTCTGATAGAATCGGTGGTCCTTACATTTTCGGGCGGAGTGATTGGTGTCGTTGTCGGAGTGGCGGGGGCGGCGGTCCTTTCAATTGCCGCCGGTTGGGCCGTGAAGATATCTTTATTTTCTATTCTTCTTGCGACGTTCTTTTCAATTGCAGTCGGGCTTATTTTCGGAATGTGGCCGGCCCGCACTGCCGCGGAGCTTGACCCGGTCGAAGCATTAAGGTACGAATAAATTTCCATGGAGTTCATTTAACGGGGGATGAATGAAGATCCGCAATAAACTGCTGCTTTTGATCCTTTCGACCGTTTTCGTTATTACCGCATGCATGATCTATTTGAGCTACACTACGAGCCATAAGGTTTTGGTCAGAGAGATCGAAACTCGGGCGTCGTTCATGCTGGACAAATATCGGCTGCAGCTAAACACAAAACTTGAAGACGTCACTCAGGCCGCAACTTACGAAGCGCTTGCCATGCAGGGGCTATCGGTTGGGCTGACCCGCGGAGAAGTCAATTCGCTAGTTCAAAGCATCGTCAATTCCAGCCCCGACATTTACGGTTCGACGGCGGCGTTTGCCCCCGGAAAATTCGGCGACGGCGGCGAGCTGTTCGCTCCTTATTATCATAGGCTCAAGGACGGAACAGGTGTCGGATTTGTCGATTTGGCCGCCGAATCATATAATTATCCAAAGTGGGATTGGTTCAGGATACCGGCTTCGACAGGAAGACCTTACTGGACACATCCTTACATCGATAAGGGGGGCGGGGACGTTGCGATGGTGACTTACGCCTATCCGTTCTACAAGGACGGCGAATTGTGGGGCGTTTCTACCATCGACGTTTCGCTCGGGCGTTTGACAAAGATAGTTGACGGCATTATTTCGGGCGGCGGCGGTTTGGCGTTTCTTATCGATCAAAACGGCACGTTTCTTTCGATGAAGCGCCCCGATTCCGAGTTGAAGCGTTCCATTTTCGACATTGCAAGAGAGATGAATTCGCCTCTTTTGGATTCGCTTGGAAAAGAGATGATAGACGGCAAAAACGGGCTGGTGTCGATAATGAACCCTCTGATCGGGAAGCAATCGTGGTTCGTTTACGGCCCCGTGCCGGCAACCGGCTGGTCTCTTGCCATTGTGCTTCCCGAGGACGAGCTGCTCGCCGACATGAGAACGCTGCACCGCAACAATATTTTGATCGGCATGGGAGGTCTGATATTTCTTTTCGTCCTGATATTTATAATTTCATCGCGAATAAGCGGGCCCATTACCTCGCTCGCGCTGGCGGCGCAGAGAATCGCCTCGGGAGATCTCGGTTCACAGATCAAAGTTAAAAAGACCGGCGGCGAGGTCGGATTGCTTGCCGGAACATTTGAAAAAATGAGGGCCTCATTGTCCGGTTCGCTCAAACAGCTTAAAGACGACAAGGAGATGTTCGCCATCGCATTTTCGCAGATGTCAGACGGACTTGTGATTTTAGATGTAAATTGCAACGTAGTTGAGTTCAACAGGTCGGCCGAAAAATATCTTATGCTCCCCGCGAAGGGCTCTTTCAAAGAGCATCTGGCGCTGCATTTTGAAGGGGAGATGCCCTTCCTTCAATCAAACGATTGTCTTGATAAAGACGCGACCTTCAAGATCGCAAGACGCAACGCCTCCGAGCTTGGGGCTCTCCATCTTGAATGTTCGGCCCGCGTGATACGAGACGACGAGGGGGGCGTGCGTGAACACGTTCTCTCGGTGAGAAACATCACCGAGCTTGAGACCGAAGAACGTTCAAAACGTGATTTTCTTTCGTTGATGAGTCATAAACTTTTCACTCCGCTTACTGTGCTGCAGGGCAAGCTCATGATACTCAAGGACGGGCTGGCGGGAAACCTTGAAGAAAAGCAGTCTAAGCTTGTTACTTCAATGGTGGATCAAACTGCTAAGCTCAACAATCTTATAGGGAGTCTTGTGAGTTTTGTTTCACTCGATGAAGAACATCTCGACACCAGCAGGGAGGAGATCGATCTTAAGGGGGTTATAAATCAGGCCGCGGAGGAGTGCCGGTCGTGGTTTTCAGAAAAAAATCCCGTGATAGAAATTAGAGTCGCCGATGATCTGACAAAACTTAATTTCAATCAGAAGTACCTTTCGATGATCGTTAAACATTTAATAGACAACGCTCTTAAATTCAACATGAGCGGGCAGGCAAAGGTCGTAATAGATTGCAAGCACGCCGGAGCAAACGCGGTCATTTCCATCGCGGACAACGGCATCGGCATTCCGCCGGAATTTCTGGACAGGATTTTCGACAAATTCTATCAGATAGAAAAATATTACACCGGAAACGTAGAAGGTGTCGGGCTTGGTCTGGCATACGTAAAAAAGATAGTCGAAACTTTCGGAGGATCGGTGTCGGTAAATTCAGAGGTCGGCAAAGGGTCGGTCTTTACGCTGAAGATTCCTTTAGGTTGAAACGGCCGGCCGGAGGTGCGCTAGACGTGACTTAGGCGTTCGTGCTTAATTTCAAGCCGACGATCCCGATGAAGATCAGTAAAATACAGACAAGTCTGACAGGCGTGAAAGATTCATCAAAAAGGATAATTCCGCAGATCGCCGTTCCAAAAACGCCGATGCCGGTCCACACCGCGTAAGCGGTCCCTATCGGGAGCGTTTTTGAAGCCTTCGATAGAAGGAAAAAGCTCAACATAAGAGCGAGCGCGGTCGGCACGCCGTAGATCATTTTTTTAAATCCGTCGGAATATTTAAAACCGATCGGCCACGCAATTTCAAGCAGCCCCGCCATGAGAAGATATAGCCAGTCCATAAGTTCCTCCAAATATTGTTTCGGCGTGTGGGCTTGTTCTACATTTTTTGCCAAACCGCAAGCTCGATTTCAGCCTGCGTAAATTGTGGCATAATGCTTGACAAATCGGCTCCTTTTGAGCAGTAAAAGCCCTCACTTGGCGCTTTAACCGGCTTTTAAATAACTTTAACAGCGGAGGCTTAAATGGCTGTAAAACTTGCAAAAACAGATATGCCCGATCTTCAGGCGCTTGAGCAGCTCAATTTGCGTAAGTGCAACACGGTTGCCGATATCGTAAACGCGATGGGGCGATGTTCGTTCGGCGCCCGTATGCTTGGCGAATGCGTTTCGACGATTTGCGGCTGGGTAACGGACAAAAAGAACCCTGTGGCAATTTATGACGGAAAGCCCGATTCTGAGGTCGGCGTTTTGTTAAACGACATGGTGAAGAGGGGATATTTTACCAGAGTCGTTTCAAGCGGAGCATTTGCTTCTGAAAATTCCACCCCCGAAAAGCACGCGGTCGTTATCGGCCTCTATCCGGAGATGAACGAAGACGCGATCTACAACAAGCCCGAACGCGCGATCTTCATAAACAACGCAAATCTTTGCAAACCCGGTCAGGTTATGGACGGCTTTTTCCCCGACGCGGTTTTTGCCGACCATCGTTACGTTATGCCGCTGATTTATTTTTCCCTACTTGAGATGATCGAAGGGAAAAAGACCACGACCACCGAAATGCTTAGCGCACTTCCTAAATTCGGCGGGGTCGCATCTCAGGTCGCCGAAGCTTCAAAGACGGTTCAGGCGATGATCGAGGATAAAGATTGCTACGTTTTTCTCACTCTTTCGGGGGCGATGACTATCGCAAAAATGGGGCTCGTGATTTGCGATATGATAGACGAAGGCTTTGTGCAGTGCATCGCTTCGACCGGAGCGCTCATGGCGCACGGGCTTGTCGAGTCGGTTGGCCTCAAGCACTACAAGCACAACCCTCGTTACGACGATAAGTTCCTGACGGAAAATTTCATGAACCGAGTGACCGACACTCTCGAGCCCGAGGACAACCTTAACCACATCCAGATGGTGCTCGACGAAATTTTCAACAGCATCGACCCGAGCTCTCCGGTCAGCTCTTCGTTCGTACATAAGAAGATGGGCGAGTATCTCAAAAATAAATTCCCGCACGATCGCGCGATTTTGAAATCGGCTTTCGAAAAGAACGTGCCTGTCATTGTTCCGGCGTTTGCCGATTCGGAGATCGGAAACGATCTTAACGCCCACAACTATCGCCGCGAAATCAATAAGCAGCCAAGAATTCGCGTCGATATCGAGCTTGACACGCGCATGCTTATCGATATTTCGCAGAACGTCGATCACACCGGCATCTTTACGATCGGCGGAGGCGTGCCGCGTAATTACATTCAAAACATTGCGCCTCAGATCGAACTACTGAACTATCGCATCGGCATGGACCTTAAGATGAACCGGTTCAGGTACGGCACGAAGATCTGCCCCGACCAGATGAACTTGGGACATCTCTCCGGCTGTACCTACAGCGAAGGCATGACGTGGAGAAAGATGGACATCAACGGACGTTTCACCACGGTTCAGACAGACGCGACCATCGTGTGGCCGTTCATTGTGAAATATGTGATGGAGAACAGAAAGAGCTGAGCTTGATTTAAATTCCGGCAACTAAAGCCGCGCCAATGAACATGATCACCGTTGCGGCGATCCTCTTGGCGCGGTTTTCTTCTTTAAATAGCTTCCCGCCGATGATCACCGCCATTACGACCGAAAGTCTTTTAAGTGCTACAACCAGCGCCACGTTTACTTGTGCGGTCGCCATAACTTCAAAGAGACGGTAGAGAACCGTGCCGAAGGCGGCGGCGAAAATTATAAACGGCATCGATTTAAACGACGCCTTTAGTTGAAAAAGAGGACGTTTGAAAAGAAGCGCCGCGATAAAAATTATCGGGAGCGCCATGAGATGTTCGATCGAAGCAAACGCCAGAGGTTTGATCCCCTTGGCCACGAGAATGTAGCGGTTTAAAAGCACGGAGCCCGTGATGATTGCGACTGCGGAAAACATAAAAAAGTAGCCCCTGTGCGTGATGATCTTTTTGAACGGAAGCAGCATTTCGGAAGGGCTTTTGAATTCGAGCAGATAAGCTCCAATTAGTATCATCACGATGCCGCCGCTCTCTTTTACCGTGAGCATTTCGCCAAGTAGCAGATAGGCCGCGATCGCAACGATCGCCGGAGAGAGAAGCATTAGCGGTAGCCCCGCCGAGAGTTCGAGGCGTTTCATTCCGTTCATGATGAGCACGAAAGAAGTAACGTTCAAAACCGCTTTCACAAAGATAAACCCGAGCGCGCTGTTTGAGATGCCGGCAAATGTCGTTCCGAAAATTATTGCCGCCGCCAGAAAAATAAAAGCTTCAAAAAAATAGAGTGCAAATGAGAGGTCGAAAGCCCCGATCTTAAAGAGAGCTTTCTTTTGCAGAATTGCGCAGAGGGCCGAAAATAGAGCCGATAGAAGAGAATATATTATCCACATGGCGGCCTTTCCTAGCCCAAGCATAAAATCTTGGCCAGACAAAAGATTTGAAATTATATGGTTTAGAAAGTATCTTGTTTTAATAAAGGAGATTTTATGCCGCGTTTTATAAAGGAGTTTAAAGAGTTCGCAATGAAGGGGAACGTTATCGATATGGCCGTCGGTATTATTATCGGCGCGGCGTTCGGTAAAATTGTTTCATCGCTGGTCAGCGACATAATTATGCCGCCGCTGGGGCTTGTCATCGGCAAGATGGATTTTAGCAATTTTTTCTTAACCCTTTCGAGCGGAAGTTATGAAACTCTTGCGCAGGCAAAGGCCGCCGGCGCCTCAACGCTAAATTACGGGATATTTTTAAACAACGTGGTTGATTTTTTGATCGTGAGCTTCGCGATTTTTATTCTCATAAGTCAGATAAATCGTCTTCGCCGCAAAGAGGAACCCAAACCGATTGACACAAAACAGTGTCCGCATTGTATTTCGACGGTTTCACTTAAGGCGACCAAGTGCCCCTATTGCACCTCTGAGATAAAATAGACGGCTCTTTCATTTTATTTTGGCAGGTTGCGGGCGTTTTTTTGTAGTTCGATATTTCCGGATTTTGTTTACAAATGCGGCTCTCTCCCATAGGGTCGAATTCTCAAATCACACAAAAGGAGACTTTATGTCAGACATGGTTCCGAATTTTGATATCAAACTGTCAAAGGGCGTGGTTCGCTTGGGTCTAGGCGTGCTTGTTGCGCTGCTGATACTTTTCAAGTCGATCGCGATCATTCCGGCGGGGCATGTCGGAGTTATGGAGTTTTTCGGGAATGTTTATGACAAGTCGTTAGATTCGGGAATTCATCTGGTCAATCCGTTGTTGAGCATTCATAAAATGAGCATTCGTACCAATCAGATCACTGAGGACGCCAAGGTCCCTTCAAAAGAGGGGCTCGTGGTCAATCTTGACCTGTCTGCCCTGATAAGCCTCAACCCTCGCCTTGCTCCCGACGTATATAAAACCGTCGGCACAAACTACGTGGATGTCATTGTGGTGCCGCAACTTAGGTCGGTAGTAAGAGGCGTGACGGCAGGTTACGAAGCAAAGGCCTTGTACACGGCCGAACGCGAAGCCCTTGCCACCCAGATGTTCGAGCAGTTAAAGCCGATGATAGAAGCCCGCGGCATTAAACTTGAAGGCCTTTTGCTCCGTGCGGTGAAATTGCCCGATATTTTATCGACCGCTATCGAAAAGAAGCTTGAAGCCGAACAGCAGGCCGAGCAGATGAAATTCGTCCTCCAGCGCGAAAGTCAGGAAGCAGAGCGCAAAAGGATCGAAGCAAAGGGCATCAACGATTACAATAGCGAAGTAAGCAAGGGGCTCACGGAAAATATCCTCAAATTGCGCGGCATAGAGGCGACTAAAGAACTTGCCAAGAGTGAAAACTCAAAAATAGTGGTGGTGGGTGGCGGAAAAGACGGGTTGCCGCTGATTTTAGGGGATCAGTAAATTATTTGCAGCGGTCGTCGCCGCAATTCCATTTGCCTTCGTGCATTACAGCCGTTGACTTGCTGATATAAACGTTGCAGCGGGAGCATTGTACCATTTCGTCCGCTTCGATCTGGGGTTGAGCCGGCTTTTTTGAGTGCGTAATTATTTTTATTCCGCGCACCAGCTTGACGATGAAATAGATCACAACCCCCAGTAAAATATATCTTAGCATCGGTTTTCTCCGTCGGTAATAGGTGAAAATTATTTTCTCATCACGCTTTCAATGTCGGCTGTTGTTTTGGGGATGTCGGCGCCAAGCAGCTTGTGGCCGTCGTTTGTAACCAAAACGTTGTCTTCGATCCTTATGCCGCCAAATCCGCGGTACTCGTTGACCTTGTCGTAATTTATGAACTCGGCAAATTTATTCTCTTTCTGCCAGAGGTCTATCAGCGCCGGAATGAAGTAGATCCCCGGTTCGACCGTGATGACAAAGCCTTCACGCAGTCTTCTTCCGAGGCGCAGGTAGGCAGTGCCGAATTGCGAGCTTCGTTTTACTTCGTCATCGTAGCCGACGAAGTCCTCGCCAAGTCCTTCCATGTCGTGTGCGTCGAGCCCGAGCATGTGTCCCACGCCATGCGGGAAGAAGAGGGCGTGAGCACCTGCTGCTACTGCTGCTTTCGTGTCGCCTTTCATAAGCCCAAGCCCTTTAAGCCCGTCCGCGATGATTTCCGCTGCCTTCAAATGGGCGTCGAGATATTTCAGGTCCGGCTTGATCATGTCGATGACGGTCGTGTTCGCCTTCAGCACAATTTCGTAAATCGCCTTTTGTCTGTCGGTGAATTTGCCGCTGACCGGAATCGTTCTTGTGTGGTCTGAGCTGTAATGCGTCTCAGATTCAAAACCGGCGTCGATCAAAAGAAGATCGCCGTTCTTCATTTTGTTGCCATGGTGATGATTGTGAAGTGTTTCGCCGCGAACCGAACAGATGACCGGAAACGAGATAGCCCCGCCATGCTTTGAAATGATGACCCCTTCGATAGCGCCGTCTATCTCATATTCGTAGAGCCCATCTTTTGCGAGTCGCATCGCCGTTAAGAACATTTCGCGCGCGGTGAGCATTGTCTTTTCAATTTCTTCAATTTCACAAGGCTCTTTTACCGACCTCATCTCAACGATCGCTTTAATTAAATCAAGTGACGCGTGATTTTTAAGTTCATTCAGAGGGACACCGAGCGTTTCGTTTAAAAATATTTTCGTGTCGTTGCGATACGGCGGAGGATAGTGGATTGAGACCTTGCGGCCGACTGCATCTTTTAGATAGCTCGAAAGTTCAGCAAGAGGTCTTACGTCTAAAACCCCAGCCAGCGCGGCATTGTCTTTGATCGCCTCCTGCGGGCCCATCCAGATGATGTCTTCAAGATCGACATCGTTGCCGAAAATTATTTCACGGTCGTTGTCGATGTCGATAATGCCGGCAATGTTCGAACGGTCGAGTCCGAAGAAATATAGAAAATTACTATCCTGACGAAAGCGGAAGGAGTTGCCGTGATAGTTCATGGCTGTGTCGCCGTTACCCATAAACAGAACAATTCCGCCGCCGACCAGTTTTTTAAGTCTGTTGCGCCTTTGCCGATAGATCTCTTTTGAGAACATAAGTTAATCTCCAATATTTTGCTGGCGATGCGGTTTAGCTAGATTCGCCGGTTATGCTGCCAGCAAAAGAGCACATGATATGCGTTAGCGCAAGACTTTATACAGCCCAATAAAAATCGGAATTTCAACTTTGCACGCGATGTTTGCCGTGATATTTTTCGGCCATGAATGAAATTTTCAGCTCAATGTTGTCTCTTGGCACGGCGGTGGCTTTAAGCCCCGAGCTGCTTTTGGTTGGACTTTGGCTTTCATCGTCGCAGGTTGGCGGTCGCAAAAAAGCGTGGGCCTATTTTTTTGGCGGTGTTGTCGGCTATTTTTCGCTTTTAACGATCGGCTATTTTATCGGGCCCGCTCAAGTTTCGCATCCTTCGTGGGCTCATTTTTATGTCAGGGTGAGTGTGGCGGCGATTCTTATTTTTCTGGGTTTGAGAGCGCTTTTTAAGAAAGCAAAAACAGATGAAGCAGACAAAAAACATCACAGTGCCACGAACATCGGACCTTTTTTATCACTTCTGATCGGCGTGGCCATCATTGTCGTAAATATTAAGCTGCTCGCTCTTACCGTTGCGGCCGGCGGGCGTTTGGCAGGGTTTACAGGGCCAAAAATTGTTGCGTTGGAGGCGTTGGCTGTATTCCTCGTGCTGGGGCTTTTTCCAATGATTATTCCGGCTGCCGTTGAAAGTGCGCGGACAGGTCTTTCAAACCTTATCATGGGGCCGTGTCGCAGATTTTTTGACAGGTTCGGGAAGTGGATTATTGCCGTAATTTGTTTTGTCTTGGCTGCGCAGCTTATAAATCACGCCTTGCAACTGATGCCGTAATTTCTGCTAACCTTTCTCAACGTAGTCGCCGGTTTCCGTGTTGATGACGATCACATCTCCCTGTCTGATGAACATCGGCACCTTGAATGTCGCCCCTGTTTCAACCGTCGCATCTTTTAAATTTCCGGCCGAGCCTTTCGACGGGGGATCGCACGAAACAACTGTGAAGCTCATTTTGTCGGGGAGGCGGATGCTTATCGGTTCACCTTCAAAGCTCAACATCAGAATTTTTGCCTCGCTGCGCAAAAACGGGAGCATGTCCTCGATTTGCTCTTCGTGAAGCTCGATCTGTTCGTGTGTTTCTGGGTCCATGAAGTGAAAAATCGTTCCGTCCTGATACAAAAAGCTCATTTCACGTTCGCTTGTGTCGATTTTTTCGACCGAATCCATCGGGCGAAAGCGCATGTTTACTTTTATGCCGGTTTTTAAATTGCGCAGGTCGGCCTGAATTTGAGCGTTTCCTTTGCCGGGGGTGAGGTGCGCGACTTTTAGCGCGCGATAGAAAACCCCGTCAATTCTGAGAAATATGCCTGCCTTAATTTGGGTTGCGTTTATCATGGCGGGCCATTCATCATATTTTAAAGCGAATGTAAAGCCGGTAGAATTATTGCGCCGGCCGCTACTCAAAAAAAGCTCATTACGCTTTTGGAATAAGTTTTCCTGAAATTTCTAGGTTGACCGTGTCTATGTTGTCGCTTTTTACCAGCACATAGAGAACGTCTCCGGGGTGTATCTTTGTGGAGCCCTGCGGTGCGATGATCTCCTCGTTGCGGTTGATCATGGTTATTGTCGTGCCGTGCGGCAGGTTAAGCGACGCAATTTCGATGCTTCCGGAATACTGGGCCTCGTCGATGTGGATTTCGCACATTTCAAGGTCGCTGTCGCCGAGAGTTACAAGCTCCATAACTTGGCTGGGAGCAGGTTTAGATTTTGTGACCAGTTTCAGCCAGCCGGCAAGTTTGCTGATGGTCGAACCTTGAACGACAATTGAGAGCGAAACGGCAAGAAATACGATATTGAAAATATCGTGCGAGGTCTCGATACCGGCGGCGTAAGGATAGGTCGCCAGAACGATCGGAACCGCCCCGCGAAGCCCGCTCCAGCTTATAAAAAGTTTATCCTTAAAAGAGAAACTTCCGAAAGCCGTGCAAATGAGAACCGCGGCCGGCCGTGCGATAAACGTTAAAATCGCAAATAGAATCAGGGCCTCTTTCCAGATGCTGCCGAGTTCTTTCGGGAACGCCAATAACCCCAACATAACGAAAATGCCGACGTTCGCGATCGTTGCCAGCGCCTCAAGGAACGACGTCATGGTCTTTTTATACGGGAGCTTGGAATCGCCAAGGATAAAACCGGCGAAGAAGGCCGAAATTATCCCGCTGGCGCCTATTATGTCGGCAGCTCCGTAAGACAAAAAGATTATTCCGACTAAAAAGAGATAGAAAAAACCGCGATCGATCGTTTTTAAATGCTTGAACAAAAAAACGCCGATTTCGCCGACGACCAGCCCCGTGCCTATTCCGGCCAATAGCTGCCAAATTATCATTAGTCCGATATTTGCAGGGCTTTGCAGCTGAGCCCCTGCGAACTGAACGACCGCAACCGTCAATAAAATTGCCATCGGGTCGTTCGTCGCCGATTCAATTTCTGTGATGGCCGATAGACGCCTGTTAAGAGAACGGCTGCGCAAGATAGAAAACACCGCCGCGGCGTCGGTCGAAGAGACCACGACTCCAAGCATGAGGGCGTGCATTATCCCGCCGCCTATCGCAAGCCACAAGAGGGCCGCGGTCGTTAACGCCGTGATGATCACGCCCAAGGTCGAAAGTGCCATCGCGGGCCCGAACACAAGCTTTAGCAGTTCTCTCCTTGTGCCGAATCCCCCCGCAAAAAGGACAAATATCAAAGCAAAGTCGGCCAGTTTTTTCGCCATGACGGGATTGTCAAAATAGACAAGCCCGAGGACGTCACTGCCGAATATTATGCCGGCTGCAAGGGCTATGACGACGAGAGGAAGACGCCATCTGCTGGCTGCTCTGGCGGTCAAGACGATCGAAATAAGAATTATTGCCGCTATAAAATACATGCCGCAAATTTAACCATGCAGGGCGCTCTAGTCAAATTAAAAACCGGTATTATGAGATTGTTTTGCACTTATTGCGGGTGTATAAAACCGTCATGAGTCTTGCGAATATTTTGAAAGGGCTCTGCGGCTTTAAAAGTGATCGGCACGGGCTTAAGTTAGCCGAGGCCGAGTTTCTTGATTATAAACGCCTGCTCAATATCGTCGAATTTCTTCCGGATGCAACTTTTGTAATCGACAAGGCCAAACGTGTGGTCGTGTGGAACCGCGCCTGCGAAATCATGACCGGCGTTAAAAAAGATAAGCTGCTGGGCAAGGGGGACTTTGCCTACGCGGAGCCTTTTTTCGGACAAAGACGCCCGATGGTCATCGACCTTTTAGACAAACCTCAGCCTGAAATAGAAAAATTATACAAATACGTGCGACGAGGCAAAAACACGATTCTGGCCGAGTCGTTCAATCCCGTTTTACATGGCGGAAAAGGGGCTCACCTCTGGGTGGTTGCAGGGCCGCTGTACAATGACAGCGGAGAGAGGGTCGGCGCTATCGAAATCGTTCGCGACGTGACCGAGCACAAAATGGTCGAGCAGTCCCTACGTGAAAGTGAACTCAAACACAGAACACTTTTTGAGGCCGCCCATGACGCTATATTCATCGTGAGAAATTATTGCTTCGCAGAATGCAACGACCGAACGCTCGAAGTTTATGGCTGCACGCGCGAGCAGATATTGGGTGCGACCCCGCAAAGTTTTTCTCCCGAAAGGCAGCCTGACGGCAGATTGTCTGTAGAATCTGCGATGGAAAAAATGAACCTTGCGCTGTCTGGAACGCCGCAGTTTTTCGAATGGCAGCATCGCCGTTTGGACGGCTCAACTTTCATGGCCGAGGTCAGTTTAAATAGGCTTGAGCTTGGAGAGGGTGATGTGCTGCAGGCGATAGTGCGCGACGTGACCGAAAGAAAAAAAGCCGAAGAGGCTTTAAAACTTCAAAAAATGCAGCTGCAAAATATCAGCGATAACCTCGACAAGGCGATGCTTTACCAGATTGTGAGATATCCCGACGATAAGAGAAAATGCACTTATGTTAGCGGCAAGGTGGAGGAATTTTACGGGGTCTCTCCGGCCGAAATGATGAATGATGTTTCACTCCTTTACGGTAAGGTTCATCCGGACGACAAAGCGCGGGTTGCCGCCGCCGAACTTGAAGCTCTGGCAGATAAAAGACCTTTGAAAACCGAAGCCAGAATGTTCAATCCCGACGGTTCGTTGAGGTGGTCATATTTCGTTTCGGTTCCAAAGTATCTTTCTGACGGCTCGACGTCGTGGGATGGAATAGAGTTCGATATTACCGAAAGAAAGAGTTCCGAGGAAGAGCTAAAGCGCGCACTCGAGGCAAAGTCGGCATTTACAAGCATGGTCTCCCACGAATTGAGAACGCCTTTAACGGTCATTAAAGAGAGCATTCATCTGATGTCAAAGGGGTTGCTTGGCCCGATAAATGAGAAGCAGCAGAAGCATCTTGATATGGAACGCAAGAACGTTGACCGGCTTTCACGATTGCTTGGCGAGGTTCTCGATTATCAGGCCCTTCAGTCCGGAAAAATTAAATTCAATATTTTACCAAACGACATTAACGAGGTCATAAAAGAAGTTTGCGAAACTATGACGCCGCTTGCAGTTAAAAAGGGGCTTGAAATGACCTGTGAAACATTCGAAGGCTGTGAAAAAGCCCTGTTCGATAGAGATAGGATTACGGAAGTTCTGATAAATATTGTAAACAATGCAATTCGTCTAACAGATAGCGGCACGGTAAAGGTCAGGTCGGAAATGAAAGATGGCCGCGTGCTCGTTTCGGTCGCCGACACCGGCCCGGGAATAAATGAGGCCGATATGCCAAGACTATTTAAACAGTTCGAACAGCTAAAACGTATCCCCGGCGGGACGGGGCTTGGGCTGGCGATTTCAAAGGATATTATCGTTGCGCATGGCGGCAGGATATGGGCAGAATCGAAATTCGGCAGCGGGACGGTCTTTTACTTTGAGCTTCCGTTAGCAACAGGAGCGTTATGCCAAAAATAATTTTGATAGTTAACGACGAAGAAGATGTCGCCGAGGTCACCAAAGACATGCTTGAGGCCGAAGGTTTTGAAACTGTCGTGGCTTACAGCGGCGAAGATGCCCTCAAATGGCTTTCAAAACACAGGTGCGATCTTGTGCTGCTTGACATTCTGATGCCGGAGATGGGGGGCGACGATGTGTGCAAACAGATGAGATCGAATCTAAGCTTAAAAAATATTCCGGTCGTTTTGTTCTCGGCCAATTCCGGAGATGAAGAGAAGATTCTAAAAGAGACCGGAGCGGAAGATTATATCTCCATTCCATACGATCCAGAAGAGCTCATTTCCAAAATCAACAAACTCGTTGCATGAAAATTCCTAGGAATGCTATCGCCAAAAGTGTTTTTTTCATCTTCGTCTTTCTGCTCAATTTTTATCCAGCCTTTGCCATTGGGATGAACGCTTATGAAGTTCTGTTAGACCCGCAGCTCGGGCGGCAGAGAACCTCCATCGAAGGCCGCTTTGATTCCTCGTCGGGGACGACATCGCTTACGAAAGAATCTCTTGCGGGGTATGTGCCGCTATTTAATGGCGGCGCAAACGAGGCCGGTTTTGCGGTTTCCGGAGAACTTGTCTCTTTGGGGCGCAACCTTTTTCTCCCTTCAAGCGGGGGGATGCTCCCAGATATTTTTAGTGACGTGAACTTTGGGCCGGCATTCCGTCACAAATTCTCCAACGGGTGGATCTTAGGTGGCAACGCTCTTGCCGGTTCTTCGAGCAACCGGCCGTTCGCGAATTTCAATACGCTTGAATTCACCGGAAACGCCGCGCTGCTCGTTCCGGCCGGAGATGGCGACGCATGGGCTTTCTTTCTTAACTATTCAAGCAATCGCGATTTTCTAAGGCATGTGCCGCTTCCGGGGTTCGGTTATATTTTCAATAGAGAGTGGGGGCGGGGGCTTATCGGGGCTCCTGCAATGAACGTTCAGCTTATGCCGCGTTCGAAATTAAATTTCAATTTGCGATATTTCCCTATCATTCGCCTTTATGCTGACGCCGGTTGGAATCCTCAAAGATGGTTAAGGTTGGCGGGTTATTTTCAATGGGACGATGACCATTTTTGGAGGACCGGCCGCGCGATAAAAAACCGGCAGATATTTA
The DNA here is from genome assembly GCA_964647545.1 of uncultured Pseudomonadota bacterium. Taxonomy (GTDB): domain Bacteria; phylum UBA10199; class UBA10199; family 1-14-0-20-49-13; genus CAZYHS01. Next base: position 6,401 of record CAZYHS010000021.1, on the reverse strand, counting down.
TCGTTGAAAAGACCTCCGGCGCATCTTTGAGCGTACGGCTGCAGAAAAAGATTGAATTCAAACTGTCGGGGGGCTGGCGATTCGGGAGATATATTTTTGAGGGGAGAAGCATTTTGAAAGACACCGGTTACAACCGCATTGAGCTTGATTCTACGCCGTTTGCCGCAGCTTTAATAGCCGTTAAAATTTGACGCTTTTTGCACTCTCCATTTTTTAAGGCTTAACATTCTCAAAGAAACAACGCCCGACTCTTCGCAGGTCGGGCGTTGCTTTAGGCGAATTCTTTTTGGTTAGCGTATGAGCGAGCATCCGCTTGACGGCGCCGATGCCCCGTAGCCTCTTAATGTCACGCTTTGCGGGCTGTCAGAGGCGTTGTCGGCAATGCTTAGTGTCGCGCTGTAACTTTGATACTCGGTTGGATAGAACGATATCCCAACCTTGCATGTCGAGTTCGGCTGAACGACCGTGCCGATACATCCGTCGAGCTTGCTGAAACTTGCGGCTCCCGTTCCATCCAGAGCCGTCAGAGAAATTTGCAAATCCGATGTCCCGTTGTTTGTCACGGTTAGCGTTTGCGTTTTTGACGTGTCTATCGTCTGATTCCCGAAATTTATATCTGTAGCCGACAGTTGAACTGCGGGGGTTTTTGGCTGTGTTCCGGTTCCTTCCAGCTCTATCGTTTGCGGCGAGTCGTCGGCGTTGTCTGTGATTGAAACTGTCGCTTCGGCCGGCGCCGGTTCCGTCGGCGAGTATTCAATTACGATTTTGCAGCGGGACTCCGGCGCAATTGTGTTTCCGTCGCAGTCTGTGTCGGGTTCGGCCACGGTAAGCTGGGTGTTGCCCTCGACTTCCACGGTGTCGATAACAAGGTTGGTTCCGCCTTTATTTACCAGCGTGACATATTGTTTTGTCGAGATGCCGACAGTCTGATTTCCAAAGTCAAGGTTGCGCGAAGAGAGGCTGACCGATGGATTTTCAGGGTCAATGGCGTTGCCGCGAAGGGCGACCGTTTGCGGGTTGTCTTCTGCGTCGTTATTAATTGTGACCGTTGCAGTTTTTAAGCCGGCCGGTGCGCTGGGTGTGAAGGTGAGTTCTACCGTGCAGACGTCAGCTGGGTTCAATTCGACTCCGACGCCGGGGCAGTCGTTGTCGGTTATCGCAAATTGCGCGTCGTCCGAGGTGATGGCTCCCATTACTACGTTTAACGTGCCAACGTTTGTGATCGTAAATGACTTGACTGCGCTCTCTTCTCCGATTGTTTGGTCGCCGAAGTATAGGCCGGCGGCGGAAATTTTTAAATCTTTGCTGTCAGCGGCAATAACCGTACCGAGAAGGTTCACCTGCTGATCGCCCAGCAGATGGTTGACATAAATTTCCGCATAGCCTTCAAGCTGTTGATCGACCGTTGTCGGGTTGGTCGGATAGAAACTTACTCCCATGTCGCACGATGCCTGTGCAGGCATCACTTCGGGCTCAAGAACTTTTCCTTTGCAGGTTGTATCGACTCCTAAAGCTTCGTTTGAAAAAAGTTCGTTGAGAATGGTGTCGTTAATTTCAATGCTTGTGCGGGCCTGATTTAAAATTTCGACGTAGAGCCATTCTTTTTCCGAATTGAGAGATTTTTTGCCGAAGTTTATCGATGCCGGATAGAGATGCGGGGCAGGGGCGTAGCCGCTTCCAGACACTGCAACGACTTTGCTGTCGGCAAGGGCCCCCAGTGAATAATTAATCACCAGATTTGCCTGATAGTTTACGGGCTGCAACGGCTGGAAACTCATTGTAATCGTGCAGGTGCCGAGCATGTGCAGCTTTTGACCCGAGCATTTATCGTCGGTGATCGCGATGGAGCCGCCAAGGGAATCGATATAGACTGCGGTAATTCGCATGATGTGCCTGAAGTCAACGTAGGTTCCTTCAAGGGTAGCCACCATTGTTTGCGTCGGGCAGTTCGCGTAGTGTTCAGGGTCGCACGCTTCGGTTGTCGGGAACGTTGTCGGGTCGAGAGTGACCGTTATGTTTTCTGCCTTTGCCGTCGATGTTGTCGCAAGAAATAACGAAAGGACCGTCGTTGCCGCTAACAGTAGTTTCCTCATTTCGCCCCCATATTAAAGAGCCGGCTTAATGCCGGTCTATTTGTTTTTTACGGTCATGTGCAGAGTTATTTTTGAGCCATGACGGCACGAAGAGGCCGACTGTGCGCTTTCGCTAAATGATCTACTGATCGTCATGCCGCCGTTTTCGATCATCTGTTTAAATTCAGAGGTTTTGATTTCAAAAATGGCGTTTGAGCAGCCGACTTCAGCGGTCTTTGTTTTCATTGCCGTCGCAAAAGAGACGGCGGGGGAGGCGACTTCGATCTTTACCGTGTCTCCTTCTCTCTGTGCCGCGACAACACCGTCGTTAAAGTTGCCGTATTTATTTTCTTTGTCGATTTTACTTGTGACGAAAGGGTCTTTTTCAGTGCATTCGTCGTCACCCCCTCTATTAGAGCGGACGCAGGCGCCGCCGCCAAGCGAGAGGACCTTAACGCCGGTCGATATCGTATCGAGTTGATAATCGGGAGCAAGAATTCCGCCGGCGTTTTTTGCCGACTTTGCGGAAGATTCTGTGGAAGGTTTGTTTCCGCCGGACGCCGACGCAACTCCGTCGGGTTTAAGAGTTCCGGCGGCGATGGCCTCTTCAAGAGTTGGCTGCTCGGAAGTTTCCGGTGGCGCAATGATGAGATTTCCGACGAAGCGTTCTTCGATCGAATATTTCACTCCGGCGTCTTGGTTGTTTGGCGCGCGTTTATCGGCTTCTCCTCCTTCGATAATTACGCGTCCTTCCACTGCTATTGCTTTAGGAGGTTCGGCCGCATCTCTTATTGCTGCCGCTAACTCGGCATTGGCTTTGACGTTGTTTGCGCTCGCTATGCCGCCCTCTTTTTTATCTCCCACTTGCGGCGAAGGCGAATAATTCGATTTAGGACCGGCGGCGCTCATATCGGCTTTTAGCTTCATGAAATCGCTGTGGGCGCCGTTTATCAGCCGCCGTCTGCGTTCGATCTCTTTTTCGGGGGTCGAGGCCGGAGCTATGTCGCCGGCGATGTTGCCGCGCGTTACGGTTGAGGCCATCACGGCGGCATCTTGCATTTGACGTTCGATAGAGCTGCGGATGTCGGCAGCGTCGTTCATATCGCGAGGCAGCTGCTGTTTTGCCTCGGCATTTGTGAAAATTGAGACAAAAAATATCGCTATGAGCAAAAGGACCTTATTCATGAAGCCTCCATCCAAGGCACTTAGTCATAGTTTGGGCCAAATATCAAATAAGTATGAACAAAAAAGCCCGACCTGAATTTTTCAGGGCGGGCTTTTTATAACGATCGGATCAAGTTTAAAATGTGAAGATCTCTTTTAGGGCATTGATGGCCGTTTGGGCATGTCTTGCCGCACTCTGCAGTGCAACGGCTCCGCATGCTGCATCGACAAGGTTAGCGAGACTTCCGCCATCTTCACTTGAAATTTGCATGTAGCCGTAAACAGGCCTTTCGACTTTTCCTGTGTCGGGCAACAGGTTTGAATAGTAGGTGATGATGCTGGCGTTGTTTGTGTAGCATGACAGGGTCAAGTTGTAGGTGACATATCCAGACTCGCCGCGGAATGTTTCGCCCGATTTGAAGTTACCGGAAAGAATTGCAGAGCCAATGTTTGCGCCTGCCTGTTGAATAAACTGTCCGACAAAACGTTTTATTTTCTGCGTATACTCTTCTCCTGCTTCGACCTTATTAAACCCTTGTCCGCGAAGCATAACGTCATCAACGCAGTTAAATGGTTCAAGATCATCCACCTCGTCAAAGGTGAGGTCGCAGCGCGATGTCACTGCGCAACGGTTGAGTGTGATCTGACCGTGATAGTCATCGTTGTTAACTTCGTTCTTCATCAGGCTGACGCTTACCGCGCCGCATTTTTCCGGTAACATAGAATCATCTCCGTAGTTTGTGTTTTTATTGACTGTTGGTTTATCGGCATAGTTGCCAGATTGTTGCTAGTTTTTTTCGGTTGTAGCCCTCGCCGGTTTTTTGAATGTCGTTATATTTTTCTTGCCTAAAAGCTCTTGGCATATGAGAGAGTTTCTCTGTGAATTTCAAGCAAATAGCTTTGTCTCTTTTGTTTTTGGGTTTTGTCGCAAATGCTTGCGTATCAGGCTCTGGCGGCATTAACTACTGGGTTTCGCCCGACGGTAGCGACTCTGCCGCCGGCACGCAAGATGCCCCATTTAAAACAATCGCGCACGCACGCGACGTTGTGCGCGCAAACCCATCACGTGGAACTATTCCAATTAACGTGAACATAGAAGAGGGGACTTACAGGTTGTCCGAACCTCTTACGTTTACGTCGGAAGATTCCGGCGCAACTGGGGCCCCCGTTGTTTACAAGGCCGTGTCTGGCGCCACCGTTTCAATCATCGGCTCCGAACAGGTCACCGGCTGGACGCTTCACGACGCCGGAAAAAATATCTGGAGTGCGTCCGTTGCAACAACAACGATGCCGAGACAGCTTTTTGTTAACGGCACACGCGCAACCCGCGCACGCACGGTTGATTATCCAAACTACTATTCGCGGACCGCGACAGGCTATTTCTACGAATACATTCTAGGCGACGACCCGCAAATTCCTCCGGTGTGGAACAACCCAACGCTGGTAGAAGCTGTCACGGTGACTCAATGGAAAATGATGCGTTGCCCGATCGCCCAAATCAACAGCGCTTCGGACGTTGTGATGCAAACGCCGTGTTGGACGAACGTGAACGTTTTCCCCGAGCCGTGGAATTTTCAGCTGCTCAGCTGGTGGGAGAACGCTTACGAATTCCTCGATGAAGCCGGCGAATGGTATCTCGACCCGACATTGCAAACTCTCTATTACATTCCGCGAGAAGGCGAAGACATGAGCACAGCCGTTGTTGAATTGCCGGTGCTGGAAAAACTTGTCGATGCCTCCGGCAGCGCCGAAGAGCCGGTCAGTTACAT
>CAZYHS010000021.1:0-1296 GCA_964647545.1 uncultured Pseudomonadota bacterium | reverse complement strand
CTCGATTTCGGAATTGGAAGTCAGAGCAATAACATCACGAACAACACGTTCAACGATATTTCATCGACCGGTATTCAGCTCGGCGGCAATAGTTTTGAAGATGCGCATCCCGAACTTGCCTCGCAGCTAACTCGCGACAACACGATTTCGAACAATCTGGTCGAGCACACCGGCGCCGATTTCTATGACGCCGCCGGAATTTACATCGGCTTTACCACGAACTCTCTTGTCGAGCACAACGACATAAACCACACCTCGTGGTCGGGAATTGCAATAGGGTGGGGCTGGGCGCTGCTTGATCCGGGCGGGTTTGCCGGCGTTCCTCACGGTACGCCGAACATGTGGTACACGGTCGAGTCGCCGTCATCGGCGCAGGGAAACCAGATCGTTCACAACCACATCACATATTTTCTGGAAAAACTTTGGGACGGCGGGGCGATTTATTCCACCGGATTTCAAGGAACATCGGCGGAAGATGGCCAGCTCATAGCTTGGAACGTGGCGGAAAATAAACGTGCAGCTGCCGGCGGCAATATTTTTTACACCGACGGCGGAAGCCGGTACAACACGCTGCGCGGAAATGTTTCGTTGAACAATCCTGCAGGGACTGTAGATTTCGGTCCGTGTTTGAAATCTTCTTCGTTTGAGGAACTGTGCTTGACGACCGGCGTTATTCCTTACGGAGAGGATTTGGGCGGTTGTGTACCTTACGGCGATATGACCTTCGACACGAACTATCTTGGAAATATTTTGGTCTTCTACGATATTTGCGAGAACGACAACTTCCCGAACGCGCCATACAATATGAACTTTGTCGGCAACGTGAAGGTGCAGAGCGCCGACGAGGTTCCTTCGTCGATAATCAATTCGGCAGGGCGGCAGTAAACGTGCAATCTCGCCGGAATCCCACGCATCAAAGTACGTCATTGCGATCCGCCTTTGGCGGAGAAGCAATCTCCCGCGCGTTTCACGCCGCTTTAGGGGTGAGCCGTCAGAACAGTTTATTCGGTTAACGGAAACGGCCGTTTGCCGCCCTAAAATTCCCAAAAAGTTTAGGAAAATCGCCTTGACATCCATTGAATTGTCCTGCTAGAAGTGCCGCACTTTTGCGCAGAGTGGGGTAGGTGCCTTTCTTGAATTTCTGGCATCCCATTGAGTTTATTGACAATTTAATCGAGATTTTGGTGAGGCGCCGTTAAATTTATTTAGCGGAGTTTCGGTTGGGACGCTAGCTCAGCTGGTAGAGCAACGCCCTTTTAAGGCGTGGGTCCCGGGTTCGAATCCCGGGCGTCTCAC
>CAZYHS010000020.1:23439-35687 GCA_964647545.1 uncultured Pseudomonadota bacterium | reverse complement strand
ACAACTGTGACGATTTTTTTCATTATAATTTAAAAACTTTTTCGTTTTTGAATTTAACCGCATTGCGCAGATCGACCACGAGTTTTGCCTTGTTCACAATGTTCTCAACATTGAAAACCTTGTGCGCCGTAGTAAAAATAACACAATCGGCATCTGCAATAACCGCATCGCTTAACTCAACCGACTTGTATTCGTTGCCGTGTTCTGAAACAGCGCGCGGAATATATGGGTCATAATAAGAAACGTTCGCCCCTTTTTGTTTAACTTCGTCCATAACACGCAGCGCCGGAGATTCTCTTTCGTCGTTAATGTCGGCCTTGTAGGCAACGCCCATGAATAGAAGTTTCGAACCGTTCAATGGTTTTTTGTGCTTATTCAAGATGGTATTTATTTTAACCATCATTCTGTGAGGCTGAAGCGTGTTGATCTGGCCCGCCGTGTGAATCATCGTCAGATCAAAGTGATATTTTTTGGCAACGTACTCAAGATAGAACGGGTCGAGAGGAATACAGTGACCGCCGATGCCGGGGCCGGGATAGAATGCCTGAAATCCGTACGGCTTCGTCTTTGCCGCATCAATTACTTCCCAGATGTCGATATCCATTTTACCGCAGATGAGCGCAAGTTCATTGACCAGCGAAATATTCACAAGACGATAAGTGTTCTCCAAAATCTTAACCATTTCGGCGGCGCGCGGCGAACTTACAGGGTAAACGTTTTCAACAGCCTTTGCGTAAATCAATTTACCAAGCTCAAGGCCTTCCGGTGTCGTTGCACCAAGCACCTTTGGAGTATTTCTTGTTTTGAACTTATCATTACCCGGATCGACACGTTCGGGTGAAAACGCCATCCAGAAATCAACACCCTCTTTGAGTCCCGATTTTTCAAGAATCGGCTTCATGAACTCTTCGGTCGTGGTCGGATAGGTCGTGCTTTCAAGCGCGACAAAAGTGCCGGCACGCATATATTTGGCAATGTCTTCACATGAAGCCTCAATGAAACTCATGTCGGGTTTCTGGAAAATATCGAGCGGTGTTGGCACGCAAATAAGAATGACGTCGCACTCTTTGATGCGCGAAAAATCTGTCGTGGCCTTTAAAAATCCTTTTTTGACAACGTCAGCCAGCTCAGAATCTACGACATCACCGATATAATTTTTGCCGGCGTTGACATTTTCGGCCTTCTTATTGCTCTTCTCAAAACCGAGCACGTTCACATTCTTCAATGCAAACTCAACGGCCAGCGGAAGACCGACGTAGCCAAGTCCCAACACGCCAACGAGCTCTTTATTCTCCTGCACTTTTTGCATCAACGTTTCGAAATGTTTGTTCATATTTTTTCCTTTATATTTCCTTCTTTATCGACAAGCCCCATGACTTTGGCGGGGACTCCGTAGACCAAAGAATATGGCGGCACATCTTTTGTCACAACCGAACCGGCGCCGACAAGGCAATATTCGCCAAGCGTCACACCACAAACAACCGTGGCATTGGCACCGATGCTTGCACCCTTTTTTACTAGCGTCTTTTTATATTCGTGTTTTCTTTCTACAAACGCTCTGGGATTTATAACGTTTGTAAAAACACACGACGGTCCGCAAAAAACATCGTCTTCGATAATTACATCGTCATAAATAGAAACATTGTTCTGAATTTTAACACCGTTGCCAATAACAGCCTTGGAACCGATGTTGACATTTTGTCCGATCGAACACTTTGCGCCGATTTTTGCGCCACCCATCACATGGCTGAAGTGCCAGATTTTGGTGCCGGCTCCAACTTCCGCGCCTGCGTCAACGTAGGAACTTTCGTGAACAAAAAAATTGTTATCGGGACTACTAGACATTCAAGCCCTCCTTAATCGCCGAGCATACCGCCTGAATGTCGCTTTCGGTCAGGAAAGCATGCATAGGCAAACTCAAAACCGTATCTGCCAATTGGTCAGACACGGAATAATTTGCGCTGTCGTTTAAATAGGCAAATGCCTCTTGCTTTGGCAGCGGCCTTGGATAGTGCACAGCGGTCGGTATTCCCCTTTTATTAAGAGCCTCGATAAGCGCCGGACGATTCTTCACTCGAATTGTGTACTGCGCCCACGTAGAAATATTGTGAGAAAGAACTTTTGGCGTATCCACGATGGCCCCAAGGGCTTCTGTGTAAAATTTTGCAACAGCGTCCCTAGCTGCAATTTCTTTTTCAAAATGTTTCAGTTTAACATTGGTAATCGCAGCTTGGAGAGTATCGATTCGACCGTTCACGCCTATGGCCTTGTGAAAATAACGTTTCGTCTGACCCTGATTTTTAATAATTTTAATTTTTTCAGCCAGCACATCATCGTTAGTAAAAATCGCCCCGCCATCGCCAAAACAACCAAGTGGCTTGGCCGGAAAAAAGCTTGTCGTTGAAACCGTTGTCATAGAGCACGATTTTTTGCCCTTATAACTTGCACCAAAAGATTGAGCGCCATCTTCCATAACCCACAAGTCGTGCTTGGCAGCAATGGCGTTAATTGCATCGATATCAGCGCACTGGCCATAAAGAGAAACGGGAATGATGCCGACAGTCTTCTTCGTGATTTTTTCTTCAATCTTGCTGACGTCAATGTTGAAAGTCACCGGATCGACATCAACGAACACAGGCTTTGCTTTTAGAATAGGAGCTTGGCTGGCAGAGGCAATGTACGTAAACGCCGGGACAATAATTTCATCGTCCGGCAAAACGTCAAGCGCCATCATTGCAATGAGCAAAGCATCGGTCCCGGAAGCGCATCCAATTGAATGTTTCACGCCGGCAAAGTTCGAAAGTTCCGTCTCGAGAGCGCCAACGGCCGGTCCGTTGATAAAAGAGGTCGTGTCAATAACGCCCTTTATCGCAGTGTCAATTTCAGTTTTATATGCTTCGTACTGTTTCTTTAAATCGACAAATTGCATAGCAGCCCCGTTAATAACTGAGTTTTTCCATTAATAAAACGCCCGACAACACATCTTCTTTCGACGGGAACATTTCGAATTTTTTCTCGGCAATGTACTGGTACATTGTGTTGTGGCCCTTACCATAGACGTGGTCGATTTTAAAATCGATCGCCGGCTTTTCAACGCCGTCAACATCCCAATATTCAATAGTATTGAGGTTTGTTCCAGACAGGCGAACAAGCCCCTTCTCCGCAATGATCGTAATTTCTGTGCAATAGTTCTTTTTGAACGCATTGACGGTTGCGTTGAGGCTTCCGACGGTGCCGTTTTTAAAACTTATGCTACAGGAGATAGAATCGTAAACTTCTAGCTTTCTCAGGCTGCCACCAAGACCATGGGCTTCATCAAGCTCACCAAAAAAGAAATGAAGCATGTCAACATAGTGACTTGCCTGAGTGTAAAGAACTCCACCGTCCAGCTCCTTCGTGCCATGCCAGTCGATGTTGAAATAGTCGTCATTTCTATTCCATAAAACATTACAGATAAACTGATGAACATGTCCGAGCTTTCCGCTTTGAATCATCGTTCTTAAATGAGCAACCAGAGGGTTGTACCTGTTTTGATAGACAGGAAGCAGCACTTTTCCGGTTTTTTCGATCCTATTGTAAAGCTCATGGGCCTCTCGCAAAGTCAGAGAAACCGGTTTTTCGACGATAATATATTTTGCATCGGTTGATTCGGCAATATCTGCTGCATGACGAGGATGCAATCCTGACGGCGTTAAAACCGAAATCACATCGCAGTTTTTGATTTTTCTAAAGTCCGTTGTAAATTCGCAACCGAGCTCTTGTGCGACTGAGCGGGCACGATCTTCAATAATGTCGCAGGCAAAGGCTACCTTAAGAGCAGGCGAATCCTTGATTGCTTCAATGTGCCGCTTTGAAATTCTCCCACAACCAACCAATCCGATATTCATCCAAACATCCTTTTTTATATTTAGACAGGCTACCGCCGGTCCGCCATGCATTTCCTTTGGAAATGCAAGCAGATATAGAATCGTGACTTGTAACTCGTAATTCGTTACTAGTAATTAGGTTTTTTCTTTAAAAACCGTATCAACCCAAAGAGCATTTTGGAAATATCGTTTATCGCAGCGCCTAATTCTTCAAGCTGGGTCTTTTCGATATAACCAAGATTTCTCGAGATTATAAGCTGCGTGTCCAACTCACTTGCTGAAGCCAGTGCTACGTACAAAAACTGCACAAACTCCTTCTTGGAATTTCTTGCAGCCCCCTCAGCAATATTACTTGAGACAGATATTGCAGCACGCCTAACCTGTGAAACAAGTCCATACTTTTCATCACTCGGAAATGACTTGGTAACCATGTAGATCTCAGTAGTGAAATCAATGGCCTTCTTCCACACATCCAGATCCTTATGCGTCTTCACTCTTTCCATAGCAACAGGTCACAAGTTACGAATCACAAATCACGATTTACGCATGGGCAATATCGGCGCACTTAAGTTCAACATTCAACTGCCTGTTAAAAATCTGCAACAACACATTTACCCTGCCGGAATCGCTAACAGGACGATCTAAAACTCCGACCAACTCTTTAAGATGCCCACGTTTGACCTTCACCAGATCACCCTTTTTGTACATCTGCTGCTCAAGCACACCCCGCGCATTTGTCCGTGCCTTGATTATTTCAATAACATCGTCTGAAATAGGAACAGCACGCTCCATATCGCCAAGGACGCGATTAACTCCGCGCGTAAAACGTACAAGTCTGTGGTTTTTGGGCTCCAAAAGATTCCACCTCAGAAAAATATAGTTGGGAAAAAGTGGTTTCAGTCTTTCGACGCCATCGGCGCCAGAGTGCGAAACACTGCGCATTTTTGGCAGAAAGATATCCATGCCGGCCAATTCATCTGACGAAAAATCTCCAGCCTCTTCAAAAATGGCCGTGTTACGATCGCGCAACATCTTAAACTGCATGGCAACACGATCTTCGCTTTGCGGCTTGGTTTGCACAACGTACCAGTGCAAACCGGCATGACAATCAGCGGCTTTATCGGGCGAACTATGTGAGTTTAATTCGTTCAAAATTGTTTAAGTTTGTTTAAATCGTTCAACGCTAAAGTGAAAGTTCGTGCAAAACATTCACAACGTTTGACAACGAATTAAAACGCCTGTCCAAATTCAAAACAACACTTCCATTTTTTGGCTCAGCCGGCCCCCAAACCATCGCGGCCTGTTCCTTAAAGTTGTTCTCAAAGACCTCCGTAATAACCTCATAAATATCGCCCCGCTCACCCTCGAGCACAAATTCGTTAACCCCCCGCTGAAGAAGAGTGTTCAACATTCCAAAGACACTTCCGCGTATCTTTTTATAATCACGAAGAGTCAGCAGAATTTTTTCATTTGATAAACGCGCGCGTTCGGCAATACCGCGCTGGGTAAGAGGATATTTTACACGTTTCTTTGAGAGACTTTCCTGCCTGATAAAACCGTCATTGCAGAGTTTTTTAAGAATTGAGTTGATGTGGCCAAGAGAAATTCCGGTCGCCACCGAAAGCTCGCGCTGCGAGGCGTCGGGATTCAACGCCAACCTGTCAAGTATGAGCAATTCCTTACTAATCATCTTTAAGAAGACTCGTTTAAAATTGTTTAAGTTTGTTTAAATAGTTTAAGTTGTTCAAAAAAGAGCCATCGTTCAAACTATGAACGTTCAAAACAAAAACATCCTTATCTAAAAATCGCATATTTCGCAAGTATAAATTCGTGAAAAAATAAAAAACCCGCAAGGCTTTCGCCAAGCGGGTTTTTATTAATTATCATCGAGTTAGCTTAATAAAACCAACTAGAATTATTCTGTTTCGACCTCATTTTCGTGGCCAAAGGCATCTTTACGGGAGAGCCTCATTTTGCCGCTGTTAGGATCGATCTCAAGCAACTTGACAACGACCTCATCCCCTTCGTGCAGTACATCTTCCACCCTGTTAACGCGTTTTGCGTCGATCTGTGAAATGTGGAGCAAACCGTCGGTTCCCGGCATAATTTCAACAAAGGCGCCAAATTCCATAATTTTCACAACCGTCCCTTTGTAGTATTTGCCAACTTCAGGGACTGCCGTAATCGACTTCACGATTCTCATCGCCTTCTTGGCGGCTTCGCTATCGTTTGTCGCAATGTGGACGGTACCGTCATCTTCGATGTCGATCTTCACGCCGGTTTCGTCGGTGATGCTTCTAATCATCTTACCGCCCGGACCGATCAATGCACCGATCTTGTCGATGGGAATCTTCATTGCAATGATGCGCGGCGCATACTTCGAAATATCTTCGCGCGGCTGGGGCAGAGCCTCCAACATTTTGCCGAGGATATGAATACGACCGGCCTTAGCCTGCTCAAGTGCGCGGCGCAAAATTTCTTCGGTAATACCGGCGATCTTAATGTCCATCTGGACAGATGTAATGCCGTTTTTGGTTCCGCAAACCTTAAAGTCCATGTCGCCCAAGTGATCTTCGTCACCGAGGATATCGCTGAGCACAACGAACTGGTCACCTTCTTTAATGAGCCCCATCGCGATACCGGCAACCGGATCTTTGATAGGCACACCGGCGTCCATCATTGCAAGAGTACCACCGCAAACCGTCGCCATTGACGACGAGCCGTTCGACTCGAGGATTTCAGAGACGATGCGGATTGTGTACGGGAAAACATCTTCGCTCGGAAGAACCTGCGCAAGAGCGCGTTCTGCAAGAGCTCCGTGACCGATCTCGCGGCGTCCGGGTGAACGCAGCGGCTTTGTTTCGCCGACCGAGAACGGAGGGAAATTGTAGTGCAACATGAAACGCTTCTCGTACTCGGCCATAATGCCGTCGATGATCTGGCGGTCATCTTTGGTTCCGAGCGTTGCAACGACAAGACCTTGAGTTTCGCCGCGTGTAAACAGCGCCGAACCGTGGGTGCGCGGAAGAATGCCGACTTCGCTTGTGATCGGGCGAACCTGATCCCACTTGCGGCCGTCGATTCTGATCTTTTCTTCCGAGATCATCTTGCGAACTAACTCGTACTTTTCCTGCTCGTAGAAAGAGACGACCTTCGACTTCATGTCGGTATCGTCACCTTCTGGAACGATCGCCGCAACAAGAGCCTTCTTCAATTCGTCCATTGCGCCGTAGCGTTCGAGCTTCGTCGGAATGCGGACGACTTCGTTGAGTTTGCCTTTGAGGAAGTCGCGAACTTTGACCTGAAGCTCGGCGTCAACGACCGGCGCTTCGACCGTCATTTTCTTTACGCCGACTTTTTTGGCAAGCTCTTCCTGAATTGCGATGACCGGCTGAGCCGACTTGTGCGCGAACATAATAGCTGCGACAAGATCATCTTCGCTGCATTCTTTCGCGCCGCCTTCGACCATAACGACCGCGTCACGACTGCATGCGACTATCAAGTCGATGTCAGACTTATCCATCTGCTCGGTTGTCGGATTGCAGATAAACTGCCCGTCAACACGGCCGACGCAAACGCCGGCGATCGGCCCCATGAAAGGGATCGGCGACAATGTCAACGCCGCCGAAGCTCCAACCATCGCGAGAATGTCTGTTTCATTTTCGTTATCGGCCGAAAGAACCGTCGCGATGACCTGCGTTTCGTTCATGTAGCCTTCGGGGAAAAGCGGTCTGATAGGTCTGTCAATGAAGCGGCTTGTAAGAACTTCGCGCTCCGTCGGACGACCTTCACGTTTGAAAAATCCGCCCGGAATTTTACCGGCCGCGAATGTCTTTTCGATGTAATCGACCGACAGCGGAAAAAATGCCGCGTTCGGTTTCGGCTCTTTTGCGCCGGTTGCCGTTACCAAAACGATCGAATCTCCGCATCTAACGGTGACTGAACCGCCTGCCTGTTTGGCCATACGTCCTGTTTCAATTATAACTGGACGTCCGCCAAATTCTGTCTGTACAGAATGGACCATAGTTTACTTCCTTTTTTGCCCGAGCCGGAAAAGTCCGCTCGAACGGTTAGTTGCTGGTGTGATAAAGAATTAGGTCTTACTTGAAGTGGCGGTCTGATAACTTGCGAAGTCTCAAGGCACAAATCGGCGCCCGCGCCGTTAGCTTTTGTCTGCTAAGCGCGAACGCCAAAAATTTACCAAAAGACTTTGTAAATTATCAGCCGACCCTGACTGCCTACTTCCTTATACCCAGCTTTTCAATTAAATGCTGGTACCTACCAACATTTTTGCTTCTGAGATAGCTGAGCAGGCGCCTTCTCTGGCCGACCATCTGAAGTAGGCCGCGGCGCGAGCTGTGGTCTTTTTTGTGTTCGCCGAAATGACCAGTAAGATTATTGATGCGCTCTGTTAAAAGTGCAACCTGAACCTCTGGGGAACCTGTGTCGCTAGTCCCTGTCTTGTACTGATCAATCAACTCTGTTTTTCTTTTGTTTGTAAGTGCCATAAAAGTGGCGGGTCATCTAGCATGACCATAATGTCTTGTAAAGTAGAAATTTCACTAAGTTTTTTTCCGTCCTCTATTTTAAAGGCCCCGCTTCTGGTTCGTCTTAGCTCCACAATGTGCGCAAATGAGCCGATCTCCCGCCCTAAATCGCGCGCAAGTGCCCGAATATACGTCCCTTTTGAGCATTTTATACGAAGCTGCACAAATGGCAAAAGACCCACTTCGACGGCTATTGAATCGACCCTGACAGCCCTTGGCTCGGCTTCGATTTTTATCCCTTTTCTCGCCATTTTATAGAGTTTTGTGCCGTTCTTCTTGATGGCCGAATATGCCGGAGGTCTCTGCAAAATATCGCCGGTAAATTTGGGCAAGGCGGCTTGAAGCCTTTCGATCGCATCTTGAGGAACCGCTGCAACGTTTGTCACAACGCCCATCGCGTCGTCTGTGTCGCGTTCTTCTCCCAACTTTATCGTCGCGACATACTCTTTGTCGCCCCCCATTACCTCTTCGGACATTTTGGTGGCCCTGCCGATCAAAATGACAAGCAGACCGGTAGCAAGCGGGTCGAGCGTACCGCCGTGCCCGACGCGACGCACTCCGCTTATTCTGCGAATGCGGTCAACCACATCGTGGCTTGTGACACCTTTCGGTTTATCGATGACGATTATTCCATCCATGAAAACTACTCGCCCAAAACTCTTCGGACCTCTCCCAGAATTTTTGATTTAACACCGGCAAGATTGCCTTCGA
Source organism: uncultured Pseudomonadota bacterium (assembly GCA_964647545.1). Lineage (GTDB taxonomy): Bacteria > UBA10199 > UBA10199 > 1-14-0-20-49-13 > CAZYHS01. The sequence continues at coordinate 26,563 of CAZYHS010000020.1, read as the reverse complement.
GAGTGCAGCCGGCAGCGTGCGAATGACCGCCGCCGCCGAACGTCGCGGCAATTTTGTAAACGTCGATCTTGTCTTTTGAACGAAAACTGATCTTCCATTTGCCCGCACGAAGTTCTCTGAACAATATCGCGACCTCGACCCCCAAAATAGACCGCGGATAATTAATGAATTCCTCGGCCACATCGACGGTGGCGCAAGTTTCGTGAAGCATCTGCGAAGTAAGCGTTATCCAAGCGACGCGGGAATCGACCTCGAAAGTTTCAAGCACCCTTCTCAACAGGGGTATCATGCAAGGCGGTCTGGATTCGTCAAGCGCCATATTGATCATCCAAGGGCTTGCCCCCGAGCCGATAAGCTCGCCGGCAGCCTGCATCAAAGCCGACGAAGTGTTCGAATATCTGAATGAGCCGGTGTCAACGACGAAGGTCGTAAATAAAAGAGTGGCTATCTCTTTTGTGATCGGGATGCCGACTTTTTTGAAGAACCTGTAAATAACCTCGCCTGTCGCCGCGGCATCTGCGTCGATGCACATCAAATCGCAATCGGGAGAATCGATCCTGTGGTGGTCTATCAAAACGATCCTGCCGAGTTTTTCGCGCGGCATCTTTGCGACATCGCCGCCGATCCTTTCGCGCTGCGAACAATCGACCATAAAGGTCACGTCGAATGGAGCTTCGTTTTCAAGCGAGTTTACCACGTTGTCAACTTCGGGGAGAAACCCGAGATTGTGCGGCACCCTGTCGGCGTTGAACATCACGACATCTTTTCCGAAGGTGCGAAGTCCCATCGCAAGGGCGATCGTCGAGCCAATGCCGTCGCCGTCAGGATGGGCGTGACTTGCCACAAGAAACCGCTGACCGGTTTTTACGACGTCAATGACTGGATCGAATATCGACATGATTCCCCCGAATTAAGAGATTGAATTAAACAGCTGTATGAACGAAAACCGTCCGGCCTCTAGCTAGGCTTCGCTGCTCTTTATTTTTTCAAGCAGCCCTTGAATGCGCTCTGCGTTCTCGAAACCTTCGTCGAGAAAGAACTCGATCTTTGGGAGCGATTTCAACACAAGCTCATGCGCGATCGTGTCAAGCATCTGATGCCTATGATCCTCAAGGGCCTCTTTCGCCTCTTTGTGCCGTTTGTTGTCGCCGACAACATAAAAATAGATTCGAAGCAGACTGAGATCTCTTGTAAGCTTTGTGTTGGTTATCTGCACGCCTTCAAGACGCGGGTCGTCAATGTCCTGATAAAGAAACTGGGCTATCACCTGATAGACCTGATGGGCGATTCTGTCGGCCCTGCTGTATGGTAGATTTCTAGCCATTTAATTCGTTATTCGTTATTCGTTATTCGTGATTAGAAGCAAGACACCGACCAATCACGAGTTACAAGTCACGAATCACGGTTCAAAGTTTCTGCGCGATCTGCTCGATCACATAGGCCTCGACGACGTCCCCCTCTTTTATGTCGTTGTAGCCGAAAGAGAGACCGCATTCGTTTCCTTCCTTGACCTCTTTGGCGTCGTCTTTGAAACGCTTGAGCGAATCGAGCTTGCCGGTGTAAACGATCTTGTTGTCGCGGATGAGCCTTACGTTTGCGTTTCTTTGCATCATGCCGTCTGAAACCGCACAACCGGCGATAACGCCGTGCCCGGAAATATTGAAGACCTGCCGCACCTGCGCGTGTCCAATGACCTTTTCGACCTGAATCGGCGCAAGCAGCCCTTCCATTGCTTTTCTAACGTCGTCCATCAATTCATAAATGATCGAGTAGCGTCTGATTTCGACACCCTCGCGCTCGGCGATCGACGAAACTCCGGTTTCGGGAACGACGTTGAACCCGACTATCAAGCCGTTGCTGGCAGAGGCAAGCATGACATCGCTTTCCGTAACTCCGCCGACTCCGGCATGGAGAACTTTGACTTTGACCTTCTCGGTCGATTGCTTGACGAGTGCCTCTTTGATGGCTTCGACCGAACCGTGAACGTCGGCCTTGAGCACAACGCCGAGCTCTTTGACGTCGCCTGTCGCAAGCTGCTTGTGGAAATCTTCGAGACTTACCTTGACGTTCTTTGCAAGAGCGTCCTGACGTGACTTCATCTGACGACGTTCGGCAACTTCGCGCGCTGTCTTTTCGTCGGCTACTTCCATAAGCTCGTCGCCGGCCAGCGGCACTCCCGACAACCCGATAATGGTCACCGGCTTTGACGGACCAGCTTCTGATATCTGCTGACCAAGATGATCGATCAAGGCTCTCGCCTTGCCGTAATTTAATCCGCAAACAACCGCCATCCCCTGTTTGAGCGTCCCCTGCTGCACAAGTACCGTGGCAACGGGGCCAAGCCCTCTGTCGAGCTTCGCTTCAATGATGGTCCCTTTGACAGCCGTGTCAGCGTCTGCCTTCAATTCCATGACCTCTGACTGCAAAAGGATCATGTCAAGCAGCTGGTCGATCCCCTGCCCCGTCTTTGCCGACGTGCCAACGCAAATGACATCTCCGCCCCAGTCTTCGACAAAAATTCCGTTCTCCGAAAGCGAGCGTTTGCATCTGTCGATGTTGGCTTCGGGTTTGTCGATCTTATTGATCGCAACGATGATCGGCACACCTGCCCCTTTGGCGTGATCGATAGCCTCTTTTGTCTGAGGCATAACGCCGTCGTCGGCCGCGACTACCAGCACAACGATGTCGGTGACCTTTGCGCCGCGCGCGCGCATCGCAGTAAAGGCGGCGTGACCGGGCGTATCGATGAAAGTAATTCGCCCTTTGGGAGTCGTAACTTCGTAAGCGCCTACGTGCTGAGTGATACCGCCGGCCTCTCCCGCTGCGACCTTGGCCTTGCGGATGTAATCAAGGACGCTTGTCTTTCCGTGATCGACGTGCCCCATGACAGTAACGACCGGAGGCCTTGGAGTTTCGTTCTTTGAACGCTCCTTGGAGACCTCTTCAAAAACGGTCTCTTCTTTAAATGCCGTCCTGTCTATTTCAAAGCCGTATTCTTTGGCGATGAGTTCCGCGCAATCGGCGTCGATAGCCTGATTTACCGTAACCATCGTGCCTAGCAACATCAGCTTCTTGATGATTTCTGCCGATTTGACTCCAAGCGATTGAGAGAGCTCCGACACCG
>CAZYHS010000020.1:0-23339 GCA_964647545.1 uncultured Pseudomonadota bacterium | reverse complement strand
TTCTTGATGATTTCTGCCGATTTGACTCCAAGCGATTGAGAGAGCTCCGACACCGTGATGGCTTCGGCGATCTTGATGACCTTCTTGCTCGCCTTCATTTCGGTGATCTGAGTTTTCTGGAATTCGCGTTTTATCGGGCGTTTCATACGGCGCGGGCCCGGTTCGTAAACACGCTGACGGGCGATCGCGTCGACCTGCTCGGGCAAAAGCTCGGCCGGAATATAATGTTTCAAACCTCCAACGCGCTGGATCTCTTCGAAATCCATCTCGGCCTTTGAAAGTTTCTTTTTCGGGGCCTTTTTGAATTTATCTTCAAGCGCCTGAGTCGCCGCCGGAGTGGCACGGGTCAAAAGCGAAGAAGGCGTTGTAGCCGGGCGCTGAGGGGCGCCGTATGTCCCCGGACGTGTAATTCCGGGAGACGGACGGGTCGATTGAGCAGGTCGGGAGGTGACTTCTCCCGGCTTCGGCTGAGAAATGATCCTTGTCTGAGGACGTGGAGCATCGAAAATAATTCTGGGTCTGAAACGTTCGACTCTTGGAGGTTCGGGAGCGGCCGGTTTTGCTTCGGCCTTCGGCTGTTCAGCCTGCGGCGCAGCGGCTGGCGGCTCATCTTTTTTAGCCTCTACCTGAGCAGCGGCTTCTCCGACGGCGGCCTGTTCCGCAACAACTTCGGAAGCTTTTGTTATTTCAGGCGCCTCGCTCGTCTGCTGCGCCGGAACTTCGGCGACGGCCTCTGCTTGTGGCGCAGCTGCATTCTGCAGCTGCTCTTCGGCCTGAGGTTGCTCCGCTTGAGACGGCGTCTCTTCCTTTTTGGCGCGACGTCTGATGACTGTCGACTTGATTCTTTGCTCAACGATCTCGGTCATTTTATCCTCTTGATCTCGTCTGCTAATCGAAACTTAGCGTTAATCTTCAATCTTTAAATAAGAGTCAGGCCTTAGGCTCTTCCTCTTTCCCTGCCGGTTCGGCAAAAGTAGCGGCGGCCAAAGCCTGCTGTGCCTCAACTATTTCGGCTATCACCTTCGAAGTCTCGACTCCGTTGTTTACCGCTTCGACGGCAATTGCGCGAACCTCTTTAAGGCGGTCCCGAGACATTCCGGGGAGTTCCATAAATTCTTCTTCGCTCACGCCAGCGATATCTTCAATGGTTCTATAACCGTTGGCGTAAAGTACCAGCGACAATCCGTCGTCGATGCCAAGCACCTTGACAAGAGCCGCTTTGTGACGAGCCGTAAGTTCGTCGATGCGGCTTTCGCTAAGGACGTCGAGGTCCCAGCCGGTAAGCATCGCCGCCAGCCTGACGTTCTGCCCTTTTTTGCCGATGGCAAGAGAAAGCTGATCGTCGGGGACGACAACTTCCATTTTATGTTCGCTTTGACGTTCGATAATTCTTGAAACTTCGGCGGGAGCGATCGCGTTACAGACGAATCTGGCATCGTCTTCGTCCCATTGCACGATATCGATCTTTTCGCCGCGCAGCTCCTGAACGACGGTTTGAACCCTCGCCCCTTTTCTTCCCACGCAAGCGCCGACCGGATCGACGTCCGAGTCGCGCGAATAGACGGCGATCTTAGTGCGGGCGCCGGCATCGCGGGCAACGCTTTTGATTTCAACAATGCCTTCGTTAATTTCGGGCGTTTCAATTTCAAAGAGGCGCTTCACAAAGTTCGGGTGCGAACGGGAAAGAATGATCTGCGGTCCAGCGCCGCGGCCTATTTCGAGGAACAAACCCTGCAGACGCTCTCCGTTCTTGTAGCGCTCGTTGGGAACCTGCTCGTTTCTTGGAATGATAGCTTCGGTGCGGCCCAAGTCGATAATGATGTCGCCGTTCTTTTCGACGCGACGGACAACACCGGTAATAAGCTCGCCGACCCTGTCTTTGAATTCGTTGTAAATAACTTCGCGTTCGGCATCGCGCAATTTCTGGACGATCACCTGCTTTGCGGCCTGAGCGGCAATGCGTCCGAAGGTCGCCGGCATTTTTACGCCGAGACTATCGCCGACCTGCGCTTCGGGATCGACGTCCGCCGCATCAGCGACGCTCATTTCGATATTTTCGTCTGCTACGGTTTCAACGACGGTCTTGAACTGGAAAAGTTCGACCTCGCCTTTACCGCTGTCGTAATGGGCTTCCAGCTCTCCCAGATGTCCCCACTTTTTGCGGGCCGCAGCCAAAATGGCCGCTTCAACGACTTCAACCAGCTTTTCCTTGGGAATGTTTTTTTCTTTGGAAACCAGATCGAGAACTCTGTCGAGCTCCTGAAAAGGATTCGGCGTTTTGTCCACCTTCGATTTTTTTGCCGTCTTCGCAGCTGCTGTCATAAAAGATAGTCCTCCTTAGAACTTGAAATCGATGCGCGCTTTTGCGACTGCATCGAGCGGGATCAGGTATTCGACCCCGTCAACCTTCATTAATATGTCGTTGCCTCTCATACCGAGCAATTCACCACGATAGTTTCCTCGCCCGTCTATCGGGGCAATCGTTTTCAGTTTTATCTCTTTGCCGGCGAAGCGGATAAAATCTTTCGCTTTGCGCAGCGGCCGATTCAACCCCGGGCTTGAGACCTCAAGGCTGTACCTCTTTTCGATGACGTCTTCGACGTCAAGGATAGCGCTTATATCGCGAGATATTTTAGCGCAATCGTCGATCGTTACGCCGGTGCCGTCTATCTTTTCAACGTAAAGACGAAGGACCCAGTGCCCGAATTCAAAAATGAACTCGTGCTCGACCAGTTCGCATTTATAGGAATCGATCACCGGAAGGATAAGTTCGACTGCCTTTTCTATGTCGGCCTTTTTCTTCATTTCGTGCCCTGATAACAAAAAAGTGGGCCGCTGCCGCGATCCCACCTAAGAAAGTACTGCCAGAAAGTAGTGGCGCCCTTCCTATACAGAAAAGACACGGATTGCAAGGGGATTTTTTTACTGCTTCAGTTCGATAGAACGCAGTCCCGTTGGCTTAAGCGGGAGAGTGAAAAAGAAATGACTCCCTTTCCCGGGGGCGCTAGAGAGCCATATTCTGCCGCCGTGCAGATCGACCACCTTCTTTGCAATCGCCAGCCCCACGCCGGCCCCCTCATAATCTCTGTCGGCCCCGCTGCTGGCCTGCGAAAAGCTTTCAAATATCGTCTTTTGCTTCTCCGGATCGACGCCGATGCCGGTATCGTGAACGCCGACCTTAAGCATTTCACCCGATTTCTCGACTCCGACGACTATTTCGCCGTTGGGAGTATATTTTACCGCGTTCGACAAGACGTGTCCGAAAAGCTTATTTAGCCAATCTTCATCGCCGTAAACAGGAGGAGTGTCCCCGTTGAAAGAGAGCTTAAGACTCGTTGTATTTGACGCAACCGGCTTGACGTCCTCGATCGCCTTGCTGAACATTTTATAAAGGCTCAAGCGTTTGACGTTCAATTGCAGATGGTTTGCCTCAAGTTTCGCCAGATCTATCATGGCAGCCACGGTACCCATAAGGCGGCGGCTCGAATCTGCGATCATTTTAAGATGAGCTTTTTGTTCGTCGGTCACCGGACCGTCGCCCCCCTCCATCATAACTTCGGAGAGCCCGATTATGCCGTTCAAAGGAGTTCGAAATTCGTGATTGATGTTCGAGAGGAGCTGATTTTTCAGCTTGCCTACTTCCTGCAACTTCACGTTGCGTCTGACCAGATCTTCGTAGAGGCTCGCGTTGTGGATAGAAACCGCCATCTGCCCTGCAAGAAAGTCGAGCAACTCGCGAATCGCTGCGTCGTAAATTTCGCCGCTGGAACGGCTGCCGATATTGATAATCCCCAGAAGTTCGCCTCCGGAAAAGAGAGGCACGCAGGCTTCACAATGAAACTGCACGCAATAATGCAGCCCGTCGCCTTTCACCTTTGCGTATTCTTTTCGGTTAACGAACTGATACCGGCTGACCGTGCGTCTAAATTTTCCCATCCAAGATAAAAAGCCTTCAATGCCATCAGCTTGAAAGGTGGCAGGTCTGGCACCGATGTAATCTTTGATGACGAACGCCCCTTCGTCTTTTAGCAACAGCGACACGTCGTCGCTTGAGACGATCTCGCCGACGACTTTGAGTATCGCCTCGTAAAGCGCGCGTTTGTTGTCGATCGAGTTGATGTGAGAAAGATAGTGCTTAAAGATATTTTTATAATCGTAGCCGCTCTTTTGGCCGACATGCCTCTTCACCCAAGATGTGCAATGCCTCCAGCGCATGTAAAAATAGCTGGAAACGAACATCACGACGGCAACAACCATCCCGATACCCCAAAAATAGGCTGTGACTTTCAAGAACTCAAGATTTGCCAACGGAAACGTCAAGGGGCCTCCCAAAACCTATAAATTTTATAAAAGCTGCTTTTTCAAGCTTTTTCTGTCGGATAAATACTTAATTTATCTATTTTTATTCTACCGAAAAATCAATAACTTGGCAACACTAATTAATGTATTTTATTAGAAAAAATTAAAATTTGCCTAAAATTTTACCCCATGCTAAAAAAACGCCCCATGAAGACAAAAAAACCGCTAAAATTTGCATCCCTCGCTATTGTTGCCCTGCTTATATTTGCCGGCGTCGCCTGCAAACGCCCGAAAGAAGCGGCAAAATCGGCCCCTCAGGGAATTCAAACTCCGCCGGTATCTCTGGTCGAACCGCCAGAGGGCTCAGCACAAGCATTTAAGGACGCCGGACAGCAAACAGATACGGCACCGCTATCATCCACCGAGATAGCTGCAATAAGCGCGAGACAAGTAGCCTCAGGGGGAGCCGCCATCGGGACCTCAACAACAGAGGTTATAAAAGCATCGATCACTCCGGTTAAAACACAGACGAACATTCAAATAATCATCGACGCCAGCGGCAGTATGAACAGCCCGATTGGAAACACGACAAAACTCGATGCCGTAAAGTCTGCACTCAAAAATATTCTTTCCACCCCCCTTCCGCCGGAGATCACAAGCAGGAAAGTTTCGCTGCGCGTGTTCGGGACAAAGAGTCCGGCCGAAAAGAACGACTGCACCGACACGCAACTTCTCTATCCGATGAACAAATACGACGCGAATCCGTTCAACGCGGCTCTCGACGGCATAATCGCGCAGGGCGTGGTTCCTATGGCGTACACACTTGAGGACGCCTACAACGATTTCAAAGATAACGCCGACACGACCGACAATCTCATCGTGATGATCACCGACGGGCTCGATTCATGCAACGGCAACATACTTGCCTCGGCAGAACGACTCTTTAGCGGTGATTCAAAAATAATGCTCGACATAATCGGCTTCGACGTCGATCAAGCCGCTCAAGAAATTCTTAAAAAAGCCGCGCAGCTTACGAGCGGCCAGTTTTTTCTGGCTCGCAACGACGTGGAGCTAGCCAACGCCATAGATCAAGCCATAAGCTCGAACCTCCCCTACAACCTGCGCATTAAAACACTTTCCGGCGGGAGCCCTATTCAAACTCTTCTGACAATCTACCGAGCCGGAACGCAGGCAGTCGTGGAAAGGACAGAATCGGCCGGCACAAAATACACAAAACTTCCTGCGGGAGAATATGACATCGTTGCCGAATTCAGAGCTTCACCTGAAACTCCGAAACCCCAAAAGATCATCAAGGGACTGCAGTTGATTGGCAACGCCAAGTCCGAGCAGATAATTAATTTCGATCTGGGCAACATTAATCTGCTCGCCCTTGATCAGAACGGCAAAGAGACCACAGCAAATTTCTATCTGAGGAAATCGGGGACCGACGACATCGTCGCGAAACTTCTGAACGCCGAGACACCGCAACTGCTGCATTTGTCGCCGGGCTCCTACGATATCGACGCCGAGACGACCGATACAAGCACCGCAATTTTAACGGCGCAGGTTAAGGATGTGAGAATCGCGTCCGGAGAGACAACCGAGCAAACGCTAAGATTTCAAACCGGCAAAATAAATTTGAAGGCGCAAAATGTCTCCAAGGCACTTGTCCCGCTAAGTTACAAAGTAACGAAAGCATCGTCTCAAGACGCGGTCCTCACGGGAGAAGCGCCTCAGGATGGCGGCGTTGTCGAGCTTCCTCCGGGCAACTACGATATTTACGTGAAATGGAATGACCCGAACATTAAAGGAGCGCCTGAAGTCAAGATCCCTAACGTAGAGGTCAAGGGAGGCGAAACGATCGAACAGATCGCTACCATCATCACCGGCACCATCAAATTCACTTCGAAGAATTCACAGTCGAAACCGATACAGGCCGAGTTCGTCATCAAGGTGGAAGGCAGTAGCGAAGAGATCGCAAAATTATCAAACCCCGACACCATGCCGATCGAAGTCTATGTTTCGCCCGGCAGCTACGACATCACCGCGACCGATATCACATCGAAGGTCATCCCCGCCCCGCAAATGGCGTGGAACGGCGTGAGCGTAAAAGAGGGAGAGACGCAGACGATAGACGCGATCTTCAAACTCGGAACTCTCAAACTTAACGGCAAAAACGCAAAGCAGCAATCGGTCGCCACAACATTCACAATTTTCCGCGCCGGAACCGATGGAGAGCTGGTGGTCGAAAACAGCGAAAGAGATCCTGTCAATTTCAATCTGACACCCGGCCTCTACGATGTTAAGGCCGAAGAGACCGACGCAAAGAGCGAACCCAAACCGACCATCTGGCTGCACGATCTCGAGGTCAAAGAAAATGCCGTCACGGCAAACGACGTTATTTTCACATCGGGCAAACTAAAGCTCATCTGCCGCGGAAAAAATAACGTAATTCTCACCTGCGAGTTCAACCTCTTCACCTACGGCAGCGACAACCCTCTCTATTCGGGCACAACCGCCGACGAATGGAAAGAGTTCGACATCCCCCCCGGCAAATACTACATGGAAGCCGGCTGGCACGATCCGGTCGATGAACAGCTCCTCAAAAAATGGATTAATATCGCGATCGGCGAAAATGAAATTGTCGAAGAGACTTTGAGATTCTAACTCTCTTAGGAAAAACCGGCAAAGATCAGTTGAACCAGTAAAATCCGAGTCCGCCTTCTAGATCGGCAGAGATGTTTCCGCTCGGAACATTTACCGAGCCAGAGGCACCCCCTTCAATAACGAACGAAACGCCTTTCCCAAGCGGAAAAGTAACGGAGGCCGAACCGCCCAAGCCGAGGTTAGCCCCCCCTTCGCTGTCTGTGAGCTGATCGACCGAAAGGGTCGCATTTACGTCGAAATGAATGCCGGATTCGTCGCCGAGCAAAGTCTTCTTTGCAGTAAGACCGCCACCGACGCTGCTGGGAACATCAAGCGGGTATTCAACCCCCTCTTCTCCGGCAATGTTTCTCCCCCTTGCCCCCATGCCGGCTGGACCTATAGCCGGACTTTTGACCGTCACTTCGGTTGAAAAAATATCGTCGAGCCTTTGTCTGTATTTTACAATTCCGCGCCCGCCGCTTCGCCCTTTGGTATCTACGTAATACGAGTACGGCGAATATAAAACGCCGCTCTCTTTAATGAGATTGTCCCCGCGCGGGTCGGCAGTCATCGCCACACCGGCAACTCCGGCGCCGCCGTCGATCTTTCCGGCTGACGCAACCAGCTGAAGGGCCCCTGCAACCAGCATCCTCAACGCAACGCGACCGGCCTGACCGGCGTCGAGATGCTCTTCAATCAGGATGCCGGCAAATGCGTTCAAATCGTTCGAGGCTGAAGCGATTAAAAGATTGGCGGCCCCTTTTGTTTCGTCGCTTCCGAGGTTGGTCGCCCCCCAAACTCCGTAGCCCAGCGCGCTCGCAAGAAGTTGATACTTAGCCAGCTGCGCGATGACGGGATCGCTTCCGCGAGCTAGGAAATAAAAATTTATCGGGTCGCCGATTTCGGCCGGCTCGGCCATGACCCTGTTGACAGAAAGCAAAATGCCTCGCTCTTCCGTCAGCTGGTTCGGCTCGTCGCTATCGCCGAAAGAGAGGGTCGGCTTACCGTAGAGGTCGTAGGTCAGGCCGCGAATTATATTTTTATTAGCCAGCCCGATGAAATAATGCCAAGAGTCCAGCGCCGAAAATTTCGGCACAAGCATCGACTCATCAACATCGGAGGAAAACATAAGGTCGATACTGAAGGTCACGGCAAGATGCCTGAAGCTCCCCGAGTAATCTTCAAGATCGTATTCGCTCGCGAAAGGATAGAAAAAATCACTCATGAAACCGACGCTAGGCACCAAACATGCGGTGGCCGAAAGCGGCAGCGCATATCCAAACGATGTCGTGTTCGAGAAAAAAAGTCCGAACTCGGAGCCGACTTCTTCGCCTTCGTAGCCGAACCCCATCCGCCCAAATCCAAGCTGCGAAGTTCTGTCGCCGACGCGGCCGCTCCCCATGACATTGAGGCCGCTTTTGGCTGAAGCAGTTCGAGATATTTTCAGGCCGCCGGCGTGAAAACTGTTCTCAAGTTCGCTACCGCTTCCGCTTTCGGGGGTGATGGCGGCGTATCTGTAAAAAGCTCCCAAATTGAGAATCGAATCGTAAAAACGAAGGCCGTAGTAACCGTTTACGTCAAACAAGCCTCCGCCGTCATGGGTCACGGTCGGGATGAAAATCCCGCCCAACGCACGACCGCCCCAAACCGTTCCGTGATCGGCGGCTTCGCTCTTTTCCGTCTCCGGAGAAGTAGCCTCTCCTGAGACTTCGACCTGCGAAGCCTCAGGCTGGCGAGATTGAATTTTTCTTGGGCCTGACATTGTTACACCTTATTTCATGATCGAGATCGCGCTAAGCGCGTCGCGTTCGTTATAAGCGTTATCAAAACAGCGCGTCCCTTCGAAATTTTCCTCCGAACCGTTGGGGTCGCACATCCAGCCGTTGAGCACGAGAAACACCATGACATCCTTGAAGGCGAAGGTCAGGTCCTTGTCCGATTCAAATTTTCCGCTGGTCACAAATGTGGCTATGCCGGTCTCCTGATCCATCGGTCGCCCGCGCAAAAATGCGGTCCCTCCGTCGAATTTATTGTCGGGTTCGGGGCAGCCTGCCGGAACTTTGCCCTCCTCGTCTTTAACAAGCAGCGGCGCCAGATATTTCCATGTGCTGTAAAATTCGTTCCTAAATTTTCGGTTCCTGATATTTTCTTTTGCGCACAACTTTGCCGAACCCATCGAAGGATCCGTAAGATTTATTTTGTGTTCCTGCTTTGAAAAATCGACGCGTTTATCGGGAACCGCATTAGGTTCGCTTTCGTCGGATGGAGGCTTAAGCACGCCGGTCGTAAACGATGAAAAAATAACGGCGTCCAACGGCCCGAAACCGTCGCCGAGAGGGCTTGACGGATTGTTCAAATATGTCGGCCCCCAGAGCCTCAGCCCGACATTCGGAAAGATCAAATTGCCGTTGAGATTATAATAGCCGGCCAGATCTTTTATCTTCTGCGGTTTACCCAAGGTCTTACAGAAATTCTGCCGCTCTCCGTCGGGAGTTTCGCCGGGCCTGTGAAACGCCGGACTTTCCCACGCACCTGCAGTAGCGTAAAAGAACGAGCAAATGCCCCTCTTGGTCTTGTCTGTCGGCCCCTCTCCGTAAAGATGCAAGGTCTTTTCGTCGCAGGGATCGACCTCCTGACACAAAGAGACGTTCTCGGGCCTTGTTTCGGAGGTGGCAAGCGGGCCCGGATAAGAGAGCGACGCTGTGAAAATTTTCAATCCGCCCGAACGCAGGCCGTCGGGAATGTTCGGGTAATCAAAGAATACACCCTTTTGTCCATCCGGTCCGTTCGCATCGAAAATAAGATTTGCATAACTGTCAAGCAGCGGATCGTCGTAGATGACCGGCACGGGGCGCGTATCGACCTTGCGATAAACGGCAGTCACGCCGTCACCCGGAACGCTAAGCACGGCGCCGGACTCGTCTTTAATGGTCTCTTCATCGAATGGATCCAAGATGACCGCCCCCGGCATGACGAACCTGTCATTTTCGGTGGCCATGCCGTCTTCTATCTGCATGTCCATTTCGTCCTTCGAAGCGGCGGCCGAAATAAATGCCGACTGAGGGTTCATGATGGCGGCCATGGTCTGTGTCAGACGGAAAACTATTTTACCTTTTATCGGATTGACCACGGCAAGCAGCCCTACCGTAACGCTGGTCTGCTTTAGAGAACCGTCGGGATTTCTCACAACGGAACCGTCCGAAGATATCTCCTGCATCGAAATCGTAACTTTCGACCTGAACATGCGCTGTTTTGTATCGCCGAGCCTGAAGTTCACGCAGCCGAAAAGAGGCATGTTCTCGACGGAATATTTTCCCGGCGTAAGATCAAAACCAGACGTCGAAAGATCGACCGGTGCGAGGTCTGTGATGCGACCCGTCATATTGCCGCTGGCGTCGGTTATCGGAATTGCGCATCTGACGTCTTCGGTCTTTGAATTAATTTCCGACTTCGAATCGAGCCACTCGAAACCGCTACCTTGATCCACCGTAATTTTCGTAATTCTCACCGAAGAAGAGGCCGAATCTGAAAGTTTCACAAAGAGAGGCACCGCGATTTCTTTCGTGTTGCTGCCGACCCCTCGGAAAGCGAACTCGCTGCCGTCGGTCTGCTGCTTTGTTCCGGTCGATGTTTTAAAGAAGACCTCAACACTTGGCGTCTGCTTGACCTCGGTAACACCGACAAGGTCGATCGTTCGACTGCCAGAATCTGTCACAATGCGAAGCATCGCCTTGTCTTTGACGGGATGACCGACCGCCGCTATTGAGCCGTCGCTCCCTAACAGATCGTTAGGTTCGTAAATAACCGTGACGACAAAAGTCTCTTTGCTCTTTTCAAACGGCGCGACCGAATAAGGGAGAGCGAACTGGGTCGAAACGCTGAACTGGCCGACAGATTTTGAACCGACCGCGTCGATTATCTCGATCGCTTCGATCTTCATGAGGCTGACGCCGGTGTTCTTAACCTCGACCACCTGCCTTGACGGAGTGACGCCACCCTTGCCAAGGCCGATAGTCGAAGCATCGGCAGCTTCTGTTTTAACCGGCTTGCACGAAGAATCGACGACACCTACCGGCTCGCCGTCGGCATCGACCGGCAGCAGCTGGCACATATTGCTTAACACGTCAACGCACGGCACGCACGATGTAGGCTTCGCCCCTCCATCGCATCCCACCGACTGACACATGAAAAAGGCCCGCTTGCCGGTTGTGGAGACCATGACGCCCCCCAACGACAACCTGTCCTGAAGAGGCTCCACTCCTTCGCTTGACGATACGCCAAGCCCGATCTCTCCAGAGGAGATGGCCGCATGAGCCGTCAGTTGATAGACATCGGTTCCGATAGTAAGCGACTCGCTGATATCGCCGGCTTCAGGAACATTGGATGTTGACGGACGAAAAGAAATTTTAATGTTCAAAACAGACTTGGGGGCAAGCTGCTGTTTAAGAAGACCGTCCCCCTCCGGCTCCATATAAAACGGGCCGATGACCGCGGGAATATTTATCGACAAAGGTTTTGAAGTTGCGTTCACCACTTTAAAGCGGGCCACCGATTCGAATTTCGGGCCTACGTCCTGTGGCCCTTCCGAAATGAACGCACTTCCGATCTCCATCTTGTTTCCGCCGGGCAGTAGCGCCTCTGTAAGCACGCCGGTCTCGTCGATAACCATCTTAGTGACAAAGGTCGCTTCCGGCTTGCCTGAGCTCCCTTTGCATTGCGAAAACGGCGGAGATATTACGCCGGAAAAGGTCGCCTGAATAGAGCCGCCCAGCAGTTTTTCATCGGCCGCCGGAAAGAGATGCGGAATTATGGTGCCTGCAACTATCGTCGTTGAGCCGTCGCCCGCTATCGGGCTGCCGGATATCACGGGGAGCTCGGGGAGCTCTTCGGTCTCACCGGTAGTTAAAACAAGGTCGGGCACCTCGCCGACCATCCCCAGCGCGTTAATGAAAAGTGAAAAACCTTCGATCGTCATATTCCCGGCAGCATCGACTTTGCCGCTGGCGATATTGTCCTTGCCGTTCCCTTTGCCTTTTCCATCGATTTGTATCGGCGCCGGAAGTCCGTGGCCTTCGAAAGGAATCGTTGGAAAAGTATCTCCGCGCAGAACAACGTTACTTCCACCGCTTATCTCGATCGGGATGTCCTCGATATCTGCGCAAAGGGGCTCTTCTCCGTCGGCGCCTACAACCAGAGCGTCGCGCTTGATGGCAACGCATATGCTGGCTTCAGTGAGCTTGACCGTGCACGACGCGCCGCTTGATGAGCCGTCTTCGCTATCGTCGTCTTTACTCTCATCGGTGATAACGTTGTTGTTGTCCCCTTTCTGAGGAAAATAGACCGGCAAATAATCGGGACCGGCACACGACATCAAAAGGGGCATTGCGACAGCGCACAGCAAGCTGCATGCAATAAATCTGTATTTTTTAATCTCCATTTTTATCATTAGTAATTGAATCCCCCGTAGCAATGGCCACAAAAGAGCCGATGCCGTCTTACTGGGGTATTATCGGCCGCCATCGCGGGAAGTTGCGCACTTTTTTGGACGCCTGCCAATACGCAGCGCGCTTATGCAGCGCGCCAAAAAGAACGCCGCAGTGCGCATTGAAAAAGATAGCAACTTATTTCTAAATGAGCCGAAAACGGGGTTGAGGCACAATTTATAGCTTCATATAAAGGTTTAACATAAATGGCTAAATTACTATATTTTATAGCTTTTTTGAGCTTGTCGCTACTTTTATCAAGGCCTGCTATCTCCTTTGACGCCGTATCTCTCATGGGGTCGCTTACAAAAACGATCCCCTCAGAGAGCGAGGGGCAAACCTCAAATAAACCGGAAAACACCCCCGTCGAAGAGCCCGCTCAAAGCTGCGGACACGCCACAAGTTATCCGGTAAAGACCTGCGATAAAGGGGCCGGTTTTTTATGCGTTTCAACTCCTGCGGCAGGAACGACAGAAACATTCATCAACATCGAAGGAAGCATAGACATCGCCAACAACCAGCTCGGGACGGTTTCCGCTTCGGTTCAAAATGAATATTCGAACAACTTTCAACAGCTGAAATTTGAAAAACCGGATCAAACCGCAGACTGCGGGGAGCTGACCGGAAACTACTGTCTTGATGCAGACGGCTTCTTTTCGATAAAGGTCCCTCTCGGAAACGAAATGGGCCCCTTCTCAATAACCGTCTCGGCCGCCAGAGCCAACGGAGAGGCAACTGTTGCCAAGGTAAGAACGTCGCGCATCGTTCCTGTCGAACTGGAAAAAGATGACATAAAAGTGACGGCAAACGGTTCATCCGCACAGATCGTTGTCGATCTGCTCAAAGGATGCGCCGCATGCGATTTCATCGGGACCTCGACCGGAGCGGTCACACTTACGGTCACAAACACCATTACCGGAGAGGGCGGCGTAAAGACCGCAACCGAAAGAACCGACATCGCAAGCGGCGGAGCGTTCGCCTTGTGCATGCAGCTCGGCACCGGCACCAACTCGATAAAAGTAAGCGCCTGCAACGCGGCCAACGACGGGGTTTGCCCATCGGTCGAGCTCGACCCGATATCTTCAATGGGAGCTCAACGCGGCTTTAGATGGCTTAGCGATATCAAACAATTTTACAGCGCCGACACCGACCCCGAAATAAATCTCTCGTTTAAGCTCGAAGGAGAAGAGATAAAAAGCTGCGAAGAATCCAACGTAAAAATTCTTTTCAACCGCGAGCCGGAGAAAAAACTTTGCCCCGACGCAAACGGAGTTTTCACGATAGAACTTAAGCCCTCCACCGGCATCAACGTCGGCTCAGTTTTCAAAGGGGGCGAAGAACACTCGTTCTCCTTCGGTTGGGGTGAGATGTTCAGCCCGTTCAATACCGATAAGAGCGTGAAGGATATCGACGAACTTTGGATAGACACCGCAGGCGGATTTATAATCGGCGAAAGATTTCTGACGGGGACGATCACAAGCGTCGTTAACAATTTTTTCAAGTCGGACGAGTTTAAAGAACTTCTTGTCGGAGCGACAAAACCTTCGGCCGCGAAAGAAAACATCAACACGACAGACAATGCCGCCGCCGAAATCGACAGGATACGAGCCGAAATTCCGAATTGTTCTTCGATAGGCTCCGGCGGCAGTAAGATGGGAATGAAGATAACAAGCTCGCCCGAAATCGGAAAACTTGGAATTTCGGCAATGGAGTTTGGAGAAGACACGATCACCGCGACCATCAGCGGCGAAGATATCAAAGCCGGCGTAAGCGTTCTCTTCGACGTCAAAGAGGACGGCAGCAGCTCAAAAAAACCGATGCCGCTCCTTGTTAATTTCAAGGAACTCAACGCCCCGATAGACATCAAGATTGACAGAGGGGGCGACAAACCTCTCCTCCTTTTAACTGGACGCAGATCGGATTGCGACTACATGCACAAGCACGCCTGCAAAGGGCGTCCCGCAGTTATCTCCGGCAAGGAATTCCGCGGTGGAGCAACAAAACAAGGCGGGTTCGTAAAATGCGATTCAAAATCGGAAGAGGCCTGCAAGGGGATCAACATCCTCAACCGCGAAACCGGAATACTCACGATGTCGGTGCTCGATGCAATAAATGAAAAGCTCTATTGCGACGGCAGCGCCACGCTTACCTATCTTGCGCGGGAGAGAATGAAGAACGTCCCCATAGCCGTCGGTTGTGCTCCGGAGGTCGGCGGCATCACCCCTTTGGTGAAAGCCGGCTGCACCGGCGGCGGTTTGCTTAAAGATCGAGGCTGGATAATACCCGTCGGCATCGACATCATGGGAAAGAAATTCCAGTTCACAAAGGATGGCATTTCGGGCGAAGCGCCGCTTATCTTCGGCAGCAGAGAATTCTTTGCCGACATGCCCGAAGCCTCAAAGAACGAACGGACAGGTTTCATCAGAAAACCATTTCTTACGGCCACGCCGGAAATCTCAGCTACTAAAACGGGCTTCTTGGGAGCCGCTCCCGATTTTGGGATTGCGTTCGGGCTCGACATGATAAATGCGTTCCTCTTCGTTATGAACAGCCAGCGAACCGGCTCCGGCCTTCTCGATTGGGAGATCGACGAGGTCTCCATGAAAAAAATGGGGCTCGATATCGTTGACGAATGTTTTGTAAAACCATCGATGACCGGCCCAGCCGCTCCCAGCGCCATCTGTCAGTTAAAACCCAGAGTTTCCGATATTCTCGGAACTGCACCCACGACGAACGGTTATCTCGACGCCAATCAGCCGCTGCGTTTAAGGCTGCGCGGAGATAGAGCAATGCCTCCGCGGGTGAATTTCTTTGAAAACAACGGAAAGCAGTACATCGAACTGCAGCTCGGCGACGTTGAACTGGCAATATTTGTGCTTGCCGTTGACAAGGAGGTCCCTCCAGACAGATTCGGCAATCTCACCCCGCTGCTGGACACAAACGGCAACGCCGTGATCGTCTCTTCAAATCCGCTCGACGCAGATCCCGAAAACGGCGCTCTGGTGAAATTTCACGTCTCCGCCCAAATCGCGCTTGAAATTTCAGGAATAGATAACGATGAATCCGACCCATCAAAATTTGCGATAAAGCTAAGACCCGACCAGCTGCTGACAAGGATCGTATTCAAACCGGTCGCCGGCGGAAACACAACGCTGCTCCCCGAAGCGAGCATGATATCGTCGCTGCAGGAAAAAATAAACTACGGGATAAACATCTATTCCGATCCCGAAAAGGCCCTCAAACTTTCGATACCGAAAGAATTTCTTATCGGAAGCTACGCCACAGATGCCGGCTCCGTCAAAATGATGGGGCTCAAAAAAATCCTCTTCGGCAACGGCGGGCTTAAAGCTCTGGTCGAACGGTCACAGGAATACTTCGATGTCACAACGACGTTTCGCGCCGTTCAAACGCTCAATTTTTCCGGCAAACCGGAAACTTTCGTTATCCCCAACTGACCCGACCGAAAAAGCCCTTTAGAAACCTCTCCAAAAATATAAAAAGCCTTGATTTTTTGCCGTTTCTACTTCAAATATCTGCGCTCGAAACTTAGAAACTTCCCACGAGGTGAATATGAAGGCAAAAGTGATCCAAAAGAAGGATCTCGGCGCATGGGTCGATTCGCTTATATCAAAGCACAATCTGATCGGAACGCGCGAGAAAGAGGCCGGAAAATTCGAGTTTAAAAAGCTCGGGTCTGCGGCCGAGCTGGTGCTTGACTACGACGTGACGGTAACTCCTCCGAAGGCGTTTTTTCTCCCGCCAAAAGAGACGCTACTGAAATTCACAACAAGTCCTAAAGTGACGGTCACTCCGGTCATCGAGTCAAACGAATCGGTTCTGTTCGGCGTGCACCCTTACGACATGATAGCCATTTCGCAAATGGACCGTCTGTTCGAAGAGGACAACCGCGACACGAACTACCTCGACAAACGAGCTAAATCGGTCGTTGTGGGCATTGACCCGACAAAAGCCACAAGGTGGTCATTTTGGGCCGCTATGAACGCAGCAAAGCCGTCAAAGGGCTATGACCTCTGGCTCACAGACTTAGGCGATCGTTATTTTGTCGAAGTCGCAAGCGAAAAAGGCGAAAAGCTTCTCTCAGGAGCAAAGACCGCCGAAGCCGGCGCAGCAGACGAAGCAGCCAGACAAGCCGCGCGCGATAAAATGCTTAAACTCTGTTCGGATCGCGACGTAAAGGCGAATACCAGCGAACTTCCCGAACTATTCAAGAGAAACTACGAAAATCACATCTGGGAAAAGCGGGCTGAAAAATGCTATTCGTGCGGATCGTGCAATTTGGTCTGCCCGACCTGCTATTGCTTCGACGTCCGCGAAGATCTCAACCTCGACCTCAAAGGTGGCAGCCGCACGCGCTACTGGGACGGATGTCTTTTGGAAGCCTTCGCACACGTCGGCAGCGGCGAGAATTTCCGCGAAGAGAGAAGCCAGAGATATCGTCACAGACTGTTTAGAAAAATGACCTACATGATGGACAAGATCGGCGAACTTGCTTGTGTTGGCTGCGGACGTTGTTCAAGCGTCTGTCTTCCAGACATTGCCGATCCGGTTAAAGTAATCAACGAGCTTAAGGAGGGTAAGTAAAATGGAATCTCTCTACCTCCCGCGTCTTGCAAAGATTAAAAAGATCACCCCGCTAACGGCGGCCGAAAAAATCTTCGAAATCGAACTGGACGGCGGAAAAGGGCTCGGCAACAAGCCGGGCCAGTTTGTCGAAGTTTCGGTGTTCGGCGTGGGCGAAGCCCCAATTTCTGTCTCATCGACCGAAACGCGACACGACAAATCGTTCGAACTCGGAATTCGCGCAGTTGGAAATGTAACCCGCGCAATTCACAACATGAAGGTCGGCGACACCATCGGAATTCGCGGCCCTTTCGGCACGACCTACCCGTTCAAAGAGAGCGAAGGCAAAGACCTCCTCTTCGTTGCCGGCGGCATCGGACTGTTTCCGGCGCGTTCGTTCATAAATTACGCCATCGACAATAAAGACAAATACGGCCGTATCATCGTCCTCTTCGGTGCCAGAAGCCCCGCCGACAGACTTTTAGTCGAGGAACTTGCCCAGTACGGCAAAACGATCGAATTCCACGAAACGGTCGATAGAGGCGACGAAAGCTGGAAGGGAAATGTCGGAGTTATCACCACCCTTTTCCCGAAGGTCGAGATCGATCCCGCAAAGACCGTCGCGGTGATAGTCGGCCCGCCGATCATGTATAAGTTCGTGCTCATCGAATGCCGCAAAAAGGGAATTAAAGACGAAAATATTTTCATGTCGCTGGAACGCCGGATGAAATGCGGAGTCGGCAAATGCGGACACTGCCAGATGAACGGCGTTTACGTTTGTCAAGAAGGCGCGGTCTTCTCGTACGCGTCGGTGAAAGGACTTGGTGAGGCGCTATGACAAAACCTAAAATCGCATTTTTTGATTTTGCTTCGTGCGAAGGCGACCAGCTGCAGATAGTGAATCTTGAAGAGAGGCTTTTAGAGCTTCTTCAGCACGTTGAAGTCGTCAGCTTTCGCGAGGCTATGAAAGAGCATTCAGACAACTACGACATCGCTTTCATCGAAGGCTCATGCACACGCAAAGCCGACGAAGAGAGGCTTAAAAAGATCCGCTCGAACGCCAAGCTCGTAGTCGCTTTGGGAGCATGCGCAGCCATAGGCGGAATCAACTCTTTGAAAAACGCGCGTGATCAGGAGACTGTTCGCAAAGAAGTTTATGGCGACAAATGGGAACTGTTCGATACCTATCCGGCACGCCCTATCGACGCAGTGATCAAAGTCGATTATAAGATCGGGCAATGTCCGATCAATCGCGAAGAGTTTTTAAGCGTTACGAAAGCTCTTTTGACGGGGCAGAAACCTTTCATCCCAAACTATCCGATCTGCGTCGAATGCAAACAGGCGGGGAACGTCTGCGCATTTGAACGCGGACAAACATGCGTAGGGCCGGTAACCCGCGCAGGTTGCGGCGCGTGCTGCGTTAGCGAAGGGGCCGTATGCTGGGGCTGTCGCGGTCTTCTGGACGATCCGAACACCGATTCGCACAAGGAAGTTCTGGAAAAATACGGTCTGACCGCGCAGGAAGTGGTCAATAAATTCAACCTCTACTTCACTTGGCAGATGCAGGAGAAGAAAGAAGGGGCTCAAAAATGACAAATGCAAATCTAGACATCAACCTCCACTACATAACCCGCGTCGAAGGACACGGCAATATCGTGGTGAACGCAAAGAACGGCAAACTTGAAAAAATTCAATGGCAGGTGCCGGAGGCACCGCGCTTTTTCGAAGCGATGGTCGTTGGGCAAAAGTGGGACGTCCTTCACCACATCACCAGCCGTATTTGCGGAATTTGCTCCATCGGCCACACGCTTGCATCGCTAAAGGCGACCGAAGCGGCTTTTGGAATCACGCTCAACGCGCGCGACCTGCAGCTTCGAAGGCTCGCGATTCACGCCGAAAATCTTCAGAGCCACATTTTGCACCTTGGCTATCTGGTGCTGCCGGATTTGCTTGGCGTGGGAAGCGTCATTCCCCTCGCATCGAGCCATCCTAACGAGGTCATGATCGTTGTTAAGCTGCACAAGCTGGCGAACTCGATGAGCGACTTGGTATGCGGAAGAACGACCCACCCGCAAAGGCTAATCCCCGGTGGGTTTACAAAGATTCCGACAAAAGCCGAGCTCAAAGAGCTACGTGATAATTTGAACAGCGTCTGGGGCGAACTTGAAGCCGTCGCTGGCCTTGTTCACTCACTCGCCGGAAAATTCCCTAACTTCAGCCGCGAGACCGAATTTATCGCACTCAAGTCGAAGGAAGAATATGCAATTTACGACGGCGATGTCTGCTCGACAGACACCGGCTGCGTTCCAGCCGCAAGATACCGCGAATACGCACAGGAATTCATCGTACCCCAATCGACCGCAAAATATGCGAAACATACGCGCGAATCTTACATGGTCGGCGCCCTCGCCCGCGTAAACATCAATTTTGATCAGCTCCTTGGCAAGGCCAAGGCGATCGCGGCGATGTTCGGGTTTAAGCCGATCTGCTACAACCCTTATATGAACAACGTCGCGCAGCTTATCGAAATCGTCCACAGCTGGGAAGATTCGATCCGCATAATCGACGAACTGCTCAAAGACAACGCCTACGAAAAAGAGACAACGCCGGTCAAATTTACGCCTAAAGCTGGTCAGGGGGCTTCAGCTGTTGAAGTGCCGCGCGGAATTCTTTTCCACGATTACACTTACGACAAGGACGGCGTCTGTACGAAGGCCAACTGCGTCATCCCAACAAACCAGAACCATGCGAACATTCAGCTCGACATGGAGGCATTAGTGCCACAAATTATTTCGAAGCCGCAAAAAGACATCGAGCTCACTCTGGAAATGCTTGTGCGCGCTTACGACCCGTGCATTTCGTGTTCAACGCACATGTTAAAAGTTGAATTTAAATAAGAATGGAAAAAATTTTAGTAATAGGTTTTGGCAACCCCCTCATGAAAGACGAGGGGGTTGCTATTTCTGCCGTCGAAAGATTGCGGGAGATAAACCTGCCTGAGAACGTTTCTTTAATGGACGGCGGCACCAGCGGCATGACCCTGCTTCATGTGCTGGATGATTTCGACAGGATAATAATGATCGACGCGGCCGATTTCGGCTCCAGCGCAGGCAGCGTAAGAAAGTTCGACCTTGATACAACAAAGTTCACTCAGGACTCGGCTCAAATATCGATACACGGAGTGAGCCTCGCAGGAATCATAACTCTTGCAAAAACGCTCGGTAAAAAATTTCCAAAGCTCGAACTCGTCGCAATTCAGCCAAAAGAGGTCGAATACGGAGTTGGAATTTCTTTGGAATGCAGGGATGCAATTTCGAAAGTTATGGAACTTTTGAGTGATGTTTTTTCGTCTAAAAACGCTTAAACAATTTTAAACCACTTAAACGATCTTAAACGTTGCTTAGGCGACCAAATAACCCTTTGTTTTTGCAGGGGATTTGTGTTATAATCTTTTCAGAGTTTTTAAAGCAACTTTAAGCACCTTTTCAGCCGATAATAATAGTGGATGGAATTGTTCCATTCACGGAGCATTTTATGCGTGTAAGGCCCGAACTTGTTAACAAGCACCGCGCTAGTCAGGCTGCTCAAAAGAGCGGCTCTGAAATAGTCAGCGGTTCGTTCAAAGAAGAGGTTTCGAAACAACAGACTGTCACAGAAGATCGTTCTTCTTCAGGCCGCAAATCGCTTATTTCAAAAGAGCGCGATACACGACACGCGAACCGCCCGTCAGAAAATCTTCAACATCACGTGTCTCCCAGACATCACAAGAACATCACCACAACTCAGGCACAGCGACTTGCGAAATATTCCGGTTTCATAAAAGACTCGGCAAAAAAGCACAACGTCCCCGTGGAACTTGTCTGCGCAGTAATTTTGCAGGAATCGGGCGGAAACCCGAAAGCGGTATCACACGCAGGAGCCAGAGGCCTCATGCAATTAATGCCGGGGACTGCAAAGAGATTCGGTGTAACTAATTCATTCGACCCACAGCAAAACATCGAAGGCGGGACAAAATATCTGCGATTCCTGCTCGATAGATTTAAAGGCGACTACAAACTTGCGGTTGCTGCCTACAACGCGGGCGAAGGAAACGTTGAAAAGTACGGAAATAAAATCCCGCCATTTGCCGAAACACGCGCTTATGTCCCCAAGGTCTTAGCCTACGCCGACACCATCTGGAGCATGTTGCGCCAGCCGCAGCAGGTGCAAGCCACTCAATCGGCGCCGCTTCCACCGCACGCCAGACGAGTTTAATAAATATCAGTTCAAGCCATTTCAATCTATTCCAAGTTCACGCAGCTTCAGATAGAATGTTGATCTGGGTATTTTTAAAGCATTGGCTGTCTGCAGCCTATCACCATTGTGCTTATGCAACGCAGCCGAAATAAATTGGCGTTCGGCCATCTTTAAATATTCTTTTAGGCTGATGGCATCCGTATCGATTTGATGCGGTTCACATTTTTCGCTAAAATTTCTTCCGGTAAGCTTTTTAATTATCCAATCCGGCATATCGTTTGATGTGATTACATCCCCTTGCGACATAATGATTAAACTATGAAGTAGGTTTTCCAATTCTCGCACATTGCCGGGCCAATCATACTCCTGCAAAACATTCATAGCATCGTTGTTCAAGGTCTTTGGTTTACTACCCCTCGCATATTTCTTTAGAAATGCCGAAGACAAAAGAGAGATATCGTCCTTTCGCTCCGAAAGACTGGGCACCTTAAGATGAACAACCCGAAGACGATGGAAAAGATCGGCACGAAACATTTTTTTAGCGATCATTTCTTCTAGATCATAATTCGTTGAAGAAATAACCCTGAAATTCGACTGAATAAGCCCATTTCCTCCCGTTCGATAGAACGACCTTTCCTGCAGCGCCCTAAGTATCTTTGCCTGAAGATCTATCTTCAATGAGCTAATTTCGTCCAAAAATATGTCACCGCCCCCCGCTAGCTCGAACTTACCTATCTTACGTCCGATGGCACCGGTGAACGCCCCCTTTTCGTGTCCAAAAAGTTCCGATTCCAGCAAGTCGTCTGGAATAGCAGCACAGTTAATCGCAACAAACGGACGAACGGGGTCACCCTCACGTTTGTGGATATAACGTGCCAAAAGCTCCTTACCTGTGCCGCTGGCCCCCTCAATAAGTACATTAGCGCTATGACCTCTTAGCATCTCAACCTGTGCAAGTAGCCTCGTGAGGGCAGGACTCTGGCCAATCATTTCTCGAGGAGCTGCATTGTCATTCATTGTCGCAAGAAGCGCCAGATTATGTTCCCGAAGTCGTATCGATTCATCAACACGATCCAGCACAGCAATCAGCTCCTCTATCTCAAATGGCTTGCAAACATAGTCACTGGCACCCGCCTGAATAGTCTCAACAACCATTTTCGGATCGCGATTAGCCGTCAACATTACTACGGGCACCCCCGGATATCGTTGTCTAATCATCTTAAGACCATCCACGCCGTCAATATCTTCAAGACCGATATCCAATAAGACAATATCAACAATGTTCTTTGAAAGAACCTCCATCCCGGACTTCATATCGGCTGCCGGATAGACCCGATAACGAGCTTCAAGCTGCAGTTGCAGATGGATAGTGAAATTACGGTCGTCATCTATGCAAAGAATGGCATGTGTCATAATGTATCGCCTTTCATACGAAGAGCCGCGAGGCCTGAGACGGTATTGGCTTGGGTATAATCGATGTCACGCCAAGTGCTTTCGCGCGTTCACAGATTTCACTGTCGTTATAAAGACCCGTGCAAAGATGAATCTCGCGAACCCTCTTACTTTTTAAAAATTCAATGATCTCAAGACCTGTAATATAACTTCCTTTGTAACGCTGATCAACAACAGCTCGGTCGATACCAAGAGCTGCAATATCTAGCGTCAGAACTTCGCTACCGCTTCGTGCAGTGATTATCGTACCGGTAAAGTCCTTCAAAATTATCTTCCATCGTTCGATCATCTCTTCATCGTCATCGACAATAAGAATTGCGCCTTTTCCCTTTTCCTCGGCCGGAACAACACAGTTTTGTTCATTTTTTAAGATACAATCGGGCAATGTCACGGTGAACGTAGTCCCTAAGTCAACCTCACTTACGACCTCTATCGTACCGCCATGAGACTCAACAACCTGTT
This sequence comes from uncultured Pseudomonadota bacterium, assembly GCA_964647545.1. Lineage (GTDB taxonomy): Bacteria > UBA10199 > UBA10199 > 1-14-0-20-49-13 > CAZYHS01. The sequence continues at coordinate 180 of CAZYHS010000020.1, read as the reverse complement.
TGCAATAGGAAAGGCCTAAGCCGCAGCCTTGAGTCTTTGACATAGAAAAAAGCATATCGAATATCTGCGATCGCATCTCAGGATTTATTCCACAACCATTGTCACTTATCTTAATAACAAGAGAGCTGACCATCCCCCCGAAAACCGTACCAGTTGAAACCTCATAAATAGTGGTATAAG
>CAZYHS010000019.1:0-38960 GCA_964647545.1 uncultured Pseudomonadota bacterium | reverse complement strand
AGAATAGGCCATACGAGACGCGGGATACGCATTTTATGCCGAGAGCAAAAAGAGGTTTTAAAGCACGTCGTCGCCGTAACAAAGTATTGAAGCTTGCCAAAGGTTATTATGGCGGGCGCAGTAAGCTGATACGTTCGGCAACCGAAGCGGTTGAGAAGGGCTTGGACTACGCCTTCAGACATCGCAAGGCCAAGAAACGCGATATGCGCGCCCTTTGGAGCACGCGCATCAGCGCCGCTGCCAAAGAGAACGGCACGTCGTACAGCAGGCTTATTTCCGGTTTGAAAAAGGCCGGCGTTACGCTCGACAGAAAAGTTCTGGCCGAGGTGGCGACTCATCATCCGAAGGACTTTGCCGCATTAACTGTTTTGGCAAAATAAATGAACCAGCTAACGGACAGGCTCGCACAGATAGAGGCGGAGGCTGCGGCCAACGTCGCTAAAATATCTTCGGACGAGGACCTCAAACTTGTCAGGGCCGCCTTTCTTGGAAAGAAGGGGGCTCTTACGGAGATGTTCAAGCTTATGGGCGAGCTCCCTCCGGACCAGCGTCCTCAGGCCGGCGCAAAAATAAATATCTTGAAAGAAAAGCTCCTCGGTTTGCTTGATGCCGCCGAGGCGAAATTGACGGCAAGTCAGGTTAAGACAGCCCTTAGCGAGCGCTTTGATATAACGCTTCCGGGGCGCGTCTCTTTTTTGCCGGCTTCTGTTCATCCGGTTACGCAGATTATGTACCGGATCGAGGAGATATTTACCGCGCTGGGTTTTTCTATCTTTGAAGGCCCCGAGATTGAGACCGACTGGTACAATTTTGAAGCGCTAAACGTCCCCAAGGACCATCCGGCTCGCGACATGCAGGACACTTTTTATATCTCTGCCATGTCCAAAGACGGAGTCGAAAGACTTTTGCGCACGCACACTTCTCCGGCGCAGATTCACGCGATGGAGAACGGCGCCCCGCCGATTCGCATTATTGTCCCCGGGGCAGTCTATCGAAAAGATGCCGACATTACCCATTCGCCCATGTTTCATCAGGTCGAAGGGTTGCTTGTCGGTGAAAATATCACGATGGGCGACCTTAAAGGTGTGCTAACGGCTTTCCTTCATGAAATGTTCGGAAAAGATGTCGCGGTCAGATTCAGGCCGAGCTTTTTTCCGTTCACGGAGCCGTCGGCCGAAGTCGATATCCAGTGTGTGATTTGCGGAGGCGCAACAAAATTAGCAACAGGCGAACCTTGCCGCGTATGCAAACAGACCGGATTTATGGAGATCATGGGATGCGGCATGGTCGATCCCAACGTTTTCAAGGCGGTCGGTTACGATCCTAAAAAATATTCCGGTTTTGCTTTCGGTATGGGAGTTGAACGCATCGCTATGCTGAAGTACGGCATTTCCGATATCAGGCTCTTTTTTGAGAACGATTTAAGATTTTTGAGGCAGTTCTAATGCTTGTATCTCTTAACTGGATAAAAGATCTTGTCGACGTAAGGCTTGACGCCAAGTCCCTTGCTCACCGTCTTACTATGAGCGGGTTGGAGATCGAGGCTGTAGCTTCGCACGGCGACGATACGATCTTCGACGTTAACGTTACTCCAAATCGCGGAGATTGTCTGTCTGTTTACGGTCTTGCGCGTGAGATAGCCGCTATAACCTCTAAAGATCTAAAACCGTTTTCAAAGGTCCAATCTCAAACAGCGAAAAAAGGGAAGTTCATAAAAGTTGAAATTCGAGACAAGAAACGCTGTCATCGTTACGCTGCGGCAAAGATCTCCGGTATTAAGATAGCTCCCTCGCCGAAGTGGCTTAGCCTGCGGCTTGAAGCGTGCGGTATCAGATCTATCAACAACGTTGTCGATGCCACAAATTATCTGATGCTTGAGAGGGGACAACCGTTCCACGCGTTCGACGCTTCAAAACTGTCGAGCGGCAAAATAGTCGTAAAGACCGCTAAGTCGGGCGAAGAATTCGTCTCTCTCGACGGGATTTCAAGAAAGCTTAACGGCGACGATCTTCTTATTTGCGACGGTGAAACACCAATTGCCCTTGCCGGAGTCATGGGGGGGAAGAACTCCGAGATCGACGATTCGACCACTTCAATAATTTTGGAATGTGCGGCATTTGATTATGCAACGGTCAGAAGAACCTCAAAAAGGCTCGGTCTTATTAGCGAGTCGAGCCGTCGTTTCGAGCGCGGAGTCGATCCGAACGCGGTCATAGAAAATCTTTTGTCGCTTATCGAGCTTATTTTGCAAACGGCAGGTGGAACCGCCGAATCGGGGATAGTCGATGTTTATCCCGCCAAGATAAAGCCTCTCAAGTTGAAGCTTATGCCTGAGGATGTAAATTCACTTTTAGGAACGCACATTTCTCAAAGCGAGATCAAGTCGTATTTAAAAAGGCTCGGTATTATCTTTTCCGGTTCGGTCTGCACTGTTCCGACTTTTAGGCCCGATATTACTCGTCCGGTCGATCTTATCGAAGAGGTGGCAAGATTGCATGGCTACGATAAAATTCCCGTGACTTTGCCTAAATTTGAGATGTCGCCCATTTCAAAGCCGAGATCGTTCGAGTTAAAGAGACGCTCACGCGATTTTTTTGCCGCTAACGGATTTTACGAGGCGCTTAATTACGGCTTTGGGGCTCCCGCAGAGCTTGAAATGATAGGAAAGGGCGAGTTTGTATCTATCGCCAATCCTTTGGGAGTGGAGTTTTCGGCGATGAAGACGACCCTGCTATCGGGGCTTATCAACAATTTAAAGCACAATATTAATTTTGGTCAGGAATCTGTAAGGCTGTTTGAAATTAGAAGCGTCTTTGAAAAAAATGACAAAGGTCACAGCGAGCCGGTCAAAGTTTCAGGCGTGCTTTATGGTCTTAAGTCCGAACTGACTTGGTCGCAAAAGAGCGAGCCGGTCGATTTTTACGACGTCAAAGGCGTTGTTGAAATGTTTTTGAGGCATCTCGGCGTTCAAGGGGTGGCATACGCCGATTCGTGCGACGTAAAATTTTTGCACCCGCAGGCCTCGGCAAAATTAATAATAAATGGGAATGATGCCGGACATTTCGGCATGGTTCATCCTAACATCGCCGTCGCTCTTGAGCTAAAAAAGCCGCTTGCTCTCTTTGAACTCGACTGGCATGTCATTTCATCCGCCGCGGGAAACAAATCCGTTAAATATGCGCCGGTAGGGCGTTTCCCGGTGGTCAGGCGCGATGTGGCTCTTTTGCTTGACAACGCAGTCGATCACGACGCGGTCATAAAATGCATTTCGTCTTTCAAGTCGAAGATCGTCAAAGAAGCGGCGGTTTTCGATATTTATCGCGGAAAAGGAATTGACGCTGGCAAGAAGAGCGTGGCTTATGCTATATTCTTTTCCGATAGCGAACGCACCCTTACCGAAGAAGAGATATCTTCGGCTCACAAGGGTTTGATAGAACATTTAAAAGCGGAACTGAAAGCTGAAGTAAGGTAAACCTTAAAAAGGAGGTCTTTATGACAAAGGCAGAGATAGTTGAACAGATCTATCAGAAGATCGGTTTCTCGAAGAAGGAGTCTGCCGATATCGTCGAGCTGGTATTTGACACGATGAAAGACACACTTTCACGTGGAGAGAAGATCAAAATATCGGGCTTCGGCAATTTCGTCGTAAGGCAGAAACGCTCTCGCGTAGGCCGCAACCCGCAGACCGGCGAGGCCATTGAGATTACGGCCCGTAAGGTTCTTACCTTCAGGCCGAGTCAGGTTCTCAAAGAGTCACTCAACAAAGAGGGTGCTCTGTGAGTCGCGAAAGATCGATCCCCGACAAGATGTATTTTCGAATCGGGGAGGTGGCCGACATCCTTGAGGTGAAGCCTTACGTGCTTCGCTACTGGGAGACAGAGTTTCCCGATATCAAGCCGGTGAAGAGCCAGTCCAATCAGCGTTTGTATAAGAGGCGAGACGTTGAACTTTTGCAGGCGATTAAGCGGTTGCTCTACGATGAAAAGTTTACGATCAACGGCGCGAGGCAGCATCTTAAAGACCTTATGCGCCAGCAGCCTAGGGATACAAGCGACGACGACACTTTGGTTGATGATGCCCTGATAGAGGCTCCGGCATCTGCTGCGGCCGTTAGGGCGGAGCCGGTAAAATCGGTTGCGCAACCTAAGGGAATTGACGATTCGTTAAAGAAAGTTTTAGCTAAGCTCAAAAACGACATAGGATGGTGTTTGGCGGAGCTTAGAAAATAATTTTAAAGTTGTATTCGGGGCGTAGCTCAGCTTGGTCCAGAGCACTTGCTTGGGGTGCAAGTGGTCGGAGGTTCGAATCCTCTCGCCCCGACCAAATAAAAAAGGCAGCCATTTGGCTGCTTTTTTTATTTTTGTTTGTGTTTGGATTCGAACCTCAGCCTCCGCAAGGAGGCTTGAGGATCGACTATGCATTCCTGCCGGATGGCAGGAAATTTAGAATGAAAAGCCGAGTCGGCACCGGCCGCGAAAGCGGCAGGTGACGAGGCTTCACAAAACAGAGCATGGCGCGTGAGCGCCATAATCCTCTCGCCCCGACCAAATAAAAAAGGCAGCCATTTGGCTGCTTTTTTTATTTTTGTTTGTGTTTGGATTCGAACCTCAGCCTCCGCAAGGAGGCTTGAGGATCGACTATGCATTCCTGCCGGATGGCAGGAAATTTAGAATGAAAAGCCGAGTCGGCACCGGCCGCGAAAGCGGCAGGTGACGAGGCTTCACAAAACAGAGCATGGCGCGTGAGCGCCATAATCCTCTCGCCTAGGGCCAAATAAAAAAGGCAGCCGTCTGGCTGCCTTTTTTTATTCTGTGAAATGTGCTTAGATAGAGATCTCTTCGATAACATCTTCTACGACCGGCTCAACGGGTTTTGCAGGTTTAGCCGGTACGGCAGGAGCTGCAGGTCTTGGCCCCTCTTTTTTCGTTTCAGCGGCCGGCTTTTCCTCCGGAGCTTCAGGCATTTCCGGAAGTAGATCGTCAAGATCAAGTTTGAGATTTGGGCGGCCTCCTGCAGGCTTATTCTCTTTGGGTGTTTCGACAGCAGGTTCCGGCTTCTTTACAGACTCCGTTTTTGGCTCGTCAACTGGGGCTTGCTTGGTTGCAGGCTTCGCTACGGTAGGAGGGACGTTTTGTTTAACTTCGCCGCTCCCTTGCGTCTGCTCTTCATAGCCCCCTTTATCAAGTTCTCTTCCGAGGATGAGCTCGCTCCAGTCTTTAGCGTGTCCCTCTACGAAACTTTCCGCTACGGTCTCTTTAGGCATGATGTTGATGCCGATAGATGTTTGGACCTTATCGTTACGGGTGACGACAACCTTCACAGGTATGTCGATACGCTTTTCACCGTTTCCGGTCTTTGCCATGCGGTATGTGACTGCGCCGCCGAGCCATCTCATCGATTTTTCAAGTTCTTCTCCTGTAAGAGTGCTCTCCTTACCGAGGTTTATCACGACAACAAGCATCTGGCTGCCTGCGTCGGTAACATTCTTCTTGGCCTCTTCGATCAGCTTGAAGAAATAGCTCTTATCGCTTGGTGTAACGGGAGCTTCGCTGTTCGTTGCGGTCGGGGTAATCGGGTTATTGAGCTTCACGTTAAACCATGTTGACTCTGAATTTCTTTCGATTATCGCGTTTTGATTTGCAGGACCTTCGAACATTCCGACCTGCGTAACTGTTGCGATCGTTTCGACGCGTCGGCTTCCGCGAAGGGCTTCAAGATAATATTCCTTGTTCTTGCCCAGTTTGACCGTTTTGCCGTCTTCGCCCACTTTTTGCGTGACGGTTATCTGCGCGTGACCGTCGGCCGCAGCTTTATAATTTTTGGCCTTGTTCCCATCTTTATCGAACATCGGATTTTCGGGGCCGATGTCGTATTTCTCAGGGAGCGCTATCGTTTCGACCTTGCCGCCGAGATGATCGGCCGAGCATTTCACGAATTTATCTTCGGCGTTCTTACACGCGATGACTACCGGCTTGCTTTCGCTGTATCCGGCCGAGTGATAGGTGAATGTAAAGCCGGTTATGCCGCGTGCGCTAAGTTCGGCTTCGAGATCTTTTTTGAACGATTCTGCGCGTGCATCGGAAAGTTTTTTGTTTCCTGCGTATCTGCCGGCGCTGTCGGCATGTGCGCCGATGTCGATGTTAACGCTTCCGGCGTTTATACCGATCGATTCCAAGTAACGGATATATTTTTCGACAACGTTAGCTGTCTTGTAAACTTCAAGGTTGATGTCGCCTTCAGTGCGATTTTCGTTCTCGCGACGGTCGGCGGCAGGGATCTCGGCAAATTTGGTCTTCTTCAAGATAGCCTTATTGACCTCGAAGGTCTCTTCGGCGCTCGCTTTGTGATTAGGCATTTCAACCGTGTCGTATGGAACGAACGCGAAGGCCTCTTCGGGTTTTCTATAGACCTGAACCTTGACCGTTGCTGTCGGGATGTCGGCAAGGTGAGCTGCTTTTTCGGCTTCGGTCATGAGCTCTTTTGTATTATCGCCCCAGAAATTGAAATAGGCTCCCGCGGTAGTTGCCCATCTGATTTCGGTAGGTTGGTCCGCTCCGGCGATATCGTCCTGCAGGTAAAACATGCCTGTTAGCCCGAACCATTCCGTGATCGGAACCTGAACCGACGCGCCTGCCATCCAGTCCAATGAACCATCTGTACGGCTCTTGCCGAACGGATCGTCGGCGAGAATGTTCGTACCGGTTGCAACCGATCCGCCAAGTCCGCCGAAGAGGTTGAACTTGACGTAGTCGAGCACGTTGAATTCGGTGCCCAGCGTTAAGAAGGCTGAGAAGATGTGATGAGTCGAATCTTTGTTGTTTCTGTCGGCTTCCGTTGTCGCAACGCCTAGCATAACGCCCGGTTTAAGCGCGAACCACGGGGCAAATCTTGCGACGTAGTTGAGTGTGACGTTCGCGGCAAAGCCGGGTAGGTCTCCTCTGCCGCCGCTTCTTGTCTTATTAAAACTATCGGCGAACGGAGTGTTTGAATAGGCTTTTGCCCCTTCAAACGAGGCGTCAGCTCCGCCGTCGGTGTACCCGAGAGTGATGTTTAGCTCCAGCCTGTGGCCTCTTTTGGTTTCGCCGACCTTTACCGGATAGGCGCCGTTGCTTTTAACCGCTTCGGCATAAAGCTTTGCGCTTTTGTCAGCGAAGTTGACAGCCATCTGGCGGCCGTCTCTTTCGGAAATTAGCACGGTGCGTTGGCCGCTTTCAAACCCTCTCTCTGCGACATCTGCTTCCGAACCAATGGCTCTCCAGTGCTGGCCGGTTTTGGCAAGATATCTGGTTCCGGCCGAAAGAAATTTTGTTTGCTCATCGGGCGAGCCGAAATCTGCGAACGCCGGCTCGGTCTTTTCATCGGTCGCTATAAATTTCGTTACTTCGACCTTCTCAAAAGGAAGCCCTTTGAAGAGGGCGATCTTCTTGTCAAGCTCATCCTGATTAAACGACTTGATGTAGAGAATTGTCTCTTTGGTCTCTCTGCCGTTTATGACTATTGCATCTTTGAAATAAAATTTAACGATGAGGGGCATCCCTTCATCGCCGGAAATTTCGTCAAGCGGCGATTCATTTGCAAGATCGAGCTGAGTTGTTTCGATTCGATGGATAGTTGCGCTGGCAAATCCGGAAATGTTGCTTCTACCGTCGTTTGTGCCGGGCTTTACATAGATAGGAAATTTGTGCTGATTATCGGCGAATTTAAAAAAGCTGTCGCTGATATCATAATTAGAGGTGAACGCTCCGGTGCCGCACGACATTTCGCCTCTATCTGTGCCGCTTGCATCGGCTGTATATTCGCAATCGTTAATAAGGGCGCCGTTTTCGTCAACCCACGTGAACGAAGGGCAGAGCTGTGTTCCTTTATTAAGTTTCAGACAGTTGTTTCCATCGGTCATAATATGACTCCTTAGATTGGTCGATTTTGATACTCGCTATTATCATCGGCGAACTTAGAAAAAAGTTGCGCGATTTTTTTAAAAAATATAGCACCTTTCGTAACACGCAGTCGCCCGCATTTTGACCCCATTTTGCTTGTTTTTAACGGGCCCGAGGGCCCTTTAAATAGTCTTAAAATATTTAGCAACTTTTTTCAGGCCAAGACGATAATACTAGTGACCATTAAAACCAAGAGGTTTAACTTATGAAAAAACTTACGTTTTTTACGCTCGTTGCGACCGCTGTTGTGGCAATTTCTTCAACGGCAAGCGCCAAGAACTGCTACATCGAAAACCTTAAAGGGTACGATTCACCCGGCAGCATCGTGTGGATGTTGAAAAGTCAGGATCAATGCGACGCAATTTATTTTAGAGACGGCTTGGTTACGTCATCGGTTTCGATCGAGATGCAGACCGGTGTCGGTTTGCTTGGAGATGCAAGACTGATCGGTCCGAAAAAATCTGACGGAACTCCGCTTGTGACGCTTAAACCGGCATCGAGCTATTCGGACGAACAGCTTGTTTATCTCGGCGATGCCAGAACCGACGCCACAAACCCCACGATAGAAAATTTTTACATCGCTCTTGGCGAAGCCAAGACGGCAAAAGTTGCGGTCGATGTTGACGGAAACGATCACATCATCAAAAACGTTCGCATTACGACAGCTGGGATGAATTCGCAGACCAAGCCGTCCGGCTCTGTCGGCGTGAGAATCAATGCCGACTCCACAATTTTAAAAGATGTTCGCGTGGCAGGTTACGAGATGGGGGCGCAGGTCAGCGGTAGCAATTCGCAGTTCCTTGTGACAAACGGCGCGACCTCGTCGTTTCATCATAATAAGACCGGCATCGTGATAGCCGCCGGCCACGACAATTACATTTCGCAAGTTGTTTTTAACGATAACACAAACCTTGCTATCGATCTCGTAGGTTCGGCCAACGATTCGATTCTTAATCCGGTCGCTTTTCGCGCGATAGTGAATCCGACCGACGAAAAGGTCAGCGCAATCACCGGACTTGTTGATAAGACGACGGCTAAAATTCAGGTCTATTCGGCTGACGCTGCAACCATCGACAAGGCACAAGGTCAGGGGAAAGTTTTCGCAAAAGGCTACGACGGCCTCACCAAAAAGTCTTGGACAGTTAAAGAACGCAACCGCTTTGTGAAAAAGATCACAGCCGGCGAATTGAGCTCAACCGGCAAATATGCCGTTACCGCATTCAACAGCACGAACGCCGCCGCAAGTTCCACATCCGAATTTAGCGCCGCGGCCGATTTCACAAAGGTCCCCGGCAGAATTAAGGCCGGAGCCGAATGTTTGAACAAAGACTGGTTCTTAAAGTCTATCGACGGCATCGATCGTAACGGCACCGCCGCAGCTACGGCTCCGAGCGATCCGTGGGGCTTTGACTACGACGGAGACGGTTGCACGAACTATCAGGAAAATCCTTCGATGGATTGCGTGACTTTCACAAGTAAGGTCGATCCGACAGATCCCGCTAAAAAAGATTGCAGCGGCACCAACCCGACCGAACCGACGTCCGGATTTTATTTCCCGAACACGATGATTCCGGTCGAGCCGATAGACTACCCCTGCAGAAACGGCGCGTGCGTGTTTCAGCACGATATTTTGAACGTCGATTTGGACGCGGACGACGACGGCATTAACAATCTCGACGACAATTGCGTCTATATTTACAACCCCGATCAGGAAAACACCGACGGCGATCCTCTTGGCGACGCTTGCGATCCCGACATCGATAACGATGGTTTGACCAACGAGATCGAAGAACGCGCCGGTTCGGGTTACAAGTCTGACGACCCCGATTCCGACGGCGACGGCTTCTGTGACGGCCCGTCGTGGGGGATTTTCGCATCGGGACGCGAGTGCATAGCACCTTCCGACAATTGTCCGCTGGTTGCAAATCCCGATCAGGCCGATTCAGACTTTGACGGAATCGGCGACGCGTGCGATCTTGCTCCAAACGACAAGTGCGCGGCTGTCGATTCGGACGGCGACGGATACAGCGACGTTATCGACAAATGTCCGAGAGTCCCCGATGACCAGCGTGATAGCGATAACGACGGCGTAAGCGACGCCTGTGATTTCTATGACAATACTTTCGGCGTCGAATATGTGGCCGGCAACACGATGTCGAGCATCGCAAACGATATCGACGGCGACTGGCTCATCGATTCAGCCGATGGTGACATTGACGGCGACGGCATTCCGAACGGTCAGGAAGCGGCCGGTTGCGAAAGCATTTGGAGTCCTAAGCCCATTAAGCCCGATCTGATGTATGACATCGACGGCGACGGCATCCCGAACGTTTGCGACGATAACGACGACGGTGACGAACTCACCGACGCCGAAGAGAGCTCGAACTTCATGCTTAAGTGGTATGATAAGCAGAACCCCGACATCAAAGGGGAAAAGGTCGCCGAAAAAATGATGCCGGCAGGTGTTTGCATCGACACCGATAAAGATACGATCACCGACGGCTTTGACAACTGCCCCGGCGTAACTGAAGAAAATGTCCGTTCGTGTTCGCTGCGCGGCCCTGAAAGCACGGCTCCGGCGGGGACTGAAAATGCGTGCTGGAACGTGAGCCAGAGCGACGCTGACGGCGACGATATCGGCGACATTTGCGACAACTGCGTCAACGTTGCAAACATCGACCAGAAGGACCTCGACAACGACGGCATCGGCGATATTTGCGATGACGACGTTGACGGCGACGGCATTTTAAATCAGTACGACAATTGCGTTTTCATCTACAATCCGAATCAGGAAGACGAAGATAATGACGGCATCGGCAATGTTTGCGATCCTAACACCAGCACAGGCGGCGGTGGCGGCGGCGGAACGACGGATCCTATCCCGACCGGCGGCGTTGAAATAAGCGGCAGCGGCAGTTCATGGTCGTCAACCGGCGGTTGTTCGAACGTAAGCGGGGCGGCAAACAGCGACTTGACAGGAATTATTATGCTAACGTTATCCTCGTTGCCGGCGGTTCTGTTTTCGGTAAGACGGAAATTTGCCAAGTAATTACAACGTTTTGATTTGAGTTTTTACAATTCATTTGTTAAAAAAGGCCCATGAGATCAAAATCTTTGGGCCTTTTTTCTTTTCTTGTCCTTTTTCTTTTAGCTTTTTCGTGGAATTTATCTGCTCAACAGAGCGCATACCAGCGAGTCCACAAGACCAGTAAGCCCGACAGCCAGAACATGGAGACGACCGACCTGACAGTCCCCGACCCAAAACCCAAAGTTTCCAAACAACAGAACTCCCCGCAGGGAAGCACCGGAGAAGATGAAACTTTTATTTGTACCGGCAAGAAAAAATGCAAGCCCGCACAAAAAAACAAACTTACGGTTAGCCCGACCGAGCCCCTGACATTTCCCGATGGGCTAAAAGAATGCAAAGTTTACGACAGTCGCAGCTTTGAGAAGGCGATTTTGCGCGCAATTTGGATGGGCGATTGCGAATGGATTGTGATGCGTCCACCGTCGGATTGGGACCCTCAGTCTCCGATATGGTTGCAGATGGATAACCCGATAGTCATTGCCGACATGCATCCCAAGGCGGTCGGTCATCCTCTTGTGATCACAAACGACACGGGGAGGGCAATCGTAATTAAGACTCCAAAGAACAACGGGTGCGCTATAATTATCCAGAAGCCCGACGTGGCTATTATGGGGCTTACCTTTGAAGGTGCGGTTTGCCGCTGATTAACGGTCGTTCGCTAAGCTGGCATAAAAATTGCTTATACGACAAGTTGTAGGCCTAAAGTAGGGCTTGCAATGGGTTTTAAATAGGGCTAGGCGTATAAAGTGTCAAATGGCTGACGTATTTTGTTTTAGGTTATCAAAATGAAGAGGTTGTCATGAAGGCTGCTTACCTCAATAGAATTTTGATCGTGCTTACGATGGCTTGCACGGTTTTGTTGTGCGCATGCCAGCCTAAGGTCTTTGGGGTCGCCTATGTTGACGACAATGCAAACTTGTCGATGGATCCGACCGAATCCAGACTTAGCTATGCAAAATATATCGTTACTTTTGAAAACGAAACGGTCGCTGAGGGAGTGACCGATTCGGACGGCTCGTTCATCGTGAAGGCCGAGAAACCCGGTTATTATTGCGCCGAGGTGACTGCCGACTCATCGTTTGCATCCTCGGGCAAAGCTCTTACGGCCCCGGTAGAAAAAGGGGTCGCTTCCGATGTTGACACCGACAACGACGGAGTAAAAGACGATGTTGACAATTGCGTAAAGATCGCGAATGCGTCGCAGATCGACACCGACAGCGACGGCTTTGGCGACGCCTGCGATCTTTGTCCCGAGACCGCCAACGACGATTCGGACGGCGACGGCAAAGCCGACTCATGCGGCGATTCGAACATAGTCGAAGATAAAGCTCCTACGGTCGAGGCCGGCAAATCGTGCATTAACGTCAAAGGCCGTAGCGTTGAAATGAATGTTCCCGTCGCGCGCGACTATTCGGCCGCGATCAGCACTCTTCCATCTCAGGAGACCGTGACGATGTTTGCCGGTGAGCCTGTGACCGTAAAATTCATTTACCCCGCAGCTTGCAATAAATTCGACATCGTTACTCTCGACCCCATTTTGCAAAGCGCGCAAATATGGATAACTACGGCTCAAGCCGGCGCGTCGGTTTTGAATCTCAACAGCATTGTCTCTTCGCCGGCAACTGTTGGCGCTTATATGGGGACGCGTTCGGCCGATTCGCCCGTAACCGCGAGCTTTCCGCTGATCGCCGATCCTGCATTTATCGGCGAAAAAGATGTAACGGTAAGAATACGCGCCACTTGTCCCGACGGCGACACCAGATATATGCTTGAGAAAAAGGTTAAGGTTACCGGCAGATATCCGGTCGAAGCTTCTTGCTCGCTCCCTAATTTGCCGGCCCCGACCGCGACAAAGATCGTCCTCAAATGTGAAGTTAAAAATATCAGCGAGGTCGATCTAGGAGATGTGGAACTTAGAGCCGGCGTTAGGGGATACTATTCGTTGCTTAGTATTAACCTTACTGCCGGTCTTGGCAACGCCTACAAGTGCGATAAATACGGAAGTTACGGACTGTGCGTGTTTGCGCTGGACGCAAAAGAAAAGTTTACGTTCGAGTTTACGTTCGATATTTCGTCGCGTGAGGGTGAGTTTGTCTCCTACGCAAATACTACGATAGTTGACAGACCGGATCTTGAGCCGCGCGACGTAAAAGACGCGGCGACATGGAATCCGCCGGCGGTATCACAATGAACCGCGCGAACATATTTCGGAGGCTGTTATGAAAAATGTGAAAATAAAATTTGTGGCTCTTGTTTTTGGCGCGGTTGTTACTTTGGCGATTTCCGTAAATTTGTTTGCCGCAACAGCTTCTGAACCACAACATTGGAAGATATGCAGTGATTTCGTAGATGGCAGTTGTGTTGATTGTGCAAATAAAAATCCAGTGGATTTACGTACTCTGGATGATTTGATATGTGCCTATTTTTCAGATAAGTCAGAGGCTCTTTTTTCCAGCAAATGCTATGACTGTGAAGCGTTGTCACAGCAACCAAAGGGCATTTTACTTAAAAGGCCTTCAAATAACATGTTGAAATTGAATGGTTATACGTTTGCTGAGCCGGTTATGACACTTAATGGGGGTTCATTTGCGTTAACTGAATTTAAAAATATCAGGCCAATTCCGTTTAATTCAGCTAAAAGCGCATCTCAATGTGCCTTTTGCACTTATCCGATCACACCTCAGACATTCAATGGTGAGGATGACGTACACGGTTTGAAAATTAATGCTAAAATGAATGTCGCTCTTTTAGCCGCCTCATATGATGCTAGTGCTTGGAAGATCAGCATGCTTTCATCAGAATTTTCTGAGCAGACCGAAAATAAAATTATAGAGATTAAGGATGTGTCTGAAAATATTCAGTCTCTCAGTATTTTAGGTGCAACGTTTAATATTTCTGCTAATAATACCAGCGCTGTCTATTTAAATAACAACGAGTCTTCAGTTTATATTTCAGGCGCCAAGTTTAAGAGCACATCCACATTTCCAATCTCTCTCTCAACTATCATTGATGGTAGCGCATCGTCTAAAATCAAGAAAATCGGACGGCCTCAAATCTCATTTATAGGTAAGTTAAGTGACTATTATGTTTTTGATATTCAAAACATGCAGTCGGCAAAGCAATTAAAAGGCGGTGATTTGTGCGCAGGCAATCTCAGATTTGAGCCCTACATTATTTATAGAGCTCCTAATGGCGATATTTCTCATTTAGAGTCGGTTAGCGTTTACACCCCAGAAAAAAATTCAAGTGGGGTTTATCAAATTAAAATGTCTCGTAACAAAATTAATTTGCTAAAGAGCGATGAGGTTTCGTTCATTGCTCTTTGTGAATCAAAAAACATGTCGAAGTTCGGCAGTGTTGTTACAATTAATAATAACTTATGTATTACTTTAGATGGTTTGTCAGGCCCGTGTCCATTACCTTTGGCGTCATGCAGTGAGCCTAAAGAATTTTGGGGTACTGAATGCGTTGAAAAGTGCGCAAGCGGCACACAACGCAATTTAATAACCGGAGCTTGTGAATCTGTTTGTCAGGAAGAACAAACCTATCAGGATGGCGCATGTAAATGTAATGATGCTACCAAAGTTGTAGGCCCTGAGGGCTCGTGTATATCGCTTTTACCCGAGGGTGATTGCGGTGCCAACGAAGAAGTTGTGGACGGGGTTTGCGAGTGTAAAATAGGTTATGGGCGATATAGCGACGACGTTGTGGACGGTGCTTATCTTTTCCCGTGTGTTAAGTGCGGACCGGAAGGAATGTTTTCGTCTCCCGATCGTTGGAAGTGCGAATGTGGCGCCAGAGCCGGATATGTCCGTGATTTGCGCGGCGCTTGCAAGGATGAATCTTATTTTACAGATGTTTGTGCCGATGACAACGCCTACGTTGACGGCACCAATTGCCGCTGTAACGACGGTTTTGTAAATATTTACGAATGTCCTGCAGGTGTTGATTATACCGCTTGTCCGCAGCCATATTGTAAGGTGATCGACCTAGACGCCGCTTGTGCCGCGTGCCTTGCGAAAGGTAAAAATTTCAGCTGCGATGAAGAGACCGGTTCGTGTAGCGAAGGGGCCGGAATTAAGAAACCCGGTGATTGTAAATGCAACATGTACGCGCAAAGCGCGGGTCCTATTGCCGATTTTCTGCCGATGATATTTATCGGATTGGGGAGCGGGGCGTTGCTTGTGTGGCGCAGGTGGAAACGACAAGTTTAAATAGTTCAACGTTGTTTAAGGTTGTTTAAATATTTCGGGTGTCTTGTTCCGCAAGGAAATCTTCGTGAAATTGCGATAGCTTTTTTTGAAAACATTCGTCTGCTTTGGTTTTATTGTTTCTGACGCCGAATTCCGGATATTCTTTTAAATGCCCGATCAAATTTGAAATTTTAATCGAAAGTTTTCGGGCGACAATTTGTAAATCGTCACATTGTTTCTTTGAAACAAAATTCATATCCAAGAGAACGTAGAGCTGGCTGCGCAGCTCTCCGCACGATGCTTTGGCGATAAATAAAAAATGGACGAATTCTTTATTTCCTCCGCGTTCAAACCCTTCGGCGATGTTGCTCATAATTGAAACCGCAGCACGTCGCATCTGATTGGCAAGCCCCCAATCGGCATGTGTTACAGCTTCGTATGTCTTTTTTGTCAGCGTCCGCGCCTCTTGCCAGATAATAAGATCTTCAAAGTGTTTTGCAGTTGGCATAAGATATTGTTTAAGTTGTTTAAGGTTGTTTAAGTAGTTTAAAATTGTTTAAACAATCTTAAACAATTTAAGCTACTTAAACGTTTTAAAGGATTTCCCGGTCAAAGCTTCTATATTGCGCCGCCTCCAAAATATGATGGGTCGAAATTCTTTTGTCGCAAGCTAAATCGGCGATCGTTCGCGCGACCTTTATTATCCGGTCGTATGCGCGTGCCGAAAGCCGCATTTTATCGACCAGCCGCGAGAGAAAAAGGGCGCTTTCACCGTCTATAATTCCCAGTTCACGCATTTTCTTGGGGCCCAGTCGGGCGTTACATTTAATTTTGCTTCCTCGATAACGTTCGGCTTGGATCTTTCGTGCGGCCAAAACCCGTTCCTTGATCGCGCTTGAGCTCTCTTCGACCCGTTCGTTCAAAAAATCTTCCGACGCCATCGGTGAAAGTGTGACTTGCAGATCGATTCTATCCAAAAGGGGGCCGCTGATTTTCTTCCGGTAGCGCTGGATCTGCCCGACCTGACAGGTGCACGGTCTTTTAGGATGCCTAAAATATCCGCAACCGCACGGGTTCATCGCTGCGACCAGCATGAACTGGGCGGGAAAGGTGAGAGATGTTCCCGATCTGGTCACCTGAACTCGGCCCGATTCAAGCGGCTGCCTTAGACTTTCCAATACGTCCCGTCTAAATTCGGGCAGTTCGTCCATGAAAAGAACCCCTTTGTGCGCTAGTGAAATTTCGCCCGGTTTTGGAACGCCGGTTCCTCCTCCGGCAAAGCCGGCCGTCGAAGCCAGATGATGAGGCGCGCGAAATGGTGGCGTTGTGATGAGTGGCGAATCGCGGTTAAGCAGGCCGAAGAGACTGTAGATTTTAGTGACGTCGATCGATTCGTCGTATTCCAGCTCGGGGAGAATGCTTGGCAAACGTTCTGCCAGCATGGTTTTGCCGGTTCCGGGTGGCCCCTGTAGAAGAATGTGATGTCCGCCTGCCGCCGCAATTTCCATTGCCCTTTTGGCGTGCGCCTGCCCGATTACCTCGCAATAATCGGGTTGGTCATCATTTTGATGAACGACTTTTTGAGACTGAGCATGCTGTGGCCTTGTACCGTCTCTAAAGAACGCCACAACTTCGGCAACGTTCTTTGCACCGACGATATCGAGCCCCTCGACCAGCTTTGCCTCGCAATAGTTCGCCGCCGGAACTAGCAGCCCCTTCATCTTTCGTTTTTTAGCCGCTACCGCAAGTGAAACGCTGCCGGCGATTGCGTTGAGTTCTCCCGATAGCGAAAGCTCTCCGGCCATCATCCAGCCGGAGGCCGATTCGGGGGTGAACGCCGAATTGGCACATAGAAGCCCAGCGGCGATCGGCAGGTCGAACGCCGTACCGTGTTTTTTAATGTCGGCCGGAGCGAGGTTGATGGTCGTTTTGCGCGTTGGAAGCTCAAGTCCCGAATTGCGTATAGCAGCCGCAACACGGTCTTTGCTCTCTTTTATCATTGTTTCCGGGAGCCCAACTATTTGCCAGCCCGGCAGACCTCCGGCCAGATCGACCTCTACAAAGACGCACGTAGCGTCGAGCCCAACAATTGTCGCCGAGATTATCTTTGCGTACATGCTTTTTCTAAATGCAAAGCATGCCGAGTTTGAGAGCTGTCTATTTTGTCCTCTTCAATAGGTAAGACCGGTTTTCGATTGTAGCGAACGCGCACACTTGTGTTTAGAAAAAAGACAGACGGTTGAATTTGTTCAACGTGGTTTAAGATCGTTTAAAGGTCATTTCCAATATTTGAAATAATCGACCAGAACCGTAACGTCCGATTTTGGATAATCGGCGAGCGCGCTTTCAGGAGACGACCAGATGCTGCGGGCGTGCCAGAGATTGACCAGAAAATAGGCCGGCGCGGCCGGAACATACGACTGGTTCGACATGTTCCACAGATCGATCTCTTCGCCGTTCTTTTCGATGAAGAACCTGACAAACGACGCTCTCCATTCGAACCCAAGCGTTAAATATTGAGCCCGCTGGTCGAACGAGGCATCTTTGAGCGAAGCGGGGAGGTTCCCCTTGGTTTCGGTTATTGTGGATTTTGTGCCGTTTTGCACCGTGTCTTTATAGGTGCCGTCGGTAAAGCGAATTCTTCTGGTCTGACGCTTTGCTTTTTCAACGCCGTCTTTCTCCTGATAATCTGTCCATACGGTAAGCCAGAAGGTCGAAGGGAGGCTGCAAGCGAATTCAACGTCAATTTCGTTGTTATCGATCATGCCGTTGCCGTTGGCGTCGCTGCCGTTGTTGGCATAAATGAAAATTCCGGTGATCATCTCTTCGTCCGAAGCCGAACATGTGGCCGGCTTGACCCTGAATTTGTAGATTCCGTATCCGAGCTTTTCGTTAAGGGTTATGTCCTTTGAGTTGTTCGGGCCGACCTTGTCGCTCGGGCCAAACGACGGATTGCCGCCGAAGAGGATGCGCACGGATCTACCGTCTTCTGCAGCCGGATCTGCGTAGGCGAATGATACAGAGCCGGGGGTTGTGTTTGTGGGCAATTTCCATATCGAGGAGCTGCCGGCGAAATCGTCGTCTATGTAAGGAGAAACGACGTTAGGTTCGTCCGGCGGCTGTGGCGTGCCGCTATTGTCGTTTCCGTCAACATTACCTTCGTTATTCGCCGGCTCTTCGGTGTTAACGTTATTGTCGGTCGTGTCGGTTTCGTTGTCGGGACGCGTGTCGATCTTTGAGTTGTCTGTGCTTGTGTGGCAGCCAAAGCACGTTAATCCGGTTGCACAAGCGAGCGCCAAAATAACTCCGGTAATTTTCTTCATGGTTTTTCCTTTTGTTCAAGCGGGGCCGGCTTCATCATTTCAGGCATATCGCTTGCGGGTTTTTCTGCAGGCGGTGATTCCTTTGCAGGTGGCGTCTCCGTAGAAGCGGCAGGGGGTGTTGGCAAAGTTTCTCCGGCACGCTTTGGCAGCGTGAAGAGGTTTGCCCGTATGATTTTACTTGTCCCTTCGTGCACTTTTACGGTTTCGCCGAACTCTTTGTAGCCGTTCTTTATCAGCCTGATATTTAAGACCGCGTCGGGTTCGACGTCGGTCTTTGAGAACGGAGTAGCTCCGCTATTTATGCCGTTGATGAACACGGTTGCTCCGGCAGGTTCCGAAATTATTTCCAAGTGTCCGTACGCAACTTCAAGTCGCGGGGTAAATCTCACGGGCTCGTCAGCTTTTGCCATAAAGGTCGCTTCGAAATATTTGTGGTCGTCGAGGTAGAGCCCGAGTTTGTGCGGCTTATTGTCGGCTTGAAGTGATGTGATCTCCGCCGGAGTTCTTTTACTTGTCGAAACGTCGTCTATGAATATTTCGGCGCCGTCTGGGATCGAATTGACAAAAATATATGTGAACTCGACCGGCGAAGATTGGGTTGACTCGTCATGTCTTCCGATTTCGACCGCTTTGAAAAATTCGGACCATTTTTTCCACCAGCCAAGTTTTCCGCCGGCGACCAGCAGCGCCGCGATAGCAGAAAGTGAAATTAACGCATAAACGTAAGGCTTCGCGCGGCCCCATAATTTTGTTACGTGAGCGGGTATCTCTTTGGCCTTTTCGACCTGCCGATCGAAATAACCTTTCAATCTGGCGGCGACGGCCTCCGTTTCGACCAAACTCTCGGCTTGCGCGATTTCGGTATTTGCCTGAGTGCGTTCTTTATCTTCGAGCATGAACTCGCGCATTACGGCGGCCGGCCCTGTTTCCATGCCGGTCTGCGTCTGGTCGAATATGAGGACCGGAGTATGCTCCTGCTCGCGCTCTTCGTCTCTTTCAGAGAGCTCCTCGCCGAACATTTCCGTCACGAACTTTGTGACGTCGGCCGGATTGAACTTGGCGAACTTTGTGTATAGAAATTTTAAGAGGTCATTTCTAAGATATCCCGCCTGCTGATAGCGGTCGTCCGGACGTTTGGAAAGGGCCTTGAGGACGATGTCGTCCAGCTCTTTGGGGATATCGGGATTGAATTTTGACGGGGCTTCGACTTCGGCGCGTCGCACGTTCTTAATAGTGGCTTTGCTGTCTTTGTCTTTGAAAAGTCTGCGACCGGTGAGAAGTTCGAACAAAATCACACCGAGAGAAAATATATCGCTCCTGCCGTCGATCTGTTTTCCAAACGCCTGCTCCGGCGACATGTAGGCGAACTTTCCTTTAAGTACGCCGGCTTCCGTGGCGTCGGTGTGAATGGCCGACTTTGCTATGCCGAAGTCGATGATCTTTACGGTGCCGGAGTAACTGACAATGATATTTTGCGGGCTTATGTCGCGATGAACGATTCCTAGCGATAGTCCGGCGTCGTCTTTCTTGTTATGCATGTAGTCGAGTCCGGCGGCGACTTCGGCTATGAAATAGCAGGTGTGTTCTATCGGAATGAGTTCGCCCGATTTTACGCAGCGTTTGTTGATCTGAGAGAGCGATTTGCCGTCAACGAACTCCATGACCATGAAATAATCGTTGCCGACCTTTCCGAGATCGTAAATTTGAGCGATGTTGCCGTGCGATAGCTGGACGGCGATTTTTGCCTCGCTGACCAGCATATCGACAAATTCGCGGTTGGCGGCGATGTTCGGAAGTATCTTTTTAATTACTACGGGTCTCTCTTCGAGGCCGTGCAAGTCTTTTGCAACGCCTCTGAAAATCTCGGCCATGCCCCCCTGAGCCAGTTTTTGCCCGATGGAATACTGACCGAGTGAAGTGTGAATTACTGTGATGTTGTCATGTCTTGATTTTTCTGGCATATTGCGTGGCCGGAACATACAGCAATTACGTTCGTATGACAACTGACTTTCGGAGGATAAATGGCGCCCGAACAATCGTCGCAGGAGAAGACAGAGGATGCGACACCAAGACGTTTACGCGATGCCCGTAAAAAAGGGCAGGTCTCCAAAAGCCGCGACGTGGGGACCGTGGTCATTCTTATCGGGGCGTTCGGGCTGCTCGCAATATTTTATAAATCTATCTACCGCGTTTTTCTCGATTCGATGCGTTTTTCGTTCGAAATTGCCTCTAAAAAGAACATAAATAACGAGGAACTTTTTATCTATGTGCAGGATGCCTTTGTTGCGTTTGCCAAGGCGGCCGGCCCCTTTCTACTATTGATAGCTGCGATTGCCGCGTTGATAGGTTTTGCTCAAGTCGGGCCTCTTTTTGCCTCCGAGCCCATGAAACCTAAGATGGAGAGACTGAACATAGTCGAAAACATCAAGAACATGTTCAAAGTGACCACCTTCGTGGAGCTGCTGAAAAATATCGCCAAGATGGGTGTGATTTTTCTGATTGCCTACACGGTTCTTAGAGACAATCTGCGCGAAGTCGTCATGACGGTCATGGGGACTTTGCCGCAATCGACGGCCGTGGCGGGAAAGGTCATCTCGTCGTTTTTGATAAAAGTCTTTATCTGTTTTATCGTGATAGCTTTCATAGACCTTATGGTGCAGCGCTGGCAGTATAAAAAGCAGATGCGCATGACCAAAGAAGAGGTCAAACGAGAGTACAAAGAGGACGAAGGCGACCCGCTTATCAAAAGCATGCGCAAACATCTCTATCAGGAGATGGTTATGGGAGACGTGAAACAAGCGGTAAAAACCAGCGATTTTGTCGTGACCAATCCGACCGAACTGGCGATAGCTCTTAAATACGATGACAAAACGATGGGGTCGCCGCAGGTGGTGGCCAAAGGCCAGCGTCTTTTCGCCGAAATGATCCGCGACACCGCAAAAGAGAGCGGCATACCGGTCATGCAGAACGTTCCACTAGCTTGGGCGCTTATCGAACTGGATGTCGGCGACGAAATTCCTGAAGACCTTTATGCCGCGGTCGCCGAGATTCTCATCATTGTTTACAGAATGAAAGAAGAGAACAGGGCGTAAAACTTATCTTTTAATTTCACCAAGCATCGGCACAAATTGCACTTCGGTGAGCGGACGGGAAACAAGAACTCCTCCCACTTTAGTTATAACGACAAGTGTTTGCTGTGAGTATTCTTTTCCAAGCGGCATTAAAAGTCTTCCGCCTTCTTTAAGCTGCTCGGTGAGTTTAGGCGGCACCTCGTTGGCGTTGCACGTCAAAATTATGGCGTCAAACGGAGCCTCTTCCGGCCAGCCGAAGAAGCCGTCGCCGGATTTTACATGCACGTTGGAATACCCCAGTCTGGCGAGCCGGTCGGCCGCACTTTTGGCAAGAGAGGGCTCTATTTCTATCGTGTAAACAGATTTCACCAGTTCGCCCAAAACCGCCGACGAATAACCGGTTCCGGTGCCGATCTCGAGCACCTTGTCGGTGGGGCGAGGCCTGATCGCCTCGCTCATTAACGCTACCATTAGAGGTTGGGTCAGTGTTTGTATCTTGCCGATAGGGATCGAAATATTATCGTAGGACTTGCCTTCGTAACTTTTGGGGACGAATTCGTGACGCTGCACTCGCTCCATTGCCGCCAGCACGGCCTCGTTTTTTATGCCGCTTTTACGCAGATTGTCGGTCATCAGTCGTCTCGCCGACGAAAGTAAAATGTTCTCAGGTTGAGGTTTCGGCGAAAGCGCCCAAGCAGCTTGATTAAATAGCAATATTGTGGATATAAGTGCGGCTCTTTTGAACATGAAAGGAAATTAACTTATGTGGCTGGTTTTGGCAACTCATAACAAACACAAGATAGACGAGATATCGGCGGCTTTTGCGGCGCTACTTACAAAACGGGGGATTGACGCAAAAAACGTGCGCATCACCTCGTTGCTCGATGACGAGGTCGTGCTCCCACCCGAAACAGGCTCCACATTCGAAGAAAATTCGCGCGGCAAGGCGGTTACTGTCTATGAATTTTTCAGGGCGCGCAAAGACAAGGAGCTTCCATGGGTTTTGGGCGACGATTCGGGCCTTGTTGTTTCGGCACTTGGCGGCGCACCGGGGCTTTATTCGTCGAGATATTCCGGCGAGCCGGTCGATTATGACAGGAACAACCGCAAGCTATTAAATGAGATGGAAAACGTTCCGTCCGATAGGCGCGACGCCTATTTTATCTGCTCGATGGTACTGATTTCGCCCGAAGGAAAAGAGTATGCTTTTGAAGGACGCATGCACGGCGTGATCGCCCGAGAAATTTCCGGCGGCAAAGGCTTTGGATACGATCCTGTCTTTTTCGTGCCGGAGCACGCTAAAACTGTGGCGGAATTACCGTTTGACCTGAAAAATGAGATCAGCCATCGCGGAAGGGCGACCGAAAAGGTATTGGAATTTTTAGTTGAGTTTTTAAAGAGCTAGGGATAGAAGGCGCTGCTTTTTGAAATAGCGGTTCGGGGCGTAGCTCAGCTTGGTCCAGAGCACCTGCCTTGGGCGCAGGGGGTCGGAAGTTCGAATCTTCTCGCCCCGACCATTAAAGAACGGCTGCCGACATGGCGGCCGTTTTTTGTTTTGAAAAGATGAAAGACTTAAGATTTGCGAATGGGAAAACATTTAAAAAATCTATGGAAATTGCGTGCAAAACATGGTTAAGAGACGCTCGCTTTATCGGTTAGACGGCTATATCCAAGACTTGAATTTTTAAAAAGAGACCTTATTTTTTGCATCTATTATGACCAAACGTGACTACTACGAAGTTCTGGGCGTCGCCCGCAACGCAGACAGCGCCGAGATAAAGAAGGCATATCGTCAGGCCGCTTTAAAATACCATCCCGACAGAAACGAAGGGGATAAAGAGGCGGAAAACCGTTTTAAAGAGGCCAGCGAAGCCTACGAGGTTTTAAGCGACTCTCAAAAACGCCAGATATACGATTCTTACGGGCATGCGGGGTTGGAAGGTTCGGGCTTCCGCGGCTTTTCCGGGGTTGACGATATTTTCGGTTCATTCGGGTCGATCTTTGAAGAGTTTTTCGGCGGCGGATTCGGCTTCGATATGGGAGGGGGTGCTTCTCGTAGAGGAAACCGCGCAAGGCACGGCGACGATATCAGGTTCGACCTCACAATTTCGTTTGAAGAGGCGGTCTTCGGAGTTGAGAAGGAAATTTCCGTTTCAAAGCAGGTCGCATGTTCGGTTTGTGACGGTAGCGGCGCGGCAAAAGGGACAAGCCGCGAGACCTGCCATGTTTGCAAAGGGAGCGGCCGCGTAGCCCATTCTCAGGGCTTTTTTATGGTGCAGACAACCTGTCCGAAATGTCGCGGCGAGGGCTCGCTCAACGCGAAGCCTTGCGGCGAATGCAGGGGGCACGGAAGGGTAAGGACCCACAAAAAACTTACTGTGAAAGTTCCGCCCGGCGTCGAAGACGGCATGAAACTAGTCCTTCGCGGCGAAGGGGAAGCCGGCATGCACGGCGGACCTGCGGGCGACCTCTATGTTTTTCTCTCGGTAAGACAACACGAATTTTTCGAACGTCACGGCGATGACGTTGTGATGAAACTCCCGATATCTTTTCCGCAGGCGGCGCTCGGCGCAAAGGTTCACATCTCCACGCTTTACGGAGACGAAGAGGTCGAAATTCCGCATGGCATCGATACCGGCGAGCATATCAGGCTTAAAGGGAAGGGGATCGCCAACGTTCATTCAAAAAAGAAGGGCGACCAGATAATTGTCGTGCATGTCAAGACGCCCAAGAAGCTTTCAAAAAAACAAAAACAGCTGCTTGAAGATTTCATGAAAGAATAGGGCTGAAAATAAATGAGCAAACGAGTTCTTATAATTAACGGCTCGCGCCTTGAGATGGAAATTGAACCGACAAGGAGGCTCATCGATTTTTTGCGGCTCGACCTCGGGCTTGCCGGTACAAAAGAGGGGTGCGGCGAAGGGGAATGCGGCGCTTGCACGGTCATACTTAACGGCGATGCGGTGAACTCTTGTATTTTGCTGGCCGGCCAGCTTGCGGACGGAGACGAAATTCTTACCGTCGAGGGGCTCGCAGGTAAAGACGGAAAACTTAGCGAGCTTCAGGAGTCCTTTATTAAGAACGGCGCCGTCCATTGCGGTGCGTGTATTCCGGGGATGCTAATGTCGGCCACGGCGCTTTTGCGGAAGAACCCAAAGCCGGCCGAAGAAGATATCGTTAACGCAATCAGCGGCAACTTGTGCAGATGCACAGGCTATGCAAAGATCGTCAACGCGATCAAAAAAGTATGAAATTCTTCGTACCCGAAAATATCGGCGAGGCCGTAAAGCTTAAAGCGGCAAATCCTTCCTACAGGCTTGTTGCCGGTGGAAGCGATGTGTGCGTTCTGCTAAACGCCGGTAAAATTTCTCCAGATGGGCTTATTTCTCTTCGGGGGATTGCTCCGCTTCGGGCGATAGAGGAGATTAAAGACCGGATTTCGATTGGGGCGCTGGCGACCCATTCGGCCATTGCCGCCAATGCTTTGGTAGAGGCCAATTTTCCGGCGCTAGTCAAGGCGTGCAGAACGGTCGGAGCATCCCAGATTCAGAACGTCGGAACGATCGGCGGAAATGTCGCGAACGCATCGCCGGCCGGAGATACGCTTCCGGTGCTACTTGCCTATGACGCGGTCGTTGTAGCCGGCTCTGTGCGTGGCGAAAGAGAGATAAAGTTTGGCGAGCTCTTTACCGGTTATCGAAAACTTTCGATTTTGCCCGACGAGATCATCACGAAGTTCATTATTCCAAAAAGGCACATTTTAGAAGTTTCGGATTTTTACAAGGTCGGCGCCAGACGCGCGCAGGCAATTTCAAAGGTCATGGGCTGTTTTGCGGCTCATCTAGACGGTAAGGCGATATTGTCGGTCGCCCTTGCGTTTGGCAGCGTTGCTGCGACCCCGATAAGGCTCGCTAAGACCGAGACGATGCTCATGTCGCGCAAGTTCACATCCGGTGCAATTGAAGAGGCTTGTGAAATTGCAAAGAGCGAGTTCGAGCCGCTAGACGACATCCGTTCGACGGCCGATTACAGACGACACCTTGTTTCGGTAATGATCAGGCGTTTTTTGTCTTCGTTATAAAATCATTCCAATCATCTTTTGAGTTTATGTTGTGAAGTATCGCGCTGTCGGTAGTTTCAAGACGGGCCACCTTTTCGCCGGCTAAAACTCTGTCGAGTCTTGCCGAGGCGATGTCGAGCTGCCGCATTTTTTTAATAAGGCCGGCAGGCAGATAAACCGGATGCCCGCCCCGTGCCTCAAATTGCGGCACGACAGGAATTTGCGACAATGAGCCTTCGCTGACAATCTTTCGCATCGTTTCGGGCGAGACTCCGGCCGTATCGATCGGCAGGATGAGGGCGCCGCTAAAATCATCTTCGTCATTGATGGCCGAGAGGATCGAAGAGAAGGGGCCGTATTCGAAGTTTTGATTTACGACCCATTCGACGTTTGGTTCTTTGTAGGTCTCTTTTATTTCAGAAACATAGGCGCCGAGGACGACCCGAATTTGCGATAGATTCGCTGCAATCAACCTTGCCACTTGATCATCTAAGATGGTTCTGCCGTCGGGAAATTTTAAGAGGGCCTTTGGAAAACCGAGACGCTTTGCTCGGCCCGCCGCAAGAATTATTGCGACAGTTCTATTTTTTGCCTGATTTTCATCGACGGATAGGCGCATAAGTTTGCTTATGACTATTTCAACTGATATTCCTTCAATTTACCAAATCCCTTAGGGGTAGAATTTATTGCGACTATCTCTGCTGCAATTGCAATCGCAATCTCAAATGGTGTTTCTGCGCCGATGTCGAGTCCGATAGGCGTTGTGACCCTCTTGATCTGTTCCTCGCTAAACCCCTTTGATATAAAGTTTTGCTTGAAGATTTCCCATTTCTTGCGTGAACCGATTAATCCTAAATATTTAAAAGGTTTATTAAGGCAAAGTTCAACTATCTTCTCATCGTGAATGTGGGCGTGAGTAAAAATCAAAATGTGAGTTTGGTCGTGAAATTCCAGCTGAGGAAGCGCTGTGTCAGGGAGCGCACAAATCTGTCTGTGAACATTGGAAAATGCGCTTAACTTTAGCCGGTCGGCCCGTTCGTCAATCAGCGTTATGCGAAAATTCAATTTTTCAAGAAGCGGCACGATTTCAGCTCCGATATGTCCGGCGCCGAATAAAAAACAGTCGGCTGGAGCGCACACAGGTTCGATGTAAACTTCGACACTGCCGCCGCAAATCTGGATGCCGGCGTTTTCTTGGTCGAGACTGTAGGAAAATGTTTGAGGATGCCCGCTCTTAATTATGCGCCGCGCATCTTTTTTGACCGTCTCTTCGAGCGTCCCTCCGCCGATCGTCCCGAATATTTCGGTCTGTGTGACTAACATTTTAGAACCGATGTGTCGGGGGGTTGAACCTTCCGCTTTAACTATCGTCGCGGTTGCATAAGGCGTTTGCTCTTTTAAAAGTTGAACGATTTTTTGTTGCAGGTCGTTTTGCATGGTTAAGAGCTGCTACTATCTGCGGGCAAAGAGTTCAAGGATGAAAACTTTCGGCGCGGGGCGATCTGTTCATTTAAATAAGTTACGGAATGAGCGTGCGCAAAATGTGTATCATGCCGCCGCCGAGGTCTATCGAATCTTCCCCTTCCGGAAGCTGGATACTTTCGACGTCGGAGATTTCTGCCGCAGGTCTAAGCGGGACTATCATCCCCCCTCCGCCCAGCAGACTGCGATAGATGGACAGCTCGTTTTCGATCCACTCCCGTTCGCCTCTTTCGTAGTTTGCGACGTTGACCTCTTCGGGAGAGATGCCGAACAATGCGGTCAGTTTTTCGCGAAGCTTGACGGTGATTTCGGGCCTATAGCTTTCGAGCCATTGCGGGAGCGCTCCTCCGGAGTTCATCAGTTTTGCCGCAGAGGCTCTGGCCGACCTGTTGAAGGTGAACTTTGAAGCCGCGCCGTCGGTTAAGACGAAGCCGGCCCATTTTGCAATTTTAGCCTCGATATCCTCTGCGTTAATCTTTCTTTCAAACCGTCCCTGCAAAATAGCCTCGTTGATATTTTCAACCAGAACGTTAGGGAGCATGTCAAAAAGTCCTTCGGCCTCTTTCGAAATTATCGCGAGTTCGGCGTTTGTAAAAGCGGTCGTAGTGAAGTCGAATCTTGTCAGGGTTTTTATTTTTTCCGATCTCAGTAGCTCGTTAAAACGCGGCTTAAAGTTTTCGATCGTAGTGAAAAAATATGACGGTTCGATGATCCCGAAAATTCTGTCGTAACCGCCGGCCTCGTCTAGCTTTGAGGTGAGCCAATTGCCGACATCCTCGGAATATTCGTTCCTGTTTTGTCCGTTCAAATTCGCGTAAGTGTCGATGATGCTCTTGACGTCAAATTCTATCTTCAGCGGCAATAGGCCGTCGAAGAGGCTGCTTGCGACCTTAAATGCCAGACCTAAGGCGCTAGGCGTGACTTCGGCGATCTCTTGCTTAGAGGCGGGGTTGGTGTCGATCTTCGCCGCGATGTAACGGTTTAGAATTATTTCGGGGATTTCTTCAAAAAGTTGAGCCGTCTCTCCGGCAAGGTTATCGAACGGGTTGCCCCCCGAATCAAACGCGTAGCAATCTATAAAACGTCCCTCATTTGTATCGTGGCAATAGTTTAGAGAATCGTACTTTGGCTCGACGCCTGCTGTGCCATAGCCCCAGTTGACCGCTTTGACGTCGTAAGGGAGCGCGGTTTTTTTGATGATCTGCGAAAGTATCAGCCAATCCTCCAAAGGCAGATAGTCCATGACGGAATTAGCCGGAGATTTTGTGTTTTCCGGTATTTTGCCTGTCTGCAAATAATCCGCGAAGATCCTTTCGCGTTCGGCGAACGTGAGAAGGCTGTCGCTGCTGGCGGCAAAATTATGTCTTAAACCGAGCGTGTGGCCGATCTCGTGGGCGATTAACAACCTGAGGAAATCATCAGCCATTGCTTTTCTAATATCTTTGCCGACCGCGAGCGATTTTGCCGAAAAGGTCTTAACGGCCGCAGATAGCTTTTTTGAGCCGGTCTCTTGGATGCCTCCAATGTCGTTTCTTTGGGGAGGGATGATCTGATTCGCCGATTTTTCGTTCCTAATTGCAATTGTGTCGTAGTCTGCAAGTATGCCGTACACAAAGGACTCCGGAATGAAAATCTGGGCGCGAAGAATTTGCCCGCTGCGCGGGTCGTACTGTGCGTCTGCTCTGGCGATGTCTGTGAGATATTCGTTGCTCCATTGAACTATGTTAAATGACGGGCTCGGTGCCGTGACAGACTCGGGGGCTTCGACGACTTTAATGAACTCCCGGCCGAAGACTTTGTTCCAGTAAAGGAGCCCCTCTTTTACGGCGTCGCGGTATTCTTGGGGAATGTTTTCAGAAAGTGCCCAGAGAACCTGTTTTTCCGGATGCCATCTTGTGATCTTGGTGTAGAGCGTGCCGAACATGGGTTCGACCTGCGGGGAGGTTTCAAAGTAGCCAAGATATTGCTGTGGTGTGATCGTTCTAGCTTGCTTGTAGGACTTGTCCGGTGCGTAGAGCGAAATAAAATATCTTGCGCTGACTGCGATGCTTAGGTTTGTCCCGCCAAAAGAGTAGATCGCCGCAAGCGACTGGTCGATACAGGTTTTGCCGCTCTCAAAATAGACGTTTTTTAGCAGGCTGCTGCTTGTTCTTATCAGGTTGCTGTAAACGGGGACGGTTCCGCTGTCGGAAGCGTACCATTCGGGCGCAGCCAGAAAATTCTGCATCCCTTCGTTGAAATCAAAGACGATCTTGCCGGAATTTTTTTCTACAATTGGAAATTCCGCCACAATTTTGTCGGCGGAATATTCGTAGCTGGGCTGGTCGCCCCCCGTGACGTCGAGCATGATAAGTTTATCGCCTTCGTCGTTGAAGCGCACGATACGACTTTTTAAACTAACCGGTAGGGGAATGTTTTGCCCGTCATATATCGCAAAGGAGGTTTGAATAAGGAACTCCTTTTCGATGTCGCTGGAATATAAAGCCAGCATGATCCCTTTTTCGGTCTCGATCTTTTCAAGAGGATTTTTCTGTAAGTTCAAACCCGATGAGCTTTCCGAAGCTGCTTCCAGCGCAGCTTTCAGCGTAGCCGTTCCGGAACATGCCGAGAAGTTCGCAAGAAAAAATGCCGCGGCAAAAAGAAATATGAAGGTGTTTTTTCGATTCATAAAGGCCCTGTTATTTTAGAAATATCCGGCTCGTCTTCTTATCGGCCACGGGGCGGAAAAGTTGCTTGTTTTTTTAGACAAAAAAAGCTTTCATGCAATCTGCCGATGTGTTAAAAAGCCAAGAAATTCGGGGGACTTATCGGCCTTAACGGCCGGACATATGTCTAGCGGCGATAATATCAATTTTGAAAAAATTCTGGAGCTCGTAAGGTCGTCTTTTGGACTCGATTTTTCGGGCTATCGCGACGCGATCCTCAAACGGCGCGTATTGACGCGCGTGAGGATAAAAAAGCTCGACGGCCTTGAGGCCTATTTTTTGTATCTTCAAGACCATCCAGAAGAGCTTGAGAAGCTCATTGATGCCCTTACGATAAACGTTACCGAGTTTTTTCGCGACCCCCGCGTGTTCGAGTTCATTGAGACGGATGTTTTGCCGCTCATTTTAAATAAAAGAGCAAGCGGGCGCGGCGACAAAATTAAAATTTGGAGCTGCGGGTCGTCGTCGGGGGAAGAGGCTTATTCGCTTGTGATAAGCATTCTCGAGCTTCTCGGCCCAAATAGTGAAGGTCTGAAAATTGAGATCATCGGCACCGACATAGATCGGCGTTCTCTTGATAGAGCGGTTGAGGCGGTTTACGAAAGGCCGCAGCTAAAGAATCTTTCGGGGTCAAAAGAGGGCTTGATAAGGCCCGCTCCGAGAAACCCGATCTTATTTTGCTCGATGTCATGATGCCGGTGATGGACGGTTATCAAGTCTGTCGCATGTTGAAGTTCGACGAAGAGTTCAAATCGATTCCAATCATTATGCTTACCGCGAGAGGGCAGGATAAAGACAAAAAGACCGGCTCCGATGTCGGCGCCGACGATTATGTGACCAAGCCCTTTGACAGCGCAGACCTAACCGCCCGAGTTCAAAAGTTGATAGGTTAACCCGAAAGTTTAACTGTAAACTCTAATTATTTGTATTTAAAGGCGTTTTGCTGCGAGCTCGACCGCGTTAAAGATCTGCTGATAGCCGGTGCATCGGCATAGATTGACAGCAAATGCCTTTTTTATCTCTTCGTGTGTCGGATGCGGGTTTTTATCAAGCAGTGCTTTTGTCACTAGTATCATTCCGGGGGTGCAAAACCCGCATTGCACCGCGCCGGCCTCAATAAAAGCCTGCTGTATCGGATGCAGCCCCTCTTTTGGTGTGAGCCCTTCGATTGTCGTTATTTCGTCGTTATCTTTAAGCCCCCCCAGCATTACAACGCACGAGCGCTTTGGCTCGCCGTTTATTAAAACCGTGCAGCTGCCGCACGCTCCGATATCGCAGCCTCTCTTTGTGCCGGTAAGTCTAAGTTCTTCCCGCAGCAGATCTATCAGTTTGGTTTCTGCGTTCAGATGAGTTTCTATTTGCCGGCTATTTATTTTGAAGCGCATGTTTCACATCCTCCGGTCTGATCGGCAGTTTGGTGAATCTGATTCCGGTCGCGTTAAAAACGGCGTTGCCTATCGCGCCTGCCATAAGTTCGTTGGCGGGCTCGCCGATGGCTTTGGCTCCGTAAGGGCCTGCCGGATCGGGATTCTCGACAATGTGCGTTTGCATCGTTGGAACGTCTGTCGAA
Source organism: uncultured Pseudomonadota bacterium (assembly GCA_964647545.1). GTDB lineage: Bacteria > UBA10199 > UBA10199 > 1-14-0-20-49-13 > CAZYHS01. The sequence continues at coordinate 7,531 of CAZYHS010000019.1, read as the reverse complement.
CGGACAAGCCGGTAGCCGTTTAAGTTCGTATTTTTAATGAAGCCGTTTTCGATGATCAGCTCTTCGCAAAGCGCCTGTCCCATTCCCATGACCATGCCGCCGATTATCTGCCCGTCCAGCATTTGATGATTGATTGCTCTGCCGACGTCGTGTGCTCCTATCGAAGAGATGACTTTGACCTTTCCGTTCGACGGGTCTATTTCGACTTCGACCGCGTTGCACCCGTAAACGTAGGTAAAATAAGCGTCTCCTTGACCGTTGTGCTCGTCCCATCCGACTTTCGGTCCCCGCCAAGACCCGATCGCATGAAGGTAAATGCTCTCTTTCATGCACGCGCGCGCCAGCTCTGAAAACGCAATCTCCTTTTTATTTTTCGGGTTTATGATCTTGTCGCGGGCGAAGATATAATCGCGTGTCTTTCCGATCTTGGTTGCAAGGACCGGCTTCATGAGCTCTTTAATTTTGCGGCAAGCGTCTATGACGGCGTTGCCTCCCACAAGTGTTCCACGCGACGCTACTGTCGGAGCGCTGTCACCGACCGAGCTGGTATCGACGTCAAGATAGGTGACCCTCGATTGTTCTACGCCGAACTCGGCGCACAAAATCGCAGCCATGGCAGTTTTTAAACCCTGACCGTTCTCTGCGACTCCGACCTCAAGTAAAATCGAGCCGTCCTGCTGAATGTTCACGACCGCGGAACAGAGATCGTTCCCTTCGGCTCCGAGCGAAACGCCGCGGTACGAACAGGCCATGCCTATCCCGTAAAGTTTTCCGTTTTCGTTTAATTTGCCGTGCGAACAATTCTTAAATTTATTTTCGTAATCGAATTTTTCGAGCGCTTCGTTGACGACCTGTGCGATTGAAACTGTGTGCCCCGAAAGTTTTTGTCCGGTGTGAATCGTATCTCCCTGCTTGAAGAAATTTTCGCGACGGAATTTAACAGGGGAGATACCGAGTTCGTTCGCCACCATATCGATGAATGATTCGATGATAAAATTATATTGAGGGGTGCCAAAGCCGCGCATCGCGCCGCAAAACGGCCCGTTCGTGTATGCCGCAAATGAATCGCAGGTCACGTTCTTAATAAGATAAGGGCCGGTGCACTGTACCGTCGGTCTCCAGATAACGAACGGAGAGACGGCGCAATATGGCCCTCCGTCGGCGATGATGGTCGATTCAAGGGCGTCGATCTTAAAATTGTCTTTGACCGACATTTTCAAATTAACGATGAACGGATGACGTTTGTAGCTCTCGCGCATCGATTCAGCGCGCGTGAGAGTAATTTTAACGGGCTTTCCGGTTCTCAGGGCGATAAGAGCCGCGCGCGCGCAGACGACAGAGATCGTATCGTCCTTGCCGCCGAAGCCTCCGCCAAGGGTCGTTTGTACGACCCTGACTTTGGAAAGAGGCAGCCCTAAAAATGTCGCGACGTATCTTCTGGTTGAGAATGGGTGCTGCATCCCTGCGTGAATGGTCACACTGCCGTCGGGATTCTTCGACGCCACGCAAGATTCCGGCTCAAGGTACGCGTGCTCGATGTGCTGGGTGGCGAACTTGGCTTCGAAGATCTTTTTTGCCTTTGCAAACGCTTTTTCGGTGTTGCCGCATCTGACCTTGAAACTTGCGGTAAGATTGTCGGGCAACTCGTCGTGCACGCGAAGTGAATTGTTCTTTAGCGCGGCTTCGGGGTCGAGAATCGGCTCCAGCATTTCATATTTTACGCAAATGGCCTTACAGGCTCTCTCAGCGATATCGGGGGTTTTTGCGGCGACGACCGCGACGACGTCTCCTGTGTAACGGACCTTTCCCTTTGCGAGGACGTAGTGATCCTGTTTTACGCCGCCGACTTTTATCGAGCCGGTGCAATCATCTGCCGTTATAACGTCGATAGCTCCCGCGTCGTACGCCGGTTTTGTGTCGATCGAAATTATTTTTGCGTGGGGATGTTCCGAGTAGAGCTGCTTGGCGTAAAGCATGCCGTCCAGCTTTATATCGTCGGCATAAATTGCGCGACCCGTGACTTTTTCAACTGCGTCTATTCGGTTTGGCATGCGTGGAAACTAACCGCTTCACAGGTGGCTGTCTAGCCAATTTTGCCGTTCTGTCAAATTGTCAGATATTCGCCCGTGATAAATAGCGGGTAGGCGTTTTGTGATTGTCCGTCGGGTGACAAACCGAAGGTCTGCAAAATTTCGTCGATGTCCATTCCGTTGAGAGAAAGAAAGTTCATAAGATCGAACGGCTCGTTATTGTAGTTCTGCCATTTCCTCATCTCGGCTATCAATTTTTTGATGCCCACGCCTTTGTCTATTCTTTCCCAAAAACATGCGGCGGTTTTATAGAATTCCTCCGAAGATGCAGTCCCTCCGTTCAAATATGTGTCGAGCTTCGCAAATGGAAGCAGGGGGTTTATCGCGCCGGCGGCTTTGACTATTTCTCCATCTTTGTTCTTCCAGCCGAGCATCTCCCTGAAGCCGTTATCTTCGCAGATCATTGTGCTGCTGTTCTTTGCGGGGGATAGATGTTCATAGATTCGCAACTTGGCGCCGTCAAGGTCTGCCGATTGCAGTTCTATGACGGGGAAATATGGATCGTAGTAGATCACGATCGCTTCTCCGGCAAAAAGTTTAAGCTCGGTGTTTTGCATCGATTGCCAGTTGCCGGCAATCTGCATTCCGTAATCCAGAGTCACTGAACCGTTTTGCGTGTCGATCGCCTTAAGCTTTATTCCAACCGGAGCTCCTGCTTGCGGGAGCATTTTCCAGTTTGTATCGATCTCGAAATCGGCCGACTTCAGAGTAAGAACGTCGATCTGCGGCTTGAGTGATGTGACGTAGGTCGCAAACCCCTCGTTGAAGATGTTCCTAATCGGAGCCGGAGAGATGGTAAAGTGAGCCATTTCGTGCAGCATGATTGTATCGCACGATTGGTCCGGCGAAATATTCATCGATTGCGGCACAAGTACCCCAAGTGTCGGACTGCTTACGGCGGTTGTAAGACCGTTGACGATTCTGATCGGCACCTGCGGCGCGGCGGCGTTGACCCCGATGGCCGACTCGATAATGGCATGGCATTTTTTTGCCGCATTGAAAAAAGGTTCGACTAAGTTAGCTGGTCCGATCACCGAGATTTCTTCGTCCGATTTTTGCTGTTCGTTTTGAAGCGGCGTGTAGGGGGTGTATATAAAACACTGGCTCTTGTTGTACTGCTCAGGGAGGTCGGCGATGCAACTTTCGTATAGCTGCGACGCGGAAGATATCGCCCCAATTTTGCCGCTGCTGGAAAATAACAGTTTGTATTTTTTTCGCGGCGCCGAAATCGTCTCTAGTTCCGCTTCCTGATTGGCGGTCGGTATCGATATCACGGCAGCATATCCGCTGAATGAATAGCCAAGCCAACCGGCATTTTGCGGGATAGAGCTTATCTTTACCCTCATAGGAAGCGGGGTCAATTTTGTTTCGCCTAGAGAGAAACTCAAATATAGGTCGAGTTCGTTCTTAGTGAACTGGTTTGACGGAGTTATCTTGGCGATATGATTGATCTTGACCTTGATGTTATTGTTAAGAGTGACCGTGTCGCCGCTTCCAACGAAATAGGCACCGTCTCCGACGTGCTCCGATATTTTGATCGCCGAGTTGATCTGCTCTATTGCTCTGCCGCCGCTGTTTCTCGCAGAAGCTGGAATTTTTTGCGGCTCGGTTTTAAAGATTTTTATGATGCTTCCTTCGGCTGGCCCCGTAAAAAGGAGGGCAGATAGAAAGAGTACGAGCGCTTGCACAACCGACGACTTTATCAATTTCATAATAACCTTTCGTCAAATAATCGTGATTGAGGTCAAAATATACCCGTTAATCTATTGACCTATAAATTCTAACTCGAAATAAAAATTAGTAAAATCAAAATATTAGCTGATGCACACTTTTTTAAAATGTGGCATAATACTTGCTAATTAAACCTAATGGAGAGCGATTATGAAAGCAAATAAGCACATAACTAAACTTATATCGTTGGCCTTTTTGCCGGTCTTGGCCCTGTTTTTTGCGGCATGCGGAGCGAGCGCGCCGGTTACCCCCGTTCAAATCCCCAGTGCAATCGAATTTGCCGGCGGTGATGTTACGGGTGATATTCCCGTGCGTATGGGAAACGGACTAAGTTTCATTGTTAAGGACGCTGACGGTGTAACTATGACTGTTCTCCCAAGCGGTGTTACAGCCGAGCTCTACGACCCCATTAGCGGCGAAACTATTCCCGCCGGTGGCGTGTGCGGCAGCTTTGAGATCGTAGATGGAAAAATTGTCTATACGGCGCCCGACAACTGGAACGGAATCCAATCTCGCTGCGGCATTCGCGGGATTTACGACGGTCAACCTTTTGCGAACGTTTACACGATGAAGGTGAGTTTGAGCCCGACGGTTGCACAGCACTTAAATTTTGTTTCAAAGCCCGTCGTGGAATCTGCATCGTATCCTAATTTTGACATCGATCCGACCGGAAATCTCTTTGTTTGTTACTCTGCATTAGGAGGTGTCTATTTTACAAAGAGTGACGATGCGGGAGATACGTGGTCACGTCCAGTTAAAGTTCACGACGAACCCAATCTGATCTGCTCAATTGAAGTAAGCGACGATCTGCAAACGATCGCGATCGCCGGCAGATACTCCGACCTTACCGAAGAGGGATTTGTTTCAATGACCGAAGCGATCTCTTTTAGCATCAACGGCGGTTCGTCATTTGCTCCACTTGTCTATGTTTACCCAACCCTTGAGGTCGAGTCCGAAAGTTACACCTTCAGACCGCCGGTAATTGCGATGGATTCAAATAATGTCGTTCATTATTTGGTCTATCTCGACAGTCTTGCAGACGCGCATACCTATGTCGTTACGTGCACGGCAGGCGGATGCGTAGGCGAGATCGATCAAACCGACGTTTCGGGTGAAGCGACCTCGTTGCCGTCAATCGCAATCGGCAGCGACAACGCCATGAGCGTTGTGTGGGCAAACTCGTCGGAGCTTAAACTAAACTCACTTTCGTACGCCAACGGTGCATATCAGGTCGGCACCCCTGTGGCTTTGTCGGGGAGCTCGCCTGTGGTAAGCGGCATTTCCGTCATAAAAGATAAAAACGATGCCCCTGTAGTCTCATGGATGAAGGGGACTTCGGATGACCCCTATGCGGTCGATGTCTATGTGGGGCTCTGGGAGGAAGTGACATCGGCTTTTACCGCCAGCAGGGTGAGCGATGTTGATTCATCGGTGTATAAGTTTGGGTCTGCCGTATTTGTGACCTACGATAACTATAAACACGTGCTCTACAAGGTCTATCAGGTCGAAGACGGCGAAGATGTTCCGTACGTCTATTACACGCTTGAAGATGACGACGGAGCCTATTCCGCTTCCAAGGAAATTAATATCGATGGATTCGCATTATCATATTCATCGATGAATCTAAAGACCGACCTTGTCGGCAGGGCGTATATAATCTGGAACAGCTACGATTACGTCACCCACGAGCAGGCGGTTCATCTTTCGGTCGGAACCATCGAATAGATAGGCACGAAACTATCTCGTCATCTTTTTGTATCTGATGCGGTGGGTCTCTTTTGCCGCGTCGCCTAGTCGCGCGATGCGATCGGCTTCGTACTCCGCAAAGTTTCCTTCGAACCATACGACTTTCGAATCGCCTTCAAATGCGAGAATGTGCGTTGCAATTCTGTCGAGGAACCAGCGGTCGTGGCTGATGACAACTGCGCAGCCGGCGTAATTTTCCAGAGCGACTTCGAGCGCGCGTAGCGTGTTGACGTCGAGATCGTTCGTCGGTTCGTCAAGAAGCAGCACGTTGCCGGCGTCCTTTAGTGTCATCGCAAGATGGACGCGGTTTCTTTCTCCGCCCGACAATACCGAGATAGGTTTCTGCTGGTCGGTCCCCGAAAAATTAAAACGCGCGACGTAAGCGCGGGAATTGACCTCGCGGGTGCCGAGCGTGATAGTTTCGTTGCCGCCTGAAATACATTCCCAGACCGTTCTTGTGTCGTCTGGAGCGAATCTGTCCTGCTGGACATAGCCGAGCTTGACCGTTTCGCCGACCTTAAACGCGCCGCTATCCGGAGTTTCGAGCCCAATGATCATTTTGAAGAGGGTCGATTTGCCGGCGCCGTTCGGACCGATCACGCCGACAATACCGCCCTGCGGAAGGGCAAAGTTAAGGTTTTCAAAGAGGAGCTTATCGCCGTAGCCCTTTGAGACGTTCTGCGCTTCAATGACCGTCGTGCCGAGCCTCGGCCCGGGTGGAATATAAATTTCAATTTCCGAATCGAGTTTTTCGCGATCCTGCTTAAGCATGCTTTCGTAGTTCGTGATACGGGCCTTGCTCTTTGCGCGGCGCGCCGACGGCGACTGTCTTATCCATTCAAGTTCGCGTTCGAGGGTTTTTTGACGTTTGGCGTCGCTTCTCTCTTCGCGCGCGAGGCGTTCTTCTTTTTGCTCGAGCCAAGAAGTGTAGTTGCCTTTCCACGGAATGCCGTAGCCGCGATCGAGTTCTAAGATCCAGCCGGCGACGTTGTCGAGGAAGTAGCGATCGTGAGTGACTGCGATGATCGTTCCTTTGTACTGCTGCAGATGACGCTCGAGCCACCAGACCGTTTCGGCGTCGAGGTGGTTGGTCGGTTCGTCAAGAAGCAAAATGTCGGGCTCTTTAAGGAGCAGTCGGCAGAGCGCGACGCGGCGTTTTTCGCCCCCCGAAAGATTTTCGATAAGTGCGTCGTCTGGCGGGCAGCGAAGGGCGTCCATCGCAAGTGAAAGCCGGCTGTCGAGTTCCCAAGCGTTTGCGTGATCGAGCTTCTCCTGAACTTTCGCCTGACGATCGAGCAACTTTTCCATTTCGTCGTCGGACATCGGATTTGCGAAAGCGTTGTTGATCGCTTCAAATTCTTTCAACAGGTCGACGACTTCCTGCACGCCTTCGGAGACGATCTCTTTGACGGTTTTTTTCGGGTCGAGGTTGGGTTCCTGCTCGAGGTAACCGACCGAATAACCGCTGGAGAAGGTGACATCTCCTGTGTAGCCGTCGTCGATGCCGGCGATAATTTTAAGGAGCGAGCTTTTTCCGGTGCCGTTGAGGCCCAGCACGCCGATCTTTGCGCCGTAGTAAAAACCGAGCGAAATATCCTTTATGACCTGCTTTTTGGGCGGGTGGACGCGGCTGACCTGATGCATCGAAAAAATTATCTGTTTTGAATCGTTTTCGTTATTTGCCATAGGGCCGGCTTCAATAGAGAACTTGCCAGCGAATTGCAATGGGAAAAAAGGGAAAACAGTTAATTCGGTTAGGCCAGTTGCGTCGGTTATTTCGGTTATTTCGGTTAATTCGGTTAGGTCAGTTGAGTCGGTTAGTTCTGTTAACGGACAAAACCGACCTAACCGACTAAACGGAATTAACCGTTTTTCATGTCACCCCCGAGGTATTTATCGCCTGTCCGCCGCGTAGTATTGGCGGAGGGGCCTCGTTGACTCCCCACACCGCTTTAGGGCTTTCT
>CAZYHS010000018.1:0-40544 GCA_964647545.1 uncultured Pseudomonadota bacterium | reverse complement strand
AAAATCTTAGCAAACCGTTCCCTTCAGCCACTCGGGCACCTCTCCAGATGCGACAAGCTGAAGCGGTCGGCTATATGGCATAACTGGCTGGCCGGCGCAACGATTTTATTAGCCGTCGTTTGGCAGTAGGTGCTTGACCTTGCCATTCAAATATATTACCAGTCGTTCATATGTTAGACGATGCTTCCTTAAAGCTCAAGGCGTGTGCCGACCCGACAAGACTCAAAATCCTTCTGATGCTTGGCATCGTCCGTGAGGTTTGTGTTTGCCAGTTAATTGAAGCACTTAAAATGCCGCAAACGACCGTTTCTAAGGCGTTGATGGTTTTAAAACGTGCAAATCTGGTTAGCGACAGACGAGACGGGCAATGGGTTCGTTATAGCCTATCAAAAAATCGCGACGGCTTTCCTATGAGCGAACTTCTTAAATGGGCGAAATCAGCCACCGAAGTAAAGGCTTTGTTGTGCGAAATGAAGCGGGTTTCAAAAATTCCGCTCGAAAAGATCTGCTGCAACAAGCCGTGGAGAAATTAATTATGCACGAAAGCATCATAAAAAAATTGTCATGCCTCGACCGCTATCTAACGCTTTGGATTTTTTTGGCGATGGCCGCCGGTGTCCTTGCCGGCTGGTTTTACCCCGAGGTAAAAGACGTTGTAAATTTGTTTAACGTCGGTACGACGAATGTGCCGATCGCGATAGGCTTGATTCTCATGATGTATCCGCCGCTTGCAAAAGTTAAATACGAGGAGCTTCACGACGTCTTCAAAGATTACAAGGTTCTTTTTCTTTCGCTTTTGCAGAACTGGATCGTCGGCCCGATTCTTATGACGGCGCTTGCGCTAATATTTCTGCGCGGCTATCCCGAATATATGGTGGGCCTCATAATGATAGGACTTGCCCGCTGTATCGCGATGGTCATTGTGTGGAACGATCTCGCAAAGGGTGACACCGAGCATGCCGCCGGGCTCGTTGCGTTCAACTCGATCTTTCAGGTCATTTTCTACTCGGTCTATGCCTACTTTTTTGTAACAGTTGTGCCGACGTGGTTTGGTTTGAGCGGCGCGGTCGTCCAAATAACGATCGGGCAAATTGCAAAGAGCGTTTTTATTTATCTCGGCATTCCGTTCATCGCCGGTTTCGTTACGCGTTTTGTGTTAAAAGGCATGAAGGGAAAAGATTGGTACGAAACAAAGTTCATTCCGAAGATAAGTCCGCTAACTCTTATCGCGCTTCTTTTTACGATCGTTGTGATGTTCTCTCTCAAGGGCGAATTCATTGTTAAATTGCCTCTGGACGTTGTGCGTATCGCAGTTCCTATGCTTATCTATTTTGTGGTGATGTTCTTTGTCTCTTTTTACATGAGCAAAAAAGCGGGCGCTAACTACAAAAAATCGGCGACACTTTCGTTTACCGCGGCGAGCAATAATTTCGAACTGGCAATTGCGGTGGCGGTCGCTGTGTTCGGTATAAATTCGGGAGCTGCTTTTGCGGCGGTCATCGGGCCGCTTGTTGAAGTGCCGGTTCTTATCGGGCTTGTGAATGTTTCACTTTGGATTCGCGATAAATATTTTGTCGGTGAGTCTCTGTCGTCCCCGCGGCTTTAAGCGGGGAGCTCGCGAGCTCCCCCCGCCAATGCTGCTCGGCGGGCAGGCGATTGCTATCTCGGGAATGACAGGGTGAGAAAGATAACGAGGTCTGTATGAAAACGATACTTTTTTTATGCACGGGCAATTCGTGCCGTTCGCAAATGGCCGAAGGTTTTGCGCACAGATTTTTTCCAAAAGACTGGCGCGTTCTTTCCGCCGGTGTTCGAGCTGACGGTCAAAATCCCAAAGCGCTTGCGGTCATGAGCGAGATTGGTTTTGACATTTCAAATCAGCAGTCAAAAACTGTTGCAAGTCTCGGCGAAATTTCGCCGGACATAGTCATCACTCTTTGCGACCACGCAAAAGAGGTTTGCCCGTTCTACCCAAACGCAACGCTTCGCGAACATTGGGGCTTAAACGATCCGGCCGATGCAACGGGCTCGCCCGAAGAAGTTTTGGCCGTCTATCGCCGCGTTCGTGAGGAAATTCGCGAACGTGTCGAAAAACTTGCCGCGGGATTTAAAGGTTGCGGCTGTTCATGCGGGTGTTGCTAGATTGTGGATCCCAGCATGCGCTGGGATGACATGAAAGAGGGTTCAATGAATATTTTCTATCCAATTGAATTGTTTGCCGACTGGGTGACCTTTTCGGTTTTGCAGATTTCGCCCGAAACGCTTTTGGCGCATGCGGTAAATTTTTTCATTTACGACACGATCAAGATTTTTCTCCTTCTTTGCGTGATAATTTTTGCCGTGTCGATGATTCGCACATTTCTTCCTCCGCAAAGAACGCGCGCAATTCTTTCGCGCTATGGAGGTGTAGGCGGAAATCTATCGGCCGCGCTGATCGGCATCGTCACGCCGTTCTGCACGTGCAGCGCAATTCCACTTTTTCTCGGCTTTCTTGAGGCGGGTGTTCCGCTTGGCGTGACGTTTTCGTTTCTGGTCGCCTCTCCAATGATTAACGAAGTGGCGCTTGTCATGTTGCTTGGGCTGTTTGGTTGGAAAGTTGCACTTGTCTACATCGGCAGCGGGCTTGTTATCGCGGTTTTGTCCGGTGTAATAATCGGCAGGTTGCGTGTTGAAAAACTTCTCAACGCCGAAGTTGTCTCTTCCGCAGAGACGCTGACGCAGCGCGAGGTGAAATTCACATGGAAGTTTCGTGTGAGCTATTCGATCGGCTACACCAAAGGAATTATTAAAAAAGTGTGGCCATACATTGTTGGAGGTATCGCGGTCGGCGCGTGGATTCACGGTTATGTTCCGGCCGACCTGCTTGCGAAATATGCCGGAGCCGACAAATGGTACGCGGTTCCGCTTGCGACTTTGCTTGGCATTCCGCTTTACGCCAACGCGGCGGGGGTAATTCCGCTAGTGAGCGCGCTGACCGAAAAAGGTGTGGCGCTTGGGACGACGCTGGCTTTCATGATGGCGGTGACCGGACTTTCGCTCCCCGAATTCATCATTCTTAAAAAGGTGATGCACCCGAGGCTGATCGCAACTTTTGCCGGAATCGTCGGACTTGGAATTCTCTTCACCGGTTACTTTTTTAACATTCTGTTGAAATAACCCCCTTTGCAACGTCAGCAGCTACCAAAGTCGACCAAAGCCAGCCAACAGGCGGTTTAATTGAGCTTACCTCCCCGTTTTCCTAAGCCATTTTAGGTAGCAACTTTTTTTTCGCTGCGCCGATAATCTCTTCGATTTACTAAACATTGGGAGATCCCCTGTATGTCTATCGATGGAACATGCGTCGCAATTGCCAGAAAAGATCAATTCGGTGATAACGGAGAGCTCAAAACCATTGCCGGTTATTCGGGAGATCCTGAACTGTTTGAAACGTGTGACCTTGAGGCCGCGTACGGAGAGGTCTCTTTGTTGTCGGATGATATTAAAAGAATTTTTCTCGAGAACACTTCCGGCGGGCTCGAATTCATAAAAGACAAATCGGTTTTAAATTCGAGGCTCGCCTTTTTCAGGGAATATCCGAAAAAAGAATTTGTCGATGGGCTCAAAGCACAGCACAAGGGCGAAATGGTCGGCTTTCTTTCCGAGTATTTCGGTCTTATCAAACCTTTGCATGAAAAATATAACGTGCCCAATCTCAGCTTTGAACTTTCGTGGTTCATCATTGCGTTGAAGGAAAATGGCAACGACAACTCTCCATATACTCCCAAGCATGTGCTGGAAAGCATCAAGAATCTCGGCGAAAATTCACAATACCATTCGCCGCTGATGTGGGCTTGTGCCGACGAAAATTTTCCGGCAAATTTTCTTTCCAGCATGTTTTGGATGCTGGGCTCCGAATTATTAAAAAATAATGACCCATCTCTTGCTCCTGTTTTTTCAGAGCTTGTCACCGGCTGCCTAAACAAGGTTGAAACCAAAGAGCGCATGTTTGCAATGGCGAATGTTTTAAGGGTTATTAATCAGAATCTTTTTAAGGCGCTGGCCGAATCTTCGCATGAGAGCGAAGCATTAAAGCAGGGGGCTGTTATCGATGTCCCTGAGATCGCAAGTATCATTAAAGGTCGGGAGGCTATTTTATTCGGTTGGTCGGCATATTGTCCTGCGTGCGAGCTGGCGATGCCAAAACTCAATGAGTTCATAGAGAAAAATCAAGATCGGGTGATGGTCCTAGGTATCGTGCATGAAGAAGATGCAAAAGATCGACTGGCAAAGATTCGTGTCAAAGAAGGGGCGAAATGGAAAGATGTCGAGTTGGGCGCCGACACTATGAAAAGATTTCCGGACGCAAATCCCTTTTTTATCTTTGTCGATGCCGGTGGCCGGATAACAAAAATAGAGATAGGCGCACCCAAAGAGCTGGAATAGAGATTAAACCCAGTACTTTTTCAGATCTTACAAAATCACGCCGTCGGGTAATTGTGGTTGACGATGTGTTTCCTGCTTGTTATCATCCTACAGCTTTCGCACGAGTAAGTTTGGTTCAAATTCAGAACCAAAAGATGCTCAAAACATAAACAAGGAGGTCTATCATGAAGAGAGTTCTAGGTGTGTTGATTGTCACGTGCATTATGTTTGCTTCTGTAGGGTTTGTTCACGCAAGCGGAAAAGGGCTGTTAGGATTCAATGCTCAACAGACCGCTAGACCGCCGGTAACGGTCATCAAAAAGTTTATTAGTTCACAAGACTTGGTTCTTGATAAACAAATGTACGAAACAACAAGAGCCGGAGAAATTAAGCTGACACCCGAAGGATTTCAGAGTTTGTCTGAGAAATTCGGGCCGACGAATCCGGCCGGTGCCGCAGGTGATGGTGCTTGCATGTGTTATCAATCTTGCGAAGACGGCCCCCCGCCTAGATGTACTCCGTGTGTATGCGATCCAGCCGGCTGCGGTAGCTGCTGATTTAGTATAGATTGCGTAGCGTTGAGCCGCTTTCAGTTAATCTATTTTTAGTGTTCGAAGTTCGATATGACAGGCGTCCTTTTGGGCGCCTGTTTTTTTTCGCCACAATCTTAGCCAAATGAAGCCGTCTGAAAAGTTGTCCGAGCTTGTCATTTATTAGAATGGTGGCTTGCATTTAGTGTCAATAATTTGTATAAACGGGTAATAAAATACCCTATGAAACGCAAACTCACAAAAAGCTTCGCAAAAAAAGCTGCAAAGAAAAATCCTGCAAAAAAAGTAAAATCATCTCAAAAAACCCACGATAATTTAAAAAACAGGGCAAATTTAACAAAAAAACCTAAAAAAACGCCGCATATAAGGCAAGTCAGCGATGGAAACAACATGTCGTGCGCCGATTTACGCACCCTTTTGCCGGTCATCGAACGCGCAAAGAGAATGTGGCAGGCTACTTTTGACGCGATCGCCGAGCCTGTGACGATTGTCTCGGAAGATTTTATTATCGAACGCGCGAATGTCACGGCAGCCAAGCTTGCCGGCATCGACATTAAAGACCTCGTCGGCAAAACCTGTTATAAAGTTTTCGCCGGCAGGACAAAAATGTGTGACGATTGCCCTCTTCACGAGTCGATCAAACAAAAAGTTACACAAGTTTCGAAGCTGGGAAACCCTATTCATCGTCGCGAATTTGAGACGAGCGCGTTCCCTCTGCAGCCGGAAGATTCCAAAAAGCGACTTTCCGTTGTTCACTATCGAGACATTACCGAAGAAAAGCGTCTGCAGCAGGAGCTTGTGCAGAACGAAAAAATGGCGGCCATCGGTATGCTGGCCGGCGGGGTCGCCCACGAAATTAACAATCCTCTCGGCGGAATTCTCGCCTTCACTCAGCTGCTGCTTCGCGACATGAAAGACGACAGCCCCATCAAAGGAGACCTCGAAGAGATCGAACGGGCCGCAATGCGCTGCAAAAAGATAGTCGCCGACCTGCTCGATTTTTCGCGCGCGTCGAGCGGCAAGGAGCACATGTGGCTCGACATAAATTCTCTTATCGAAAAGGTCGTGCCGTTCTTGAAGTCAGAACTTAAATCTTACAACGTCGAGCTGCAGCTCGATCTGACCGACGGGCTCCCTTTCATCGACGGCAACGCCAACAGACTGCAGCAGGTCTTTTTGAATTTGCTGACGAACGGCTGTCAGGCAATGCCGAAGGGGGGCGTGCTTTGCGTGCGCACCTACGCCGCCGGCCGTCATGTCTTCGTTGAAGTAAAGGATACCGGTTACGGAATTGCGAACGAGCACATGCAGAAAATCTTTGACCCGTTCTTTACCACGAAGGCCCCCGGAAAGGGGACCGGACTGGGGCTTTCGATTTGCTACAGAATTATCAACGAGCACAACGGAACCATCGAAGTGGAAAGCGAGCCTGAAGAGTGGACGAAGTTCGTTGTGAAACTGCCGGCCGTTAAAGAACGAGCATGACACCCAAGGAGAAATTAGAAATGAACGCGAACATTTTAATAGTTGACGACGAAGTGACAATTAGAAAGGCGCTGGAAAAATTTTTGACGGGCCTTGGCTATAAGGTCTTTACGGCCGACACCGGAGACGCCGCGTTGAAGCTTGCCGGCCAAGAGGTGATAGATCTGGCCTTGGTCGATCTTGTGATGCCCGGTATGGACGGCGTCGAACTTATCAGAAAGCTGAAGTCGCAGGATTCAAAGCTCGTCTGCATCGTGATGACCGCCTTTGGAACGATAACCAGCGCGGTCGAAGCGATGAAAGCCGGCGCTTATCATTATCTTACCAAGCCGTTCGAGCTCGATGACATCGCCTCGCTTGTGCAGACCGGACTTGAGCACAAAAATCTAAAAGAAGAGAACCGGTTGCTCAGGCAGCAGCTCAAGACAAAATACAAGTTCGATAATTTTATTGGTTCAAGCCCCGAAATGACCGGAGTGTTCGAGCTGATCGAAAAGGTTGCCGACACCGATTCGAACGTTTTGATCCTCGGCGAGAGCGGCACCGGCAAAGAGCTTGTCGCGCGCGCGATCCATTACAACAGCCGTCGCTGCAGCATGCCGCTGGTGACCGTGAATTGCGCGGCTATTCCGGAAGAGCTTCTTGAGACCGAACTGTTCGGACACATCAAAGGTTCTTTTACCGGAGCGAACGCTACCAAGCTCGGCAGGTTCGATGCGGCCAACGGCGGCACGATCTTTCTGGATGAAATCGGCGATATGACCCTGAAGCTGCAGGTGAAAATTCTGCGCGTGCTTCAGGAACGTCGTTTCGAGCCGGTCGGTTCCAATAAAACGCACGAGGTCGATGTGCGAATCATCGCGGCGACGAATCAGGATCTCGAAAAGGCTGTCGCCGAAAGACGCTTTCGCGAGGATCTTTACTATCGGTTGAACGTTATTCCTATTTGCATTCCGCCGCTTCGTGAGCGAAAAAGCGATATTCCGCTGCTGGTGCAGTTCTTTGTGCAGAACTTTAATCGCGAAAACGGTAAAGGCGTAGAAGGGTTCAGCAAAGGGGCGATGGCGGTATTGCAAGGTTATTCTTGGCCCGGAAACGTGCGCGAACTCGAAAATTTTGTAGAGCGGTCGGTCATTTTAAAGTCGAACGGACTTGTTGAAGAGAATGAACTTCCCCCTCACATCGGCGCGGGCCGATCGCACGGGTCGTCTGTCGAAAATATTCAGGCCGAACAGTTTTCGGACGGCGTGTCGTTCAAACAGGCTATCGAAGATTTTGAAACAAGGCTTATCGTTAAGGCTCTGGAGGCCACCAACTGGAACAAGAACAAGGCCGCCGAGCTTTTAGGACTTAATCGCACAACTCTTGTCGAAAAGATTAAACGCAAACAGATTTCAGGGGCTAATTAAAAATGTTCAAACCGATTAATATTTTGATCGTTGACGACGATCCGGCGATGGCCAAGGTCTTTGAGAAGATCGCGCGTGAAGAGGGCTGGAGCTACGTCACCGCCCACAACGGCAATGACGCTATCGAACATTTAAATAAAGAGTCGGTCGAGGTCGCGATGGTCGATATTGCTCTGCCGGGATACAACGGCATGCAGATACTCGAATACATCACGCAAAATAAAATTCAGACCGAAGTTTTAATAATGACCGGAGTCGGTTCCGTCGAAATGGCCGTGCAAGCCATAAAAATGGGGGCGTTCGATTACTTCACCAAGCCCTTTTCGGACATCAATAAGATCACTCACGCAATTAAGATGGCAATGGAGCATCGCAGGCTTTTGCAGAAATTGCATCACATGGAGCGCTCGTCGTCAGAAGGCGAGCCCTTCGAGGGGATGATCGGCAAGTCGCGCAAGATGATCGAGGTTTTCGACCTCATCGACAACGTGGCCACGACAAACTCTACGGTGTTGATTCTCGGCGAGAGCGGAACCGGCAAAGAGCTGGTTGCTCAGGCGCTTCATAATAGAAGCCGCCGCAGTGACAGGCCGTTTGTGGTCATCAATTGTTCGGCGGTTCCGGAAGGTCTGCTTGAAAGCGAACTGTTCGGGCACCGAAAGGGTTCGTTCACCGGAGCGATCGCCGATAAAAAAGGACTTTTCGAAGAGGCCGACGGAGGGACGATATTTCTCGACGAAGTCGGCGATATTCCGCCGGCGATACAGGTTAAGCTTTTGCGAGTTTTGCAAGAGGGCGAAATTCGTTCGGTCGGCGAGAATGAAAGCCGGCGCGTCGATGTCAGAATTGTCGCCGCCACTAACCGCAATTTGTCGGAGATGGTCGCCGAAGGAAAATTCCGCGAGGATCTTTTCTATCGGCTGAACGTTATAACTATCGACCTGCCGCCGCTTAGAGAACGCATGGAGGATGTCCCTCCGCTGGCTTACCATTTTCTACAGAAATATTCGAAGAAGGCCGGCAAGGAGCTGACCGGCTTTTCGGTCGATGCAATGACCGCAATGCAGCGCTATAAATGGGTCGGAAATGTGCGCGAACTTGAAAACATCGTTGAGCGGGCCTCCGTTCTGACCTCCACCGGCGTTATAAACGCAAGAGATCTACCTCCACGCGTGTTGGGAGATTCTTTTTATCTTACGCAGGAGGATATTCCGGCCGACCTGTGGCAATTTAGTTATCAAGATGCGAAAGAACGCGCCTTTATGGCCTTCAATAAGGCCTACCTGACCGGATTGCTGCGTCAGTCAAAGGGAAACGTTTCATACGCGGCGGCCAAAGCGGGGATGGATCGGAGCAATTTTAAAAAGATTCTCAAGAAGACCAATATCAATCTTGAGGAATTTAAAAAAAACAGATGATGCCTCATTTTTGAGGCGGGGGCCGACAGATGCCAAAGATTTTTATTATCAGCAAAGAAGGAAACGCCGAGATCCGCAAAGCGCTTGCGGCCGATGACGTGCGCCTAGTCGAGGCAAGCTACGAGCACTATCTGGGCGCGCTCGGAATGGAAGGGGCCGACTGCGTCGTCCTTTGCATGGAGCACAACGCGAACGAGGCCGAGGCGGTAATTCGCGGAGTAAAGAGCTTTGAAGATTCTCTGCCGGTGATTGTGGTGGGAGTTGCCAGTCTTGAAGACGCCGTCGAAATGATGAAGTGCGGCGCGATCGACTGCCTTCGCTTTCCGCTCAATGTTGACCGGCTTAGACTTTCGGCGAAGAACGCGATAGGGCAGTACAATCTTACCAAACGTGTTTATCTACTTGAGAACCAGATGGGGTTTAGGTCTCAATTCGACAATATCGTAGGGCATTGTCCGCGCATGCAGGAGATCTTCCAGCTGATCTCAACCGTCGCAAAGAGCAACGCCACGGTTCTAATTCTCGGCGAGAGCGGAACCGGAAAAGAGCTTGTCGCGAAGGCAATTCACAAACATTCGCCGCGTGCCGCCTATCCGTTCGTCGATATTAACTGCGGCGCGATACCTCGCGAGTTGCTCGAGAACGAACTTTTCGGGCATGAACGCGGGGCTTATACCGGCGCAGACCGGCGCTATATCGGCTGTTGCGAGCGGGCCCATAAGGGGACTCTTTTTCTCGACGAGATCTGCGAAATGGATCCCTCACTTCAGGTCAAAATCCTGCGCCTTTTGCAGGAGAGGAGCTTTACCCGCGTCGGGGGAAACGAGCTTATTAAATCTGACATAAGATTTGTGGCCGCTACGAACAGAAATATTCTGGAAGAGGTCGGCAAGGGAAATTTCAGAGAAGATCTTTATTATCGTCTTAACGTCGTTCCAATCGTTATGCCCCCGCTGAGAGAGAGAATTGAGGACGTTCCTCTTCTTGCGAAGAGCTTTTTGGAAAAATATTCTTCGAAGAACGAAAAGATATTCGTCGATTTTGACGCCGATTCTATCGAATGTATGATGACCTACAGCTGGCCGGGGAACGTGCGCGAGCTCGAGAACGTTATCGAAAGGGTCGTCGTGCTCAATAACGACAGCCGCGTGAAAGTTAAACATCTGCCGCCTCACATCCAAAAGCTGTCGGGCCAGTCGCGTATGGCAAGAAGTGCGCCGCCTCAAATATCGGACGGCTCCAAAATTATTCCGCTTGAGATGGTCGAGAAATACGCCATTGAAGCGGCCCTCGCAAAGTGCGTAGGCAACGTGCCTGAAACCGCAAGGCAGTTAAAGATAGGGCAGGCGACGCTTTACAGAAAAATTAAACAATACGGCCTTAAGGCCTGAGATTTGAAACGGGGAAAATATGGACATTAAGATCGAAATGAAGGGTGATGTCGCGATTATTCGCTGCGCGGGGAGCTTGGACGCCGAGACTGTGTCGGTTTTCAGGCGACGCACCGGAGAGCTCTTCGAAAAGAACATGTCGCGTTTTGTTATGGACGTGTCGGCTCTTTCGTTCATCGACAGTATGGGCCTCGGCGCGATGATTTCGCTTTTGCGCAGGGTGCATGAAAAAAAAGGAGACTTGAAGGTCTGCGGTCTTACAAACGATATTAAACAGATATTTGAGATCACGCGGCTTAATAAACTTTTCGACGTCTGCAAGGACGTTGATAATGCCTGCAGAAAATTTTCCTGATGAACGTTTCGTTCGAAATTCCGAGCCGAGTGTCGTTGCTGCCGCATCTAAGAAAAACTTTCGCGGACGTTCTGTGCTGCGCGGCTCCCGACGGCGCCGGTCTGCATCGTGAAACCGTTCGGGACGTTGTGCTGATTTTAAACGAGGCGGTGACCAACGCAATTATCCATGCGCATAAAAGATGCGCAGCTCTGCCTGTCGCCGTCTCAATTTCGACAGAAGGTGATTTAGTAAAACTTAAAATTAAAGATCGCGGCGACGGTTTCGATATCTCGCGGATAAAAGAGCCTGCTCTTGATGCGATTCATGGGCGTGGAATTATGATCATAAGGAGTTTGGCCGAGAAGGTCGTTTATAAAAATAACACGCTTGTCATAAGTTACAGGGTAAAAAATGAAGATAACAAATGAACTGTCGGTGCTTCACGAACTCAGTAAGGCGGTTATCAGCGTAAACAGGCCGGAAGACGTTTATCAAAGAATACTTAAAATAGTTGCCGATGTTTTTGGCGTCGCAAAAGCCTCGATAATGAAGCTCGATCCCGAGGATAGAGAACTTAAGATCGTGGCTTCTGTCGGGCTACCTGCAGCTGTGGCGGCAAGTGCGCGCGTAAAAATCGGAGAAGGAATATCAGGCTCGGTATTCAAATCAAATAAGCCGGTTCTCATTAAGAACATCAAGGCCAGCAGATTCGAGTCTAAAAAACGCTACAAAAGCAATTCATTGATGTCCGCGCCGGTTAGATGTTTTGCCATGAGCGTCGGCGGTCGCCCCGTCGGAGTTATAAATGTCACAGACCGCAAAAGCTCCAAAGCGTTCACCCCAGCCGATTTAAAATTGCTTACGACGATCGCCAATCAAACCGCCGCTTTCATTCATTTGTGCGATCTCGGCGAAATGGCCGCGCGCGCGGAAAAACTTCGCAACGAACTTGAGCTTGCAAGGAACATTCAGCAACGCTTACTTCCGAGAAAACAGGTACATGTCGAAGGACTTGATATCGCCGGCAAATGTATAACCGCCGAACGGGTCGGCGGCGATTATTTTGACGTTATATCGGGAGGCGTTCGCCCGCTTTCTATCGTTGTGGCAGATGTCGCCGGACACAGCGTCTCCGCCGCAATGATGATGGCGGCTTTAAGAAGCGCGGTTCATGCCGGTGGCGCGTCATGTATCTTTTCACCGGCTATTGCGACCGAAAGGTTGAATAGAATTCTTTTTGACGATCTTGCCGGTGCAGAACGTTTCGTATCGCTTTGTTATGCGCAACTTGTAAGGTCGGTGGCGAAAGGTTGTTCGCTTAAATATACCACAGCGGGGCATTATGCCCCTCTTGTGTTGAGCAAAGGTGAGTTTTTCGGCGAAGCGAGCAACGACCCTTTACTTGGGATAGATAAAAAAGCTGTTTTTCATGAGCGCAAAGTCGAGCTGAAAGAAAAAGACGTTGTCGTTTTCTTTACCGACGGACTTGTCGAGGCAAGAAATAAAAAAGGGGATACCTTCGGAATTTCCAGATTGAAAAATATCGTAAAGAATAACCGCAATTTCCCGGCCGAAGAGATGGTTGAAATCCTTTGCGGCGAGGTAAGGAGCTTCACCGGCAAGGCTGATCTCGTGGACGACGTGACGGTTGTGATTCTCAAGGTCGTTAAATAAATGACGCTATCAGAAGCCAAAAAATATCTCGACGGCCTTCAGGCGACAAAGATCGAGCTAGGGCTGGACAGAGTTCGAACCGCAATGGAGCTGCTTGGATCACCGGAGAGAGGGTTCAGATCGGTTCATGTCGCCGGCACTAACGGCAAGGGCTCGACCTGCGCATTTTTGGAGTCAATTTTCAGGAACGGGCTGGGGTTGAAAAAAACGGCCCTGTTCACCTCTCCTCACCTTGTTGACGTTCGCGAACGCATGCAAATCAACCGCGAGCTGATCGGCGAAGATAAATTCGCAAAATATATTTCTAAAGTGAGAGATGCGACAGATGGTAAGGTGCATCTGACCTACTTTGAATTTCTCACCGCGGTGGCGTTTCTATGGTTCGCCGAAGAAAATGTCGATTTGGCCGTCGTGGAAGTCGGCTTGGGCGGCAGATTCGATTCGACAAACGTTCTAATGCCGCTTGTTTCGGTCATTACCCGCGTTGCCATGGACCATCAGAGTTATCTCGGCGACACGATCGAAAAGATCGCGTTTGAAAAAGCCGGGATCATCAAAGCCGCTACGCCGGTCGTGACGATCGATCAGTCCAAAGAAGTTATGCAGGTTATTCGTGACGTGTGCGCTCAAAAAGATTCCATGTTGCATGTGGCCAACCCGATCGAAGTCATGTGGCCGCTATCACTTTCCGGAAGGCACCAGCGGGAAAATGCGGCGTGCGCACTTGCCGCCGCTCGAATCGTAGCCGAACAGCATGTTTTCAAAGAACTGACCGAAGAGGTTCTAAAAATATCGTTTGCAAGTGCGAGTTGGAGCGGCCGCCTCGAAACCGTTTTAGATAAGCCGCAGGTCATTTTAGACGGCGCACATAATTCGAACGGCGCGCTTTCACTTGCGCGCACTTTGCAGGACGACAAAAGCGCCAAACGGCGGATTTTTTTGCTGGGAATTATGGCCGACAAGGACATTGACGGAATTTTACTCAAGCTTTTGCCGCTGGCCGACAGATGCGTTTTTGCGGCGCCGAATGGGGAGCGTTCTGCCGCTCCTGCTCGGTTGTTGCAGCGCGGGGCCGAGCTCTTTCCCGAAAAGAAAAGTGAGTTCGAGGCAAGCGACGAAGATGTTTTCAGCGCGCTTAAAAAGATTGTTGCCGAAGAGCCCGATGCGCAAATCGTTGTTGCCGGTTCGCTTTACATGATCGGAGAAATTAAAGAGGGTATGGCGGAGAATAAATTAAAATGAGCGATAAAATCTATTTGATAGACGGAACGAACCATATTTTCAGGGCTTACTACGCCATCCGAAATCTTTCGACCTCGGCCGGATTTCCCACGAATGCAATTTACGGTTTCACCAACATGCTGCTGCGTTTGATACGCGACGAGAAACCAACGCATCTTGCCGTCGTATTTGATTCCGGCAAGCCGTCGTTTCGCGAAGATATCTATCCCGAATACAAAGCTCACCGTCCGTCTCCTCCCGACGACCTCATCAGGCAGTTTCCCGAGATCCCCCGTGTGGTTGAGGCGATGAATATCCCCGTGTTGTCGATCGAAGGGGTTGAGGCCGACGATGTGATAGGCACGCTTGCGATGCGCGCGGTAAAGAACGGCCACGACGCGGTGATTGTGACGGGAGACAAAGATTTCATGCAGCTAGTCGGCGAACACGTTTCTCTGCTCGACACGATGAAGGGCAAACTAATTAAGACGGCTGATGTTGTGGAAAAGTTCGGCGTTCCACCCGAAAAGGTTACAGATGTTCTTGGCCTGTGCGGAGACGCTTCCGACAACATCCCCGGAATTCATGGCGTCGGGCCGAAGACGGCTACCAAGCTTATAAATGAGTTCGGTTCGATTGAGGCACTAATTAAAGACGCCGACAAACTCGAAGGAGGCCTGAAAGACAAGATAAAGAGCGAATCTCACAACGCAATTTTGTCAAAAAGGCTGGCTACAATCCACACCGATGTGAAGATCGCGGCCGACTACGATGATCTTAGCCTAAAGCCGTACGACGAGGCGAAGCTGAGAGATATTTTCCGTGAGTTCGAGTTCTCGCAATTGCTTGCGGAAATGACGCCGTCGTCGGTTCTTTCGCGCGACAAGTACGAGCTTGTCATGACAGAACCCCAGCTTGTGTCGCTAGTTAAAAAACTTTCCGCTGCAAACGTGATTGCGTTTGACACCGAGACGACTTCTCTCGACGCGATCGACGCGAAGCTCGTAGGGCTTTCGTTTTCGTGGAAGAGAGGGCATGCCGCTTACATTCCGGTCGGTCACACCGGCCTTGACGCTGCAAATCAACCGGAGCTTTCGCAGGTTATCGGCCTGCTGGCCCCCGTCTTGAATGATCCGAACATAAAAAAGGTCGGGCAGAATCTTAAATACGATCTCGCCGTCCTTGATAAATACAAGGTCGATGTGTCGCCGGTCGAGTGCGACACGATGATAGCCTCCTATGTCATAAACCCCGCCGCTCCTCACGGTATGGACGACATGGCCGAGCAATTCTTAGGGCACACGACGATCAAATATGAGGACGTGACCGGTAAGGGGAAAAAACAGATCAACTTCTCGGAGGTCGAAATTCTTAAGGCGTGCGAATATTCCGCCGAAGACGCCGACGTTACGTTCAGGCTGTATGAAAAGCTGATGCCGAAGCTTCAAGAGCAGGGGCTTGAAAAACTTTTCTTCGAAATGGAAATGCCGCTCATGCACGTTCTTTTGAAAATGGAACTTGCCGGAGTTAAGATCGATTGCGAAAAGCTCGGCAAAATGTCTGGCGAGTTCGAGACGGAACTTAAAAAGCTCGAAGAGCGGATATTTGCCGCGGCCGGCGAACAATTCAATATCAATTCGCCAAAGCAGCTCGGGCTGATTCTTTTTGAAAAGATGGGCATCTCCGGCGGGAAAAAGACAAAGACCGGATATTCGACCGACGTCGATGTTTTGAATTCGCTGGCTGCAAAACACGAAATTGCGAAGCTCATTTTGGAATACAGGTCGATATCGAAGCTCAAAGGGACCTACATCGACGCGCTGCCGCTACTTGTGAAAAAAGAGACCGGCCGCGTTCATACGAGCTTTAACCAGACGGTCGCCGAGACGGGGCGTTTGTCGTCGAGCGAGCCGAATCTTCAGAACATTCCGATAAGAAGCCCTCTTGGGAAAAAGATACGCGAGGCGTTTATCGCCGAGGATGGATTTGTGCTTCTTTCGGCCGATTATTCGCAGATCGAGCTGCGAATTCTGGCGCACATCGCCGGTGAGCAGGTGCTAATCGACGCGTTCAATAAAGGCGTTGATGTTCATGCGGTGACCGCCGCGGGTATTTTTGGGATTTCGCCCGACCAAGTCGGAAAAGAAGAGCGCGCCGTCGGTAAGACCGTGAACTTCGCGACGATATACGGGCAGTCGGCTTTTGGTTTGTCCAAGCAGCTCGGCATCGATCCGGCGACCGCCAAAGAATACATCGAAAATTATTTTGCCAAGTATCCCGAAGTTCAGAGATACCGCGAAAAAGCTTTAGATGCGGCCCGTGAGAACGGATTTGTCGAAACTCTGTTCGGGCGCAGAAGATATGTGCCGGAGATAAACAGTAAAAACGGAGCGATCAGGCAGTTCGCCGAACGCATGGCATTCAACACTATTTTTCAGGGGACCGCCGCCGATATCATCAAGCGGGCGATGATCGACGTTGACTCTCAGCTCGAAAAAATTTCTCCGCGTGCGCGGCTGCTGCTTCAGGTGCATGACGAACTGGTTCTTGAAGTGCCGAGCGAAGATGTGAAAAAGGTGCAGGAGTTCATAGTCGAAAAAATGTCGAACGCCGCAAAGCTTAGGGTGCCGCTCGAGGTCGATTGCGCTGTTGGAAATAACTGGGCCGAGTGCTGACGCGGACCAGTTTGCCGAACCTTAGGGGAATATTTTGAATTGAAATACGTGGTCGCCGACCTGAAACTGGTCTCCGTCGGAAAGGACGTGTTCTTTGACCCTTTCGTGATTCACGGTTATTCCGTTTGAACTGTTGAGGTCGATTATGCTGAACTCGTTGCCGGTCTGTCTTATGACGGCGTGCTGACGGCTGACCTTTGCGTCCTTTAAGATGATTGTGTTCGAGTTGGCGCGGCCGATCGGATTTTCTTTTTTAAGGATGTATTCCTGTCCCGCAAATTCTCCTTCAATGACTATCGCCTTTGCTACTCCCGTCGCCGGTGCGGCGGTCTTTTTGGTTACGTCGATCGACTTTTCAGTCGCTCCTTCGGGGGCAAAGTAGTCTTTTTCAACTGCGTCGTCTTCAACGTGGTATTCGGAATCGTCCAGCAGCGCCGACGGCGGCGCTTCGACAGACATGTCCGGTTTTTGTTTTACCGAAGGCTCTGTCATGTCGGCGATTCCTTCTTCGTCGGCAAATATCGCTTCGTATCTTTCGATGTTGGAATTGATGGCCGAGAGGACCTTTTCAAACTTGCCGATCTTGTCGGAGATTTCGGCCGAGCGCGTTGCAAACTCCTTCTCGTCGAACTCGTTGAGGTCGTGTCTGAACTTGAGCTCTTCAAGAACCTCTTTGTTCTGCTGAAGGTTTTCGCCGACCTTAGAGCGTGTTTCGTAGAGCGACGAAAGCTCGCGGTCGATGTCGGTCTTTTTTTCAAGCAGGGCGTTGGAAACTTCTGATAGCTTCGCCGTGTAGTCCTGCTTCACTTTTTGATAGACGCCGGAGCTGACTTCGTCGCGTTTTGCTTCGATCTTTTCGAGCCGTTCGCGAACGAGGGAGCGCTCCTGTTTAATTTTTTGCGCTTCGGTTAGAAGCGATGTGTTGATCGGAAATTGAAGCTCTTGTTCTTTAGCCATGCCGGCAAATTACGCGATTTTACTCGGCTGTGTCAAGTTTTCGAGAGAGGCGGCGAAATTAAATTGGGCTTGACAAAAATCGCTATGTGGAAAAGCGTTGCGTCCGCAAATCATTGATAAAACTAGAACTTACAGGAGCGGCCTATGAGCAGACGAGTGGTCCCGTACAAGATCAAAGTGGTTGAACCTATCCGGCTTCTGGACAAAAATAGTCGTGAAAAAAAGCTGAAAGAGGCCGGTTACAACGTCTTTAACCTGAGAAGTGACGACGTTTACATCGATCTTTTGACCGATTCGGGGACGGGGGCGGTCAGTACCCGCCAAATGTCGCGCTCGATGCTCGGCGACGAATCCTACGCAGGCTCTCTTTCGTTCTTTGAGCTTCAAAGAACGGTCGGCGATATCATGGGGCTCCCTTTTCTGATCCCGACCCATCAAGGCCGAGCCGCCGAACATATTCTGGATCATGTGCTGATTAAGTCGGGGCAGGTGGTTTTAGGCAACACGCATTTCGACACCACAAAAGCGCACATTGAATATCGCGGAGCATGCGCCGTCGATTGCACGATCGACGAAGGGCGTTCTTCCGAGGTCGAACACCCTTTTAAAGGGAACCTCGACGTGGCAAAGCTCGACTCGGCGTTTGCAAAATACGGCAAAGAGCAGATCGCCTACTGCCTGATCACGATCACGTGTAATTCCGGCGGAGGTCAGCCGGTTTCGCTCGCAAATATCAAAGAGGTCTCGCACTGGTGCAAAAAACACGGAGTCAGGCTCTTTTTCGACGCCGCGCGTTTTGCCGAGAACGCATATTTCATAAAAATGCGCGAGAAGGGCTGCCACGACAAGACCGTAAAAGAAATTTCGCGCGAGATGTTTGAACACGGCGAAGGCTGTACTATGAGCGCTAAAAAGGACGGGCTTGTTCCGATCGGCGGGTTTATCGCGCTGCGCGACGAAAAACTCTACGAAGAGCTTAAGCCGTTTGTGATACTGTTTGAGGGCTTTTATACTTACGGCGGGATGTCGGGCCTCGACATGGAGGTCATGGCGCAGGGGCTTAAAGAGGTCGTCGAAGAATCCTACCTTGCACATCGGATCGATCAGACAAACTATCTCGGCGGTCTTCTTGCAAAGGCCGGAATTCCGATCGTCCATCCTGTCGGGGGCCACGCCGTTTTCATCGACGGGCGCAAATTCTTTCCCAAAGTTCCCGAAGAACAGTTCCCGTCACAAATGCTCGTCGCCGAACTTTACAAAGAGGGGGGCGTTCGCACGGTCGAGGTCGGTTCGAATCTTGCCGGCCGCGATCCACGCACGGGGCAAAACGTAAGGCCGTCGCTCGACCTGTGCAGGCTTTGTGTCCCGCGTCGGGTTTATACGCAGGAGCATTTCGATTATGTCGCAGACGTGGTCGAAACGGTCTGGCGCGAGAAGCGCGATGTGACAAAAGGGATGGCGTTCGACGTCGAAACAAAAGGGATACGCCACTTTACTTCAACTTTCCGCTATTTGTGAGGTCTTATGCCGGTATCGAAAAAAATAATTGAAGACGTAAAACGCGGTTCTTGGATCCGCAAAATGTTCGAAGAGGGGCTGCGGCTTAAAAAGGAGTTTGGCCCCGACAATGTTTTCGACATGTCGCTTGGCAACCCCGACCTTGAGCCGCCTGAGGCTTTTGTTTCGGCTCTAAGGAATTTTGTGAATTCTGATATCGCCGGACGGCATCGCTACATGCCTAACGTCGGCTATCCCGAAACTAGGGCCGCCATCGCAAAAATGTTGAGTTCAGGCGGCAGCACGCCTGTGTCGGCGACAGACGTTGTTATGACGTGTGGCGCAGCCGGCGGGTTGAACGTCGCTCTCAAAGCGCTGCTTAACGCCGGCGACGAGGTTGTTTTGCTTGCCCCGTACTTTGTCGAGTACACTTATTACGCAGAAAATCACGGGTTGAAATGCGTGATCGCCGATACCGACGAAAATTTTCTCCCCGACATAAAGAGCCTTGACGAAAAGATCAACCGCCACACCGCGGCGATAATAATCAATTCGCCCAACAATCCGACAGGAGTGGTTTACAAGGAGCAGACCATCAAGGCTATGGCCGAACTTTTGCGCGAGAAGGAAAAGAAGCTCGGCAGAAAAGTACTGCTCATTTTGGACGACGCCTACGGCAAGCTCTGCTATGACGGCGCAAAAACTCCGTCGATCTTCGATCATTATGACGAAAGCGTTATCGTCGCATCTTTTTCGAAAACTTTGTCGGTTCCCGGAGAGCGCATCGGTTACATTGCGGTCAGTCCGAAATGCAGTGACCACGACGACGCCATGTCGGCCTTGGCATTTTGCAACAGAACTCTCGGTTTTGTGAACGCGCCTGCTATCATGCAGAACGTGATAAGTGTCGCCGCCGACAGCTTGGTGGACGTCGGAGTTTATAAAAAGAAACGCGATTATCTTTACGAAAATCTTGTGAAGATAGGCTACGACGTTGTTAAGCCGGAAGGGGCGTTTTATTTCTTTCCGAAAACTCCGCTAAAAGACGATGTTGAATTTGTGCAGAAACTTCTGGAATGGCGAGTTCTTGCGGTTCCCGGTTCGGGGTTTGGTTCCGCCGGTCATATGCGCCTGTCATATTGCGTGAGCGATCGTGTGATCGAAGGGGCGATCGACGGTTTGCGCAAAGCGTTTATCAAATAATTTCTTCGGCAGCCGCGGCTATCTTTTAACAGCCTTTGCTCTGTCCAGAGCGTTTTCGGCTCTTTTGAGTTCGCGATTGATGCGTTCGGCTGTTGTGGACGCTCTCTTCATCTCTTCACTAAGCGAAGCCGGTGCAGCGGGATTTTTGTTCCCCGCGCTTCTCAACGCCTCCAGTTCGCGCGGCCCGATGATTATTGACGGGATCGTGGGGATAAGCCCGTCTCGTGCAAAAGCTTGAAGATGATTTGACGACTCTAGCATAAGCCTTGTCATAGTATTGTTGCCATCCGATGAAAACCGGCACGCTGCCTGTCCTAGATAATATTTGGCAAGCGCTTCGTAATCGCCAAACTGTGTCGTGTTTCTATTGGAATTTGATAGTTCTATGTAGATCTTGGCGATCCTATTATATATCCAAGCGGCTTTGGTCGATTCGCCATGCTTTTCAAATATCAAGCATGCTTCCTTAAGGGCTCTTATTTTTGTCTCAATTGCTCCGGCTAGAATTGACGGCTGGGACTCTGAATTTTCGAGAGGCAAAAATATTGTTTCCGCATATTCGATCAGACTTACAGCCTTTGCTGTTTCAACAGCTTTTGTCAACGAAGTCTGTTCCGAGGCTCTGTCGGGGGAAATAAAAATTTTCATCTCTATGCGTGCCATTGTTTCGGCCAGCTGAGAAACCTGCCTCGATTCGACCGAAAAAAATATGGAGTCATTGTACAGGAGATTTCTTTTACAAAGCTCGTCAACTCTGGGTTTCAAAAATTCAAAGGCGTCGGCAGCCAGCATTTTTATCGTTTCAGCCGTTTCGGTCATCCCCAGTTCTCTAAAGATTTCTGAGGCCGTGACCAAAAACTCGAGAGAGCGAACGCTTTCTCTCACCGGTTCAAGCAAGGTGTGAACTTCGGCGGTCTCTCTAATCGCCCAATCAATTTTATCGATGTAGTCGAACGTCGCGCGCTCAAGAATGTCGAGAGCCGTCTTTTCGCCGGCTTCTGCAAGCAGCGGGCCGAATATCGAAGATGATTTTATGATAATCTCCGCCGCAAGATCATAAGCTCTGCGCTTAAAAAACGCTGCATCTGCGAGGCTGGCTAGCCCAATGGGTGCATAGGAACCTATGATGGGACCGTTAGTAAAAATGTCGGCGGCTTTTGTCGCGGTATTTGCGGCAAGTTGAAACAAGGCGGCGGCGCCTTCGAGAGAATATCCGCCTGTTGCTTCCGCAGCTTGTCCGAAGCGTTTTGCGGCGAGCGCAATAGTTTCGGCGGCTTCAAACATGTGCTTGGAATTTTTTTTCGGACGTGCGGCGATGATATTTGCAGCTTCCAGAAGCGCATCACCCGCAAATTTAAAATGTTCCGCTGCTTGTTTTCTCTCATTTGCATCCGGAGACTGTCCCAGCTCCAGCAACTTGACAGCAAGTTGAGTCTGCTCACCTGCCATTTTTAATAGAACCCTTATCCTTTTGCCGTCGCTTGAACTCCCCGACTTTGCAAAAGCGCTGGAGGTAAATAAGGTCGCCGCTGCGGCCGATGCGACTGCAAATAAAGTTGTGAACGTGTTATTTTGGCCCGCTTCGGCATAGTCATCTGCATTGTCACTGGTGGTCGGGCAAGATTGAGATTCATTGTCACAATCTGATTCGGGGACGGAAAAAATTTTATCGAGGCGCGTTAAACTGTCAGTTGAAATTGTCATTTACTGTCCTTCCGATTATGTCGGGTTGAATTTTTTGCAAGCGGCTTAACTTGCGCAGGTGCTACTGAAATTATGCGCGCTTGTCAATTGTGCAGAGTCGTCTAATTCTAGGATTTTGCTATGAAAATGCAGGGGGTTTTAGGCGGCTTTTGGGCACTCGGTGACAATAATGCCCTCTTGCTCGAGCGTCTCCTTAAGGTGAGGGTCGTGAGTTCTCAGATAACGTTCATAAATTCGTAATATATCGGTATTATTGAATATTTCGTCTGCCGAACTGGCGAGCCCGATGACCATCGCAAGGTCGTGGAAATTTTCGGCTAGCTCTAAATAAAGCGGTGAAAAGGTCGAATCGTCTATAAAAATATCAGAAAGTAGCCCATAGGCCGAGCTCCCCATCTCAACATAATATTTTAACCCGATCGCCCGCTTTTCAAGATTTTCGGGGAATATGCCGGCTACGTAAAGCGCCCTGTCGCCAAGCGCTTTGAGTTCCCGTATCTGGGTAGCGGTATCCCCGCAAATAGCGTTGGCAAGTTTAATTGCGAGCGGCTCCTCTTCAAGGCGGCTCTCTTCGAGCTTGTAAAGAGATTCGGTTCTGTTAAATTCAGTAAGAAGATTGACTAAATAAAACTCAGTAGTTTCGGACACTTCCACGCCAACGTCGGTTACGGCTACAATGATCCTGCGCCTTAGGTAGTCGGCAAGCTCTTTTCCGGCAATGATTTGCGGTTGGCACTTCATATTTGTCTCCATGATTCACTAAATTATAGAGCAAATAATGTGCCATGTTATGCGGCGTGAGCAATGCGCGTAAATTTCAATAAAAAATGGAATTTACAGAGTTTAAAACCTGTAAAATTATGCGAATTAACAAAGATTTGACGCTTAAAAGTTCAAAAAACACGAAAATTTGACGCTCAAATAAAATTATACTCCTTGCGATGTCGGGCCGATTTTGTTTTATTCGCGCCTCCAAATAACAAAGGAGCAACTATGAAAGTCGAGTTTGAGGGGAGCGGAAGACTTTTTTCAAATCCCGACCCCGACGTAGCCCGCGCTTTTTTTAAAGAAAAGTCGCGCGCACTAAAAAGCAAATTAATGCCGCTTAAAGAGGCGGTCGCAAAGTATGTCAAAAGCGGCGATTATCTTGCCAGCGGTGGATTCGGTGGCGTGAGAGTTCCGGTTGCGGCGCTTCATGAGATCTTGCGGCAAAAAATTAATAAACTGGGGTTTGCAGGTCATACGGCGACGCACGATTTTCAGATATTGTCGGCCGGCGAGGCTTTTGACAGATGCGATGCAGCCTACATTGTTGGGCTTGAAGCTCGCGGCGTTTCGCGCAGCGCCCGTCGCTACATAGAAAGCGGACGCGTCGAATGCACCGAATGGACGAACGCCGGCCTTGCATGGCGCTTCAAGGCTGCGGCTTTGGGCATGCCTTTTATGGTCGCGCGTCAGGCGCTCGGCACAGATGGTCTTAAATGGTGTGCCAACAAGGTCGTCAAATGCCCCTACACCGGAAAACTTTTTGAAACTTTTCCGGCTCTCTATCCCGACGTCGCCATTATTCATGTTCACGAAGCCGACGAGTTCGGCAACTGCTGGATTCGCGGCATTTCGGTCGCCGATGAAGACATCGCGCGCGCGGCCAAAAAACTTATCATCACCTGCGAACGCGTCGTGCCGAGCGATAAATTTCGCGACAATCCTAACCTATCGACAATTCCCTACTATTGCGTCGATGCGGTCTGCGAGGTCCCTTTCGGCAGCTATCCGGGGAACATGCCGTACGAATATTTTTCGGACGAAGAGCACATCTCCGAGTGGCTAAAGGTCGAAGAGAATCCGGAAGAATTCAAGCTCTTCCTAGACAAGCATATTTACGGTGTGAAAGATTTTGAAGATTATATCGGCTTGCGTGGCGGAATTAAAAAAATGGAAGAGCTGCGGCAGAAAGAATTTATGATCGGAGGTGCGGCATGAGCTACAATTCAATGGAACTTATGATCTGTTCGGCCGCTCGTGAGATACCCGACGGCGCAAGCGCGGTTGTAGGAACCGGCGCACCGTGCGCCGCGGCGATGCTTGCTCAAAAGACCTCGGCGCCTAACATTTTGATGATGTTCGAAGCCGGTGGAGTTGCGCCGATTTTGCCGCAAATGCCGGTTTCGGTCGGCGATTCGCGCACGTTCTACAAAGGCCTGATGGCCGGCAGTATGGGCGAAGTGATGGCTACGACAGCCAGAGGCCTCATCGATTTTGCGTTTCTAGGCGGAGCACAGCTGGATATGTACGGGAACTTGAATTCGACGATGATCGGTCCCGACTATCGCAAGCCGAAGGTTCGACTCCCCGGCAGCGGCGGTGCGGCCGATCTCGCGACCAATTGCTGGAATTTTGTCGTTATCACTCCGCACGAAAAAAGACGCTTTGTTGAAAAGGTCGATTTTATTACGACCCCCGGATATCTTACAGGCGGCAAGTCGCGATATGAAGCCGGTCTGCCGGAAGGGACCGGTCCGTACCGAATTATTACAAACCTTGCCGTGATGGATTTTGAAGAGACCAGCAAGCGGATGAGAGTCATTAGCGTTCATCCCAACGTGACGATCGAGCAGGTGAAAGAGAACACGGGCTTTGAACTGCTTGTTCATCCAAAGCTTACGACGACGCCGGCCCCGACTCCGGAAATGCTTAGAATTCTGCGCGAAGAGGTCGATCCGATGCGCTACATAATCGGCCGCTGATTTTATTTTATAAGGAGCTTTCATGACCACGAACCTACTCGAGCATCAGACCTACGAACTTTTCAAATCGTTCGGCATTTCGACCCCTCCTTGGACGTTCGTTAAAAATGGGGAGACGCCAAATCTTGCTTCAGACAAAAAGTTCGTTGCAAAAATAGTTTCGCCGACCTGCTTGCACAAAAGTGACGCCGGCGGGCTGGCCTTTAACGTGACAGCCGAGACGGCAAAAAAAGCGCAAGAGGAGCTGCTCTCAAAATTTAGCGACGCCAGTGGCGTGCTCTTCGTGGAAATGGTCTCCTATAATAAAAGCGCCGAGCTAATTTTAGGGGCGCATCATGACGATTCGTTCGGGCCGCTTGTGACGATTGGATTCGGCGGCACCGGAACCGAATTTTTCAACTCGGTGATGAAAGCCGGCATGTCGAAGGCCACTTTTCCGGCGAGCGCCGACCGTAAGACCGTCGAGGCGATCTTGGAAGATCTGCCGGTCGTGAAAATGGTGACGGGGCGCGTGCGTGGTTATCAACAGCTTGTTGAAATGTCGCAGGTTGTCGAAGCCGTCTGCGCGTTCCAAAAACTTATTTCGTCGAATTCAAACGGGCAATCGATCGAAGAGGCCGAGATTAATCCGCTCGTCTGCTTTGACGGCAAACTTTTGGCTCTGGACGGCGTGGTAAGGCTTGCCGCCCCTCGCGCCGCAAAGACCGCAAAGCCGCTCGAAAAGATCTCGAAACTTTTAAATCCGAAATCGGCGGCGATCGTCGGGGCAAGCGGCAAAAATCCGATGAATCCGGCCAATATTATTTTAAAGAATCTTCTCGAGGCGGGAGTAAGCCGCGACGAGATTACTCTTATCCATCCGAAAGAGACGTCGATCGACGGCATCGGTTGCGCACCCGACCTCAAGACGATGATAGCAAAGCGCGGCGGAGCTCCCGTCGATTTGCTGGTTATCGGCGTGCCTTCAAAAGCCGCGGCGGCCTTGATGACCGAGGCTATGGACATCTACGCCGCTCATTCGATGCAGGTCATCAGCGCCGGATTCGGCGAGACCGAAAGCGGCAAGGAGCTGCAAAAGCAGCTTGAGGCTCACTTGTCAAAGCTCGACGCAACTCCCGAAAAACGTCCGGTCGTAAACGGCCCCAACACGCTCGGGAATATTTCGGGAAAATATCGCACTCTTTTTACTCAGCCCGTAAAGAATTCATGGACCGGTAAAGGCGACAAACGCGCGGCGCTTATCTGCCAGAGCGGCGCTTTCATGATAACGGCAATTTCAAATCTTGCCGACGTTGTCGATCCGAAGGTCAGCATGTCGGTCGGAAACCAGATGGATATTTCTGTCGTGGACGGACTTGAATTTCTTTTGAACGATAAAGACATCAAGTCTTACGGGCTTTATATCGAAGGACTGGCCAAAGGGGACGGGCTAAGGCTCATGGAGCTTTGCCGCAAAGCGAAAGAGGCCGGAAAATCGGTGATCGTTTACAAGGCCGGCCGAACCAAAGAGGGGGCCGACGCCGCAAAAGGCCACACCGCGGCTATGGCCGGCGATTACAGCCTTTTTGAAATTTTGCTTTCGCAAAGCGGCGCATTGATAGCCGATTCGTTTCAGGAATTTTCAAACTTGATAATGCTTACGACTTTAATGAAGCATGTCGATCGTTCTAAAGAACAGCAGGTCGCAGCCATCTCCAACGCAGGCTATGAAAAATGTGCCATCGCCGACCATCTCATGAAGAACGCCGCCGGCCGGTTTAAGCTCGCAAACTACGCTCCAGAGACGATCGAAAAGATAAAAGAGACCTACGTTAAATTCAACGTCAGCGGCATTATGGACATTCACGATATTCTTGACCTCACTCCGATGATGCCCGACGACGGCTATGAAGCGATGATTAGAGCGACTTTGGCCGATCCAAACGTGACGGTCGGACTCTATTCCATCGTCCCCGAGACATTTGTGTTGAAGGTGAATCATTTAGGGAAGAACGGGCCAAACGATCTCGACGACCCCAACAGCCTGCTTTCGCGCATCGTCAGAATTATGAAGGAGCTTGATAAGCCCTTTGTCATGTCGATGGAGTCGGGTTGGCGATACGACGATTTCGCGGCTAAATGTATTGAGTCGGGAATCCCTTGCTTTAGAAGAGTTGATCAGGCCGCGCAGGCGCTTGCAAAATATCTTCTGTAAAAAGCCCCCAAAAACGCAGCAAGCCGGCAGCACTATTGCCACCGGCTCGCGAAAAGGGGGTTTGTGGTCAGCTCCTATTCAGAGCCTCCAATAATATTATCGGCGCGGCCGCTTGCTAAAGTTGCTTCTAACGGCGCGAATTTTCAAAAAAACTTAAAACAGCTTAAAACAGGTCTAAAAATGCGTTTAAACACAATTTTTTATTGCGTTTTGGCCGGTTTTTGTTAATCGGCCCTCACTATTTAAGTGGTTTTTTTAACGTCTTTTTGCGCTGAAAACGCGCCGGAGGAGCTTATGGAGAGTGCTTTTCAGGACAAGTTGAAAGCTGCTATCGATTTTTTAAAACCGAAGTTCAAGTCGCCTCCGTCAATTCTTGTTATTTTAGGGAGCGGCCTCTCCGCGTTTTTGCACGGCATGGAAGTTGAGCACGATCTAAGCTACGCCGAAGTGCCGAATTTTCCATGCTCCGGAGTTGAAGGTCACGCCGGCAGGCTTATTATCGGAAAGTGGAAAGGCGTTTCGATAGCCGTTATGCGGGGGCGGGCGCACTATTATGAAGGTTTCGATATCCGCGACGTTGCGATTCCGGTTCACGTTCTTCACATCCTAGGTTGCAAAACTCTGATCGTCACAAACGCCGCCGGCGGAATTAACGCCAGTTTCTCGCCGGGCGATATTATGATGATGACCGATCACATAAATATGATGGGGGCAAATCCTCTGCGCGGCATCGGTCCGGTGAACGCAAAAAATCAGTTTCCCGACATGACAAACGCTTACGCAAAAAATCTGCAGCAAGCGGCCCTTGAAGTCGCCGCTCAAAACGGGATCTCTTTGAAACAGGGCGTTTATATGGCGGTTGCCGGCCCCAATTACGAAACCAAGTCTGAGATAAGGGCGTTCCGTCAGTGGGGCGCCGATGCGGTCGGCATGTCAACCGTGCCGGAGGTTATCGTCGCGAATTACCACAAAATGCAGGTCCTCGGATTTTCGTGTATTTCAAATCACGCGGCAGATCTAAGCGTGGGGGCTTTAAGTCATGCCGACGTTGTTAAGGTGATGGAATCGGTTCAACCGAGGCTGGTTGACATGATTGCCGGAGCCATTGAAAAAATCGGAAATGTCCC
Organism: uncultured Pseudomonadota bacterium; assembly: GCA_964647545.1. Taxonomy (GTDB): domain Bacteria; phylum UBA10199; class UBA10199; family 1-14-0-20-49-13; genus CAZYHS01. Next base: position 12,553 of record CAZYHS010000018.1, on the reverse strand, counting down.
GTCCTAAAAAGATCATCAGGCTTGGAACGCGCGGTTCAAAGCTGGCCATGTTTCAAGCTCGGCTTGTTTCGGACCTTATCAAAAAGAAATTTCCGTCCGTTTCAATAAAGCTCGTCGTTATTAAAACGAGCGGCGACGCTTTCTCAAATATCAAACAAAAACGTGTATGCGTTGAGAACCACGAGTTTGCCGGCAAGGGGCTTTTTGTAAAAGAGATAGAAGAGGCTCTTTGCGACGGCAGGATCGACGTCGCCGTTCACAGTCTCAAAGACGTGCCGGCAGAGCTTATGCACGGATTGCATCTCGCAGCTTTTACAAAACGCGCTCCCGCATTCGACCTTTTCGTTTCCTTTTGCGCGAAAAAATTTTCACAGCTCCCCGAAGGTTCGGTGGTCGGTACGAGTTCGCCGCGAAGAGCCGCTCAGGTCATGCGTGTTCGCCCCGACCTGAAAGTGAAGCCGATAAGGGGGAACGTTGAAACGCGTTTAGCAAAACTTGCCGCCAAGGAGTTTGACGCGGCGGTATTCGCCGAGGCCGGCTTAAAAAGACTTGGCTTGTTGGATAAAAGATCGGGTTTTTATTTTGAACGTCTCAAATGGATGATGCCAGCGATTGGGCAGGGAATAATCTGCTGCGAAACGCGAAAGTGCGACGTCGAATCGACGGAAATTGTTAGAGCGAGCGTTAATTTACGCAGCTCCGAAGTTTGCGCCATCGCAGAGAGAAATCTATTGGCGGAGATCGGCGGCGATTGCCACACGCCTATTGCGGCGACCGCAACTTTGCGCGGTGGCAAGATCGAACTTTCGGCGGCCCTTTTTTCCTGCGACGGGCGCAAAGCTCTTTTTGGAAGATTATCCGGGAGAGATGCTGCCATGGCTGGAAGGGAGCTTGGCGCAAAGTTTGTCGCCCAAGGAGGAAGAAGAATTATCGGCCTTAAAGATGCAAAAGACGCCGCGGTGTTGACCACGCATACTGAACTTAGTCGAGTGCCAGTAAAAGAGATAAAGAAAAAGTACGCAAAAATAATAAGGCTGCCGCTACTTGAAGTGCATCCGCCGCGCGATTCGTTTAGATCGCTCGATAGAGCGTTGCAAAATCTGAAAAATTTCGACTGGCTGATTTTCACCGGCCGTCACGCGGTTGAAAAATTCGCGTTGAGACGTTTTTTGCTTGGGTTAAACGGCGGCAAGTTGCCGCAAATAGCAACGGTGGGGAAGTCCACGGCGGAGGCGATTGAGTCGTTTGGTTTAGGCGAATCGATTTTTCCTAAAGACGATTTTTCTGCCGCCGGACTAAAACGTCACTTTGATAAGCTAGGCATTAGGCCAAAAAATGCGCTTGTTGTTTCCGCAGAGGAGGGGGAGAGGTCGCTTCACGCGACCTACGTCGCCGCCTATAGAACTTCTTCGGCAAAAATTTCGGCGCGATATCTAAGGTGTTTATTTGCGGCCGAAAAGATTTCCTTAATTTGCCACGGCAGCAAAAAGGGCCGGAGCGTTTTCAATAGAATCGCTTCGCGCGCCGGGTTGAAGATCCCCGAAAAAGCGCAGAGGCTTTACATCGGCGGCAAATTTTAAGTTTACACTTAGGGATAAAAACATTAAGTGACACATTGAAATGGGTTGGAAAATTTCAGCGATTTTTTTCCTGTTGGCGATTTCGGCGCTCTTTTCGAGCTCCGAGACCGCCCTTTTTTCTCTTTCGCGAAGCGAAGTAGCCCGTTTTAAGGCCTCCAAAACCAGAATGAGCAAGCATGTAATTGAGGCGCTTTCGAGCCCAAGGCGTTTGCTTGTCTCGATTATGCTTGGCAACGAAGTTATTAATGTCGGTATTGCGATCTTAGTCGCGTCATTGATTTACGAACTGCTGTTTGGAATGGCTTGGCAGATAAAACTTATTTTTTCGATCGCTGTCGCGACTCCCGTGCTTGTTGTCTTTGGCGAGGTTATTCCCAAAAATGTCGGCATTCGTTATTCAAGCCAGCTGGCACCTGTAAGCGCTCTATTAATAAGGGTGTTCGCCGCCGTCCTCTCTCCGTTTCAATTTGTTTTGATGAAACTTACCGACGTGGCGATTAGAATGTTTGGAGGAGACCCCGAATCGGTCAGGTCGATGATCATGGAAGAGGAATTTAAGCGCATGGTCGATATGGGGGCCGATGAAGGGGCGCTGGCGGAGGCCGAAAGCGAATTGATTCACCACATTCTTGATCTTGCCGACAGGAAGGTCGAGGATATCATGACCCCGAAAGAGGGGGTTTTCAGCGTTGCGCTTGACGATAACGTTGATAGCGTGATGGGACAGATCAGAAGAAACCAGTTCTCGCGCATTCCGGTTTACGAGGCAAACCCCGAAGATGTCGTCGGAATTCTTCACACGCGCGATCTGTTCAGCGTGATGAGACGTCGCGATGTCGAACTGGTGCGCGACATTGAGAATATTATCAGGCCGGCCTATTTTGCTAAAAGCACGTCAACCATCGAAGAGGTTTTAAGAGATTTTCAGCGGCTAAAGGTCCACATCGCGGTGGTCGTTGATGTCAATCGAGTTCCGGTCGGAATTGTTACTATGGAAGATGTTTTCGGGGCGATTTTTCAGGGAACATAAATGGGCTTATTTCTCAGCATATTTTTGATCGTTCTCTGCCTGCTCGTTGAGATCTATTTCAGCGGCAGCGAAATTGCGCTTGTCGTGTCGGACAAGATGCGCCTTAAGGCGCGCGCCGACGGAGCCAAAGGGGGCGCAATGAGCGCGATGTGGTTCGTAAGACACCCCGCTCATTTTTTTGCGACAGTTATTTTAGGGACGAATATTTCGGTGATCGCCGCATCTACCGTTGCCACGTTCTATTTGATTTCAAATTATGGCGAAAAGGCCGAGGTTTGGGCCATGCTTTTGTCGCCGATCATCTTAATATTTGGAGAGGTGCTGCCAAAGAGTATTTTTCAACACAACGCCAACAGGCTGGTCGAGAAAATCGCTCCGCCGCTGATTATCTGCATGTACTCGTTGTATCCGGCCGTTTGGCTGCTTTCGAAATTGACGCATATTTTGCTGGGTGGCGTTCAGTCTCATCTTGGCGGCGAGCCGAGGATCACACGTGAAGAACTTGCGCTTATGATACGCTCGACCGATACCAGCGACGTCAAACCGACCGAACGGAAAATGGTCTCAAAAATATTGGAGCTAGCCAATCTTACCGCCGAGAACGTGATGGTTCCTCTTGCGCATGTCGAAAGTCTTCCTTCCACATCGACCCGCGACGTCGCGCTGAACGTTTTCGACCTCAAGGGTTTTTCAAAACTTCCCGTGTTCGAACACCGTGCTTACAATGTAGTAGGCCTTGTCGATTGTCTCGACGTGCTTTTTTCGAAGGAGCCGACGATCGAAAATATTTATCGTCCGGTGATGTATGTTCCAAAAAATATGCGTTTGCACGATTTGTACCGTGCGATGCGCGAACGTGAAGAGCAGATCGTCATCGTGGTTGACGAATGGGGCGCTGCGGTCGGACTGGTCACTCTCGAAGATGTGCTCGAAGAGATTGTCGGCGATATCAAAGATGAATACGAGTTCAGCCGGCAGCATTGGCACATTGCCGGAAAGAATCGCTATATTATTTTTGCCCAGATCGAGATCGAGGAAGCCAACGAGAGACTGTCTCTTGATATTCCGAAAGGCGACTGGGAGACTCTGGCGGGATTTTTGCTGCATAAATTCGGGCGGATACCTTCTGTCGGCGAATCGGTCGTTTGCGGGAAATGGAGTTACACCGTGCGACGCGTGACCGATCGGGCAATTGTTGAGGTCGATGTTAAGCGCGCGGACCGTTTAGAGGAGAGTTCTAAAAAATGATAGCCTATTTTGACTGCTTTTCAGGCGCGGCCGGAGACATGATACTCGGCTCAATGATAGACGCCGGCATGCCCATTTCGTATCTTAAACGAGAGCTTAAAAAACTTCCGCTTCACGGCTACAAAATTACAACCAAGATCGAAAGACGCGGCGCGCTCGGCGGCGTTAATTTAACCGTCGCGATTAACGAGAAGGAGCCTCGCAAACATTCGCATCGGCATCACCACGCCTCTCTTTCGGTTATCACAAAAATGATAAGCTCTTCACGCCTTTCGCCGCGCGTGAAAAAAATGTCGATCGAAATATTCGAAACACTCGGTCGCGCAGAGGCGCACGTTCACAGAACGAAGCTCGAAGATGTGCATTTTCACGAGGTCGGAGCGATCGATTCGATCGTTGACATTGTGGGCTCGGCCATCGGCTTTGACTATTTTAATTTCGATGCCGTTTATGCCTCGCCGCTACCTGTCGCTCGCGGTTGGATAAATTGTCAGCACGGCCGCATTCCGTTGCCGGCGCCGGCAGCTCTCGAGATATTAAAAGGCGTTCCGCTAGTGAAGTCGCCGGTTAAGGCGGAGCTTGTCACCCCGACCGGAGCTGCAATTTTAAAAACCGTTGCGAAGTTTTTCGGTGAAAACCCGCTAAGGGTCGTTGAGTCGATCGGATTCGGTCACGGCGACAGAAATTTCAAAGAGATGCCAAATTCTCTTCGTCTGTTGATAGGTGAGGGAGAGCGACTATTGGCCGTCGAGGCAAATATCGACGACATGAATCCGCAGATATACGAATATCTTATCGAACGCCTTCTTGAAAGCGGCGCGATCGATGTGACGGTGGCCCCCGTGTTGATGAAAAAACGCAGGCCGGCGCAGCGGCTTCACGTTCTTTGCAACGAAAGCGAACTCGAACAGATTTGCCGCGTGATGATCGAAGAGACTACTACTCTCGGCGTCAGATACTATCCGGTAGAAAGAAAAATGCTGACGCGAAAGATCGAAACCGTCGCGACCAAGTTCGGTAAAGTTAGGGTTAAAACCGGAATGCTGGGCGAAAAAATATTTAACGTCGCTCCGGAATACGAAGATTGCAAAAAAATTGCCCGTTCGAAAAAAATCCCGCTAAAGGCCGTGATCGCCGAAGTTCAAAAGAAGTTCTAAATTGCACCGCTTATTCTAATTTTGATATTTTTCTAATGTCGCGCCGTGCGGCTTCGAGCCGTTCGAAAGTACCGACGTCGTTCCAATAGCCGCTATGAACGAACGCCGTGACGCAAAGCCCGTCGGAGAGCATTTTTTTGTAGCCGTCCTTGATAAGACATGACGGTTTTTTGAGATATTCAAAGATGACCGGCTCAAGAATTTGCACGCCGGTGAACATGAACTTTCCTTCTCCAAAGCAGGTCACGCAGCCATCCTTTGAAACGCTTATTGCCGCATATTTTTCGCCCGTTCTTAATTTTCTTAGAACCATTGTGGCGGAGGTCTTTTTTGCCGCGTGTCTTGCCGCCACTTTTTTAAGATCGATATCTATCAACACGTCGGCGTTAACGACAAAGAAGGGCCCCTTTTTCAAAAAAGGCTGGGCCCTTTTTATGCCGCCGCCGGTGCCGAGAATCTTTTTTTCGTTCGAGTAAATTATTTTAATGCCGAATTTTTTTCCGTCGCCGAGTTCTTTTTTGATCTTTGCTCCGAGGTGGTGAATGTTTATGCAAGCCTCTTTTACACCGGCGTTTTTAAGAAGTTTTAAATTTCGAACGATGATGGGCTCGCTCCCAATCATAATGAGCGGCTTCGGGGTTGTGTCTGTCAAAGGCCTAAGTCGAGTGCCAAACCCAGCCGCAAGTATCATTGCCCGTTCGATTTTCATGAAGAAAACTCCGGCACATATTTTTTTAGCATTTCGAAAAGTTCGGCGACTTCAGGCTCTGTTTTTCCGGCAATAGAAAATGCCTGCTTCAAGTATTCAAGTGTGGTCGGAATGTATTGCAGAAAGTTGGGGTTCTTTTTCACTCTGTCGATATAGACGAAGCGCCCCGCGTCCTTCATTTTGCGCTGCAGCGTGACCATGTTAAAACTTTCGATGATGGGGTAGCTTTCAATGTCGATCCCGCTGGTGGTCATAGCTTTTGAGGCGGCGGATATTTTTCGGTAATATTCGAGCAGAGTTTCGACCTGCGCCCAAGTCAATGCGACATACGAATCGCGAAGCAGCGCGACAAGATCGTAAACGAACGGCCCCATTAGAGCGTCTTGGAAATCGATGATGGCGAGCCTGTCTTTTCCGGTGACGACAAGGTTTTTGCTTTGGAAATCGCGATGCGTTAGCAGGTACGGGATCTTTTCAATTTTTTTGGTGATGTTACGCGTGACTTTTTCAAATTTGGCCTTGTCGGCAGCGTCGATTTTTTTACCGAGCCTCTCTTCAATCAGATATTCTCGAAAATGATCGAACTCCCAATCGAGGAGGGTAGGGTCGAACGACCTTTGAAGTGCGATGCAGCTTTTGTTTCCATGAGAGGCGGTATTTTTTTGAAACTCGCAAAGTAGCTCGATCGCTCTTTTATACCAGCCCATGCGGATTTCGTCGTTTGCATCGATAACCGTTTTGAACATCATCGTGTCGCCGAGGTCCTCAAGCAGCATAAGTTTAAGGCTTGGGTCCCACGCAAAAATTTCGGGCACCGGCAATCCGGCGTCCTTTAGAAACTTCTGAACATTAATGAATGGAATTTCGCCGATATCTCCTTTGAAGTTCGAGATCTCTTCACTTGCGCTGGACTTTCCTTCTGGCATTTGCATCACGATGAACGTTTTGCCGTCTTTGAGCGTGGCGCGGTAATAGACTCTGTAGCTTGCGTCTCCGTGGAGTTTCACGATTTCGTGGAGCTCCGATTTTATTCCGGCGAGATTCAAAAGGGATTGATATTTTTCGTTCATGCGGCCTCTATTTAACCGTGAAGGTCACATCTGCGTTGCTGACGTTTTCAAAAACCAGAACGGCGATGTCGTGGTCGCCCGAGGTCAGACCGTCGGGGACGACGACCGTGATTTTTTCGAGTTCGTCTGCCGCGAGCTGGGGGATCAAAAATTCGTAACTGTCGGCGGCTGCCGCTTCGTCTCCAAAACTGACAATGTTGCTGATGATTTCGCTTGAAAAACCGTAGCCGTAGATGGTGACCGTGTCGCCTATGCTGCCGCTTGTCGGGTCGATTCTGCTGACGTATGGAGGAGCGTCGGTAACGACGGTCGGGTCAAAAACGGGGCCCGTCGAACCGCACGCGGTCAAAATAAAAAGCGCGGCAATAGCTATTGATCTGCGCATTGAAAGCGGCACTAACCCAACTGTCGCTTCAAAATCAAACCTTTTATTTTTGGAGCCCGCCGGCGCTAATCTGAGATGACAGGGGGATGGTTAATTCTGTTGGGTTGGTTGTTTTCGTCTAGTCGGTTAACCGAAATAACCGACTCAACTGACCTAACAGAATTTAACGACACAAGCCGGCCTATTAGTTTCAACCAAAATATCGCTGGAAATCGCCGCCGCTTGCCGATATATCACGCCTTGGCATGCTTGAGGTCAAACAGGATAAAATAACGCTCTCCACCGATAAGCCGCTCGGTTTTTACAACGTCGCGGATAGTTTGCGCGCGGTCGTTTTAAAACACGGGCTTCAAAACGGATGCGCCTCGATTATCAGCAGACACACGACTTGCGCGATTTGTATTAACGAAGAGTGCGTTCGTCTTCAAAACGACATGGTGTCGTTTCTTGAGAAGGCCTTTCCGGCGGACGCCGACTATGAACACAACCGCTCGACCGTGGACGGCAGGAACAACGCACATGCCCATTTAATGGCGCTCTTTTTGAAAGCCGGCGAGACGATCCCAGTAACCGGAGGAGAGCTTGCCCTCGGCGCTTGGCAATCTATTTTTTTCGTTGAACTCGACGGGCCCAGAAACAACCGCGAGATTTTTGTCACGCTAACCGGAGAATTCAAATGAGCTCTTTTTGGGCCGATAAAAATATCAGGCTGGATGATTACATCGTCGAAACCTATTTTTTCGAAACTACAATAGATCCTCGGTCGGCTGCCGAGTCGCTGTGTCAGGAGCAAAGCACCGCGCAATGGAAGCGGATCGGGTTCGAAGAGGATTTTCGCCCAAAGCACGGCGCAAAGATAATCGATCTGAAAGTTCTTCAAAGCAGCGCCGAAATTGCCGGCCGCGGGATCGACCCGAGACAAAAGGGGCTTGCTTGGTGCGAAGTGAAAATCGCCCACCCGCACATAAATTTCGGTCCGCGAATCCCCAATATTCTTACGGCGGCTGCAGGCGAAGGGGCTTTTTTCTCGCACGGCATAACGACAATAAAACTTACCGACCTTGAATTCCCAAAGAACTTTCTCGAACAGTTTAGCGGCCCACAGTTTGGCATCGACGGCGTCAGAAAGCTGCTCGGCGTCAAAGACCGCCCGATTTTTATCGGCGTTGTTAAGCCTAACATAGGCCTCTCTCCGCGGGATTTTGCAAGCCTTGCCGGAGAGGCGTGGCGCGGCGGTTTGGACATAGCCAAAGATGACGAAATGCTGGCCGACGTTTCATGGTCGCCGCTTGCAGAACGCTGTCGTCTCTGCCGAGCGGAAGCCAAAAAAGCCGAGATCGAAACAAAAGAAAAAAAGATATTTCTGGCGAACATCACCGACGAGGTCGATCGCCTTTTGCACCAGCACGACACGGCCGTACGCGAAGGGGCGGGGATGGTCATGGTGAACGTTATGGCGGTGGGGCTTTCGGCGGTTCGCATGTTAAGAAAACATGCTTCAGTCCCTATCGTCGCTCATTTTGACTGCATCGCACCCATGTCGAGGCTGCCGTTTCACGGAATTTCGAGCGAGCTGCTGACCAAGCTCCAGCGCATTTCCGGTTGCGACATTATTATCATGCCGGGGTTTGGCGAACGGATGAAAACGACCGACGACGAGGTTTTACAGAACGTGAAAATGTGCACAAACGAACTCGGCCATATCAAACGGGCGCTCCCTACACCGGGGGGAAGCGACTGGGCCGGCACTCTCGCTACGGTTCACGACAAACTAAAAAGCCCCGATTTCGGTTTCGTTCCCGGAAGAGGGGTGTTCGGTCATCCAATGGGCCCGTTGGGGGGCGCAAAGAGTTTGCGGCAGGCTTGGGAGGCAATTAGCCGCGACGTTGCATTGTGGGATTGGGCAAAAGACCACATTGAGTTAGCCGAAGCTTTGAGATATTTTTCGCCAAAATGAACGGGCTCCAATGATAAATATTAAAACCATAGCGGCTGTCTTTTTGACGTTCGTCCTTGTCAGCTTCGGCTCTGCGTTTGCCCAAGAGGACGAGCCGGCTCAAACAGACCCCCCGACTGCCGGAAGGGCCGAACAAAATGCCCAAGATGAATCGTCGGACGTCGATGACGGGGCTGTCGAACGCGACGAGCAAGAGACGAGACCGCAGGCGGCATCAGGTGGCCGAGCAAGCGATGAAGAGGCCGGTGAAGACGGGCTTGCCGGCGATGACGATGGCGCCGATGAAGCGCCGGCAGGTTTGCCGACCCGCCCCAGAGGAACTCCGGCCGGAGGTGTGCTGGCAGACGACGGCGAAGCTAGAGATGACGAAAATCAGTCCGGTGTATTAACCGACGATGACGAAGAGACAAGGCAGGTCACCCGAAGAAAGATCAGCATCGATGCGGTGGTGGTGGTCAACTATTCTTTCAGCGGCGGCGGCGACGCCTACAGCGTGAAGTATCACATAAGTTTGGGCGGCGACGTTAACGCCGACGTCGGTGTGATAAAAGGAAACGCCAAGGTCGCGACCGACATCAGCGGATTTCTGGCCAAGTCGAGCATGTTCGAATGCGTTTTGAAAGTGTCGATCGCCGACGTGCCTTACGAAGTTTATTTTAAAAAGGTCAGCGATAACGAAGCCGACCTGACGGTCAGTTTCAAAGGACAGATCATGGAGGACTGGGAATCGCTGTGCACTTTCCTAGATAATTCCGGAGCGAAATTCAACACGCGCGGCGCCCCCGAAAGATGGATTGGAAGCGCCCTCGAAAAGGCCAAGCCGCCGATGAATAAACTTAATACGCCCCTTGATAACGGTAAAACGACCACGCAAAAATTTATCATTCAAAGTCATGTGATAAACGATGAGCTGGGGTCTGCTAAGATCGAAGGGACCGGGGTCGTCACTATAGAAAATAGGGTTCCGCCAAGGGTAGATACAGAAATTCCTCCGACAGCCGTCAACTCCAAATTACCGCCCACCGTTGAAAACATGCGTCGCACTTTAAGGCGCTAAAATCGGTGTTCAAAGCCGCCGCTGTCCATTTGGATGGCTGCGCCCGACATGTCGAAAACCGTTACGCCGCCGCCTTTTGTAACTTCACCGATCTTTGTAACTCGGTGCTTGAACGAAGGCGCGGCGACCTTGAGCAGCTTTTCAAACAAAGATTGTTTTTCGGATTTTACCGTGAAGAGAATTTCGTAGTCTTCTCCGCCGCACACCGCCAACCTTAGCGGATCTTTGCCGATCATTGCCGCGGCGTTGACGAATTTTTCGTCGAGCGGCAGGGCGGAAGAAAAGATGTCGATTCCAACACCGCTCTCTTCGCAAATGTGTCCGGCGTCCTGCGCAAGCCCGTCGCTGATATCGATCGCTGCCGAAACGCAGCCCGTCTCTGCAAGCCACTTGCCGAATTCCACTCTCGGCTCGACTTCGTTGTGGCGTTTTATGAAAAATTGCGCGTGTTCGGTCCTGTTCTTTGAACCGAGAAATTCCAGACCCAAAGCAGATGTGCCGAGAGTTCCGCTAACATAGACCGCGTCGTGCGGTTTTGCGCCGGAGCGTTTTAAAATGCCGTTCTCCGGCGACGCGCCGATGGCGGTGATTGAAACGTTGAGTCCCGAACGGCTTTTGCAGGTGTCGCCGCCGACGAGAGTTGAGCAAAAGTCGCGTGCGACGTCTTCGACGCCGGCAAAAAATTCCTCTATTTCTTTTTCGCCAAATCCCTGAGGAATGCCGATGGTTATAAGGTGAAAAAGCGGAGTTCCGCCCATCGCGGCGATGTCGCTCAAATTTACGGCTAGAGATTTTCTGCCGAGCGAACGCATTGAGGTGAAAGCCTTTTTGAAATGGACATCTTCAAAAAGGGCGTCGGCCGTTACGATAAACCGTCCCGATGCCCCCGACGATGACGCCAGAAACTCGGCGCAGTCGTCGCCTATTGCGAGCGGCACATTCTTAGTCTTCTGCGATGCCGCCGAGGCGATCTTCTTTATGAGTTCGAACTCTTTCATTTTCTTGAGAGATTAATAATTAATTGACTAGCCCACGCACCGCGACTAGTAAAGCAAAACTATGAACGACCCCAGAGTAAAAAAACTGTCCGACCTGCTGCTTGATTATTCGCTTCAAATCAAACGCGGAGAGACCCTCTATATCGAATGGAAGGGCTCGTCGACGATGCCGCTGATAGAAAATCTCATCGCCGGCTGCGTTGCCAGAGGTGCCACCCCATTTTGGGTTTTTCACGACGAGCGTCTGCTCAAAGGTGCAATGAACGGCGCCTGTGACGATCAGGTCAAAAGTTATGCAAAGCTTCATTGTGAGCTGATGGACAAAATGGATTGTTATCTCGGCATTAACGGCAGCGATAATCCGTTTGAAATGGGGAAGGTCCCTTCAAAGGATGTCGATCGTTTTACAAAGCTCTATTCGCATCCGGTCCACACGGTGAGAAGAATGCGAAAAACTCGCTGGTGCGTATTGCGCTGGCCAAGTCTCTCCTTTGCTCAAATGGCGCAGATGCCTCACAGTGATTTTACCGATTATTTTTTCAATGTCTGCCTAGTTGATTATAAAAAAATGTCGCGCAAGATGAACGAGCTTGCGAAGCTGATGAAAAAGACCGACCGCGTTCGCGTCGTAGGCGACGGAACCGACTTAAGCCTTTCGATAAAAGGAATGCCCCCCGTGATTTGCGACGGTAAATTGAACGTCCCCGACGGCGAGGTTTACACCGCACCGATTAAAGATTCTGTGAACGGCACAATTAAATTCAACGCGCCGGCCATTCATCGCGGGCAGGTTTTTACCGGAATTACCGCGACCTTTAAGAACGGTTACGCCGAAAAAATTACGTGCGAAACAGGCAATGAAAAAGAGCTTAACAAGGTTTTCGATATCGATGAAGGGGCCCGTTTTATCGGCGAATTTGCGATCGGCGTGAACGAAAAGATAACGCGACCGATGCGCGACACTCTTTTCGACGAAAAAATCGACGGTTCAATTCACATGGCCTTCGGTCAAAGTTATGACGACGCGCCAAACGGCAACAACAGCGCGATCCATTGGGATTTGGTCCACATTCAGCGCCCCGAGTTCGGCGGCGGCGAAGTCTATTTCGACGGCAAGCTCGTTAGAAAGAACGGAAAGTTTCTCTAGCCTGTTTGGCATAGGCCCGTTTTTTATTTTGAAAGGTGCATGCCAGATGTGTTATGAGGCGCTTCATGAAAAAACTTTTTTGTGTTTTGGCTGTCGCATCGCTATTTGCTTCCTGCGGAGGCAGCGGTGGTGGCGCCTCGGGTGATTATAACGGCTATTATTATTTGACCGATACTGCCGGCGATTGTTCGGGAGCGGAAGATGCCCTTTCTTTT
>CAZYHS010000017.1:0-41013 GCA_964647545.1 uncultured Pseudomonadota bacterium | reverse complement strand
ACTATATGTCAAAAAAGGGTTGCTCACTATCAAGCTAAAATCCTCTAATAAATCAAACCCCAATTTCAATGCTTGTCTCGTCAAATAAGGCACACCTTTATTGACATCATTTTGTAACATCTGACTGCCTTTTAATAAACTCTCCAAGCAGTGGTACCGCAAAAGAGTATTTACCATGACGATTTTTATAAACCAATCCGTTGTCTGCAAGAGATGCAAGCATTTGATTTATGTGGCTACTGCTAAATTGTTTTGTTAATTGCTTATATGAATCATTAGCCATTATTTCCTGCACTGTAAATTCTTCATCACCACTTGGTAACTGCGCTATTATATACAACAGGTCACGCTGCCTATCGGTAGCGCGAGCCCACCTTCCAGCAAAAAAATCCGCATCCAACTTATTAATAATTTCAATAAGTGGTATTGTAGGCGGCTCATTCCCACTAACCGTGCTTTGTATCCAAATGTCATAAACTTCTCTACAAACATATTGTATGAAATATGGATAGCCTCGTGTTGCTTTCCATATTCCCTCTACAGATTCTTTAGCCATAAGAATTGGACATGAACTACTCTTGAGTGGCTTGTTTACAGCTTCAATTGTTTCTTCCCGAGATAGCGGGTCTAAAAATATTAAATGAAACATTCTTTCAGAGTAAGTTCTTGTTTCAACTAACTTAGGAAACAGCGTAGGAAGGCCAGTTAAAACAAGCATAAATGGAATTTCTTTTCGTTGTATCGATTGAAAAACATCCAATAATAGCGAAAAAGGGTATTGTTCCTTTGCTGCGTAATCTGCTAGATTCTGGGCTTCATCATAGGCAAATATAATACCACATTTCCCGATTTTTTTAATATATGGCCATACAAACTCAAACACAGCCTTTAACTTATCGGCGGCTAGTCCTGGTGTTGAATCATAGAGATATTTTAAAATTGGAAATGTAAGCGTTGTATTGGTTACGCTTGTATCAGTACCAAATCCGATCTTCGACTTCTCTTGAGAGCTCACTACTATGGAAGATGTTACCATGGACAAATCTGTTAGAATTCTAATAACAAGATTATCCTCGCTAACGCTACTAGCCTCAGACAAGTCAGTACCCGCCCACAACCACTCAGACTGAATAGCTACTGGCTTAAATGTTTCTAGTAAAACAGTTTTTCCTATTCCACGTAAGCCTGTTAATACCAAATTCTGTAAAATTGTAGTTTGACTTAATAATTTTTTAAACTCAGAAATTTCTTTTTCACGACCAGCTAAATAAGGTGGCATATGTCCTGCGCCAGGTTTAAATGGGTTTAGGAATTTTTGAGTACCTATAGCATTAGTCATACATTCAATCTCCTGTATGTGATTGATATCTTTAATAACTTTAAAAGTCAAATACTATTTATTAAAATATATAAATTAAGTCGTATATATAAATTTAAATTGACATTTCATGTATTATCATGCATGAAGGTTATTGTAAATAAACGTATATTTCACATATGGATAAATAAATTGATATGAAGATAGCCATCTATTGCCGCGTCTCAACGGACGATCAAAAAGAAGACCTCCAGTTGGATGCCTTGAAGCAATACGCCAAAAACAGAAACTTGGTTATCTTCAAGGAATACGTCGATCACATCTCTGGAGCAAAGGCTTCACGCCCTGCCCTAGACGAAATGCTTGCAGACGCAAGAAGGCGTAAATTTGATGCCGTGGCCGTGTGGAAGATAGACCGTCTAGGGCGTTCAGTTCAGCACTTATTGACTGTTCTAACAGAGTTACAAACGCTTAACATTGCCTTTATAAGCCTTCAAGAGGCTATAGATACTACTACGCCCGCTGGTCGTATGGTTTTCACGTTTTTAGGGGCCGTAGCGGAGTTTGAGCGAGCTATTATTGGCGAGCGTGTAAAGGCTGGTATGGCAGCCGCTAAGAAGCGTGGCAAACATTGTGGGCGTATTCCATTGGCATTAAATATTGAAGAGGCCAAAGAACTTCGCGGCCAAGGTAAAAGCTACAGGCACATAGCAACTGTTCTTGGCGTTAGCCATCAAACTATAGCGAACGCCATAAATCCATCGCTATAAACGAACCATGGCAAGAAAATTATTAACAAAAAAAGGACTCAACCTAGTAACGGCAATTTGCAAAAGATACGACATTGAGCCTTTAACAGAACAGAACTTTGCTTCTGCCTATTATACTGCGTTTTGCAACAAACAAAATTCGAATGCAGCGAACAGAAAAAAGGCTTTACAATATTGCCTTACGCAAGGCCGTTTTATACTTCCACATGGTGCGTGGTCAGAAACAAGAATAACCCCCAAAAAGCTTAAAGAAATTATTCTTTGGATCAAAACGATTTTTATGCTGCAAACTGATCGTGAACCAAGTGAACAGGAAACCTTTGTTGAATTCTTCCTAGAAGAACATTTATCAGGTTTTCTAGATATAAAACTAAAGAAAATCAAAAAAATGCCCTCCCCGCATAGGGACATGCACCCAGACTTTGACGTTCAGTTAAATAACATATCAAACCGCGTATTGGCTGACGCTCTTTTCAATATAGTCAAAACGAAGATCAGAAACATCAAACAACTGAAGAACAAAAAATTTGATGATGATCATCGCGCCGCAGAAGCAACTGCCGACATTATGAAGCATTTAGGTAGAGCCATCACACCAGATGCGATTAAAAGATACTCACGTCAAAGCAAACAGCCCCCTGTAAAATAAGAACTTTCTCAAGACATCAATTCCCGTTTTTTCGATTGTTCCGTCCGTCTATAGCCACACTCATAAGAATTATTCTAAAAGCCCTGTAGATTTTTAACAGGGAGAAAAAATGCTGTCACAAAGATTTAAGCAAACACTCAAACTATGGCACCAGCCACAGTACATCGTCGCCAATCAAGCCGGTGTCAATCCTAGCCTATTGAGCAAATGGGTAATCGGCGCACAATCAGTTCATATCGGCGATAAAAGAATCCTGAAAATCGGGCAAATACTTGGGTTGAAACCAAACGAGATATTCGAGGTTCCCAATGCCAAATAACGTCCACATCTGGAAATGGGATAATACCTCTTATCTCATCGAAACAAACGAGCCTAAAATCACCGCACAAATCCGAAAATGGAATTTTGCGAAAGATGGTCCTTCGTTCGGCGTCAATCACTACAGACGGCAATTTTTGATTCCCAAGCCCAAAGTGCGTTTGGCCTGCAAACTCTTGGGCATTACCCTAGATAAGAATCCCAACCGAGTCAGGGCGGGACAGCAAGCCGCTACAAACCACCCTATTAGTCGAGGTCGGCGATGACAGGCGCCCCATTAACGCACAATAATGACACACCTAACCCTTTGGACGCCTCCCCCTTACTTATCAAGGCTGGAGAATACAAAGCACAGTGCATAAGGGTCAAAGAATTTAAGCAGTTTGGTGGTCTTCCAAAGCTCGTCCTCGAATGGGATTTTACCCTCTCTGGGAAAGAGGGACTTGTGTTGCCCCAATATTTCAACCTAGCACATAAAAAATTTAAGATTCACACACATTATTATGGGTGTTGGACAATAATAAACAACTGTCGAAGACCACTTCGCCCAACAAGAGCCTACATGACTCCAAAGATATTCTTAAACGCCGTTGCATTGGTTTTGGTAGGCACGTCCATTCCTAAGTTTCCAGATGGAACTGATAAGCCCGAAGTGTTTCATTACTCTGTGGTTAGATACGTAAAGAAACTACTATTACAAAATAATAACTCTTATGAGGTGAAAAATGACTGAACACACTCTTAGCTTTTTACTCTTCACTAATTACCAATTACCTATCACTTATTACCAACCGTTGCCTTGGCTTAAGGGCTCTGGTCTTACATAAGAAGAGAGGGAATGCTATTTTTGGGCAGGCTTTGAAAGTTGATTGCTCATTTAGTCAATCTATTTATCAACCATCCCGCCCTTGCCCACAAGCTTGGGCGGGAAAAAGCCCTAACAAAGAACTTGAACTTAGTAACGTGAGGAGTAGTCATGAGCAATAACGAACACGCTGGAAGAACGACGCTCTCTGAAAACTTAATACGGGTAGAGCGGCTGTCAGAATATCTAGATGTGCCTATCGCAACGATTCGGGATTGGTGCCATAAGCGGAGGATCCCATTCGTTAAAGTAGGCCATCATGTCCGATTCAAACTCTCCGACGTCCAACTGTGGCTTGCCGAAAGGTCACTAAATGCCAATACAGGCAATTGAACGAAGGAAAGGACGAACATATCGCGTCCGCGTATGGGTAAACGGTAAGCGAGTCTCGCGTAACTTTGAGCGTAAAATAGATGCGCTGCAGTTCGAGCAACGGGTACGCATCTCCCCCGTCGAGGTCAGATCGATGACTTTTGCAAATGCAGCTCAGGAATGGCTAACAAACCATGCAGAGGTCAGGAAGGCTAAGAGCAGCATCATGGGTGATAAGACAATGCTCAAGCTCCACATACTGCCCATGTTGGGGAAAATAATGTTACATACGATAAGACCCAACCACATCGACCAATTGATACGTCACTTGAAGGACAAACAGCTCTCAGATGCTACCGTTGATAAGAACCTGCAAACGATAAAAGCTGTTTTTAACTTCCATGTGAAGCGAGGTGTACTCTTTTACAATCCGATGTCAGCGATAAGGATGCTCCACAACAAAGAAGTACCCTTCAAGTTCTGGTCGCGTGGAGATGCACAAACGTTTCTTGAACACTCGGCAAAGAAGCACATCGGCAGTGACACTGAAGTGTTCCACCTACTCTATAAGGTGGCCTTGAACACTGGCATGCGACAAGGTGAGTTGATCGCCTTGAAATGGAACGCTGTAGATTTGGACCGAAGTCTTATCACAGTCTGCAGAACGTATGATAAACACACGAGGGGCATTGTTGAAACCACCAAAGGGCGTAAGATCAGGGTTATTCCCATCGAAGATGCCATTCACGATGATATGGCAAAATTAAAGGCAAAAACCCAAGGGGAGCTGGTCTTTCAATACCACGGTCGTTTGGTTGACCCCGACAATCTCTATCACCGGCACTTTTTGAAGGATGTTGAAGAGTCGGGTGTTGAAAGAATCAGGTTCCACGACTTGCGGCATACATTTGCAAGCCATTATATGATGAACGGTGGCAATAGGTTCGAGCTACAAAAGTTCTTGGGTCACTCGGATGCAAAGCTAACAGAGAGGTACGCTCACCTCTCGTTGGAATATATAGCGGGTAAGACCAATATCGTCAATTTTACAGAGAAAGACAACGTGGTAAGAGTAAACTTTCAACGAAGTGTAAACCAATAAAGGGAAAATCTATGAAAATAAAATTCGATTTAACGTGTTGTTGTAAAACACCAAATTATTGTGAAATCGACAATAATTCTATTAAATTAAATGATGCATTCCTTACCACTTGCGCAAGCTGCACACGAGCGATTCTGCTTTATATTACAGAATTAGATAAAGAAAAAAATATTGTCGGCTATAAGGTGGAAATAAGAGACTCGAATGTTAGTCAATAAAAATTGGACCCAAATTGGGCCCAAACGCAAAACAGGTACCCAGCATTTCTGCTAAGTACCTGTTTCTATTGGTTGCGGGGGTTGGATTTGAACCAACGACCTCCAGGTTATGAGCCTGGCAAGCTACCGGGCTGCTCTACCCCGCGATATAATTTTCAATTTACTCTCTTTTTTTAAAACCTTTTCTCTACATCTTGCTTCAGAGAGTGTAATAAACTTCTCAATATATTCAAGTTCCAGCGGTCTTCTGTTTCGAGTCGAGGCAACTCTCCCCGAATTATGCCGCTTTAATCTTTTTTCAACATCAGAAGAGCAGCCGGTATAATATCTGCCATCCTTCAAACTTTTAAGAATATAAACAAAATACATTCAAAGCTGGCAAGCTACTCCCGACGTCCGCACGATTTTTTCTTAAAAATCGTTTGCGGCGTCGAGGATCCTCGGCGCGGCATGCAATTTTTCTTCTAAAAAATTGCGCCGTCGCCGGGACGGGCTGCTCTACCCCGCGATATAATTTTCAATTTACTCTCTTTTTTTAAAGCCTTTTCTCTACATCTTGCTTCAGAGAGTGTAATAAACTTCTCAATATATTCAAGTTCCAGCGGTCTTCTGTTTCGAGTCGAGGCAACTCTCCCCGAATTATGCCGCTTTAATCTTTTTTCAACATCAGAAGAGCAGCCGGTATAATATCTGCCATCCTTCAAACTTTTAAGAATATAAACAAAATACATTCAAAGCTGGCAAGCTACTCCCGACGTCCGCACGATTTTTTCTTAAAAATCGTTTGCGGCGTCGAGGATCCTCGGCGCGGCATGCAATTTTTCTTCTAAAAAATTGCGCCGTCGCCGGGACGGGCTGCTCTACCCCGCGATATTATTAAGTTTTTAAACGGCTTCCGTAACGCGTGGGTGGCTTATACGCGGGCGCCCCCCACCCGTCAAGCTATTTTTTGGATCATTTTTGCCGCGGCCACACGCGTTGTCTCGGCTTCGCATTGATAATTGCCGCCGTTTTTTTCGTCTTCAAAAAGTGGTAGCCAGAAACTTATTATGCCGTTGTCGCCTTGGCCTTCCACATGAAGAGCGTCAGGATGCCACCAATCAAGGCGCACAAAGCCCAGAACATTGCGCCGCCGCCCCATCCCCACTTATCGACGAAGATCCCCGTGCCGATGCTTGAAAAGGTCGCGCCGACATAGCCGAATAATCCGATCAGCCCGTTCGCACTCGCGGCAAGTCGCTTGCTACCGAAATCAAGAGGTGCAACGGTCGCGATAAGCAGCTGCGGCCCGTAAGTAAAAAACCCGATAACTCCTAGCAATACGAAGTCCCAAACCGGATACCCCGGCGGAATGTAATAGAAAACGCCGATCGAGATCGCTAGCAGGAACATAAAAATACAGGCAATCGGCCCGCGCCTTGCAGCAAAAAGCTTGTCTGAAAAATAACCGGCGAAGATCATCCCCAAAATACCGACCAGCGGGTTCGCGCTTGATTTAAAAGCCGCCATCGCGTCGGTGTTGCCTTTAACATCGACCATGAATTTTGGAGCCCAGTCGTCGGCGCCAAAACGCACGACGTAAATAAAGACGTTTACGATCGCGCACAGCCAAACCCACTTGTTCAATAAAATTTTGTGCAAAAATGCGTGCCAGAAGCTGTGTTCAAACTCCTCTTCTTCTTTGGCCTCCTCTTTCAAATCGACGATTTTCTCCGGTTTGTAAACCTCGACCGGAGGAAGCCCCATCGCTTCGGGCCTGTCTCTGAGCATAATGATCAAGATCACGCAGGTCACAAGACCGAACGCTGCAGGAACGTAAAAACAGGTGCGCCATGAATAGTTGGCCAACAAAAAGCTTGTCAGCCAGAAGATCAAAAGCGTGCCGGTCTGGTGCGACGTCGTCCAAAAACCGACAACGCGCCCGCGCTCACCGACGTTAAACCAGTTTGCAAGAGATCTCATGTAAGGCGCGATGCCCATCGATTGAAACCAGCCGTTCAAACCCCACATGAACGCCAGCCAGAAAAGCGTGCTGGAAAGTCCAAAAATAAGAGTGCAAACGACCGAACCAAAAAGACCGATGACCGAAAAATAACGTATGTTCGCACGGTCGCCGATAACGCCGTTGATAAATTTTCCGATGCCATAGGTGATGTAGAGAGTCGCGCCGAGAATGCCGAGCTCGGTGTTGGAATAGCCGAGTTCGCGGCTCATGGCCGGAAGGCTCGTCGAAATGTTCTTACGCATCAAATAGAAAACGACATAGCCCAAGTAAGAGCCAAGAAACATGCGCCAGCGCCAGTGATGATACATCTTAGAGACCTGCGCCTTGTCGGTGATCTTATGCTGAGCCACGGGGGGTAGCGCCAGCGCCTTCATGATTTTTTTGAACATGTTATAGACCCCATTTTTTAAAACATTTTTGTCAAACTATTTAAGAATTTGTCGCGCCATTTGCACAAAGCCTTCGCCGCTTCTTTTGCTCGTCACGAACGTCGGCATTTTTTTGAGACGGTCAGCGAACTCTAAAACGTTATTCACGCCGACGCTGTTCTTGAAAAAATTGAACATCGGCTCGTCGTTCCCCGAATCGCCGGCAAAAACGAATTCTTCGTTATTTTTGTCGAGATCGACGCCGAGTTCTTTTTTTGCAAAGAGCTTCGTGCCGGACAATTTATCGTAATCGCCGAACCAGATATTTACGTGAATTGAGCTGACCTTAACTACGGCGCCGTGTTTTTCTGCGATATCGACGATGCCGTAAATATCTTCGCGTTTCATCTTCGGGACATCTTCGGCGAAATCGATCGCCAAGTCGAACTCGCGGTAGTTTTGATCGCTGGCGACATCGGCTTGAGGATATTTTTTCAGAATTTCGTCGCGCAGCGCGTTGAGACGCCGGCGGTTCTCTTCCATCTCTTTCGTCCCCCAAATATAGCATTTTTCAAGTTTGCCTTTGCGCATGATAAAATAGAACGCGCCGTTTTCACCCACAACGGCCGTCACCGGCCACATTCGGGCGATGTGATCGCACCATCCGGCGGGCCGCCCCGTGATAGGGACCAAGATCTTTCCGGCTTCGTTTAACTCCCACAACACCGAATAGGCCTCGCGCGTAATTTTTCCGTCGCTTGAAAAAGTGTCGTCGATATCGAAAAAAACGCCTTTGATATTTTTCGGGTCAAGCTCACTGATCTCTTTGTAATGTTTCATGGCTTTTTAAAACAACTTTTAGATTGCAATGCAACAGTTGAAATATTAGTCCTCGCCCCGCAAACAATTTTGGCGGTTCTACCGCAAAACAACAAGGAGATGAAAATGAAAAAAAGTTTTTTAAAAGAGCTCATGGGGCTCACACTTGCGATGCTTATCGCATTTCCGGCGGGGATGTTCGGCTGCGGAGGCAGCGGTTCGTCGGCGAACGAAACTCCGGCAGATCCTGTCGTAAACTCGCTTAAGAGCTTCATCGATAAATATAATGCCCTAAGCGAATTCGATCCGTCCACAGCAAGCGGCGGCAGCGTCGTAACTCCGCTAAACGAAATGGTCGCGGCCGGCGATGTTTTGCTTGGCGAACTTGAAGCCTACAATGCCGAGATCGAAGCTTACGAACAAAATGCGACTTTCGGCAACGGCACAGGTTCGGCTATGCTCCTTGCGAAACAGAGCGTCGATCCGCAACTGATCGTTGAAATCGGCGCGCTTATCGAAGCCGGAAGAACCGAAGCAGACGCCATCAACGCACTTATTCAAAGCGGCGCCGATGACGACGAGGCTCACAGCGCGTTGAACTCTTACAAGCAAAGACACATGGGGAGCGCGTTCAAGACCGGAATGACGGCCATCGTAGGTGGCGGAGCCGGAGCCATCGCCGGACTTGCCGCGGCAAGCGCAGGCGCACCGGTTCTTGTCATCACCGGAGTCGGGATCGGAGTCGGCATGGCGGTGGGAGCAGTCTGGAGCTGGTGCACGTCAAGCTCGAGCATGACGCTCGGAAAAGCCGTTTCAAGCGGCGAAACATGTTCGCTCGCTGCAGTCAAGGGCGAGGTCGTAACACTAGAAAATGGAGAAAAAGGTGTCGGCCTTACTCTTCCTCAGGGTTCCGGCAGAATGTGCCTGCACATTAACGGAAAAGCTCCTCTTTGCATTGAAACAACAATCACTAGCGACGGCGTCAAGGTTACGACCTCGTGCTTTGCCGACGAAAACGACACCGAATCGATACAAGGCTGCAACGACGGCGCGCTGGTCGGAGCCATCGACATCATTTCGACCGACTGCTCCAAGATTTCTTCGATCAACGCCTCGGCAACGGTCAGCGGAGGAGCAACGGTCACGGTTCACACAAGCCCTCCGACATCGGGGTGCGCAATCACGTCGAGCCTTGTCGGAACCGACAACTATACTCAGTCCGACAATCTGACGACCGGAGGGAGCGGAACGGCAAGCTTCAGCGTCCCCGGAGGAGATGACGGAGTGCACGATACGGTCACCATCACCGCGACCGCATCGGGAGTATCGACCACGATCGGCTACACGTTCTAACAAAAAAATAGACACATTCATTTTAGCCCCGCACGAGAAATAGAGCGTGCGGGGCTTTTTTTATCTTAAATCAATTGAAAACTTTTCACGCACAGGGCAATCTGCCCGTCATGAAAAGAAATCTATTTTTTATCCCTGCCGCTTTGGCCTTTTTATTTTCGAACCTTGCATTTGCGGGAAACCAGAATTCATTTTTTATGGGTAACGACGCCGCCCTCACCGGAGGGGCGATACCCGCTATCACACGCGATTCGGAGGGGATCTGGTACAATCCGGCGGCTCTCGGCGGTTCTACCCTCACCCGCGTAAATTTAAGCGGCAACGCGTTTCAGCTTAGGCTGCAAAACGTTAACGGCGGAGTCGAAACGCAGCTCCCCAGCGGCACGGTCAGGCAGAATCTCACCGGAAACGAATATCTTGCGGTGCCGACCGCGATGACCTTCATGACCGGCATAAACGACAAGGTCAGTATTGGGTTTGGCGTTTACATGCCAATCTATCAGGACGTTACCTACAACAACAATCTAACCTCGCTCGAAACATTTCCGGCTATCGGCGTTCCTACAAATTATAAACAAGGACTCGACGTTGACACTTTGCACAACCAGTATCAGATCGGCGTCGCGGCCGGTTACGCCGCCACAGAGAAATTCAGACTCGGCGGAGCAATCTTCGGCCTCTACGATCGCCTCCGCTACAATACAAACGCCTTCGAAAGTATCGAATCTGCCGACGGTTCAGGCGACATAGAAATTTTCTCCGTTGAGAACCAGCGCGCCCTCGTAAGCAATTTGGGACTGCGAGGGACGCTCGGCGCTCAATACGACATCACCCCCGAATGGACGCTGGCGGCAGTTGCATTTTCACCGACGCTTCAAATCGTCAGCTGGGGCGAAGCTTCGGCGGAAACTGGGAGCGTCAGTCTAAATTCCAAAGGGGAGCTTGTAAGCAGCGCCGACAGATTTTTCACTAAACTCAAGCAATGGGAAGGCGACATGATCCAGCCATTCCACGCACAGCTCTCTTTGGGATACAAACAACCCGATTACTGGATCGGCGTCGCAGGCGACATCTATCTTCCGCTCACCAACAATAAGCTCCAGATAAGACAGCGCACCAATTGGAACGTCTGCGCCGGCAGTAAGTTTAAGATAAGCGAAAAATTCAATCTCGGTGTCGGACTGTTTACCGACAATTCAAGTCAGAAAAAACCGGCAGATTTCGGAGAGACTCAGGTGAACTATTACGGGCTGAGCTTCGGGGCCGAATTCAAAACGCCGGTTTCGCGCGGCAGCGACGGAGGCCAACCGATAGTTTTTACGACCGTGCTGGCCGGAAGATACGCCCTCGGCATCGGAAAATTCGGAGGATTGCTTTTCGACCCCGAAACCGACGGCCCCATTACGAACGCAAGAATACAAATCAAGGATGTCGTCTTTAACGAGCTTTCGCTCTATATCGGCACCGGCCTCTATTTCTAAGATCCGAAGCTGAAAATAAAAACGGCGCCCTGCAATCGCAAGGCGCCGTCAATGAATCTTGTTCTAAAATCATCTATCAATAATTGCTCTCGCTCATGCCCCCTAAAAATCTTTCCAGCGCGGTGGGGACAACTGCATTGCAATCGCTCCCCGGATACTGCGACGTGCTTTGAACAAGCGACGACTTCGACGCCGCGATGCTTAAAGCCAAGTCGCTGAGTGAATCGCCGTAGGCTCCGCCTTCGCTTGCGTAACACTCAAACCCGCCCACGATAAGATCGACCACTTCTCCGGCTGTGCAGAATCTCCAGAGGCGGTTGTCGGTCAGGCCGGTCAGAGCATCCCATTTTTGAGTCTGCGCGTTGTAGGAAAGTGTCGTGCAACCGTTGTTGTACAACGGCAGCGGCACTTCAGAATTCATGCAAACGGTCATTGTATAACCCGATGAAGTGACAGCTCCGCTTACGATAAAATCATCGTTGGCCCAATCGTCGCGGTTGCAACGACCGTAAAAATTATCTTCGTTATGAGCGTTCGTCGAATTTGAATATTCTTCGATATTAAATCCGTCAAAACCTGCCACAAAGAACTGCGGAACAGCTCCCAACCCCGGCACATTCACGTAATTCATCTCTTCTCTCCTTTGTTGTTATTAATTCAATCGTCACAATCAAGACGTCTGTAAATATCTTCGACCGAGCTTGCCAAATCGCGCATTGAAAGAGCCAAACTGTCGGCAATCGTTCGCATCCACCGTCTGGGTTCAACTGCATTCCCATCGTCGTCGGCAAAACAATTCAAGCCGGTAACGACAGTTTCAATAACGTCATAGGGGGAACAAAAGAGCCATGAGGTTTCTTTTTGGCTGCCGTTAATTGCCGTCCAGCTGTTTGCCGCCGCATCGAAAAAAAACGTAACGCGCCCGTTGTTGTAGAGCCCCAGTTTCACTTCGGAATTCATGTAGATCGAAAGCAGATAGCCTTTCGAGATCTTATTATCGCCGAACAACGGGATATCGAACGGCACGGCAAAACCGAACACGTCAAATTCATCGTTAGCCAAGTCGCGCCGGTTGCACTGGGCTTCGAAATATTTTTCGTTATGGAAGTTCTTAACAGGCTCCTTAGCTTCCAGATTAACCCCGTCGTACTTTTCGGATATGAAGCAAGGGATACTTCCCAAACCATCGAAATGACACATTGAACGGCTACTGCCACTCATAACGCCTCCAGCTGTTATGCGGCGTTCTGGCCCGATATGCAGATTCTTGCAATTAAAAATTACAGATCCAGATGCTTCCCAGAATCGCTGAGTTCAAGTAAAGCTTTAGGAAATGGGTTAAAAATACTTTGATTTGCTAAATATTCGTTATTTTCACGCATAACCCATGAATGAAGCATATTTACCACGGAAATAAACGGAATGCGTTCCTCTCTATAGAGGTCAAGCGACTCGAAAAAGAAGTCCTTCTCGCGGGAGTTCAGCCCCTTTGAAAAAAAGCCAAAGATATGCTCAAGCACGTTGATATTGGCTTTTCGGGTCGGCACCGTTTTTAAAGCCAGCCGAAGATGCTTTTCGTATTCGTCCAAAACCAAAGAGAGCTCGCGTTTTTCAAGATTGGCCGCAATTTTGCCAAGCAATCGCATCTCCTTCTGGTTGCCAGCCATTAATGCGAACTTGTTGCGGGCGTGAAATTCGGTAAGTTCTTTCGCCGACAAAGAGGCTTTAACTTTTCTAAAATCGGCCAGCATAAAGATCGCCGCAAGAAAGTGCGAACGTATTTGAAAATTGCGCAATCTCCCCTCGTCGTCGTACGGAAGTTCGCCGAACTTATCGATCGCCTTCGCGGCAAACAGGCCAACCCCTTTCCCCGACTTCACATTGCCGTTTTCAAGATAGACCTTAACCCCTTTCATGCCGCACGAAGGAGATCTCTCTTTCAAAATAAAGCCGTCGATGTCTTTGAGGGAGGCCAGAAAACTCTCCGCAAAAGAGTTCATTTTATCGGTAACGTCCAAACCGCTTTTGGGCTGAATCAGCCGGTCTTCTTTATTGATGTTTACAATTCTGATGGGAAATCTCGGCACGCCAAGCCCGATTTCGGCTTCGGCGCAAACCGGAAAAAAATTCACGAACGGTTTAAGATTTTCGACGAAATCGTCGTTGATGACCTGCCCGTTGTAGCGACACGCCTCAAACGTCAGACATTTACTTACAAAAAGATTAGGCCGGCTAAAGTCACGCATAACTCCCCCTTTTGCGCTACTTACGCACAAATGCACTTAGACGCTTACGACCTTAAAGTCCCATCTCTTTCAACATCGCGGCAGCGGCGCGACGACCGGCTCCCATGGCGGAAATAACAGTTGCCCCGCCGGTAACGATATCGCCGCCGGCATAAACTCGCGGCAGAGATGTCGCTTGAGTTTCGTCGTTTGCTTCGATGTTGCCCCATTTGTTTATCTTCAAGCCGGGGGTCGTTTGCGCGATGATCGGATTTGCTCCGGTTCCAAGCGCGCAGATTATCATGTCTGCGTCCATCACAAAATTAGACCCTTTGACCTCGACCGGACGACGTCTTCCAGACTCGTCGGCGGGGCCCAATTCCATCTTCAGACATTCCATCCCTTTGACCCAACCGTCATTGTCGCCAAGAATTTTAACGGGGGCCGTAAGCCAGTAAAATTCGATCCCCTCTTCCTTTGCGTGATGAATCTCTTCAACGCGCGCCGGTGCCTCTTTTTCGGTGCGGCGATAGACGATCATCGCACTTTCGGCGCCAAGGCGTTTGGCCGTGCGCACCGAATCCATCGCTGTGTTACCGCCGCCTATTACCGCCACTTTTTTACCGACGACGACCGGAGTGTCAACCTCGGGGAATTTATAGGCTTCCATTAAGTTGACGCGGGTTAAAAATTCGTTCGACGACATCATGCCGTTCAAACCTTCGCCTTCAACGCCCATGAACTTCGGAGCGCCTGCTCCTGTGCAAACAAAAACCGTGTCGAATCCCATTTTGTCGAGCAAATCGGGGATCGTGAAAATGCGTCCGACAACTTTGTTGAGTTCGATCTTAACGCCGAGTTTATTTAGCTTTTCAAGTTCGATGTCGATGACTTCGTTCGGCAGACGGAAATTCGGAATGCCGTACTTCAGCACACCGCCGGCCGTATGAAGCGCCTCGTAAATTGTGACATCGACTCCGGCGCGGGCAAGGTCGTGCGCGCAGGATATCGCCGCCGGACCGCTGCCAATGATAGCCGATTTTTTCCCTTTCGGCTCCGGCTTCACGGCTTTTCCGGCTAGCCCCTGTTTGATAGCCCAGTCGCCTACAAAACGTTCGAGTTTGCCGACGTTGACCGCCTCGCCTTTTTTGGCAAGAACGCATCGCTCTTCGCATTGGGTCTCCTGAGGGCAGACGCGGCCGCAGACTGCAGGGAGCACATTTGCACCCGTCAAAACCTCGTAGGCCTTATGCATGTCCCCTTTTGCGACCTCTGCGATGAAGCCGGGGATGTCGATGGCAACCGGACAACCGCCGACGCAGAGAGGTTTTTTGCAAAGGAGGCAACGGCCGGCTTCCTGCTTGGCCTCCTCCATGTCGTAGCCGTAATTGACCTCGTTAAAATTACGAACTCGCGCACCGGCCTCCTGCTCGCGGGTCGGAACTCTTTTTAAATTTATCTTTTTAGGCTCTGTCATATTTGATCTCGCGGTTTGTTGTTATTTAACCAAGCCCCGTTTTTCGAGCTGGCACTGGTGATGAAATCTTTCAAGCGCCTCTTTTTCCTCTTTCACGTAACGTTTTTGGCGCTTAAGGAGCTCGTCGAAATCGACTTCGTGCGCGTCGAAATCGGGGCCGTCAACGCAGGCGAACTTATCTTTTTTGGAAACTGTCACACGGCAGCCGCCGCACATCCCCATGCCGTCCACCATGATGGTGTTCAAGCTCACAATGGTCTTAACTCCGAAAGGTCTGGTCGTGTCGGCGCAAGCCTTCATCATCACGACCGGTCCGATGGCGACGACCTCTTCGATAGATTTATCTTTTTCAAGAAGCTCTCTTAAAGGTTCGGTCACAAGCCCCTTGCGGCCGTAGCTGCCGTCGTCGGTGGTCACAATCAGCTCGTCGGAAAACTGGCGAAATTTATCTTCCCAGAACAGCATCTCTTTGTTGCGGAATCCGATGATCGAAATTGTGTGATTGCCGAGCTCTTTGTGCGCCCGCAAAATCGGAAAGACCGGAGCGACACCCAAACCGCCGCCGACCAGTACGATCTTTTTGCGTTTTTCTATGTGGCTTGGAATGCCCAGCGGCCCGCAAAGATCGGTGAACGAATCTCCCTCTTTGAGGTTCATCATCTCTTCGGTCGATTTGCCGACGACCTGAACCACCAAAGTGACCGTACCCCGCGTTCTGTCGAAATCGGCTATTGTAAGAGGAATACGTTCGCCACCCTCATGTAGTCTTACCATAACAAACTGCCCGGGACGGCTTGCCGCAGCAACATCGGGGGCCGCAACGTCCCACAGAAAAGTCACCGGCGAAAAGACCTCACGTCTGACAATTTTATACATATTTCCCTCGTTCGATTTTTTATGATTGCGGCGCCAAATATTCAAAAGAAACAGGCGTTGTCAAACACTTTCAATTAAATTGACAAGTTCTATCCACACCGAGCAAACAGAAGCCAGATAAGGCATAGAGGCCGTCTTTTCCGAAACTATCTCTAAAGTAGCGTGGTCGTGGTTGACCCCGATTGAAAAGTCGTCTTCCAATACATTCATCAGCCTTGAACGAATGTAAGGACCAAACACCCTTCCAGCGCTTCCGGCCGAACTTGAAAAGACAAGACAAAAGCGGTCGAACGCTTCGTCCCCCGATTCGCAAAGGTTAAGGTCGATGACCTTTCTTAGCCGTCCTTCGACCCGATCGCTCTGCACGAAAAAACGTTCTCTTGCCGGACGTGAAAGTGTGGCTGAAAAAAGCCAGCGGTATTTTTTGCCGTCGCCGGTTTTAGCCCATTCTATGATGACAGGATACGAACAATAAGTTCCCGAAACGGCGGGAGCCGGAAGTCTCTGCATTTCGGTATCTTTTAAGCCGAGCTTCACGGAAAGCTCCTGCATTGCCGAATAAACCCACTTTCTTTCGTGCTGCGACCGCCAAAAAAGGAAGGCCCAGAGAGCGAACGCCGACAATACAATGCAGATTAAAACTATCATGAAGATCATTTTTCGGCACCTTCGACAACAAGAGTTATTTCGCCGAGGGATTCGCGCTCCTGCGATCTCTGATGAAGCGCCGAAAGCAGATCGCGATCGACCTCCTCGTGCAATTTTGTAAGTTCACGGCATAACACAGCCCGCCTGTCGCCGAAAACTTCGAGCATGTCCTTCAGTACCTTTTCGACCTTCCATTTAGAAACGTAGAAAACAAGCGTGTTGGGGAGAGACTTAAGATCGGCGAGTCGATTGCGGCGTTTGCCCTCCTTGTCGGGCAAAAAACCGACGAAGGTGAACTGATCTGTCGGCAGACCGGACACGGCAAGCGCGGTTATCGCGGCCGACGCCCCCGGAATTGCAACGACATCGATTCCGGCCTCGACCGCCCCCCTGACGAGCCTGAACCCCGGGTCGGAAACTCCGGGAGTCCCAGCGTCGGAGACAAGCGCAACGTCGAAACCGGCCTTAATTTTTTCGACGAGCCTTACGACTCCGCGTTCTTCGTTGTGCTCATGAAAAGCGACGAGTGGCGTGTGAATATCGAAATGGCTGAAAAGTTTTCGCGTGTGGCGGGTGTCTTCGGCTGCAACCAGCGCGACCTCTTTTAAGGTGCGAATGGCACGAAATGTCATGTCCTCAAGATTTCCGATCGGTGTCGAAACAACAAAAAGTTTTGCCATGTTCTAACTCTTCCAAGCTATCGGGAAGCTCCGCCCCATGCCAAAAGCTTTACTTGTCATCTTCAAGCCCGGCGCCGCCTGTCGCCTCTTGTATTCGTTACGGTCGATCTTGGCGATCACATCATACACGATCTTGTCGTCAAACCCCTTGCGCACGATCTCGTCCAAGCTCCTGTGCTCCTCGATGTACATTTTTAGGATCGGATCGAGAACTTCGTACGGAGGGAGACTGTCGGTATCAAGCTGGTCCGGTCTTAGTTCCGCGGAAGGCGGCTTAGCAATACAGCGAACTGGTATAAGTTCTTTCGAACGATTGATAAAACGCGCAAGCTCCCACACCATGACCTTCGGAACGTCGGAGATAAGAGCAAGACCGCCGGCCATATCGCCGTACAAAGTGCAGTAGCCTACCGCGAGCTCGCTTTTATTTCCGGTCGATAAAACCAGCGCCCCTTTTTCATTTGAAATGGCCATTAAAATATTTCCGCGAACGCGCGCCTGAATATTTTCGTCTGTTAAAGTGACCTTTTCGTTTTGTCCATCTCGCCCCAGCGCAGAAGAGAGAGACTTTCGGTAGGAATTATAAATATCGGCGATCGGAATGACCTCAAACTTTGTACCGATCCGCCCTGCAAGCTCCTTAGCGTCGGTAACGCTCTCTTTGCTGGAATAAGGCGACGGCATCGCAACGCCGATGACGTTCTCAGCTCCGCATACTTCTGCGGCAAGAGCGGCCACAACGCAAGAATCGATGCCGCCGGAATAACCGACGACGACTTTTTTAAAGCCGCACTTTTTCATGTAATCGCCAAGTCCCAGCTTTAACGCATGGTAGAGATCGGCGACGGGAAGCATCTCACCGGAGACCGGCTTTACCCGCCCTTTGAGACGGTCGGTATCGACGATAAAAAAATCTTCTTCGAACGCGCGACCGACGTGTGCAACTTGTCCACAGGCGTTGACAACTGTTGAGCGCCCATCGAAAACAAGCTCATCGTTCCCGCCGACCCCGTTGACATAAATTATAGGCAGCTTATGCGCACGGCTTGCCTTGGAAAGAAGGTTCTCGCGCACCTTAACTTTCCCGACATTGAACGGCGACGCCGAAAGATTTATTATGACCTTCGCCCCTCCCTTTGCGAGAGCGGCAACAGGGTCGTAGCGGTAAAGGCGACGGCCGTATATCTCCACCTTGCTCCAGACATCTTCGCAGATGGTCACGCCGATCTTTTCGCCGGCGAATTTAAAGACCTTGTGGGTAGAGGCCGGCTCGAAATGTCTGGCTTCGTCGAAAACATCGTAGGTCGGAAGCAGCGCTTTGTGCTGAACGAATTTTATTTTTCCGTTTTGCAGCAACGCGGCCGAGTTAAAAAGTCCCTTTCCCGACTTCGCGGGATTTTTTGCAACAAATCCGACAAGAGCCGCGCATTTTTTGCAGCGCTTGGCGATATTCTTTAAAGCCTTTAAATTGCCTTCGACGAAATGTCTTCTTTCAAGAAGATCACGTGGAGGATAACTGGTGGTGGTAAGTTCCGGGAAAACGACCAGCTGCGCCCCCATTGAGGCGCCGCGTTCAATCCGGTCGATGATCTTAGCGGTATTGCCGTCGAAGTCGCCGACCGTGGTGCCAATCTGTGCGATCGCAATTTTCATAAAATATTGCCGAGTTTTAAAGCCACCGAAAGATCGCCTTCGACCTTCAGTTTGCCCGAAAAGTACGCCGATGCCGGCTTAAGTTTTTCTTCGAAAATATCGATGAAGTCGTCCTCGGACAATTTCACGATGAGGTCGGCCTTGCCGGTCGAGCCTTCGCTAACTTTTCCGCCGGATTTTTTACAGTCGATCGTCCATGTCCCGCCGTTTTTACCCGATATCTGCAGCTCTATTACCGCCGCGACCTGCTTGACCTTGTCGGGATCGGCCTTCATCCTCTTTACGATCTCTTTTTGAATAATGTCGTTTGGTTTCATATTATTTTAACCAGTCTGAAAATCCACACAACGCCTAGCATCGCCGCAAAGACGACCGACGAAACCCGCGAAAAAGAACAAAGGCGCCGTGATACCGCCTCGTATCCGGCGCCTCGGTTTGCGATCTTAATTGAAGCCGCGGCCGTCCAAACTATCATAAGCCACAACACCAACACCGGCCCAAGCGGATGCACAATAAAACTGTCGCCTATCCTACCGTGGAGCGCCAGCGAAACCGACTCTGTCATAAAACAACCCGGACATGAAATTCCGGTCCCAAACTTGATCGCACACGGAAGATCGCGGCTTATCGAAAAATACGGAGCTAAAAAAGCAGCCAGCAGCAATATCGGCGCGGCGTAGAACACAATTTAGGACAAGATGCCCGCTTTTTTCATGGCGATATCCCCGATGTAGGGAATTTTCCAGCGTTCGTTCTGATAAGCTTTCACCAGACACACGATCCAAATAACAAAAGCGGCAAGGCCAATTACTGGGATGAAAAAAGCGACTATCATTCCAAGCACGCTCCAAATTGCACCGAGTATCGCGACCATAAGTTGCAAAGCAATTACGACGGCGATGTATCCGACTCCAAAAATCGTCCCCTGCCATGCGTGAAACTTGACGTCGTGATTATCTTTTTCCAGCAGCAAAAATACGATACTGGTGATCGGCATGCAAATGTACGAAAGAAGACTTGCGATGTTCGGTGCAAGCCCCGTTCCGCTTTGCGATGAGCCTGTCGGCATTTGTGACTGAGCCATATTGATATCCCCCTTTAATTGTTATCGGCAGATTTTTCAGCCGTTTGTGTAAAGACCGTCGACAACCTCGGCAAACTTCGATTCTATGAGCCTTCGCCGGACCTTCATTGTCGGAGTTAACTCCCCGTTTTCTATCGTAAAATCACAATCAAGTATAGCAAATTTTTTGATCGTTTCGAACTGGGAGAACGTTCTGTTTTTCTCTTCGATAACCCCCGAAATAAGTTTTTTGATCTCTTCCCTTGCGTAGAGGTCGGCGGTGCGCGAGAACGCGATGCCCCTTTCACGCGCAAACTCGGTTATCCTGTCGTTATCCAACGAAACAAGCGCCGATATGAATTTTCTGCCGTCGCCGAAAATCACAGCGTGCCTTATGTAAGGGCTTTCACAAAGTGCCCGTTCGATGAGCTGCGGGGCGATATTTTTTCCGTTCGCCGTCACGATTATATCTTTTTTCCGGTCGGTAAGCCTTAAAAAACCGTCGCGTGAAAATTCACCGATGTCGCCGGTCTTAAACCATCCTTCTGCGTCAAACGACTCTTTTGTCTCTTCGTCACGTTTGAAATAGCCCTTAAAAACCATGTCGCCGCGTACAAGAATTTCGTTGTCTTCGGCCAGCTTTAACTCGACCCCGGGGAGCGGCTTGCCGACCGTTCCGAAGTGATAGTCGTCGAGCCTGTTGACCGTTATCGCCGCGGTCGTTTCGGTCAATCCCCAGCCTTCAATGACAAGCAAGCCTGCGGCATGATAGAATTTGGCCAATTTTTCCGAAAAAGGGGCCCCGCCGGTAACAATGAATTTGATGCGTCCGCCAAGAGCTCTTCGAAGCTTTGAATAGACAAGCAACGCCGCCAACCTGTGTTTTAGAGCCAGCAAGAACGGGACCCGTTCTTTATGGCGCGTAAGCCGTGAATATTCTTCACCGGTCGAAATGCCCCACCTTATAAGTTTTCTGACGAGCGGGCTCGAAGTCGCGACGGCGTCGTTGATCTTTTCAAAGACCTTTTCGAGAAAGCGCGGAACGGCAACCGTCATGTGAGGCCTGACCTCCAAAAAATTATCGGGGAGTTTCTCGACCGATTCGGCGTAGGCAGCGCTGCAACCGTGTGCGAGATGAAAATATTGCATGGCCCTGCCGAGCACGTGGGCAAGCGGCAGAAAACAGAGCATCACGTCGTTCGTGTCGAGAATAAAAGCGTGCATGCACGATTCAACCTCGGCCACGATATTTTTGTGCGTCAACATAACGCCCTTCTGCCTGCCTGTCGTTCCCGAAGTGTAAATTATCGTAGCAAGATCGCTCTCGCGGGCATGATGCCGCGGCATCTCGTGTCTTATCAATCTTGAGCTGGCTCCGAGCCCAAAAAGTCTTTCAAACGAAAAAATGTTCAATCCGGAACTTTTTGACCCTAAAAGCTTTGCGGCATCCGCCGCGCCGGAAAAAAGAACCACGTTCTTAAGCGACGGAGCGATTCTTTTCACTTCCAAAAGCTTTTCGAAAAGGCCCTCGTTTTCGACGAAAATAGTAGATATCTCGGTTTCGTTGACAATGTCGGCAATGTGCGCGGCGCTTAATGTCTGGTAGAAAGGAACGACCACTCCACCGGCAAAAAGGACTGCCATATCGGCGATCGTCCATTCAAAGCGGGTCGATGAAAGAATCCCGACCCTGTCGGAAGGCTTCACGCCGAGAGTTGCAAGTCCGTCGGCGGCGAGAGATATCTTCTCCTCGGTGGCGACCCAATCCAAGAAGCGCCATTTTCCGTCATGTTTGAATCTTAAACACGGCTTCGAACCGAACTTTTTGACGTTGTCCTTGAAGATGTCGATAATGGTCGCCATAGATCCCGCTCCGATTTTGTGAGGCTCACTTTAACCGCTCAGGCGGGAAATGTAAATAGGTAGTCACAGGTCTGTATCGAACGCGTCGGGAATAAAAACGATATGAGGCGGCGACACCGAAGCGTCGATACCGGCGGCGGAGAGATGGCAAATCGATTCACAAATCTTAGCGCGGGCCATGTACCACTTGGCCGCGGCAATTATCTTCTTACGTTTTTTAACGTCGATGGCCTCGAATGGAGAGCCAAAGGCACGTGTAAAACGCATCTTCACTTCGACAAAATAGTATTCTCGCCCCTTTTTAGCGACGATATCGATCTCTCCCAGAGGGCACCTGAAGTTCTTATCAAGAATAATATACCCATTTGAAATCAAATAGTTACATGCAAGTTCTTCACCCGCTCCGCCTACTTTCCTTAGGTTTCTTTTATTGCCGGCATCGCCTATGGTCGCGGAATTTTTGATTTTTTTACTTTGCATTTAAAATTTCCTGTGATAGTAGCCACCCGCTTTTGTTTATAGGAAAAATGAATCTTTAAGGAGAGTTTTATGCCGCGTTCATGCGCAATTTGTGGAAAAGGTACTTTAGTTGGCAACAACGTCAGCCACGCTAACAACAAAACAAAGAAGAAATCGTTTCCGAACCTGCAGACCCAGAAGGTCGTTTTGAAAGGCCGCGTTCAGCGTATTTCGGTTTGTACACGTTGCATCAGAAGCAACGCAGTTACGAAAGCCGTTTAAGTCCTTACCCGCTCCACCGAAATCACACCCTTCACACTTTCCAGCGCAGCCATGACCTGCCTTAGCTGGTCTATTCCGGTGATTTCTATGTCGAAGATATTGACCGCCTTTTTGTCTTCCATCGTTCTTATTTCGGCCTGAGTTATGTTTGCTCCCGAATTTGTTATCGACTCTGTCATTGCAGCCAAAAGACCGGGCCTGTCGACGCAAATGATCTTGATCTTCGCAACCCGCCCGATCTGCGAAGATGTATCCCATTCAACGCTCACAAGTCGTTCTGAATCGGCGGCAAGAATTTTCTGGCAGTCGCGAATGTGAACGCTCACACCCTTACCGTGCGTGACGTAACCGATTATGCTGTCGCCGGGAACCGGATTGCAGCATTTCCCAAAGGTAACCAAAATGTCGCTTTGACCGCCGACCTTGACCAGCCCCTTCTGCTTTCTGGAAATCTTTCCGACGACCTTGTCCCAGATCGATTTTTTCGACTCGGTGGATGTCTCAAGTTTGTCGGCGCCTACAAGGACCGAAAGGACATGATGCGCCGAAACTCTTCCATAACCTATGGCGACAAGCAGGGAATCGACGTCTCTGTAGTGATTCTCTTTCAGAAATTTGCCGATTTCATTCCCTTTTAAAAGCTTCGACGGAGCGAGCGAAAAGCGCTGACATTCTTTGTCGAAGATCTCGCGACCGAGATCTATTCCGTGTTCGTGCTCCTCCTGCCTTATGTGCTGTCTTATCTTCGCCTTTGCACGACTTGTACGCACGAACTGCAGCCAGTCTTTATTAGGTTTTCTACCGCGCTGAGTAATGATCTCGACCGTATCGCCGGACCTGAGCACATATTTTAACGGGACGATCTTTCCGCTCACCTTTGCCCCTATGCAGGTATTGCCCACGTCGCTGTGAATACTGTATGCAAAATCGATCGGGCTTGAACCGCGAGGAAGTTCGATGAGTCTGCCGTTTGGAGTGAAGACATAAACGTCGTCGGCAAAGAGATCGAGTTTGACGGTGTCGAGAAATTCGGCGGGATCTGAAAGCTCTTTCTGCCATTCAAGCAGACGTCTGATCCACTTGAATTTCATCTCGTCCTTATCGTCCATGATCCTGCCCTCTTTATACTTCCAGTGGGCAGCGATACCTTTTTCGGCAACTTCGTGCATTTCGATCGTCCGAATTTGAAACTCGACCCTTTCGCCGTGCGGGCCGATCACCGTCGTATGAAGCGACTGGTAATTGTTGGCCTTGGGCATGGCTATGTAATCTTTAAATCGCCCCGGCACCGGTTTCCAGAGACCGTGCAAAAGGCCGAGAGCCTCATAACATTGAGGCAGCGAATCGACCAACAGGCGAAAAGCGATAATGTCATAGACCTCGTCGAACGGAATGTTCTGGGCCTCCATCTTTCGATGAATGCTCCAGTAATGTTTCAACCGGCCGTTTATGTCGCACTTGATGTTGTTTTTTTCCATCTCGGCGACGACGATATCTTTGACCTCTTCGATATATTTTTCGCGTTTTGCC
Organism: uncultured Pseudomonadota bacterium; assembly: GCA_964647545.1. GTDB lineage: Bacteria > UBA10199 > UBA10199 > 1-14-0-20-49-13 > CAZYHS01. The sequence continues at coordinate 16,679 of CAZYHS010000017.1, read as the reverse complement.
TCGCGCGAACGAATCTTCTCGTCGATGGTTTTGTAGATTTCAGGGTTCAAATATCTGAACGAAAGATCTTCCAGCTCGATCTTTATCTTTTGGATACCGAGACGGTTGGCGATGGGAGCGTAAATATCCATGGTTTCACGCGCTATCTCAACCCTCTTCTGCTCCGGCATGTACTCGAGGGTGCGCATGTTATGCAGACGATCGGCAAGTTTAATAAGGATGACCCTGATATCTTTGGCCATCGCCATGATCATCTTGCGGAAATTTTCCGCCTGTTTTTCCTCGCTTGTCGAAAATTTTATCTTGGAAAGTTTGGTGACTCCATCCACCAGATTTCGAATTTCTTCGCCGAACAGCTGTTCAACCTCCTCAAGTGTCGTAACCGTATCTTCGACCGTATCATGCAGGATGGCGGTCGCAACCGATGGAACATCGAGTCTCATTTCGGCAAGGATGCCTGCGGTTTCAAGCGGATGGACAAGATAAGGCTCGCCCGAACGGCGCACCTGTCCCTGATGGGCCTTTGCGGCAAAGACATACGCTTTCTTGATGACGTCAAGGTCGGCGGAAGGATTGTACGAGCTGACAGAGTCGAGTATGTCGTTTAGTCGGATCATTTATTTTTAATGATGTTCAAGACCTCATCGACGGCTTTTTCAAGGTCGTCGTTCACAACGACGTGATCGTAAAAATTCTTTTGAGCCATCTCAACGTCCGCGTTCTTTATTCTAACTTTAAGATCGTCGGGATCGTTGGCGTTTCTGAGCGTCAGCCTTCTCACAAGTTCGTCGCGAGACGGCGGCATTAAAAAAATAAGCGTCGCCTGAGGAAATGTTTTTTTAATATTCTTGCCGCCTTGAACGTCGATGTCGAGAACAACGGTTTTTCCGCCCTCTATCCATGAATCGATGGGAGCTTTGGGCGTTCCGTAATAAGCCTCGTGCACAACAGCCCACTCTAGCATCTCGTTGTTCGCGATCAACTGCTTGAACTCTTCCTTCGTCACAAAATGATAATCGACCCCGTTCTTTTCGCCGGCTCTCGGCAAGCGGGTCGTGGCCGATACCGAAAGAACGGCATCGGGCATTTTTAGCAGCAACCGTTTGATGACGGTCGTTTTACCGGCTCCCGATGGCGCACTTATGACAAATAGGTTCCCGTGCATATCATTCTACGTTTTGTACCTGTTCTCTGAGTTTTTCAACTTCGGCCTTTGTCTGAACAACTAATCCTGCAATGGTTCCGTCACAAGCCTTGCTGCCGATCGTGTTGATCTCGCGATGCATCTCCTGAATGAGAAAATCTAACTGTCTGCCGACAGCTCCCGATTTTTGCATCATCTGGCGGTATTGTTGAATGTGCGATTTCAGCCTTGTGACCTCTTCCGTGATATCGCTCTTCTCGCCGGTTACTGAAAGAGCCCCGTTCTGGCTTAACGGGCTGTTGCCGCCGTTAATATTTGCCCTGATTCTGCTCTCGATCTTTTTCCGGCTCTCTCCGGCGCGTTGTGCCGATCTCTTTTCGATCTGCAAAACCACCCTTAAAATATTCGAAAGCCTGAGATTTTGATCGCGTTTTAACGCCTGTCCTTCGCGCAACCGCATCGCGTCGTATTTTGCTATGGCCGCGTGCAGAACTTTCTCCATTTGTTTCCACATCGACCTCATATCGACCTTTTTTTCACGGAACATGACCAGTTCCTTAAGATCGACGACTTCAAGCAAATGGCTCGAGGCCTTCGAACCCAGCATATTGCCGATTTCGTCAAGGCACTTGCGATATTGCTTCACGAGCTCGCGATTTACAGACAGTTCCACCGCTTCTGCGAACGGCGTCTTCTCTTTGCAAAATACGTCTATCTTTCCGCGAAGGATCTTGTTTTGAACTATTTTTTTAATGTCGGGCTCAAGCACGTACATGCTCGGCGGCAATTTGCAGGATAGATCGAGAAAACGGCTGTTAACCGATCTTACCTCGGCAAAAAAAGTACCCTGCCCGACCTTACCTTCGGCAGAACCGTAGCCGGTCATTGATTTCATAAAAATTATCCCTCAAATACAATTTTGGTGTCGCCCAATTCGATGACGTCGCCCTTTTTAAGCAGTCTGGATTCGATCTCCGAGCCGTTAACAAAAGTGCCGTTCTTACTCACAAGATCAAGAACGGCAGCTCCCGTCTCTCCATAAAAGACCATGCAATGCAAGCGCGACACGGAAGCGTCGTCGAGAACGACATCGCTGGTGCGTTTAAAGTTTCCCGTCGGATTTTCGGCCCTGAGATTTCCCAAAGAGACTTGGGCCTTGCCGCCTGCCGGCTGAAACTGCTTAGACACATAATTTTGAATGAGCCCCTTTGTCCCTTCGTCCAAAGCGAGAGAAACATCCACGTTGAACATCGCCGTTTTGTTGGGGTCGTTGATCGCCCTGCCGAGAGCTTTGCAGGTGTAGCGGTCCAGATGAAAGGTCAGACCGCGATTGGGCCCGGCCACTATCTTGAACGCCACTTCCGAAGAGGCAATCATCGAAACTTCGCCCTTAAGATTGGCCCCTCTTAGGTCGCTTGCTTCGTCGATGAGCATGACCGGAACGCCGTCGCGAACCGGAAACTTAAGCCGGCACGCGTCGCAAACAAGGGCCTTACCGCCTTCGACGACGGTAAGGCCCCCTTTGCATTTCGGACACACAAGTATTTCAAAGAGTTTGTTGTCTGGCATCTCTTTTTACTTGATCGGTTTTGGTGCGAAGTTCTTGATGTATTTGTCTTTATCGCCCTTCGACAGACCGTTGTAGGTCTTAATGACCTGCTCGGTAAGATCGCTCCCCGGCTGCGAAAAGAGCACGACGTCCTGAGATTTTTCCAAGATCATCGTGTAATTGTCCTTTTCGCCGATCGAGTTGACGATACCGCGAACCACGCCGAGAATATCGCCGGTCAGCTTAGCCTCTTTCATGCCAAGCTCTTCTTTGAAGCTCCCAAGTTTCTGCTGAAGCTCCATGAATTTCTTGCGATAGGCTTCTTCTTTCTCTTTGAGCGCGTCGGCCGAAAGGATCATGCGCTGCTTATCGAGATCGTTCTTCATGGCCTGAAGTTCGTTCTGCACCGCATCGAGCTGTTTCTGCTTTTGATCGAACTCGCTCTTTAAAGTGGCCTTCGCCTTCTTGCCTTCCTCGACTTCGTTAAGTGCGCGCTGGAAATCGACATAACCGAATCTCTGTGACGCAACATCAGCCGCCATAACCTTACCTGCAAAAAGCGCGACAACCATTGTTGCCGCAAATACCGCTGCTATACGCTTCATACCTTTTCTCCTCCTTTTATTGAGAAAACTTTCGTTGTTTTTGTATCAAAACAGAGAACCTATTGTAAAGTTAAATACTGTCGCGTCTTCGCCCGGCTTACGATTGAAAGGCACGCCCCACTCAAAGCGCAACGGTCCGATCGGAGATACCCATCTTATGCCCAGCCCCCAGTTCGAACGAAGGTTCGTTAGAGAATAGTTCTCGGTCTCGGCAAATGCGTTACCGGCGTCCATAAAGAAGACCCATCTGAGCCCCGCCGGATCGTAGATGGGAAATTCGAGCTCTCCGTTAAAGACAAGCAGCTTGTCGCCGCCGTAAATAAATTCTTGATCGGGCCCGCTGGGAGAACCGGGGATCTGAATTCTAGGACCGATCGACCTCGGTTCAAAACCGCGAAGCGAATAGACGCCGCCGGTGAAATATCTTTCGAAAAGCGGGACCGACTTGTCGTTGAGACTCTTAATGTAGCCTATCTTTGCGTTGGCCTTCGCGATGATGCCCCAAAATAGCGGATAGTAAGCTCTGGCATTTCCGCTGACGCGGTAAAAATTATTGTCGCCGCCGAGTTTGCTGCCGGCAAATTCGTTATCGACCGCGAAAAAAGTCCCCTTCTTAGGAAAGAGCCTGTTGTCGCGCGTGTCTCGAGCCACGTTCAATATAAGCTCCGAGGTCAGACCGCTGGCGTCCTCTCTAAAGTAGGCCGGTACGACCGCCGCGAAATCATCGACCTCGACCTGCTCTACCTGATATCCAAGGCTGATGCTGGAGTGATCGAAAATTCTGTGACCGATACCTAGCGAACCGCCGTAGGATGAACGGTTAAAATCTATGTACTGGTAAACCGAACGATACGCACTTCCGTTAAACATCCACTCGGTGTCGAGAAAGTACGGGTCGCGGTATTCGAGCATGAACTGCTGGCGGATGCTCGAAATTTCCGCCGATATCTGGCCGCCGATACCGTAACCGAAGAAGTTCTCCTTGGCGATAGACGCCGAAAAGATGAAATTTTCGGCCGTGGAAAAGCCGGCGCCGATATTGAAACTGCCGGTCGGCTTCTCTTTGACCGTAACGTTCAAAACCAAACTGTCGTCGGTCGAACCGCGCGGAGTGGCGAAATTTACCTCTTCAAAGAAGCCGGTCTGCATAAGCCGTTCTCGGCTTTCGTTCACAAGGCGCGTGTTATAAATGTCGCCCTCTTTCACCTTCAACTCACGGCGCACGACCTTGTCGCGGGTCGTGGTGTTGCCGGAAATGTTGATACGTTCGACCCTGATGCGCGGGCCTTTTTCGATGAGAAACACCAAAGGGGTGGTCAGGTCTTCGTCGTTTGGCTGGGTGCTGGGCCTAACGTTAACGAACGCATAGCCCGACTCGCCGTAGAAATCGACGATCTTCTGCATGTCCTCTTCGACCTTGCGATGATTGTAGATCTCTTTGGGCTTTACCGAAAGAAGCGATTTTATCTCTTCCTTGGTTGTAAGAACCTCGCCGTCAACATCGATGTCGCTGATCTTGTACTGTTTGCCCTCTTCGACGTAGTAGGTGATGTAAATGTAGCGTTTGTCCTTGCTGATCGCGATCTTCGGATTTGCAACGCTCGATTTAAGATAACCGTTGGAAAGATAATGGAACTGCAAAAGAACGACATCTTGTTCCAGCTGTTCCGGCTTGAATTTGCCGCCGCTCGACATCCATGAAAAAATGGTCTTTTCTTTTGTGCGAATTATATTTTTGAGGTCTTTGTCCTTGAAGGCGTGATTTCCAATGAACTCGACCTTGCGGATTATCGCCCCTTTGTTTTCGAAAACCGTAAAGACAAGCTCCGCCTCGTTCCCCTCTTTCATGACAAGATCGTAATCGATGTCGGCAAGATAGTAGCCCTTCTTGGCGTACGACTCTTTTATTTTATTGATGGAATCGGCAAGGTTCTTTTCGGAAAGCGGCCTGTAGAGAGTTATCGACAAATCTTTTTCAAGATCGTCTTTTTTGAGCTTTTTATTTCCCTTGAAGCTGATCGAAACGATGAGCGGCTTTTCAACCACATTGTAAGTAAGTATCACCCCGCCCGCGACGTCGATTTTATCGACGCTTATGTCCTGAAACTGACCAAGCTTCCAAAGGGATTTAATATCTTCACGTACTGTTTCGCGCGAATAGAGCCCGCCTTTTTTCGACTTTATCGTGCCGGCGATCGAATCGGCAGGCACCGTTGAGTTCCCGCTGATGAATATGTCCGCAATATTTGCCGCATAGGAGTCAAACGGCAACAGCGCCGCAAAAACGGCTAAAAGTGCCGCGGCTAAAATTTTATTTCGTCGACTCATGAAGTGTTCCACCCTTAAGTTCAAAACGTTTAGGCATTTTTCTGAGAAGATCGGGATTGTGAGTCACCATAATTATGCTGGTGCTCCTCTCCTTATGAAGCCGCTCAAAATAACCAAACACCCGCTCCTGCGTCGCCTCGTCGAGATTGCCGGTCGGTTCATCGGCCAGAAGAAAACGCGGGTTCATAACAATAGCACGGGCGATAGCGACCCGCTGCTGCTCGCCGCCCGATAATTTCGCCGGTCTGTGACCTAGCCGCGCGCTCATATCGACATGACCGAGAGCCTCGTAAGCAAGCTCGGCAGCATGTTTTTTTGAGAAGCCCGCTATCATGCATGGCATCATTACGTTTTCAAGAGCCGTAAATTCCGGTAGAAGATGATAGAATTGAAACACAAAACCTATCTGCCTGTTTCTAAACGAAGCGAGGTCGATTGCCCCGCGCCCGAAAAGCGGACTGCCGTCATAGGTCACGCTGCCGGAGGTAGGAGTGTCGAGGCCTCCGAGTATCTGCAAAAAGGTCGATTTGCCGGCGCCTGAAGCACCGAATATTCCGATGAATTCACCGGCACCGCACGAAAAATCGGCGCCGCGAAGAACAGCCACTTCGCCGCGCCCCCTGTCGTAGATCTTATGTAGGTTTCTTACTTCGAACATTTTTATCAGTTGCTCTCTTTGAGCCCTTCGATCAAATTCAGGGACGAGATTCTACCGGCGGCGATAAAAGAGACCAGAAACGAAACGCCGACAGACGCAATTACCACGATCGTAACCGCTGTGAAGTCAACCTTAGCCGGCAGACTCGACAGGAAATAGATCTCGGGCTCAATTGTTATCAGGCGAAAACGGCCAATTGCAAAAACCGCCAAAAAACCCAAAACAACACCTGATAAAGTGCCTGCGATTCCTAGCATAAGTCCGTGAAAAGTAAACAATCCTCTTACAAAAATCGTCTTCATCCCAATGGCGGATAAAATGGCGATATCCCCCGATTTATAGATTATCTTCAATACAAGAGTGCCGATGATATTGAAGAGTCCGACAAGGACTAACATTCCGATCACGATCGCAAACATGACCTTTTCAAGCTTCACCGCGTCAAAGATCGGTTTGTTCAATTCGGCCCATGTCGTGACCGAGAAAGGATAATTCAGCTCTTCCGATATTTGCTCCGCTACCGCAGCGGCGTCGTCGGGATCAAAAAGACGGAGTTCGAATCCCGACACCTCGTCGGGAGCCGAAAAAAGAGCGCGGAGCTCTTCTACGGGCATCATAACAAATTGAGAATCGTAATCGTACAAACCCGACTCGAACGTTCCATCTACGGAAACTTTTGCAAATCTGTTCTCGCCGACAAGTAACGTGATTTTGTCGCCGTTTTGAATGTCAAGAAATCGGGCAAGAGCGGCTCCGGCATAAGTTCCGCGCATTGCCGAACGTGAGAGAACGAAATTTTTCAGTAACATTCCGCTGACATCGTCCAGATTTGAATAATCGATTCCCTTTAAAACGACCCCTTTCACCTTCCCCGCTTTGACCGCCATCGACTCGCGATAGACAAACGGCATGACGCTTTTAACGCCGGCAAACGAACCGAGCCTGACTTGCAGCTCACGATGGTTTGCGATCTCTCCGTCCTCGCGAAGAACGACCACGTGCGCGTTAAAATCGAGAATCGATTTTTTATATGCGGCTTCAAACCCCGTGGCGACAGAAAGCGTCACAATGAGCACCGCCACCGAAAAAGTTATTCCGGCCACCGTCAGTAAAATGCTTGTTTTGAGAGCTCTCGGCGCCTCCGACATCGACAGATATTTTGTAAAAATATGCCACATTTACTCGTACCTCAACAGTTTGCGAGGCTCGATCATCGTCGCGTGCCAAGCCGGATATATCGCCGACGCTACAGCAACGAAGACTCCGACAAAGGAGATCAAAATTATCATCGGCAAAGAGAACTCCACCGGAAGACTATCAAGATAATAGACAGACGGCAAAGCGAACGGATGATAGATAAGCCAGCCAAGCACAAGCAGCGCCATAAAAGTTCCGACCCCCGCACCTATGAGGCCGACGATGGCGCCGATTTTAATGAATATCGCCGACAGTTCGCGCCTCGTCATTCCGCACGATGCAAGGACCGCGATATCGCGCCGTCTCAAGAAGACGTACATAAAAACAACGCTGACAATTGAGATGCATGCGACGCAAACTATCAGGGTCATAAGAATTGCCATCGCGAATTTTTCGAGTTTGAGCGCGGCGAATAGTTTGCGGTTCGACGCCTCCCAGCTGAGAGCCGAAAATCCTTGCGCGTTTTCTGTTATAAGATTTGCGACCTTCTGGGCTTTGGCGGCATCGCGCAGCCAGACGTTCAAACCGATCCTGCCGGAGTCTCCCAAAAGTTCCTTTGCTGCCTTTTTTGAAACTATCACGGTTTTACTGTCGTGATCGAAATAGCCCGACCGGAAAAGTCCTTTTACCGCAAACTCTCTTTTTTCCGGCATCAGTTCGCCGGTCGGCCCGACCCTGCCAAGCGGAACAATAAGCTCGACGGTATCGCCCCAGTCGGGATTGACGCCGAGCTGATAGGCAAGTTCGCTTCCGACAAGAACTCCGTGTTTTGATTTACGGGTCCTGTTTGATGCCTCGTCGTTAACCTTAGCCTCGCCGAAAAACCAATCAACGCCTTGCAGTTTTGAGCGGTCGGCTTCGTCTATTCCGCGAATTTTCACACCTTGCGAAGTTACGCCCTGCGCACCGTCGCCTTGAATTATTCCTTCGCCTTCGATTATCACCGCCGACGAAGCGACGTCAGAACCTGCAAGAGAGAGAACTTGTTTGAAATCGTCCGAACCGTTTTCGGAGGAGACAACGATGTGGGCCGAAAACCCGATAAGTTTTTCTCTTAGGTCCTTGGAAAATCCGTTCATGACCGACATCACGACCAAAAGAGCAAAGACCCCGCATGTCACGCTCGAAACCGCGATAAAACTGAGAAACGCGGCGAACATACGCTTGCGGCCGAAAAAATAACGTCTGGCTATGAAGCCTGATAGGGTCATTTATCTGATGACTCTGATTTTTCGGATTGCTCCTGCTTGGCCTCGGGGCGCAGAGCCGGAAAGAAAATAACGTCGCGTATGGAAGGAGAATCGGTCAGAAACATGACAAGCCTGTCTATGCCGATTCCTTCGCCGGCGGCCGGAGGCATGCCGTATTCGAGCGCATTTATATAATCGGCGTCAAAATACATTGCTTCATCGTCGCCGCGCGACTTAAGAGCCGCCTGTTCTTTAAAACGGGAGGCCTGATCTTCCGGATCGTTCAACTCTGAAAATGCGTTTGCAAGCTCCCTTCCATAGACAAAGAACTCGAATCTATCGACAAAGTCGGGGCGCTCTTCATTTCTTCTCGCCAGCGGAGAGACTTCGGTAGGATAGTCGGTAATAAATGTCGGCTGGATGAGCTTGTCTTGAACGACCATATCGAAGATCTCTGCCATGATGGCGCCAAGCCCTTCTTTAGCCTGCTTAAGGTGGATCCCTTTTTCCGCCGCGAACTTCAGGGCCTTTTCTTTATTCTCCAGCACATCTTCCGGCACACCGCCCAGTTTGATGATAGACTCCTTCATCGTATATCTGGCGAACGGCTTTTTAAAACTTATCTGCGTCCCCTGATATGTGACCTCGGTTGAACCGCACGATTTAAGAGCGACCTCGCTGAGAAGGTCCTCTGTCAGCGAAATGAGGTCGTCGTAAGTCGCAAAGCTCATGTAAAACTCGAGCATCGTAAATTCGGGGTTGTGCTGGATCGAAATCCCTTCGTTTCTGAAGTTCCGGTTGATTTCGAAAACTCTTTCAATTCCTCCGACCACAAGTCGTTTAAGGTAAAGTTCAGGAGCGACCCTCAAAAAAAGGTCCATATCAAGTGCGTTGTGATGGGTCACAAACGGCCGCGCCATTGCGCCACCCGGTATCGGATGCATCATCGGGGTTTCAACCTCAAGAAATCCTCTGTCGGTGAAAAAATCGCGCACAGCCTTGATGACCTTGGAACGCTTAATGAAAGTTTCCCGCACCTTCGGATTGGCGATAAGATCGACGTAGCGCTGACGATAGCGCTGTTCGATATCTGTAAGCCCGTGCCATTTTTCGGGGAGCTGCCGCACCGACTTTGTGACCATTTTCAGCGCTGAGGCATGAAGCGTAATTTCGTTGGTCTTCGTCCGGAAAATATGGCCTTCAAAATAGGCGATATCGCCGACCTCCATGAAATTCCTGAAAATCTCATAGTCGCCCTCTGAAAGCGCGACCTTCTCAATGAAGATTTGAAGATTGCCGGTTCTGTCGGTCAGCTTAATGAAGGCCGCCTTGCCGAAAAGTCTTATGGCTATAACTCGACCGGCCACCGAATAGAGCGGCGTCTTTTGCGCGTCAAGTTCCTCGCGGGTCGTATTTTCAAACGTCGCGTGAATCTCCGACGCCGTATTTTTTGGATAGATCCCGTTAACGTACGGGTTAATGCCTTTGGCCCGCAGCTGCTCAACTTTTTCACGCCGCTGCATTGTGTATTGGTCGGTCATTTATTTGGCTCCATTAGTTCTTTTTGCCCTGATTTTTCAAAGGTTTTTAAATGCCGGCGCAAGGTATAGGAAGCAATTGTCGTTGTCAAGGGGGGCAATCCTCTTAAGACATCTAAACTTCAGCATAAGATAGCCGGTATAAATGTTTTATATTGAAAGGTTTTTATGATAGATTCCTCTCATGCCTGTTTCGTCCGAAAAAGAGCGCGAACTCCTCAAAAAAATGTCGAACCTCGCCGTGCGCGAAGAAGATATCGACGAGCACTTTGTTAGATCCCAAGGGGCCGGAGGCCAGAAGGTAAACAAGACATCTAGCTGCGTGGTCATTTTTCACCGCCCGACCCAGATAACGGTCAAATGTCAGATCGACAGAAGCCAGTCGGTCAACAGATATCTCGCGCGAAAGCTCCTTTGCGAAAAGATAGAAAAGATTAGGCTCGGCAAAAAAAGCGAATCCGAACAAAGAGCGTGGAAAATCCGAAAGCAAAAGAAACGCCGCAGTAGCAAAGCAAAAGAAAAGGTGCTTGAGCTGAAAAGAATGACCGGCGAGAAAAAAAGATCCCGCTCAAATTTCAGGTTCGAGCGGGACGAATAAACACAACAAGTTTACACCACGCAAAATCACGTCTTGGAGTTTGCAACGATGTAGCCCATAAATTTATAGATCAACTTGGCGATCATAAAATCGCAAGTATGCCAGCCCTTCATCGGAGCGAGCTCGACAAAATCTGCGCCGACAATATTTCTGGTCGCGGCAAGCTTTTTCATGAATGCGGTGACCTGATACCATGTAAGCCCGCCGGGTTCGGGGGTTCCGGTGGCAGGCATAATGCTCGGATCGAACGCATCGACGTCAAAAGTAAAATAGACGTTCTTATTCAATTTTGAAATGACGTCATCGATCCATGAAACCGAATTATGAATTTCGAAGGCGTAATACGGTTTGTTCAATTTCTTCTCGGCTATAAAGTCGAATTCTTCTTTGCACTGGCTTCTGATGCCGATCTGAACAAAATTGACTTCGGCGTCGTAAACACGGTGCATGACGCTTGCGTGCGATAGAGGCGTCCCTTCATAAGAATCGCGCAAGTCCCCGTGGGCATCGAAATGGACCACGCTAAGGTCGGGATAGATCTTCTTGCACGCGCGAATCGGCGCGGCGCTTATGCTGTGTTCTCCGCCGAGCGCGATCGGAATTTTCGAATCGATAAGAATCTTTTCGGTGACCTTTTCGAGCTCTGCCAGATCTGTGACACTTTTGAGTGTATGAACTCCCGCAATAGAACATGTCTCCTGCTGGAGTTCCTCGTCGAAATATTCGATCTGAGAACTTGCCTCAAGTATGGCGTCGGGCCCGTGCTTCGTCCCCTTCCCGTATGAAGTGGTCTTTTCAAAAGGGACCGGCACAAATACAAATTTCGCTTTGTCGTAAACAAGGCGGTCCTTCGGCATCTCTGATTTGAATTGTTTCATAGAAAATCCGATCTGTCTGAAGTTAGAAAAATTTAAAGGGATCAGGGAACAAAAATGGCGCCCGCTATGACCGTCGTCCAAAGGCCTTCTTTGTCGGCCATTGCAGATTGAGTGACGTTTAGAGTTTTGACGATCTCGCCCGAAATGGTCCAGCTGTCGGTGCGCTGGTTCCATGTTTTGGCCGCGTCGAACTTAACGCCCAAGATGGTTGCCAGCATTTCGGCCGCCAGATCTTCGGCGTAGTCACCGGCCTGCTTTTCATTCTGGCCGAAGCTATGATGTTCGGAAAGATATCCGTAGCGGGTCTTGTCCTTTGGAAGCGACAGGCCCACAGAAGCCGCAAGAAGCCTATGAGGTTCGTTTGTGGCGTTATCGCTCAACACGCAAAAAACGACCTGCCCGGGTTTGAGCTGCGCAATCCCCTCTTTTCTATTAATGATACGGCATCCGGGAGGGAAAATGCTCGAAACTCGAACAAGATTGTATTGTGCAATTCCGGCGTCGCGCAGAGCCATTTCGAAGCTCTGAAGTTTTTCGCGATGCTTGCCTACGCCTTTGGTGAGAAAAATCTTTGTTGGTATTGATGACATGGCGCGCGTGCTAACATAAATAGTTTTCACGCTCAAGAAAAAATATGTCCTCGCAAAAGTTTTTTTCTGCCGCTCAAAAAACAAAAAACCCCGCTCATTTTTGAGCGGGGTTTTTCTGCTTCAGGTTCTTACCTGCAGCTTTTTTTCTTTTTCTTCGCCACTGTTTTTTTCTTTTTCGTGGCTACTTTCTTTTTCTTCTTGACTGGCATAATGTCCCCCTCCTTTTGAGTTTTTGCCTCTAAACAATTTGAATTATATGGAAAACATTATTCTATGTCAAACTTTTTTTGGCTAAATCTTCAAAAATTTTCAATGGATAACCGCTTCCGCGATCAACTCACTTTCACTTTGTTTGCGTTTAAAAAGAGAAAGTGCAACAGCGCAAAGAATGATAGCGCCGCCAAACCAAACTCTGGCGCTGATTTGCTCGCCGAGAGTAAAATGTGAAATGAACGGGCCGACAACAGGTTGAATAAAAACCGAGAGCACTATCACGTTCACTTTGTAGCTCTTCAAAAGTTTCAACCACAGCGTCCATCCAAAAACAGAACAGATCGCCGCGAGATAAAAAACCGAAACGTACAATTGCCAAGAAAAAGTTGTCGGTCTTATCGGCGTCGTCACCGCAAAAGGAGTCAGAAAGATCACGGTGAAGATGAGCGAAACGAACAATATCAGCCGCGACGAGTGTCCTTCGACGACCGGTTTTGCAATCGGGCTGAAAAGACCGTCCGCAAAAATGCCGGCGAACATGATAAAATTACCCACAAAGGTTGAGTTGGCGAAAAAACCTCCGGCAAAAACGTTCGACAAAACAGCAAATCCCAGCAAAGCCAGAAACAACGCCGCTTTTCTGGCGGTATCCATCCGCTCTTTCAATATGATCCTCGCCCACATGATCGCAATCACCGGTTCAAGGGCGTAAAGCAGCACACCATCGGTCGCGTAAGATCTGTCGATACCGATCACTCCCATGGCGTGAGCGAACGCGATAAGCCCGCCTAAGAAAGCACATCTTAGAACGACTCTAAATGGAAGCGGCTTGAATGTTTTTAAATTCAAGAGGGCCAGAAGAATTAGAGCAAGCACCATTCTAAAATATACCACGTGGATCGGAGCGGCGAATTCCGTTCCCCACTTCATAAAAGTGTACGACGCCGACCAGAAAATGTTCGCAAGAATGCAAAGGTAGATCATTTATTGCTCCGCAAAATCCTCAATGCCGCACATGCCGCGCCGAAGCCGTTGTCGATATTGACCACCGAGATTCCCTCCGAACAAGAGTTCAACATCGCAAACAAAGGCGTCACGCCGGAAAAGTTGGTGCCGTAACCGACGCTGGTGGGAACGGCGATCACAGGAGACGAAACAAGTCCGCCTACAACGCTGGGAAGAGCCCCTTCCATTCCCGCGACGACTATCAGCGCGTTGAATCGCCCAAGCTCCTTAACATGCGCAAGGAGCCGGTGAAGCCCGGCGACTCCAACGTCATAGAATCTTTCGACCTTCGCGCCGAAAAATTCCAGAGTGAGCCGCGCCTCTTCGCTGACCTTCATATCGGCGGTTCCGGCCGACAGAACGGCGACGCTCCCCGATAAAACCGCCGGCGCATGATTTTTAATGCCGACGACTCCGGAGATTTCGTCATAAAATGCCTTCGCCCCGAATTCGTTCAAAATAGCCAGACCAGCCTCGGCTTCACATCGCGTGCCGAGAACGTTCGCCCCGCTCTCCGACATGCGCCTCGCGATAGAGACAACCTGCTCGGTCGTCTTGCCGCGGCAGAAAATGACCTCTGAAAAGTCGTTTCTCAAATGGCGATGATGATCAAGCTTTGCAAACCCCATGTCCTCAAAGGGCATGTTCTTAAGATCGTCGCAGGCTTTGTCTATCGCAACTTCGCCGTTAGACACGGCTTCAAGCAGCTTTTTAATGTCTTCTTTTCTCATGTTCACATTCCTCCGCCGGTACGATAGCCCCTAAGGTCCAGCGTAACCTTTGTCCAACCCAGTTTGGAAATTTTTTCGACGATTTCTTTTGCCCTGTCGCACACGAGCTTCATACCCGCCTCGTCGGTCTCTATTCGTGCCGTCTCTTCGTTGTGCCGAAGCCGTATTTGTTTGCAACCAAGCAAAAGCAGAAACTCCTCGGCCTCGTCGATCCGGCGCAACAGTTCGGGGGTAATTCTCGTACCGGTCGGAATTCGTGAAGCCAGACACGCGGTCGAAGGCCTTTCGGCTATATCGAGCGACAGATTTCTAGCCATGCCACGCACGTCCTCTTTTGTTATTCCAAGTTCGACGTACGGAGTTTTTACACGTCCCCGTTTTTTTGCCGCTTCAAACCCCGGCCTGTGCCCCAAAATTTCGGAGGCGTTCGTCCCTTCGAGAACGAACTTAAAGCCGCGGGTATCGGCCACACGTTCGAGCGTTGCAAAGAGCTCGTCTTTGCAAAAAAAGCATCTGTTTTCGGGATTCGCAACGTAGCTAATGAGGTCGCACTCGCACGTCTTCACAGTTTCGTGGGGGATGCCGAGTTTTTTCGCAAAATCGTCGGCGCTTCTGCGGTCGCGGCTTGGAACGCTAGGGCTCTCTCCCGTCACCGCCACCATTTTATCGCCAAGAACTTCTCTAGCGACACAAGCCAGCAGCGCAGAATCGACGCCTCCCGAAAAGGCGACAACCACACTTTCATACGAGGAAATTAACTCTTTCAATTTGTTCAGCATAATTTTTTAGATGTTTTGCAATCCGCCCAGCGAAGAAAGGTTGGCGGAAACAGCGTTTGGAATTGTGACGGCCTTCATTGCGGTCGGAACGTCTTTTAACCCGCTCCCCGTTATCATTAATATAGCGGTCTCCTCAGACGAAACGAGTCCGGATCTTGAAGCGCTCGAAAAACCGGCATAGGCGGCCGCAGCAGCCGGCTCGGCAAACACGCCGCTTAGCGTTGCAAACTCTTTGATCGCAGCAATAATCTCGTTGTCGGTCACGGTCACGCAAAAGCCGCCGGTCTCGTGCAGAATTTTGAGCGCCCAGCTTCCGGCAGCCGGCGATTTAACAGAAATCGAGTCGGCACAAGTCGAGGCCTTTTCAAGCGGCGTCACTTCGTTCGACTTTGCAGCAAACGCCGTTGCAATTGCGGCCGACCCCTCGGCCTGAACGCAGACGATTCTCGGAAGCGACTCTATAGCCCCTATCATTAATAGATCGTAAAAACCCTTGTAGATGCCTGCAAGAATTGCCCCGTCTCCGGTCGGGACAAAGACAACGTCTGGGGCTTTGTAAGAGAGTTGCTCCCAAATTTCCAACGCGACCGTTTTTTTCCCTTCGATCGTGAAAGGGTTGAAAGCCGTGTTGCGATTGTACCAGCCGAACCGATTGGTTGCCTCTCTCGACATTAAACACGCGTCATCGTAGGTACCATCGATTGTGACGAGCTTTGCACCGAAAGTTGCAATTTGCGCAAGTTTGGCGGCCGGCGCCGTTTTCGGAACAAAGATAACGCTCTTTTGTCCGGACGCTGCACACATCCCGGCAAGAGCGGTTGCCGCATTTCCGGTCGAAGCCGTCGTAATCACGTCGCGTTCGAGCTCGCGCGCCTTGGCAACGACAAAAGCCGAGGCGCGGTCTTTAAGAGAGGCCGTCGGCAACATCGAGTCATTTTTTATAAAAAGGTACGGGAAACCGTGCTTGGCAGAGAGGCGCGGCGGGACAAAAAGCGGAGTCGGTCCGACACAAAGCGGTGGAAGAAAAGAGACGTCGAGCAGCGGAAGAAGTTCACGAAACCTGCCGATGCCGCTTTCATGCCGCGACTTTAAGTTTCTCGGCGTAAATTTCTTTTTCAAGGAGGCGTAATCGAACTCGACGCGCAAAACGCCGCGCAACGTTTCGTTACTTTTTTGAAGCGCCTCGCATTTCGGGCAAACGTAGTCAACCTCGCCCGCTACAAACTCGGCACCGCAATCTGTGCAAATCAGCTTGTAATCCGTCATAATTTTGACTACCTAGCCGCTTTCAAACGAAATTGCAAAAATAATATGACTCCGGACACACGCAGAGAAAAAGGAAAATGGGACCTTATCCCGATGGTCTACCCCGCACAGGTCACACTTGCAGGGGGCGCCAAGCCGGAAAAGGTCATCGTTGAGGTCGGCCCCGGTAGAGGCGACTACCTCTTCCAGCTTGCAGGTGACAATCCAGACGCTGAAATCGTCGGCATCGAACTTAAGGTGGGGCGCTACTTCAAATTGATCGAACGCATTCAAAAACGCGCGCTGACAAACGTCAGGTTGATTCAGGCCGACGCGCGCCTTGCAATCGAACGTTATTTCGAAGCGAACTCGGTCGACACAATTCACGTGAACTTCCCCGACCCGTGGCCGAAACGCAGACACTCAAAAAA
>CAZYHS010000016.1:0-47482 GCA_964647545.1 uncultured Pseudomonadota bacterium | reverse complement strand
TCAACTGTGCAATCGCTGTCTATTTCGCATTCTGAGCTGTCTGTTTCGCCTGCCACGCAAACATTCGGCGAGCCTTCCGTGTAGCAGATGTCGCCGCTTGTGCAATCTTCGTCGGTTTGACATTCGTCTTCGTCTGTCGGCTCGGTGTTGATGCTCACGCAAAGGCCGCTTTCGCATGTTTCGCCCGAAGCACAATCGAAATTATAATTGCAGCTAGCGGCTGATTCGGCGCAATAATTATCGACGCAGAGGTTGCCGTTTGAGCAATCGCTGTCGACTTTGCATACCGCTTTGCCCGCTTTAGTGGTGTTTTTTGTCCCCGTTTCGCAACCGGCGACAAGGGCCATTAAAGCCGCTAACATTATGATTTTCTTAAACATATTGTTTTCTCCCGTTCCTCAAAGCCTTTAACTTCGCAGGTTAATAGAGCAACTTACGTGCCAATTTCGGTTGGGTCGGTTAACTGAATGAACAAATGCGGGCGATCTATGTTTCAAGGGCCTCTCGCAGATCGATGCATCAAATGGCTTGGTGCCGCATCGATCGAGAGTGGAGGTGCGCTTGCAGGCCGTAATCTGCAAGCGACACCGTCCCTTGAAATATAAGTCGCCTGAAAATTAGTGCGGGAGATCCCCGATTACTACCTCGGGGATGACAAGGAACGGAAATGATATGCCAAAAGGTTATTTCGGTTAATCTTTTGCCGAAAGGTGAAGACGCTCGAGGCGGAGAGGATCGTATTTTCCAAACAGCAGGCTGTAGGCGGTGTTGTTGGTGAGAAGCGGCTCGTCAAAGACTTCGTGCGGAACTTTGTTCGATTCGGCTGTGTGAGGAATCGGCGAATATTCGGTGAGGGCGATTCGTGCGCCGAGTTTTTTAGCGAATGCCACCGCGGCTTCTACCTCTTCGATAGGCTGGTCGGGGAGCCCGTGCATAATGAAAACGCCTACATCTTTTTGCGCGTAGCCGGCCCTAACCAGATTTCGAAAAGCACATTCAAGTTCATCGTTTGTAGTTTTTCCGCCTGTGTTCGCCTGTCTCAGCAGGTCTGAAGTCTCAAATCCAAGCCTCATGTGGCCTAGTTTTGCGCGGTGCATTAGTTTTGCTAGCTCGGGTGTGATGAAGCGGCTTTGCACACCTACCGGCGTAAAAAGTTTTACGTCCGGCATTTTTTCGGCGACCGATTCAAAGATTTTTGCTGCGACTTTTTCGGCGTTGATCAAAAGGGCGTCATCGTAAAAGGCAAAATTGCGAGCTCCTTTTTTGTGGAGCGTTTGCATCTCCGAAATTACGTCGTGCGCTTCGCGTTGCGAAAAACGAGGGCTCAAAATGTGCGATGCGCAGTAGCTACACTTCATCGGGCAGCCTTCTCCGGTTGTAAGCGGCGCGTAGATCTTTACGGCGTCAAATTCGCTCCAATGTTTTTGCGCCGATCTCTTTCGCAATATTTCAACGCCCGATTTTTCAAGAAGACCGATGATTTTTTCGACCGACTCCGGATCTACGGCCGGTCCTTCAAAAACGTGATCGGCGCCGGTTGTTTTGCGCGCGTGTTCCGCGAAAAGTGTGGCGTAAATTCCGCCGAGAACGACCGGAGCTTTCGGGAGGAGTCTTTTGACGAGCGCGATCGATTCGGTGACCCCCGTGTACCAGTAGCCCATGAGGCTTGTTACCAGCACGGCGTCGAACGGCCGGCCGTTTTTTGAAATCAGCCCTTTGATTTTTTCTTCGGCTTCGATCGGCGAAATTCCGTAGCGGCAGAAGTGCCGCGGAATATTTTTGAGCGGCACGGGTTTGGCGATGATGCTTCGTTCAATGTGGCTTCTGCCGTCGGGTTTTTGTTTTATCGGCGCGTCAGTTAGATCGAGAAAATCAAAATCGGCCTCGATTTCAGCCGAAAGTGCGCTGGCAACGCGGTAGAGTCCAAGAGGGGCGTTCCACAGATTGTAGGCCGCAAAGTCGTGGATCCACGGGCTAAGGCACAAAATATTTGTCTGCACATTTTTCATCGGCCGGCGCTCCGCCGTCGTTAAAGGCGGTTTTTGCACTTGTTTTCTCACGCTTCATTGTCTAGAAGCCGCTAACTCATGTTTGCCAGCGTTATCATAAACTCAAAAGGGGTCAAATCCTTAAAAGACGGCCATCCTTGGGTCATGCAGCGCGACCTCGAAAGCCGCCGTTTTTCGCAGGCCGGAATCGTCGGAGTTCTCGACAAACGCCGCAATTTTTTAGGTCAGGCGTTTTATTCGCCGACCTCAAAGATCGCGTTGCGTTTTATCACTACCTCAAAGGGGGATATCGACCTTAATTTTCTCGTTAAAATTATCGAGTCGGCCCTTCGCAGACGCAAAAAACTTTTCGAATCGACAAACGCCGTTCGTGTTCTTTTTGCCGAAAGCGATCATCTGCCGTCGGTGGTCGTTGACCTGTTCAACGATGTCGCCGCCGTGCAGATCACGTCGGCCGGCGCCGAAGCTTTGAAGAACAAGATCTTCCAAGCGGTGCAAATCGTTTTAAAACCGCGCGCGATTGTCGAAAAGAACGCGACGACCAGCCGGCAGGTGGAAGGTTTGCCGCGCCTTGAAAGAATTATTTCCGGCGACAGCGCTGTCACCAGAATAACCGAAGGCGACTTGTCGTTCGAGGTAGATGTTTTGCACGGGCAAAAGACCGGCGCTTACCTTGACTATCGCCCGTTTCGTTTTAAGGCGGCTTCGTTTGCAAAGGGGCGATGCCTCGACATTTTTTGCTATCAGGGCTGGCTGGCGTGTCACTTAGCGAATGCAAAGGCCAAAGAGGTGACGGCCGTCGATGCCTCACGAGCCGCGCTTAACACGGCCGAAAAAAACGCCTCTCTCAACGGGCTCGAAAATATTAAATTCGTCGAAAGCGACGCGTTCGAGTTCTTAAATAAACTGGCGGCAGGCGGCGATAAAAAATACGATTTCATCCACATCGACCCGCCGCCGTTCGCAAAGACTTTTAAGGCCAGAGCTTCGGCGATGCATGGCTACGAAAAACTGCTTGCTATGAGTCTCCCTCTTGTGAAGAAGGGGGGTGTCTTGATGATAAGCGCCTGCTCTCACCACGTAAGTGAAGGGATGCTTGAGCGGACGACTCTCGATGTCGCGCAAAGTCTGGCAAAAAAGGTCGAGGTCGTTTATCGCGGAGTACAGGACGCCGACCACCCGATCTTAAAAAATTTCCCCGAGTCGCTTTATCTCAAAGCCATTGCCGTTAAGGTTAAGTGACAGAAAATATCGTTGCAACTTCCACAATTCTAAGTAAGAAGCCGCCGCATGAAGACATTTTTTGCTCCGGCTAAAATCAATGTTGTGCTGCGTGTGCTCGGCAGACGCCCGAACGGCTACCACGATCTGCAAATGCTCAACGTTAAACTTTCGGTCGGCGACGATATCGGCATTTCGGTCTCTCCGTCGTCAATTGCGTCTGAAATTGGCGAACCTGCGATCAAAATAACATCGAACGAAAAGGGCTGCCCCTGTGACGAAACGAACCTTTGCGCGAAAGCCGCGCGGGCGATTTTTGCGAGAATGAAAGCAGAGGGGCTAAAACTCCCAGAAGAAATTTCGATTCACATTGAAAAAAGAACTCCGGTTGCAGCCGGCCTCGGTGGAGGGTCAAGCGACGGCTCAGCCGTGCTAAAAGGTCTCAACGAATTGCTGGGGCTTGGATGGTCGAATAAGGTTTTAGCTGAGCTTGGAGTGAAGCTCGGGGCAGACTGCCCATTCTTTTTGTATGAGGGGTCGGCCATTTGTGAGGGGATAGGAGAGGAGATAACGACTTTAAGTCCGCTTCCTAAGATGTGGATTTTGTTAATTAATCCTAACTTTGCGGTATCGACCAAGTGGGTCTATGAAACTTTCGACCAAGAGACCGATTTGCAATTGACAGCCAAAAATGAGCGTGCTAGCTTGCCTCGCCTTTTCAAGGGGTTAACAGAGGTTGCTCAAGTTGTCCACAACGACTTGGAGTTGGTGACCGCAAGGAAGTACCCTGAAATTGAGCGCATAAAACAATTGCTTGTTTCGGCCGGCGCACTCCGTTCTTGGATGAGCGGAAGTGGTCCGACCGTTGTCGGCTTATTTGCCGACAAACTCACGCGCGACGGTGTTGTCGAAAAGGTTGAGGGGCGAGGTTGGAGAGTGATCGCTACCGAAAGTTTGTAGTGACTCGTGGTTGAAATATTGGGGAGTCGACAAGCGGCAAGTCTCCAGGCTTTGAATCTGGCATCGGTGGTTCGAATCCACCCTCCCCAGCATTGAAGTTAGGCGCTATTTGTCGGGATGTTTGAAAATTTAACAAGGATTTTAAAAAATGTCCCAGTTTAGAAATTTGAAAGTGTTCTCTGGCAATGCGAACAGGCCTTTGGCCGAAGAGATATCGAAGTATCTCGGAATTCCTCTTGGAAACTCCGAGGTCAAGACTTTCTCCGACGGTGAAACTTGGGTCGAAATCGGCGAGAACGTTCGCGACCTCGACATCTTTTTGATCCAGCCGACGAGCAATCCGGCGAACGAACACCTGATGGAACTTCTCATCATGGTTGACGCTCTCAAACGTTCAAGCGCCGGACGCATTACGGCGGTAGTTCCGTACTACGGATACGCCCGTCAGGAGAGAAAAGTTAAGCCCCGTACGCCGATCAGCGCGAAACTCGTCGCCGACCTGCTTACGGTTTCAGGTGTGAACAGAATTTTGGCTCTCGATTTGCACGCAGGCCAGATCCAAGGGTTCTTTAACATTCCGGTCGATCACCTCTAC
Source organism: uncultured Pseudomonadota bacterium (assembly GCA_964647545.1). Lineage (GTDB taxonomy): Bacteria > UBA10199 > UBA10199 > 1-14-0-20-49-13 > CAZYHS01. The sequence goes on along the minus strand of CAZYHS010000016.1, from coordinate 42,697 downwards.
GCGAACGTCGTTTTGGTCGAATACATTCGCGAGAACATTCGCGACGACGTAGTGATCGTCGCGCCGGACGCGGGGGGCGCCGAAAGAAGCCGCGCTTACGCCAAGAAGCTCGGCGTGCCGATGGCGATGATCGATAAACGCCGTCCGACTCCAAACGTTAGCGAAGTCATGCACGTGGTCGGCGACGTCGAAAACCGCACGGCGGTAATTGTCGATGACATGATCGACACCGGCGGGACGCTGGTGAAAGCGGCGGAGGCCCTCATCAAAAAAGGGGCGAAGGCCGTTCATGCTTGCGCGACTCACGCGGTTCTGTCGGGGCCTGCTATCGAACGGATCGACGGCTGCGCGGTGCTAAAAGAAGTTGTCGTAACAAACTCGATCTCTTGGAAAGGGACGAGCAAGAAAATTAAAACTCTTTCTGTGGCCCCGCTATTGGGCGAGGCCATCAGAAGGATTCACAACGCGGATTCGGTTTCCTCGTTGTTCATTTAATATTTGAAAGGATAGAAGGAGAACTTTATGGAAAGAGTGTCACTTGAAGCCAGTAAGCGTGAAGCGGGCAAAGGCAAAGCCTCGTCCCTTCGTAACAATGGGATGATACCGGCCGTACTTTACGGAAAAGGTGTTGAACCGATAACGATCGCCGTCAACGAAAAGAGCCTTGAGCTTGCCGTTCGTTCGGAAGCCGGCATGAACGTCTTGTTCGATCTTAATATCGACGGGAGCTCAAAGGTCGTAAGCCGTATTCGTGAATATCAGGCCGACCCGATCGACCGCAATTTTACACATGTCGATTTTCAGGCCATCGATCTGACGCAGAAAATGGTCGTTGAAGTGCCGATCGTTCTGACGGGCAAATCGAAAGGCGTGAAAGAGGGCGGCGTCCTTGTCCTCGACAGAAGAACTCTTAATATCAGGTGCTTGCCCGATCACATCCCCGGCAAGATCGAGATCGACATTACCGATATCGCTATCGGTCATTCGCTCCATATTAATGATATCAAGCTCCCTGAAGGGGCTGAATGTCATCACGATGTCAACTTTGCCATCGTCTCGGTTGTCGCTCCTCAGAAGGAAGAGGCGACTCCGGCTGAAGGCGCGGCAGCTCCGGCTGAAGGCGCGGCAGCTCCGGCGGCAGGTGCAGCGGCAGCTCCGGCAGCGGGCGCGGCGGCAGCTCCGGCAGCCGACAAGGCCAAGAAGTAATTTTCTGACCTTGAGGATAATAAATGAAGCTTCTTGTGGGGCTCGGCAATCCGGGTCGTGCTTATTCGAAGACGCGGCATAACATCGGCTTTGAAGTTGTCGATTTGGTGGCCGAGCGCCTCAAGATTGATATTTCCGGCAGTAAGTTTAATTCGCTCTTTGTAATTTCGAAGATCAAAAATACCGACGTCTGCATCATTAAACCCGAGACGTTTATGAACCTGTCGGGCGACGCAGTCGGTGCTTTCGCCAGATTTTATAAGGTTCAAAACGGTGCCGTACTTGTCGTTCAAGACGATATGGACATGCCGCTGGGCCGGTTGAAGTTCGTAACCGATTCCGGAGCAGGCGGGCACAACGGCATTTCTTCCATAATCGATCATCTTGGAGGAAAAGATTTCTGGCGTTTGAAGGTTGGAGTGGGGCGCCCCGTAACAGGACGCAACCCGTCCGATCATGTTTTGGAAAAATTTTCCAAAGACGAGCGCCAAGTAGCCGACAAACTGATTGAGACAGCGGCAGATGCGGTAATTTCGTTCTATGAGAGCGGCTTTGAAGCCGCCATGCAAAAGTTCAATGGATCCTTGGTTTCTGCATAGTGTGGAAACCCGGTTTAATAATCGTCCATAAGGAGGAACGATGAGAGAGTACGAGACCACCTACATACTGGACTCGGCAATGACGGAAGCCGACGTTCAGCACTCGCTTGATAAGGTAAGCGAGGTCATAAGCCGCCACGGCGGTTGCATTTTCCGTTCGCAGAACATGGGCAGAAAGACCCTTGCCTATCGAATCAAAAAGCAGTCCAAAGGCTACTACGCCACGCTGGACTACACAGCCGATACAAGAGCGGTTTCCGAGATCGAGCGCGCATTTAGGCTCGATGAAAAGGTGCTGCGCTATCTGACCGTCAAGCTTAACGACGACGTCGATGTCGAGCTTCGCAAAAAACAGATCGTCGAAGAGGCCGAGGCGCTTGCCAAAGCAATTGAAGAGGCAAAGAACGCCGCTCCGCGCCGCGACGAACGCTCGTTCGATGAAAATTCGGTGAGAGAGGGAGGATACAATGCCTAGAAAGTTCATTAAAGACAAAGAGCCGCGCGGCGGCAAAAAAGAGCGCAATAAATTCGCGAGCACGCGCAAAAAATCGTGCCGCTTTTGCGCCGATAAAACGTTCAAGCTCGATTACAAAAATCCGCAGCAGATCGGCCTTTATATTTCCGAACGCGGAAAGATTTTGCCCCGCCGCTTTACCGGCGCCTGTGCAAATCATCAGCGCGATATCAGCCTTGCCGTAAAACGCGCCAGAATTTTGGCGATCATTCCGTTTAGCTCGGTTCAGGCTAGAGGCAACTAAGCAATGACGTCCAATGTCAGACAAATATTGCTCGCGGCCGCGATAACGATGGTCCTCTTTATGAGCGGATTTTTCGTTTTCCTGACCTCCATCCCCACGTTTTTTGTATTCGCGGTTTTGGGGCGAAGGGCCGGCTGGCTTACCGTCGGCATTCTTGCTTCGGTCGCTGCTATTTTCGCAGTCACCAAAAGCGCAATGCCGGTCGATATCGTTTACTTCGCATATTTTCTGACGGTTGGAGTCATTCTCGGAGTTGGAGTCGAAAGGCGCGTCGATTTTATGAAGCTTGGAAGCCTGTCGGTTTTGATACCGTGGGCGGCTGTTATGTTCGGCGCGTTTGTCACGCAATATATTTTCGGATATCCGCTTCTGGCCGAGCTAAAGGCGTTTCTAACCGGAACGATCGACACAACGCTTAAGATGCAGGAGACCGCGGCGACCTTAAGACCGGCGCAGCTGGCCTATCTTAAGAATTATTCCGGTGAGCTGGTCGATGCGGTCATCAGAACATCTCCGGCCGCTCTGCTCCTTTTTTGCATGGCGGTAACTTCGATATCGATCCTTCTCATGCGTTCGCTTACGAGAAGGTTCGGAGTGTTAAAATATTTCGGTAACGTTGCCGCAAGGCAATTTCCGTTCTGGCCCGTGTGGATAACTATCGTATGCGGAGGGGTATTTTTTATTGACGCCTACTTTGCGCACAATGTTTACCTTAAATATGTGGCTTTGAACGGGCTTATCGCATGTGCCGGCATCTACTTCATTCACGGTTGCTTCGTGGTGTCGTTCTGGCTGCACAAGGGGCGTTCGCCGATTTTCAGGCTGTTTGTCTATGGATTGATAATTGTTTTTTTGCAGGTCGTCGGTTTTTTGATCATTGCGCTTGGAGTCAGCGACCACTGGCTCGATTTTAGAAGAAAGCATGCAAAGAATTCGTCGGCCGCATAAAACCCACCGCGCTCCATCAAAATGAGGAGCCGGCCAAAGGGTCAAGGAGGAAATATGGAAGTTATTTTAAGAGAAGAAATTGCGGGACTTGGAAAGGCCGGCGAACTGGTAAAAGTTCGCGACGGCTTTGCGAGGAACTATTTGATCCCTCTCAAAAAGGCCTCACCCGCAGATCCCAAGAACGTAAGAATGATCGAACATCAGAAGAAACAGGCCGAGGCCCGTTCTAACAAACTCCGCAAGGTCGCCGAAGACCTCGCCGCCAAGCTTGGCGCGACATCGGTCACGCTTTCGCGCGAAACCGGAGAAGAAGATAAGATATTCGGCAGCGTCACGACAAAAGATATCGCAGACGCTCTTCGCAAGGCCGGCGTATCTATCGACAAGCGTCAGATCACCATCAAGGAACCGATCAAATCGATCGGAACCTTCGACGTCGATGTGAAACTGCACGCCGAAGTGAACGGTACCGTCAAGGTCTGGGTAGTGAAAAAATAATCGAATTTTGACAGCGGGGGTGGCTATGGCTGGCGATCACGGAAGAATTCCGCCGCAAAATATCGAGGCCGAACAATCGGTACTGGGTTCGATGATAATCGATCCGGAGGCCGTGACCAAGGCTCTCGAGTTCATTAACGCGGACGATTTTTATCGCGAGGCGCACAAGCGCATTTTTTCCGCGATGGTCGATCTTTACCAGCGGAACGAGCCGGTCGATCTTGTCACGGTCACAAGTGCCCTCAAGTCCCAAGGAATTTTAGACGATTGCGGAGGTGCGGCATATCTTTCCAATCTGGCAGAAAGAGTGCCCACTTCCGCTAACGTCGTTTACTACGGGAAGATCGTTCACGAAAAAGCTATTTTGCGTCATTTGATCTGGGCCGCCACCGAGATAGTCGAAAAGAGTTTCGCGGAGAACGCCGACGCAGACAGTTATCTAGACGACGCGGAGAGAGCGATCTTTAGCGTCGCCGCAAGAAAGATCAAACAGTCATTCTATTCGGTCAAAGACATTGTCAAAGACACATTCAAAACGATCGAAAAACTTTACGAAAAGAAAGAGAGCATAACCGGAATTCCTACCGGTTATCATGAACTTGATCGTATGCTAAGCGGTCTTCAACCGGCCGATTTAGTAATTTTGGCCGCGCGCCCCAGCATGGGCAAAACCGCGCTGGCATTGAATATGGTTGAATATGCCGCGATCGAAAAGAACATTCCGTGCGCGGTTTTCAGTCTTGAAATGAGCAAGGAGTCGCTGGTGCAGAGACTTCTCTGCTGCGAGGCACGCGTGAGCGGTTCAAAATTGCGCGGCGGTTTTCTGTCCGAAAGCGATTGGCCGAAATTGACCCGAGCCGCCGGAACTCTTTCCGATGCCCCGATATACATCGACGACACTCCCGCCATAACGGCATTGGAAATGCGCGCGAAGGCAAGAAGGCTCCAGAAGGAAAAGGGGATTAAGCTGATTGTAGTCGACTATTTGCAGCTGATGAGAAGCGCCGGTCGCGCCGAGAGCCGCGAAAGAGAAATTTCCGAAATATCGGGGGCGCTTAAGGCGATAGCCAAAGAACTTAAAGTTCCTGTCGTGGCTCTTTCCCAGCTCAACCGCGCCGTTGAAAACAGAACCGACAAACGCCCGCAGATGGCCGATCTTAGAGAATCGGGAGCTATCGAGCAGGATGCCGACGTCATTATGTTCGTTTATCGCGACGAAGTTTACAACCGCGAATCGCCCGACAAGGGGACTGCCGAAATCATCATCGGCAAGCAGAGGAACGGGCCTATCGGTTTTGTGAAGCTGGCCTTTCTCAATGAGTTCACGAAGTTCGAGAATCTTACCGGCAGGGCCGAAGATAATATGCAGCCGGTCGATATCCCGCCGATGGAAGAGCCGGACGATTTTATGTAAAATTATTTTAAGCAAAATAAAACCCCCGAAAAGCTTGAACTCTTCGGGGGTTTTTTATTTCTCTTTTTAGGTCTTAAGTTAGAAGCGGTAACTCCATTCGCTGGCCAGACGGTAGGCCCCTTTTTCCCTTGTCGATTCACCAAGTTCTTTTCCGTAAAAAGCTACGTCCCAGTTGAAGAAGCCGATCTGTATGCCGCCGCCGACCGTCGGGTAACCCTGATTGCATCCGGCTCTAAGGCTGGGTTTCATGCCGTAACGTTCGGGAAAACGGGCTTCGATGCCGGCGTTGAGCTTAAGGATAAATTCCTGTTTGAGATTTAGCTGCCTGAAATCGACGTTCAACGAGGTCTCCACCGCGCCGAAGACTGGGTTGAGGCTGAATCCGGCCGATACCGACTGATCGAGCCTTGACGGGGCGCCGTTCTTTTTCATCCAGCGAAACTTTGTATTGCCGATGTCCTGATAGGTCACTGCGACCGCAGGGCGAAGAGTGTCAATCCAGTCCTGTCCGAAATCGGGGACCTGATATTTTGCGCCGACGTCGAAACCGACGCCCATGCCGCGTTTCCAGTACTTCCATTTGAAATTGTCCATGTTGCCCGACAGAATGTCGGCGATGGTGATGATCTGTTCATTTTCAATTCCGTAAAGTACCTTGGCCATGGCTCCGATTTCGAGAGTGTCTTCGAAGAGAGCGTAGGCCGAGCCGAGGCCCACTCCCGAAATGCTGGTGGCGCGAATTTCATAGTTTGGAAAAGCGCGGTTCCTGAACGAGATGCCCATGCGGTTGTCCGACAGAAGGGCAACCGAAAAATAGCGATTGTACGCGCCGAATAGAGGCAATCTTACATCGAGGTCGTAGGATGAACCGACGTGTTTATCGACGAAGTTCCTAAAGACGTTGGTCTTCGCAGAGGCTGTTGTTGCCTTGTCGAGATCGTCCTTCAAATTGAAGAGATCTTTTGTGAGGGCGATAGCGCTGTAGTTGAATTCAAAAGCCGGAGGTATGAGGCCTGTGTAATAGGTGACCTCTCCTTCGTAATCGGCGATCGCCGAAGGGTTGTAGAACATCGCGTTTTGATCGATCCCCTTAGCGGAAAGCATCGCGTTTCCCATGCCGAGAGCTCTTACCGATCGGCCGAAGCTCGGGAAACTGTCGGCAATGTTGGTTTTCATGGCTATTGCGTGAGCCAGCTGAGGAAGGGCCATCACGGCGACCGCAAATAGAACGATTAATTTTTTCATTTGTCTCTCCATTGATTTTTAATTTGTGTCGCCTGCGTTTTCGCATGCCGCAAAATCAAAGTCGCTGCATGCCGTGATGGTCGATTGGAACGGCCCCGCAAAGCCGTCAATAAGCTGGCAACTTACCATGTCGCGCAGTTCTTCAAGCGTAAAGCCGTCCGGATCGCTGGAGATGTTGTGCATGGCGCAGTAATATTTTCTGACGAGCGTGACAAGTTCGTAACCTGTTTCGCCTTCTGTAATGCCGCCGAGGATGATGTTATTGTCGGCGTTTTTGAAATCGGCCAGAATGAAGGGCATGTCGGTCGTTTGGATCTCATCTACATCGACCGGAGAATCCTCGGTCGGTTGAGCAAGAAGCGAAGGACGCGAGAACGCTTCGATTTCCTGAAGTGTGCCAAGCTGGAAGAAATAATCTGTGCGACTTGCCGGAACGTTAGCCGTCCAGTCGTCGAGCGTGTCGATAGATTCGCGAATGTCGTCGAGCCCCTCGGCGCCGATCGAGCCTACCACCGCCGAATGCATCGTTTTGAATTTTTTGTTTGTGCCGTCGTTCTCGGTCAGCTCTGAGATAAGCAGAAGAATGTCGAAGCCCCCGATTGTCGCTTCGGCCGAAGATTTGATAAGCAATGCGTCGATGTATTCCGGATGGGTCGAAGTTATCTTGGCAGCTTCGGTTATCGCCGTATTGCACGGCACGATATTGGTCGTGCTGCATTTATCGAGCGCGAACTGAGCTTTTTCAAGTGCGGTATCTGACGCCGTTGCACAGGCTCCAGCGACAAAAGCCGCCGCCAGCAGAAAGGATATTCTTATCACGCGTGATGTTTTCATAGGCCGGCCCCTTTGATTTTTTGAAAAAATAAAATGTGCTGATTAAAAGTTATGCAAAAATAGCTATCCAATGCGTAAAAAAATGTCAAACAATTAAGCCCCTCTTTTTTTGCAAAACACCTAGAAAAATTAAGCCTTTTGGCTTTACATAAATTTTTTGCTTGGCTAGACTTGCCCGAACAAAAAGGAGGAGTGAAATGTCTCTTTGGACCTCAATCCGCGAGAAGGCCGAATCGTTCGGGATCGCAGCGCTGTGTTTTGGATATTTTGCTGCATACGTTCCATATTCGATGCTGACAAAAATGGTCACATCCGGCCAGTTCGACGGAATGAACGGAGTCGGACTTGGCGGGTTTGTCATTCAGCCGATAGTTGTTCTCGGCAGCCTTGTCGGAACTTTTACTTTTATAACTTTGGCCGGCTGGTGGAAGTTCGCGACCCATTCGAACGTTCTTGGCGTTTCGCTCCCCAGACCTCAATGGTTCACTTTGGTCTCCGGCATCTGTTTGTCGGGGCAGATCATTACGACGACCCTTGCATACACCTTCGAAGGCGTCAGTATCGTGTTTGCCATGCTATTGATGCGCGGCGGCGTGCTGGTGATGGCTCCCGTGGTCGATCTTGCTGCCCGCAAACGCAAACGAAAGATCTACTGGCCCTCTTGGGTGGCCGCGGCTTTAAGCCTTGGAGCTCTTATCGTGACATTTTCAGGCAAAAAGGGGCTTGCCATGACCCTTATTTGCGCGATCGATATCGCGATCTACCTTTTTGTCTATTTCTTCCGTCTTTTGTTTATGAGCAATCGCGCGAAAAGCGACGATGCCAATGAAAAGAAACAGTATTTCGTCGAAGAGCAAATGGTGGCGAATTCATTTTTGTTCTTTATGCTTTTTCTGGTCGGCCTTGTCGGCTCGCAAATGAATGTGGCCGCTATTCCCGCCCAGATTTGGCAGGGGTTTGTCACTCTTCCGTTCAGCGGATATTTCCCGATATTATTTGTGATAGGAGTTTGTTCGTATCTTACCGGTTTGTTCGGCACGCTCATCTTCCTTGATAAACGCGAAAATACTTTCACGGTTCCCGCCAACAGGTCGGCGAGCGTTGTGGCCGGAGTCGTTTCAACTTATCTGCTCGCCATATTCTGGGGGATGAAATATCCGCCGGCCGGCGAACTTATTGGCGTTGTGATGATAATCGGAGCTATTGTGTTTCTTGCATATCGTTCGGCCGTGGAAAAGCGTGCCCGTGAAAGGGCGCAAGCCATGGGGGGAATATGAAAAGAATATTTCTAACTCTCATTGTTTTGTTGATTTCGTGGAACTGCTTCGCCGCCGACGGAGCTTTAAAATACGGGATTGCGCCGTCAAATCCGAACTCGCGAGATAGTCTTAAGGCGTTCGTAAAATTTTTAGGCGATGCGGTCGGCACGCAAATGGAGTTGGTTGAAATGGACCCCGACCAGCTGCTTAAAGCCGTCTCTTCCGGCGAAGTTGCTTTGGCCGACCTCTCTTCAAATGTCTATGCGATCGCAAAAGAGACCTACAAAGACAAGATTCAGTACGTCATTACGGTTGCGGCTCGCAACGAAAAGGGCGACCTTGTGCCGTACTATAAAGGTGTTTTCTTCGTGTTGAAAGATTCACCTTACAAGAATCTGCTCGATTTGAAAGGCAAGTCGTTTGCTTATGTCAATCCGGTCTCGACCTCGGGATACCTCTATCCGATGGCTACGCTTCGTTCTTTAGGCATCAATCCGGACAATTTTTTCACCTCGATAACCTTTGCCGGCAATCACGAAAAGATCTTTGAAGGGATAAAGAGCGGTTTTCTCGACGCCGGCGTTTCAAACTACGAGGCGTGGGAAAAAGCAAAAACAATGCACGGCAATATTTTCAAGATAATCGGGGTGACCGACGATATTCCGTCGGGAGCGATAGTCGCCGCGGCGTCGCTCGATAGAAAAACGATTTTCAAGATTCAAGATGTTCTTAAGGCGATCAAGCCGGCCGACCCGATAGTTAACTATCCGGGTTTTTTCTACAAAGGATTCATCAAGAAGAGCAGCTCGTTCTACGATATGCTTAATAGAATGCTTAGGCAGTTTGAAGAGCAGCGAATGGTCCCTTATCCGTAAGGCTCGGGCTCGGTCAATCTTCCTGCACGACCTCTTCGATCCTGTTGATACCGTTCTGATTCATGATGAGCCTTATTCTGCGCAGCTCGTTCTGAAGTTTCAAAATGAGGTTGACGTGGTAGGTCCTTGCAAATCGGAACTGTTTTGTTTCGCCGCTTTTTGGATCAAGAGCGGTTCTAATTTCGAAAGGCTCGTCCATTCGTTCAAGAAAATCGTGAATGTTGTAGCGGATGATGTCCGTAATGTCCCTTCGGCTTGCATGTGTTTTAAGTATCTGCATCGGGTTTAACTCAACCGATTTTTCGTATTTAATTATATCTTCGGGCAGCCAGAAATCGGGGGGGAGTTCCTGCCTCCGCAATTTCATGACGTTGGCCGGCACCTGAGATTCCGCTAAAAACGAAAATGCGTGTCTGCAGCTGCCGATAGGCCGTCCGCTGGCAGGGTCGAGAATATCGGTCTTATAGTCCGAGAACCAGCGTGTCATTTTGCGGCTGAACAGATATTTCAGCCAGTCTTTGATGCGGTCTTTGGCCATGTATCCGATCACGATCGCCAGCACGAACGGGATCGAGGTGCTCCCCCATTTTTGTCCGGCCCAAAGTGTGACGACCGTGGCGATTATCATCGCGATGCCCGCGGAGATGGCGAAGATAAGATCTCTTGCGACCAGCGAGCCTTCCATTGTGTGAGTTGTTAAAAATAGAATGCCGGTCACCAGTTTTTTCAAAATGCTTTTACGGTGCAGAAAAAGTTCGTTGTCGCTGTTTTCTTCGTAGGTCGCAAAGCCCTTTGCCTTCCGGTATTCGTACTCTTTTTCTATGAGTGATCTAAGCAGCGCGGTCGTCTGTTCGGTTACGCCTTTGTCAAGAAATGAACTGTGTAGCGTGTTGTTTAGAGAGTTTAACAAGCCGTCGATGGCGATGCCTATGAATTCGTCGGCGTGTCTGAACGAAATTTTTACATCTTCGTCAAAGCCGCCGGAATCGAGCTTTGGTTCGAGCGTCCGAAATGAGGACAAACACTCGTCAATGCCCGCGCATAGCGAGGAGATATCCTCCACCATTTCGTCAAATGCTTGCGTTTTAATGTGCCTTCTGATTGCGGTGACCTGATTTCTGATAGACACTCTAAACGCGCAGGCAAAAAGCTTGATTTCGGCGATGATCTTCTTATCGCCGGCCTTTTCATCGATCAATCTGTGGGTTTTTGAAAGAGGGGATACCGGGTTGTGCCGGTTTGCTATCTCCTCGCAGGTGAAGACCGGCGTTCTGAAACGAATGTAGCTTTGAATGTCTTCGTAGAACTCGCTCTTTAAGTAAGTGTCGCGGTTGATTCCCAGCGAACGGGGAATGAACAGAAAAAGTTCGACGTTGAATTTATTTCGTTTGCGATCCGGCTCGAGATTATAACCTAGCTTCAGTTCGAACTGATGCCGGTCATGGGCAACCAGCTTCCCCTCAATCTGTTTGCTCATAAGAATAGTTTAAATAGTTTAACGTTGTTTAAATTGTTTAAGCAACAAATTCAATTATCTCGACGCTGCGTAGTGCTCAAAAAGTTTATCGAGAGCGTTCTTGTAACGGCCTGCCAGCACTTTTACATCTTTGCTTTCCGGCTCGTTGTTCATCGTCACGAACGGCACCCTTATGCCGTGGAGTTCAAGAAAGCCGTCCGTCTTTTCGTGCGTCAGTTTTCCCCAATCGTCAATATTGTAATATTCGTTCATTTGTTCGTCGGGAGTTTTGTGCGCCAGCACCGAATGTTTCAGCTTTTCCTGATAGCGGGCCTCGTTGCGGCGCAGCGATTCTTTGAACGAAACGTTCACATAAAGAATTGCGGCGCGCTTTAAAATATCCTTCGACATGTGCGAAAAAGCCTCCGAATAGCCTTTTTCGGTGCCGCGGGAGAATTCTATGAAGAGAGTTTTTTTGCTATAAAAGTCGCTGTCGGATGAATATTTTGTCGCGACGGTGTTATTGAACTTTCTAATGAGAAAATTCCAGAACGCCGGTTTTGTTATCATGTGGCCGTGCCCCGATTTTTTGGAAACTACGCGCGGGCAGCCCAGCTCTTCCCAGATGTCGTCGTCGTGGCAGATTTGCCAAAGCCACAAAAAATCGTCCAGCTCTTCGAAAGGGGCGATATGAAAGTTTTCAAGTCTTTCAGCGTCGCTGACATCTTTTTTCATGTAGTCGATGAACTCGGATTTGCCGCTGGCCGGACGCCCGATAAGGATCAAATGGTCAAAAGCCTGTTTCATGATTTTTGCCCTTTCTTATTTTTTCTCGTTGAGCTCGACAAGAGTTTTCAAAGCGGTTGAGTATCGTTTTGTCAGCACCGTCTCGTCGGTCGATTCGGGCTCGTTGTTCATTGTGACGAACGGAATTTTAATTCCGTGAACCGAAAGATATCCGTTTGGTTCGTTGTGTGTCAGTTCGAGCCAGTCGTGTTCGCCGTAGTAATGATCGAAGGTCTCTTTGGGGACCATGTGGGCTAGGATCGAGTGCTTAAGATTCGCCTGATATCTGGCGACGTTTCTTCTCCACGATTCTTCGCGTGTGGTATAGATGAAAAGGATCGCAGAGTCCTGCAGTATTTCAGGCAAAAGAGCATCCAGAGCGTTCTTGAAAGTTCTTCCGCCTCCGCAGGCGAACTCGATGAAAAGTGTCGAATCTTTTTCAAACTCCTTATTTCCCAGATATCTTTCGGATATCTCCTTATTGAACTTTTGCATGCACCAGTGAAGGAGCGGCTCGCCTTCCGGAACCGCCAGACCCGGGTTTCCGGGCATGTAAGGCCTTGAGTAAAGGCGTTTGAAACCGGCCTTTTCCCACAGATCGTCGTCCATGAACTTTTCCCAGATCCACGGGAAATCGTCTATTTCGACGAATTTTCCGATGTTGAACTCTTTCGCCCGTTTTTCGTCGGATGTCTTCTTCATAAAATCGATGAATTCAGACTTGCCGCTGGCCGGACGCCCCAAGATGAACAGTCTTTTGTATATTTTGCTCATAGGCGGCTTGGCTAACATGGCATCCGGTGAGCCGCAAGGCAAAAGTCTTGGACGGCTGAGGCGCAATATAATTTGGTTTGACACGAAGCGGTGAACTGTGACAGATTGCCGCCGCTTCCGACAGCAGACAATTGAAAAACAAGGAGAAATAGTATGGCTAAAGAAGTTACTCTTGGTATCATCAAGCCCGACGCGGTTCAGAAGGGCGTGATCGGCGAAATTATCAACCGAATCGAAGCGAACGAACTTAAAGTCGTCGGCATTAAAATGATGCACCTCGATCGCACCCGCGCCGAAGGCTTTTACCACGTTCACAAAGATAAAGGTTTTTTCAACGAGCTCGTTAGCTTTATGACCAGCGGTCCGGTGGTCGTCATGGCTCTTGAGTCCGACGGCGCGATCGCCAAATGGCGTTCGGTGATGGGCCCGACCGATTCCACAAAGGCCCCGTCAGGGACCATTCGCGGCGATTTCGGTACCGATATTCAGTGCAACGCGGTTCACGGCAGCGATGCGGTCGAGACGGCAAAGTTCGAGGTCGGCTATTTCTTCGAACCTCGCGAAGTCGTTTCCTACGATTGGATGTAATTTTTATTTCTTCAAAGATAAAAGCGCCACCGGCTTGATAGCTGTTGGCGCTTTTTTTATTTCATGAAGTGTGCTACAAGTTTCGCAGGAGAAAAATATGGAGACCAAAAAACTTTCCAGAACGCCGTTCCTTGTGAGCTTACTGGTGCTTATCCTCTGTTTTTTTGCTTTGATCAGGCCCTTCCTTTTGCCGGCCTTGTTCGCGATGCTGGTCGTTGTAATATTCAACCCCGCCTATTGCCGGCTTGAAAATATCTGCGGCGGCCGAAGGTATCCTGCCGCTTTCATTGCGACTCTTTTAGTTCTGCTGTGCGTAATTGTGCCGATGGGGGCGGTGATCGGTTTTGTCATCTCCAACATAGTTATTTTGTTCAATTACGTGGCTTCCCAGCTCGAAATGGGACAGCTTGCGCAGGAACTCGATCTTATAAACCAATGGATCAATCAGCGCTCCGCCGAATATGCGGCCTATCTGCCGCAGGGGCTTGACCTTCGTTCGACACTGATAGAAACGCTCAAGTCTGCCGGAAAAATTCTTTACCAGTATTCACCTAAAGTCGTGAGCGCCACCGCCAGCGTGGTAACAGGGTTGCTCCTGATGATCGTTTTCATCTTTGTTCTTTTTGCCGAGGGGAAAAATATTTTCAGGTCTGTCATGTCGCTTCTGCCTCTTGAAGAAGAGCATAAGATCATTCTTTCGCACGAAGTCAGGGGCGTAATAAGCGGGACATTTCTGGGCATGCTTGCTACCTCCGTTTCTCAGGCGATTTTGATCGGCATTGGCTTTTGGATCGCCGGGATATCTCAGCCCCTTGTTTGGGGCGTGGTCGCTCTCGGCGTGACTCTTGTGCCAGTGATCGGCGGGCCGCTGATGTACGTTCCTGCGGCGGTGTCGTTGTTTTTTGGCGACAGGACCGGCCCCGCGGTCTTTGTTTTGCTGTGGGGGATATTTGTCGTGTCAACCATAGATAATTTTATCAAGCCGCTTATTCTTCGCGGAAAGGTCAAAGTAAATCCCGTGTTGCTTGCGCTAGGCATTGTCGGAGGGGGACTGTGGCTCGGGCCCAGCGGCGTTGTTGTAGGTCCCGTGGTCGTAGTTTTAATGATGGCGATGCTGAAAATCTACCAGCGCGAGTTCAATTGAAGTGATTAAAGTTTCCATTCCATGACAGCCGGATATTCTTCGTTCTCGCTGAAAGAATCTTCGTCCAAGACGCTTCTAGGATCGCGGTGAGAGATGATCTGTTTGAGAAATACCACGACATCTTCGATCTTCTGATAGGGCTTGTGCAAAATATTGAACTTCGGTTGCTTGAGATCGAATCTGCTTAGGTCGCAATCGTAGGCGGTGGTTAGAACAATTTCCGCGTTCGGATTTCCTTGGTGGACCGCGAAGGCAAGGTCAAAGCCGGTCGATTTTTCAAAAAAAACCTCGCTGACAAGAACGTCGATCGGATGATCCTTTGACATTTGGGCGACCATTTTCGGATCGTTGGTTATGCAATAGTTGCAATTTTCGATGAGACTGAAAACACGTTCCCACATGTGAAGATAGGTCGGGTCCTCTTCGACCACTACCACCTTCGCCTTGTCAACGCCGCTATCGCCAACGATCTTTAAATGCCGTTTCATAGTTCAATGACAAAGACTTCAATTTTCATGCCAAAGGCCGAGGGAAATAGGCAAAACGGTAAGGGCTATAACGTTAAATATTTCGGGGTGTTGGAGGTTTTGTTGGGCTATCTGCTTGAATTGAAGGGCTTTTTAGAGGGTGAAAATCTACCTTTTGACGTCAAAAAATTCATGGACAAAGCTCGCAACAAGCTTTTTCTTTTGCAGGGTTAGCAGGTTGGCCATTTTGGCCCCCTTTGCCGTCGCATCGAGTTTATCGGCGATCGTGAGAACTTTTTTGACGTATTCGCTTGAGACGAAAACGCACGGAATGTCCATCAGGATCATGCACTTTTTGACGGCGGCCAATCTTTTTAACGGAGTTTCAAGCAGCAGCAGGGCGATCTCTTTTGTGTTTTTAAGATCGGCTTCAAGTCGTCTCTTTAGCCGTTTCGCCTCTTTGTTTTTGGCGCACTTTGTGATGATCCCGATGCAGATCGGATGCTGAAATTCTTTTTTCATTTTTTTATCCCTTTCAACGCTTTTTTTGCGCGGGCGATATCGTCTTTTATTCTAAGTCTGAGCTCCCAAGGGCTGGAGAATTTTTCTTCGTCTCTGATGCGGTCGAAAAGTTCGATCTCGATCGTTTTTCCGTAGATGTTCTTTTTGAAGCCGATGATGTGCGTCTCTATCGAAAGAGGATTGCCGCCGAAAGTCGGGTTAAAGCCGATGTTCGTGACCGCCGGATGACCGCTTACCATTGTCGCATATACGCCGGCCGCAGGTATCAACTCGTTGTTGGAGACAATGTTTGCGGTCGGGATCCCCATTCTTGCCCCGCGTCCGAAGCCCCTTACGACCTTGCCGGTCAGGCTGAACGTCCGCCCCAGCAATCTGTTGGCCTCTTTGATTTTGCCCGTCGAAACGAAATTTCTTATCTGCGTTGACGAAACGATAGTCTCTCGCGAGAGCTGTACCGGCACGACTTCGAGAGTTATCCGGTTTTTTTTGCAAAGCCTTTCAAGCGTTTTTATAGTGCCGGCTCTGCGTTTTCCGAAGGTGAGATCGTAGCCGACGATGATTTTGACAGGGGCTATCTTTTTTTGGATGACCTTTTCAAAAAATGCTGCGGGAGAGGTTGAGGCGAACTTCGGGTTGAACGGTTCAATAACGACGCAGTCTATTCCTCTTTTTTTAAGCTGTGAGAGCTTTTGTTCTCTTGTCTGGATAAGCTTTAGCGAAGAGAGGGGAGAGACCGCTTTTGCCGGATGAGGTTCAAAAGTATAGACAAGAGATGTCCCTTTGAGCTTTTTTGCAGCAACGGTGACCTTCTTTAATATCGCCGCGTGCCCTGTGTGCACGCCGTCGAAATTGCCGATGGTCATGACGACGTTGCGTAAAGGGCCCTTGATCTTCGATGCACCTTGAAAGACCTTCATGTCATTTCCTGTCTATTGAAAATGAATAGCGCGAGGTCAGATCGTTCTGATCGCGCGCAAATATCGTGACGATGTTGTTCCCCTCTTTGAGCGGCAGCTCCGCGCTAAAACCGAACTTGGAGGTGAGGCTGGGGTTGGGCTGGTAAGTCGTCTTTTCCTCGCCCACAAAAACGAAATAATCTTTCACCTGATTGTTGTCGCTTATCTCCCCCTCAACGAGATGTTTGGGCCCTTTGGCTAAAACGGGGAGCTCGGCTGTCTTCAGCGAAATGCGGGGGCCTTCATACCAGATGTTGGCTTTGGGCGACATGACTCCGGAATCGACGGTCACGTCGATCTTTTGAGAGATCCCCGTCAAAAGATCTTGATCGACTATCGTAAGCTCGACCTTAAATGCCGTGTCGGCGAAGGAACTTTCGAGGTGAAAACGGAATCTTGCCGTCTTTGTCTGCCCCGGCTCTATTTTGCCGATCTTGATCCGACCGGTGTCAATGAAGAGCCCTTTAGCATCGACCCCTTTGATTATAGCGACCGCGTCCGGGCTGGTCCCTTTGCCGGTATTTTTTATCTCCACGATGAACGGCACAACCTTGCCCATCGGGATGGGTTTGGATTCCACCTTGACGTTTTCCGGTGCGCCGATTTTGTATTTGATAGAATAGTGAGGTTCGGCCAGTCCGTTGATCGGAAGAATGGCCTTGAACTCCTGCATTTTTTCGACGCCGTTCTCCTGAAACTTCACGGTGAACGGAAGATTTTGCGTGATGAGACTTTTCGGAAGCTTGAACGGCACGCTCCATTTTTTCGTTTGGCCCGCCGGTAACTTGCCGAATACGAACTCTTTGTTGTTGATTGAATCTTCCTTCGATGAAATCACTCCGATGAGCCTGCAGAATTCGCCGCTTCCGATATTTTTTGCCGTAAGCACAAGGTTCACTTCGTCGCCGGCTGTCGCACGTTTTACGGGTTCCCCTTTTTTCTCGATCTCGAACTGCACATGCAGCTGAGGCTTTTCTTTTGTAGAACAATCGCTCCAGTCAACCGAGAGCTTTTCGAGCTCCTTTGCGATCTTCTGATTCTCTTCTTTGCCGGCCGCCTTAATTATCATTTTTGCCTGCGCAAGAATGTTGGAAGTGCGATCTCTGGCGCCGGCGGCCACGATCTTCGCGGCGAATTGCGCGGCAAAATCTTTGCTTACATCTAGCTTGCTCGAATATTCGCGTCTGTCCCGCTCGGCCTGATCCTTCGGTTCGGGGAGCTGAAAATATCCGAGCTTAAAAAGAGCTTTCCCTTTTTTGGCGGCAGATATCGAACCGAGGTGGGCGTCGAGAGATCCTTCGTTTTCGTGAACGTCGGCTACAAGATTCATGTCGGTCTTATCGACTATCGCCGGAGTCAATTCTATGTCGGGAGTTACGCCGACAGATTGGATCGTGTTTCTTCCGGCGGTGAGATATTCGGCGATCGTGAGCTTTAATCCCGCGCCGTTTTTGAGGTCGTAGATCGTCTGAACGCTCCCTTTGCCGAAGGTTTGCGTGCCGATGACGATCGCTCGGCCGTAAGCCTGCAGCGTTCCTGTGACGATCTCGGAGGCAGACGCGCTCCCTTCGTTGACAAGAACGACGACCGGATAATTCGGCTCGGTCCCGCTTTCGGAGGCCTTTTCTTCCTCGACGTATTGATTGTTGGCTCCGACGGTGGAGACTATCACACCCTCCTGCAGAAACTTATCGACCACCGCAACGGCTTGGTCGAGCAATCCGCCCGGATCGTTTCTCAGGTCGAGAACTAGCCCCGCAAAGTCTGGGGTTTCTTTGAGCTTCGCGAGTTGTTTTGAAAATTCCTTTTCGGTGTCTTCCTGAAAATTCTTTATCTTGATGTAGCCGACCGTTCTGTCGCCAGTTTTTATCGGCGTTGATTGAACGCTCTCAATTTTTATGACGGCGCGTTTTAGCGAAACGGTGAACGGCGCGGGGCGGCCTTTTCTTTCGACGACGATATTTACCGCGGTGCCTACGTCGCCGCGCAAAATTTCGACCGCTTCCGTAAGCGACATGTTAATTGTCGATTCCTCGCCTATTTGAGTTATCTTGTCGCCCGACTTCAAGCCTGCGCGCCATGCCGGCGTCCCTTCGATGGGGGAGATGACGGTAAGTTCGCCGTCTTTCGTTCCGATGACGATGCCGATACCGCCGAATTTTCCGCGCGTGCCGATCTTGAACTCGTTAAAAACTTTCGGCGTGAGAATATTCGAATGCGGGTCGAGAACCGAAAGCATCCCGTCAACGGAGAGATATTCCAGATCGTCGGGGTCGATGCTGCCGTGATAATGCATTTCGATAAAAGTATAGACTTCGCGCAGCGTGAGCCAGAGGTCGTTCAAAGTGTAGAGCGACTTCGGCGAGAATTTTTTTGTGGCCGAACCTATCGTGACGGTGAATCTGTTCGCGGTTTCAAATTGCACGAGAATTTCGGCGGCGTTCTTCTGAAGCTGATTGAGCGCCCCTTTGAGCATTTCGGGGGGATTTATTCTTATGTTATCGATGTAGTATTCGCCGATGTAGCGAAGCACAAGAGGGGTTATCTCCGCTCTCGATAGACGAAGATTTTTGTTTTCACCTGCAAATCCCGTGTTGACGAGAAGTATTAGCAAAATGAGGATGAGCTTTTTCATGGTGGCGCCTATCTACTGGAAAGTTTTAAGGTTTTCAAGTGCTAGTATGGAATAAAAACGTTGACGGAGGGTTTTTTGCTGGTGTAGGCCATTCCTCACTTATGGGAACCGAAAAAATCTCGGCGATAATTTTAGCCGCCGGCAGATCTACCCGCATGAAAAGCGCACTTCCAAAGGTCCTTCATCCGGTTTGCGGCGCTCCGCTTGTGGGTTATACGGTTTCAGCCGTAAGGCTCGCCGGCGCGGCCGCAGTTTCGCTTGTCGTCTCAAACGACTTTTTAGACGTGTTCAAGGCCAAATTTGGCGGAGCAGAGGGCGTTTCATTCGACGTTCAAAAGGAGCAGCGCGGGACAGCCGACGCCGTGAAATCGGCTGTAAGCGTGCTCGGTAGCGATTGCGATTGGGTGCTTATAGTGCCCGGGGACGTCCCCCTTTTGCGGCAAGAGACCTTAAGCGCTTTTATCGACGCTACCCGTGCCGGCTCTTCACAGCTTGGGCTGCTGACGATGGAGATGAATTCTCCGGCAAGTTACGGCCGAATTATCCGTTCTGCGTCCAATGATGTTGTTGCTATCAAAGAGGCGAAGGACGCTTCAGCTGAAGAGCTGCTTATCAAAGAGGTCAACAGCGGCATTTATTTTGTAAAACGCGCGTGGTTGAGGGATGCGCTCGATCAAATAGAATCGAACAATGCGCAAAAAGAATTCTATCTTACCGACATCGTGAAAATAGCGACCGGCGAAGGGTTGAAGGTTTTCGGCTTTGTCGCAAAGGAGGCGGTCGAATTTATGGGCGTGAACACAAGGAAAGAACTTGCCGAGGCAAACAGAGAAATGCGCCGGCGCGTTAACGATCGGCTAATGCAATCTGGAGTCGGGTTTATCGACGACAGCTGCACTTATATCGACGACGGGGCGCTAATTGGCCCAGACACAGTCATCGGCCCGAACTGTGTTATCGATTCCAAATGCGTTATCGGCAGCGGGTGTGTTATCGAAAACGGAGTTGTCATAAAGGGTTCCAAGATCGGCGACAACGTCGTCATTAAAGCCTATTCGGTCATTGAGGAATCGATCGTGGCCGCAAAAGCGCAGGTCGGCCCGTTTGCGCGGCTTAGGCCCGGCGCCGAACTCGAAGAAGATGTGAAGGTAGGCAATTTCGTCGAGGTGAAAAAGTCGGTCTTAAAGCGGGGCGCAAAGGCGAATCACTTAAGCTACATCGGCGATGCGGTCGTGGGCGAAAGAACGAACGTCGGCTGCGGCATGATAACCTGCAATTACGACGGCTCTAAAAAGCACAGGACGGTTATCGGCAGCGACGTCTTTATCGGCAGCGACGTGCAGTTCGTCGCGCCGGTCGAAGTGGGCAACAAAGCCACGATCGCCGCAGGCTCCACCATCACCGAGAACGTGCCGGAAAACTCTCTTGCAATTGCGCGTTCCAGACAGGTAGTAAAAGCGAATTACACGAAAAAGTAGGCCTTTTTATAAGGGGGACCTATGTGCGGAATAGTTGGTTATGTCGGTCGCAGAGAAGCGACCGGCGTTTTAATAGACGGTTTGCGCAGACTTGAATATCGCGGCTACGATTCGGCCGGAGTCGCTGTTATGGCGGACGGCAAGATCGAAATTCGCAGAAGCGTCGGCAAACTCGACAACCTCGCCAAGGCTGTCAACGAAAGGCCCCTTGCCGGAAGCATCGGCATAGGACACACCCGATGGGCGACCCACGGACGCCCCAGCGAAGAGAACGCCCATCCGCATTTTGCCGGCGATATCGTCGTGGTTCACAACGGAATAATCGAAAATCACGCCGAACTAAGACGCTCTCTCATTAAAAAAGGGCACGCTTTCACAAGCGAGACCGACACCGAAATAGTCGCCCATTTAATTCACGCTTACGTTGAAAGCGGCCTTAAGATGAAAGAGGCTATCACAAAGGCGCTCGGCAAAATTCGCGGCTCCTACGCTCTTGCTATCTTGAATAAGAACGAAAAAGACTCGATCTATTTTGCGAAGAAGGGGAGTCCTCTGGTCGTAGGTTTGGGCACGCACGAATACTTTTTGGCCAGCGATGTGCCGGCGCTTTTGCCTTACACAAAGAAGATGCTCTTTCTTGAAGACGACGAGATCGGAAAACTTTCTCCCGAGGGGATGGTCGTGCGCGACAGAAAAATGAATTTGGTTAAGCGCGAACCAAAGCTCATTACTTGGGACGCGATTCAGGCGGAGAAGGGGGGCTTTAAGCATTTCATGCTTAAAGAGATCTTCGAGCAGCCCAAGACGATGGAAGATACTTTGTGCGGCAGGATCGCTCCCGGAAGCGGCAAAGTTACGCTGCGCGAGCTCGATTCGCTTTTTAAAGACGCGCGTTTCCCTTTCGATAAAATTTATATCGTTGCGTGCGGAACCTCTTGGCATGCCGCGCTGGCCGGGAAATACTGGATAGAGCGTATTTGCAGAGTTCCTGTCATGGTCGATATTTCGAGCGAATTTAGATATCGTCAGCCGATAATCGACAAAAAGACTCTTTTCATCCCCATCTCTCAGTCGGGGGAGACGGCCGACACTTTAGCTGCCCTCAATATGGCCAAGTCGGAAGGGGCTAAGGTCCTTGCCGTTTGCAATGTCGTTGAGAGCTCCATCGCGCGCGCAAGCGACGCGGTTTTATACACGCACGCCGGACCCGAAATCGGCGTGGCTTCGACCAAGGCTTTTACCGCGCAGCTTACGGTTCTGCTTCTTATGGCGCTTGCTTTCGGAAGAAAACTCGGAAGGATCGACGCCGATTATGTAAAAAAACGCGTTGACGAAATTATCGCCCTCCCCGGTCAGATGCAAAAACTTCTGGATGGAGCGCCCAAGATCAAGGCCATTGCCGAAAAATATGCAGAGTCTTCGCAGGTGCTTTTCATCGCGCGCGGCGTTCATTATCCGGTCGCGCTCGAAGGGGCCCTCAAGCTCAAAGAGATATCTTACGTTTATGCCGAAGGTTTTGCGGCAGGCGAACTAAAGCACGGGCCCATCGCCCTTATTTCGAACGGAACTCCTCTCATCGCGCTTGCCCCGAAAGGTTACACCTACGAAAAGGTGATGAGCAACGTCGAAGAGGTGCGCGCGCGCGGCGCCAGCGTGATAGCCGTCGTCAACGAAGGGGACAAAACGGCCCACTCGAAGGCGAACGAAGTGGTGGCAATTCCGCAGACCAGCTGGTACACCAGTCCGATACTTTTTTCGCTGCCGCTGCAGCTGTTCGCTTACTATGTCGCCGATCACAAGGGGACCGATGTTGACCAGCCGAGGAATCTCGCCAAGAGCGTCACGGTTGAATAAGAAAGCAAATTTAAAATGAATTTGAATCCACAGCAGAGAGAAGCCGTCCTGCATGGCGCAGGTCCGCTATTGATACTTGCAGGAGCAGGCTCGGGGAAGACGCGCGTTCTTACCGAGAGGATTTGCCACCTTGTCAATTCGGGTCAGGCCCTTTCTCATCAGATATTTGCCGTTACTTTCACTAACAAGGCCGCCGGCGAAATGAAGACGAGGGTCGAGGAGAGAATAGGTCCGGCCGCGCGCGATCTTTGGATCTCGACCTTTCATTCTTCGTGCGCGAGAATTTTGCGGCGTCACGCCGAGGCCGCGGGGCTTAACCCGCATTTTGCCATCTATTCGGGCGCCGACCAGCTGTCGCTCATGAAAGACGTCCTTGCCGAACTTAACATCAGCGACAAGATACTTTCGCCGCGCGGCGCGATAGAAAAGATATCCCGCGCGAAAGATTCGCTGATCTCTCCCGAAAAATTCCCCGACGGCGATTTTTATCACGCTAAAATTGCCGCGACGTATCGCCGTTATAACGAGGAGCTCAGGAAGAACGCGGCCCTCGATTTCGGCGACCTGATAATGCTTACCGTGAGGCTTTTGCAGAATTCGCCGGAAATTTTAAAACATTATCAGGAGCAGTTCCGCTTTATCATGGTGGACGAATATCAGGATACAAATCACTCGCAATACGAGCTGGTGCGCATGCTTGCCGGCGGACATAAAAATATTTGCGTCGTCGGAGATCCCGACCAGAGCATCTACGCATGGCGAGGGGCCGACATATCGAACATCCTAGAGTTCGAACGCGACTTTGAAGGGGCGCGTGTAATCAAGCTCGAACAGAACTATCGTTCGACAAGAACGATCCTCGCCGCAAGCGACAAGCTCATCGCCAACAATCGCGGCCGCAAGCCTAAAACGCTCTGGACCGAAAACCCCGACGGCTCGAAGATCCGCATCTTCGAATCAAAGGACGACAGGGGCGAAGCTAAGATGGTCGCAGACGAAATCAAACGGCTGGCAGGCAAAGGGGTGAAGTTCAGCGACATCGCGATTTTTTACCGGACCAACGCGCAGTCGCGTTCGTTCGAAGACGAATTGCGCATCAGAGGGATACCGTACGTTATTTTCGGAGGCATTCGTTTCTACGACCGGCTCGAGGTCAAGCACGTGCTGGCCTATCTCCGGCTGCTGGTCAATCCAAACGACAACACGAGTTTTAAGCGCGTGATAAACGTTCCGGCGCGGGGGATCGGCAAGACCACACTTGAAAAAATCGAATCTCTTGCGGCAAGTCAGGGGTTGTCCATTTACGAAACGATAAAGATGAATCTTTCCGCGGCCGGTTTAAATGGCGGAACGATGAAAAAAGTTCTCGGGTTTGTTTCGCTGCTGGACAACTTGCGGGAGCTCCCTCAGGACGATCTCCCAAAGCTTGTGACTCAGGTTGTCGAAAAAACAAATTACGTCGTTTCCCTCATGGAGGAAAACACCGACGAAGCGGCCGATCGTGTTGCCAACGTTAACGAACTCATCTCGGCTGTCGCCGAGACTTGCAGACAGATGCAAGAGGCAACTCTTGCCGATTTTCTCGATCAGGTCTCTTTGATATCGGACATCGATAAATTGCAGGAGGGGGAACAGGCGCTTCCTCTTATGACGCTACACTTGGCCAAGGGGCTTGAGTTCGACAACGTCTTTGTCGTCGGTCTGGAGGAGGGGCTGCTTCCGCACTCCCGCGCCCTTAGCGAAGATTCCGAGATGGAGGAGGAGAGGCGGCTTTTATACGTCGGGATGACGCGCGCGCGCAAAGAGCTCTACCTGACCCACGCCCGCGAAAGAATGGTCAGAGGTTCCTACACATATAATGTCACTTCTAGATTCCTTGAAGAAGTACCTGAAAAATATACGGAAATATTTAAGTCGCCGAGTCTCGACTTTGGCTCCTATTCCAGAAATTCAATTGGAGGCTCTTCGTTTGGCCACAAAGAGAGTGAAAGCGCGTTCGGCAATTTGTGGAGCAAGAGGACGAAAGGGCAAGAGAGTTCAAATTCTTTTGACTCGGAATTTTCTCAGGTAGCTCCGGATGATTGGGCGGAAGAGGGCGGGGTATATTTTAAGACCGGCCAGAGGGTGCGGCATCCGATTTTCGGCGATGGGGTGGTGCGCAAGGCTGAGGGGAAGCCCCCTTCGCAGAGGCTTATCGTCCAGTTTGCCAACGGGGACCTTAAAAAACTGGCCGCAACGCACGCGAATCTGTCGGTAATTTAACTTTTGACTTTTGGCCCAAGCGTCGATATTAACCCAAAAAATTTAATGATTTCGTGGAGGTTTTAGATGGTTCGTTCAGCAGAGGTTATCCCTGTAAATATCGAAGACGAGATGAGGAGTTCTTACCTTGATTACGCGATGAGCGTTATCATAGGTCGTGCGCTCCCCGATGTTCGTGACGGTTTAAAGCCGGCGCACAGGCGCATCCTGTTCGCGATGTACAGCGAAGGGCTTCTTTCCAATAAGCGATATTCAAAATGCGCAGGTGTTGTCGGAGAAGTTCTTAAAAAGTACCATCCGCACGGCGATTTAGCCGTTTACGATACGTTAGTTCGCATGGCCCAGAACTGGAACCTGCGCTATCCTCTCATCGACGGGCAGGGCAACTTCGGTTCTATCGACGGAGACTCGGCGGCCGCCTATCGATACACCGAGGCCCGCTTGGCCAAGCTGGCGGAGGAGATGCTGGCCGATATCGACAAAGACACGGTCGACTTTACTCCAAATTTTGACGGCTCCACCGAAGAGCCTGTCGTGTTGCCGTCGCGAATTCCGAACCTGCTGATCAACGGCAGCGAAGGCATCGCCGTCGGCATGGCGACAAAAATTCCGCCTCACAATTTGAGCGAAGTCTGCGACGCCCTTTTGGCGCTCATTAAGAATCCCGAGCTTACCATCAAAGAGCTCATGAAATATATTCCGGGCCCCGATTTCCCGACCGGAGCGTTCATTCACGGCCGCGACGGAATAGCGTCGGCTTACGAAACCGGCCGCGGAATAGTGCAGATGCGCGCACGCGCCTCCATCGAACCGATTTCGCGCGGCGATCGCGAACAGATCGTCGTTAACGAAATTCCCTATCAGGTCAACAAGGCCCGTCTTATCGAGCGAATTGCAGACCTTGTTCGTGAAGGAAAGATCGAAGGCATTTCCGATTTGCGCGACGAGTCCGATCGCGACGGTATGAGGATCGTGGTCGAGCTGAAGAAGGGGACGGTCGCGGGGGTTGTGCTCAACCAGCTTTTCAAACACACAGCCATGCAGGACACCTTCGGCGTGATTATGCTGGCTATCGTCAACGGCCAGCCAAAGATTTTAAATCTTAAAGAACATTTGTCGCTCTTTTTAGATCATCGCAAAGAGGTTGTCGTTCGCCGCACGGCGTACGAGCTTCGCAAAGCCGAAGAGCGCGCCCACATTTTACAGGGTCTGAAGATCGCGGTCGAAAATATCGATGAAGTTGTTGCTCTTATCAAAAAATCAAAGAGCCCCGAAGAGGCCAAAAACGGCCTGATGAAAAAGTTTGCGCTTTCCGAAATTCAGGCTCAGGCTGTTTTGGATATGCGCCTGCAGCGCCTCACCGGCCTTGAACGCGACAAGATAGTCGCCGAATATAAAGAGGTGATGGAGCTTATCAAACGCCTCAAAGAGATTCTGTCGTCCGAAAAGCTTATCATGGGAATCGTCGCCGACGAGCTTGCCGATATCAAAAAGAAATACGGCGACAAACGCCGCACCGAAATCGTCGCAAGAAGCGAAGAGCTGACGGTCGAAGACCTTATTCAGGAAGAGGACATGGTCGTGACCGTTTCGCACTTCGGCTACATCAAGCGCAGTCCGATATCCATTTATCGGGCGCAGCGTCGCGGCGGCCGCGGCAAGATGGGGATGACGACCGGCGAGGACGATTTTGTCGAAAATCTTTTCATTGCCTCGACCCACAGTTACGTCATGGTCTTCACCCAGACGGGGAAGGGCTTCTGGCTTAAGGTACACGAAATTCCGCAGATCGGCCGCACGGCGAAAGGAAAGGCGATCACCAACCTTTGCCAGATGTCGAGCGACGATAAGATCGCGGCGGTATTGCCCGTGCGCGAATTTAAAGAAGGAAGCTTTGTCATTATGGCGACCAAGAAGGGGCTCGTGAAAAAGACCGACCTCATGGAATATTCCAACCCGAGAGCTTCGGGAATTATCGCCACCAAGATCGATGACGGCGATGATGTCGTTAGCGTCCGTCTTACAAGCGGCAAGGAAGATATTTTCATCACGACCAAAGACGGGCAGTCGATCCGCTTCAAAGAAGAGGAGATCAGACCGACCGGACGCGCGACCTACGGCGTGAAAGGTATCGAACTTGCCAAGGGCGACGAAGTCGTTTCTATGGAAAGCATTTCAAACGACAAGCCTTTGCTGACGGTTACCGAGAACGGCTTCGGCAAGAGAACCGGCCTTGACGAATACAGATTGCAAGGTCGCGGCGGAAGTGGCATCATCACAATCAAAACAACCGAGCGTAACGGCAAGGTCGTCGCGGCCATGCAGGTCGCCGACACCGACGACCTCATGCTTGTCACCGACAAGGG
This sequence comes from uncultured Pseudomonadota bacterium, assembly GCA_964647545.1. Taxonomy (GTDB): domain Bacteria; phylum UBA10199; class UBA10199; family 1-14-0-20-49-13; genus CAZYHS01. The sequence continues at coordinate 15,773 of CAZYHS010000016.1, read as the reverse complement.
GAAGGTCATAAGAAGCCACGCAAGCGACGTTGCTGTCATCGGGCGCAATACTCAGGGAGTGAAATTGATCCAGCTCGAAGAGAACGAGAGGGTCGGTTCGGTCGCCAAGCTCGCCGAGAGTGACGACGCCGCCGACGTTCCGGCAGGCGAAGAGGCTTAAGTCATCGGTTAAAAGATAATAGGCAAAATAAAACCGCAGAATCTTTTTAAGACTCTGCGGTTTTTTATTTCGTTTTTTATGAAGCGTTATTTCTTCGCTGCTTCTGCCGGCGCGGTCTTAACATCTTTTGTCGCCTCCGGTTTTGCTTCCGGCGTTGCTTCAGCCGGTGCGGCCGCCGCTTCGGGGGCTTTTTCTTCAACTGCCGGTTTCTTCTCCTCTTTTTTCTTCTCTTCGTCCTTATAGATTATCTTCGCGTTATTTTTAAGTTCGTCCATTATGCGGGTCTTCTCGTCGTTTTGGATCTGGAAGAGAATCGCCTGCTCGGCATCTTCGAAAGTGACCGTTTCGATCCCCTTGGTGACGGTTATTAAATGATAGGCGTCGCTTGTTTCGATAGGGCCGGCAATTTCGCCGACGTTCATTGTGAAGGCCTTTTCAAGCAGCGGGCCCCAGCCTTTACGTTCGAAACGCGCTTCGGTCTTTCCTGCGCGGCCTAAGTCTCCGCCGCTGTTCTTGCTGAACTGGTCTTCGCTGTATTCTTTGGCCGCATCGGCGAACGACTGGCCGGCGTCTATCTTAGCTTTTACTTGGTTCGCAAGTTTTAAGGCGTCATCCTTGCTGCGGTTCGAATCGGCTTTTTTGGCCGAGCCTTTTTCGCTCTTTGCTTCGGCGGTCTTGAATTTTATTTCGATGTGGGAGAGCTGAAGTTTTTCGTAGTCCCCCTTATTCTTTTCGTAGTAATCTTTCGCGGCCTTCTTCATTTCGCTTTCGAGATAAGCCTGAGCCACGACGACCTTTTTAAACAGCTCAAGTTTGGCTTTGGTCGCGGCGTCGCGCTGCACCCCTTTTTTAATGGCTGCCTGATAGACAAGCTCCTGATCGACCATGTTGTCGAGGATCTGTTTTTTGCCGAACGGTGTGGCCGCTTGAGCCTTTACGCGGGGATTCAGCGCCGTGATATATTCAAAATCTTTTTCTGTGATCTTTTTTCCGTTAACCGAGACGAGCGTTTTGCCCCCTGAACATGCCGTGGCGAGGAATGCCGCCGCCAAAATAACTGCCAACGTTCTTAGTTTCATACCTTTTTGCTCCTTTTGTTAAATTATGTGGGCGACTTATACATGAGGAGATTTTTACTGTCAACTGCGGGGGCTGAATTGTGAATTGCCCGCAAATAGTTATTTAACTTGAGTTGGCGGCTTTTGTGTGCGATATGACGCAAAAATTTTAAGGAGAATTTATGAACTTTGTACGCCCGATAATGCTGCTTGCAGCCATTTTTATTTTTGTCACGGTCGGTCACTTTGCTGCCGGTTGTGGCGGTTCAGCTGCTAAAAATCCAACAAACGTTGCCGATCTCGACAACGACGGCATTCCAAACGATATAGACGATGACGCCGATGGCGACGGCGTTTTAAAAGATGAAGATTGCGACGATCTAAATTTTTCGGTCAATCCGAACATTGCCGATCTGCCCGACGACGATAAAGTTGATTCAAACTGTGACGGCTTCGATGGAAATCTGACCGGCGCAATCTGGGTCTCCGAGCAGGAGGGGAACGATTCGAACACGGGTGCAATCGACAGCCCGCTGAAAACTATCGGCAAGGCAGTTTTAGTTGCCGAGGCCCGCAGTCTCGGTAGCCGCGACATTTACATTGTTAAGGGGACGTACGCCGAAGATGTGGCGCTTAGCGATGGAATTAACCTTTTCGGCGGCTACGGCCTTCTGAATTCCGGCTCACGCGAAAGAAATATTTCTGTAAACGAAACCAAAATTACCGGCGTTGATAATTTGGGCAAGTTCGGTGTTGACTTTGAACACATCGGCAGCGTCGATCTAAATTACTCACTGCTGGTTTCAAACTCGACTCAGACTGTTATCGACGGCTTGACTGTCGAAGGCGACAGTGCCGGTCCTGTCGTAATTTTGTTCAACTCAAATGTTTCACTCAGGCGCAACGTGATTAAGGAGGTTGTGCCAGCTGTTGCGCGCGGTACATCTTTTGGCGTTGGCGTTTTGTACGACGAAAGCGCTAAAAAAGATTTGGCGGTGCTTATTCAGAAAAACCGCATCAACACCTTCGGTGTGCAGGATGGCACGAGCGAGGCCGACTTCGGTCTCTTTGCCGTGCCGGCTAAAAAGGCCAATGTTGCATTGAACGTGATTGTCGACTCTAACACTTTCGACTGCCGCGGCGATGCTGGAACTATCGCAGCAATTTACGCCGCAGACAATGACTCAAACCCGAAAGACAACGCCTCTTCCGACGGAGTTGGCGATATTTTTCTGACCGCAACTAACAACGACATCTACGTTGAGGGTAACCACGACCTCTCTGTCGGCATCGCCGGCGGGCTGGTTATGGGAGATAGCCTTATTCCAAACGAAGAGCACGATTTTTATCTTTCCGGCGCGACCATTACCGGGAACGAAATTGAAATCGATGGCGCCAAATCTCTTTCGACGCTGGGTATAGTTTCTGAATTGATGCGCAAAGAGACGACAATTTCTGAAAACGTCATGAACATAACCGGCGCGACAAATCAGACAATGGGGCTGATTGCCGCAATGGGGGAGATTAGCCTGACAGACAACACCGTGACCATCAAAAGCAACGCCGGTACCTACGGCTTGGTGATATTTTTTAATAATGATGCCAAGTATTCCGGCTACACAGGCGGTCTTCTCAAAGATGTTTCGTCAAACATTTTTGACATTGCCAACCCCTCCGGCAAGACGATTGGCGTTGCAGAACTTGTTGCCACGTCCGAACCCGCCGATGATGTTCACAAGGCCAGCCCTGAAACATTCAGCGGCAACAACCTTTATCTGACACCGTCATTTAAGGCGCTCTATTCAGACAGCCAGTTTGACGGGTTGGCAATTACGCTCAAATCAATTCTCACGCTCGATGAGCTGAACGCCAAAACGGGCTTTGCGTCAGATGACCCGACCGCCATAAGCGGCAACATCTCCGCCAACCCGAACTAAAAACCTCAAACGTTGACAATTTTCCGGCTTGGAGGTAGGCAAAACATTCATTATTTTAATCGGTTAACCCAACACAGGAGGATGAAAATATGGAGCATTCGTCAAGCGGCAAAGGTCTTCCGCCAAATGCCTACACCGAGCTTCAACCGGGAGAAAAATATGTTCCGGTCGTGGCTGCAGAATCTGGAGTTCCTGAAGTAACCTTTCGTTCGGTTTTCTGGGGCCTGTTGTTCGGTTTGATATTTAGCGCCGGTTCGACGTTTCTGACGCTAAAGATCGCGCAGGGCATGGAAGCCGCAATTCCGATCGCTATCATCGCCGTCGGTCTGTCGCTGGTTTACAGACGCAGAAGTTCGCTCATCGAAAACGTTATGATCCAGTCGATCGGCAGCGCTGCCCCCGCGGCCGCCGCCGGTATAGTTTTCGTCATTCCGGCCCTCTACATTTTAAAGCTCGACGAATACATGTCGTTTTTCACCGTCTATTTCGCCTGCATCTCCGGCGGATTGCTCGGTATCGTCTATTTAATTCCGTTCCGCAAACACTACGTTGCCGAAATGCACGGCAAGTACCCGTTCCCCGAAGCGACGGCGGTCACCGAAGTTCTGGTCGCCGGCGAAGAGGGGGGCTCGCACGCTAAGGTTTTGGCCTATTCGGTCGTGTTCGGTGGCGTTTACGATTTCCTTTCAATGACGCTCGGCGCATGGCGCGAAGTTTTCACGACCAAGCTCATTCCGCAGCTCGGCGTTTTGACCGACAAAATGAAAATGGTCTTCGATCTCAACACCAGCGCCGCAGTTATCGGCATGGGTTACATCATCGGCATCAGATATTGCATGATTTTGGCGGCGTCGTCTTTCTTCTCGTTCATAGTTTTGGTTCCCCTTGTGGCGCATTTCGGCGCGGCAATGCCGGGAGTCGGCGATAAGCTTATCGGCGAGATGTCGACGGGCGCAATTTTCTCGAACTATGTCCGCTTCATCGGCATCGGCGTTATCGCGATGGCCGCTATTTTGGGCGTTCTCAAATCGCTTAAGGTCATGGTGCACGCCATTAAAGAGGGCGTCAAAGAGATGTTTGCCAAGCATCAGGATAAGGCCGGTTCCCCCCGTTTTGCCCACGACATGAAAATGTCGGTCGTTCTGTCGCTTTTTATCGCAGTTCTTGTGGCGATTTTCATTTTCTTCCGCTGGGAGACGTTCGGCGGCGTAGGTGAAGCCACAAAGTATAGCCTGCTTTCTTTGGCTTTGATCTCGATAATTACATTTTTATTCACGACGGTTGCCATTTGGTGCATTGCGGTCACGGCAAGAAATCCGATCTCCGGCATGACGATCGTGACCTTGGCGATTGCGAGCATGGCTTTCCTGTCGATGGGCATCGTCGGCAAACCGGGTATGGCCGCAGTTTTGATAATCGGCACAATTGTTTGCACGGCCCTCGCGGTTTCAGGTCAGTTCATCACCGATCTTAAAGTAGGCTACTGGCTCGGCTCCACGCCGCGCAATCAGCAGCGCTGGAAGTTTATCGGTATCGCATTTGGCGGTCTTGGTATTGCGGCGGTCATCGTGCTGCTCAATCAGGTTTACGGTTTCTCCGCAGACAGAGTTACGGCGCTTCCGGCCCCGCAGGCAAACGCAATGGCCGCGGTCATGCAGATGGTGATGGGCGACGGACAGGTTCCGTGGCTGATGTACATCATCGGCGCGATTCTAGCGATCCTGTTCGAAATGCTCGGCGTTCCGCCTCTTGCAGCCGGACTCGGCATGTATCTTCCGATGAATCTTAACATGTCGGTCTTGGTCGGCGGCGTCTTGTCGCACTTCATTTCGACGTCAGGTAAGACCAAGGAAGTTTCGAAGAAACGGGCCGAGAAGGGGACGCTTATCGCATCGGGCTTTATCGCCGGCGGAGCTCTTATGGGCGTTATCGGCGCTATCTTAATGTACATTCAGCAATCGACCGGCAAGGTTTTCCTCCCCGACTTTGGAATGGGCGGAGAGGTTCTCGCCGGCAACTGGCTGTCACTTGGAATGGCTGCGGTATTGTGCCTCTTCATTTTGTGGGACACCTTCCGCGTGAAAGAATAAGTTTGCCGCACTTTGTCATCCCCGCGGCTGAGCCTGTCATCCCCGCGGCTTTAAGCGGGGATCCAGTGCAAGTATAGGAGAGAAAATTATGACAGCTGTTATCAATAAAGAGAGAATGCTCGAGAATTTCCTGCGCTACGTCAAAATTGATACGCAGGCAATAAACGACAACGGAAAAATTCCGAGCTCGGAAGGTCAGCTTGAGCTGGCAAAAATAGTCGCCGGACAGTTTGAAGAGTTCGGTCTCAAAGACATCAGACTTGAGTCGAGCGGAATTTTGATCGGCACGATTCCGTCGAACCTCCCTGCCGGCAAAAAAGCGCCGGTCGTAGGCTTTATGGGGCACTTCGACACCGCTCCCGATTTCAGCGGCAAAGATGTCAAACCGCGAGTGATTAAAAATTACGACCTCTCGCGCATCGACTATCCGGCCAACCCCGACGTTTGTCTCGATCCCAAGACCGACGAATATCTTGCACAGTGCAAGGGTCAGACGATCATCACAAGCGACGGCACAACGCTGCTTGGTGGCGACGATAAAGCTGCAATTGCGGCCTTGCTGGAAGTTGCCGACTATTTCAGAAAGCATCCCGAGGTGAAACACGGCGACATTAAAATCGCCATTATCACCGACGAGGAGATCGGCGTCGGAACAGAACGTCTCGACGTGAAGGCCTTTGGCGCCGACGTTGTTTACACGATCGACGGCGGATTTTTCGGCGAGATCGACGTCGAAAGTTTCAACGGTTTCAGAGGGCACGTCAAAGTCGAAGGCGTACCGGCCTTCCCCGGTTATGGCAAAGGCGTTTATCTAAACGCCACGCGTGTTGTCAGCGAGTTCATTGCGGCGATGGACGAAAAACAGTGGCCGCAAAACTGCGACGGGCGCGACCCGATCTGGTGGGTTGACGACATTAAGGGTGGGGTTGCAACGGCCGAAGCGGTCGTTTATCTTCGCAACTTCGACTACGACAAGATTCAGGACCAGATCAAGGAGCTTGAAGGGGTCAAAGAAAAGCTGCTTAAAAAATATCCGCGCGCCAAAATTCATCTCGACATCAAAGAGACCTACAAGAATTACAAGTCGGTTCTCGACAAGGATCCGCGGGTCGTCGAGTATGCGCGCGAAGCAGTTAAACGTGTTGGATTGGAACCTAAAAACAAATATGTGCGCGGCGGCAACGACTCGTGCCACTTGTGTTTTCAGGGAATTCTTTCGACCAACGTTTTTATCGGCATGATGAAGATGCATTCGCAGACCGAGTGGATTTCGCTCGAATGTATCGAGAAAGCTGCCGAGACGGCCGTTGAGCTGGCAAAGATCTGGGCCGAAAAGGCTTAAGGAAATATGTCATCCCCGAGGTAGTGATCGGGGAGCTCGTTGACGCAGTTTGGTTTTTTGCTTTCACAGAATTATCGCACTAAAAACCCCCTCTCATCTTTTGATGAGAGGGGGTTTTTGTTGATGTGGAGTTTTAACTTGCTAATGGTTTTTTGGGCGACTAGTTTTGTTTTCTTACAGCTATAGTGGTTATTAAATTGTTACAATGGTGGTTTTGGATGAAAAACTGCACAAAACATGGAGTGGTTCTTACTCATAAAGAATTCTACGCACATAGTTTACCAGGAAGACCTAAAAATGAATGGCAGAGGTTGGAGGAGCATCTAGAAAATGTTGCAAAGATGTCTGAAAGATTTGCCGAAGAGTTTAGCGCCGGTGAATGGGCTTATTTGGCAGGGCTTTGGCACGATATCGGAAAATATTCTACGCAATTCCAAAAGATGCTTGCAATTTCGGCGAACGAAGAAACTAATGATGAGATTCGCAAAGGGTTAGATCATTCGAGCGCTGGAGCGCAACACGCAGTAAAGAAATTTTCCAACGGAGTTGGTAAGCTACTTGCTTACGCTATTGCTGGCCATCATTCAGGACTGTTAGATGCAAAGGCTAATGGCGCGTGTTTGTCAAAACGACTTAGTAATGCCGATATCCCTGATTACTCAAGTGCGCCGATTAATATTTTATCACAACGCTTAGATAGTGCTAACCCACCCATAAATTTCGGCCAACGTAATATCGAAGTAGGCTTTCAACTCCAACTTTTCATTAAAATGTTGTTTTCTTCTCTGGTTGACGCCGACTTTCTTGATACCGAAAAGTTCATGGATATTAAGCGCTTTGAACATAGGAATAGTTATTCCATTCTTTCCGAGTCTGAACAAAAAGAATATCTGCAAATGCTGCACGACAAGCTTTTTGCAGAGCTTCAACAAATATCCAGCCGCTCTACCCTTTCTTTGGTCAATGACAAGAGGGCGGAGGTGCTAAGACAGTGTGTTGCTGCTGCACAAATGAATCCAGGATTGTTTTCTCTTACGGTCCCCACAGGTGGAGGAAAGACATTGTCTTCAATGGCATTTGCTTTGGGGCATGCTTTAAAATATGGGATGAAACGAATTATATATGTCATTCCTTACACGAGCATTATTGAACAAAATGCAGATGTTTTTCGTAGGATATGTGGTGACGCAGCTATTTTAGAACATCATTGTAATTACGAGCCAGAAGAAGATTCTTATAGGTCACAGCTTGTTGCTGAAAACTGGGACTCTCCTATAATTGTTACTACTAACGTTCAGTTTTTTGAATCATTGTTTCATTTTCGAACCTCAAAGTGTCGTAAGCTTCACAATATTGCAAATAGCGTTATTATTTTCGATGAAGCACAAATGTTGCCTGTTGAATTATTAAGGCCGTGTCTTGAAAGTATAAAGGAGCTCGTTAAAAATTATAAAGTTTCTGTAGTCCTATGCAGTGCTACCCAGCCAGCACTTACAAAGAGTGAAGAGTTTAAGATAGGCCTTGACGGTGTTAGAGAAATAATCTCCGATCCGGATGAGTTGTATCGTGTGCTTGATAGAGTTAAAGTCTCCACGATTCCTTTAGCCACAGATATCGAAATCGCGAACAAGATAGTACTGCATAAGCAGGTTTTGTGCGTCGTCAATACTCGAAAGCACGCTAGACAGCTATTTGATCTTATATCGGATAAAGAAGGTCTGTATCATTTGAGCGCTTTAATGTGCCCTGTTCATCGAAGTAAAACAATATCAACTATCAAGAAGGCCCTAAAAAATGATCAAAAATGTAGGGTTATCAGCACACAATTGATTGAAGCAGGCGTAGATATTGATTTTCCGGTGGTTTATCGGGCGCAAGCCGGCATAGACTCAATTGCTCAGTCGGCTGGAAGATGTAATCGAGAGGGTCAGCTGAGTGAGCATGGCAACGTTATTGTATTTAGAACAGAAAAGATGCCACCAATAGGGTACTTGCGCAAATCTGCAGAAACCGCTGAAGGGGTTATTCGAAGGCATCAAAATATATTGTCTCTTTCCGCCGTGAATGATTATTTTAGGGAGCTTTACTGGAAACATGAAGGTTCCTTGGATAAAAAACATATTGTGGAACGTTTAGCGGAAGGTGTTGCAACCTACGATTTCGCGTTTAGAACCATTGGAGAAGATTTTAAGTGGATAGAGAATGGAATGCAAACAGTGGTGGTGCCATATAACGATGAAGCAAAAGAGCTCATAAGATCGTTAAAGATGTCCGATTCAAAAATGATAGCTAGAAAACTACAGAGGTTCAGTGTTCAGGTCTATCCTGACGTAATAACCAAGTTGGGAAGAGTTGCTTTGGAGCCAGTACAGGAGAGGTACTACATACTTATAAATGGAGATCTTTACAAAGATGATATTGGTCTCGATTGGGATGATCCGTATTTTAGAAATATCGAAAACAATATTTGTTAAGAAAGGAGGCATATGTACGGAATCAAGCTTAAGGTTTGGGGTGATTATGCCTGTTTTACTCGTCCGGAGATGAAGACGGAAAGGGTTAGTTACGATGTGATCACGCCCTCGGCCGCACGCGGAATATTGGAGGCCATATATTGGAAGCCGGCGATACGCTGGGTGGTTGACCGCATTCATGTCATAAATCCGATAAAATTCGACAATGTCAGGCGTAATGAGTTGGGTGGGAAAATCCCATTTCGCAACATTACATCTGCAATGAATGACGGAATGTCAGCGCTGGAAACCTTTATTGAAGATGACCGTCAACAGCGTGCGGCAATGGTTCTGCGGGATGTTTGTTATGTTATTGAAGCTCATTTTGAATTTACCGATAAAGAAGATGATAATGAAGGAAAACATCTTGCTATGTTCAATCGTCGTGTACGGAGTGGTCAGTGTTTTCATAGACCATATTTCGGATGCCGCGAATTTCCAGTTAATTTCGAGTTGATTTCAGGCACAGTCCCAATTTCTTCTTTAAAAGGAGAGATGGATCTTGGCTGGATGCTACACGACATTGATTTTAAAAATGATATGGAGGCAAAGTTCTTTAGAGCAAAAATGATAAATGGCGTTGTTGATGTGCCTCAATTTAAGGAAGGTGGTGCAGTATGATTCTTCAGGCGCTTAGCGAAGAATATGAAAGGCTAAAAAACAATCCCGAAGAAGAGATTCCTTTGCGTGGATTTTCTAGAGAAAAGGTGTATTTCTCACTCATTCTAGACAAGCGCGGAACACTGTTACAAGTTGAAGATTTGCGTAATGAAAAGAAGATGGCGAAAACACTTATAGTGCCAGAGGTTGTAAAACGAAGTGTAAATATTACGGCCAATTTTATGTGCGACAGCACAGGATATGTTCTTGGGTGTGACAACAAAGAAAACCCTGAAAGGGCAATGGAAACGTTTGAAGCATTCAAAAAATTGCACCATAGTATTGGTGATGGAATTAACGACGATGGAATGAAAGCAGTATTAATGTTTTTAGATTCGTGGAAGCCGGAAATTTTGGAACATTCGATCTGTTGGCCTGTTTGGGCCGAGCTGGCTGGAATGAAAATTGTATTTAGGCTCGATGGTGAACGGTCATACGTGCATGAAAGCGCGGCAGTTAAAAAGGCATGGTTGGAGTATTACAATACAAAAAGGTCAGAGTATTCAGCTTTTTGTCTTGTAAGCGGTAATAAGGAACCTATAGCTCGTTTACATAACAGTATTAAAGGGATTAAAGATGCACAATCAACCGGTGCGGATATTGTTTCCTGTAACCTAGATGCCTTTAAATCTTATAAAAAAGAACAGAGTTTCAATTCGCCTATCAGTGAAGAGGCAATGTTTAATTACACGACCGCATTGAATTACATGCTTCGAAAGGAGAGTAGGCAGAAGATTCAAATTGGTGATGCGACAACTGTATTTTGGGCGGAGGGTAATACCCCGATCACGGGGTTCCTAAAAGATATTCTGGACCCTCGAGAGAATACACCCGATTTAAGCAACTTGAGGTTATTTCTTGAAGCCATACGCGAAGGAAAACGACCGGAACTTGCCGATACTGAAAATTTGAAGTTTTACATTTTGGGCCTTGCGCCTAATGCTAAAAGATTATCTGTTCGCTTCTGGCGCATCAGCACGGTTGAAGAGATGAGTCGCAAGATCGGGCAACATTTCAAGGATCTACAGATCCAGCGAGAGTTTAACAACGACTCCGAATTTCCTAGTTTGTGGAAGCTATTACATAAAACCGCAGTGCAAGAAAAAACAGAGAATATTTCGCCTTTACTTGCGGGTAGCTTTATGAGGTCGATCATAACGGGGTCTGTTTATCCCCGAACGATATTGACCGCGACGATTGAGCGTATTCGAGCTGAACAAGAGGTTGGTTACTACCGCGCCGCGCTTATCAAGGCCTATCTGAACCGCAACTTAAGAATTCAAAATAAACAAACCAAGGAGGTCACCGTGTCACTAGACAAAGAACAAAAAGATGTTGGGTATCTTTTAGGACGACTTTTTGCCGCCCTTGAAAAGGCCCAAAAAGATGCCTTACCAAGCGCGAACACCACCATAAAAGATCGTTTTTATGGTTCGGCCTCGGCAACGCCATCGGTTGTGTTCCCGCAGTTATTAAGGCTGGCACAACACCATATTCAAAAAAGTGAATATGGAAGAAATACAGAAAGGTTTATCGAAGAAATTGTTGCAAACGTTCAAGCCTTTCCATCGCATTTAGGTCTTGAGGAACAAGGCATGTTTGCGCTGGGTTACTATCATCAAAAACCGGAATTTTATAAAAAATCTGAAACCAAAATGGAGGGAAATGTATGAAGGATTTAATAAAGAACCGCTATGAGTTTGTCTATCTATTCGATGTAGAAAATGGGAACCCAAATGGCGACCCCGATTCTGGGAATACTCCGCGAATCGATCCTGAAACAAGTTATGGGATAATTACAGATGTTTGTTTAAAGAGAAAAATTCGCAACTTTGTTGACATTGTGAAACAGAATCAATCTCCTTATGAAATTTACGTTCGTGAGAAGGCAATATTAAATCAGGTGCATGGCCGTGCCCATAATGCGATAGGCGCTAAAGAGTCTGTAGATGATAAGAAAAGGAAAAAAAGGAAAGGGTCTAGCGAAGAAGTTGAAAAGGCCCGTGCGTGGATGTGTCACAATTTTTTTGATGTTCGCACTTTCGGAGCAGTTATGTCCACAGGTACTAATTGTGGACAGGTTCGTGGACCAGTCCAATTGAATTTTGCTCGTAGTATCGAACCTATTGTTCCGCTTGAGGTGAGCATTACGCGTATGGCTGTAACGACTGAAAAAGAGGCTGATTCGCAAGGTGGCGATAATCGTACAATGGGTCGTAAACACATAGTCCCATATGGTTTGTACCGTGTTGAAGGCTACATTTCTGCCTTTTTAGGACAGCAAACCGGTTTCAGTGAAGATGACCTGAAATTGTTGTGGGAAGCCTTGGCAAATATGTTCGACCACGATCATTCTGCGGCAAGAGGCAAGATGAATGCGCGTAAGCTCATAGTTTTTAAACATGATTCTGCCCTTGGAAACGCTCCTGCTCACAAGTTGTTCGAACTTGTTAAAGTTGCGCGCTCTAGTGATGCAACCAAACCAGCTCGTGCTTTTACCGATTACAAGATCGAGGTTAATAAACAAGTTCCCGCAGGTATAACTGTAGAAGAGAAAATCTAAATGTACTCTGATGATGACCTCATTCAGCTTTCCGCTCTTCAGCACTTCGTGTTTTGTCCGAGGCAGTGTGCAATTTCCTACATTGAACATAGATGGGCCGAGAATTTGTTAACTGCCGAGGGTGGCGTTATGCATGATCACGCCCATGATGAAGTATTCGAGATTCGGGGTGATGTCAGGATAGAAAGGGGAATGCCACTTCGGTCGCTAATGCTAGGTTTAAGCGGCAAGGCCGATGTTGTTGAATTCCGCAAGTCGCCGAGAGGAGATTGGATCCTATTCCCAGTTGAATACAAGCACGGCAAACCAAAAGAAAATAACTGCGATAGGGTTCAACTATGTGCTCAGGCGATGTGTCTTGAAGAAATGCTCCATGTCCACATTCCTGCAGGCGCCATATTTTATGGTAAAACTCGCAGAAGGTTGGATGTTGAATTTTCTAATAATCTTCGTAATGAGACCGAATGTACGGCGCAAAAGTTACACGAGTTTATGAAAGCAGGTAAGACGCCAAAGGCCGTTTATGACAGGAAATGCGAGTCGTGCTCGCTAAAAGATATATGCATGCCGAAAGTTGGTGAGAAAACGAGTGCCGTAGGTGAGTATATCGAGGAGTCTTTGTTATGCGTGAAAAATTCGTAAAATATTCCGAATTGCTTGGGCAGATAAAGCAAAGGATCCGGCAAGGTCAAATTCGTGCCGTCTTCTCGGCCAATGCAGAGCTTATTAAAATGTATTGGGATATTGGCCGTTTGCTACAGAAGCGGCAAAACTTGGAAGGTTGGGGGATGGCTGTTATACCGCGTTTATCGAAGGATATTCGCAATGAAATTCCTCAAATAAAGGGGTTTTCTGAACGAAATATTGGATATATGATCCGGTTCGCCCGAGAGTATAGCGACCCACTAATTTTGCAACAGCCTGTTGCAAAATTACAATCTCCCAAATGTGGCGCAAAAGTGCCGCAGCTTGTGGCAGAAACGCCCATTGATAATGCAAAGGCAAGTTCGCAACAGCTTGTTGCAAAAATTCCTTGGAGCCACAACGTCATTCTAATGGAAAAGATCAAGAGTATGCCAGTTCGGATCTGGTATATGCAGGCTATATTAGATCATGGTTGGAGCAGAAACGTGTTGCAACTTATGATCAAAGGGCGAGCACACGAACGGCAGGGAAAGATGACGCACAACTTTCAAGCGCGTTTGCCTGCGCTTCAATCGGACTTAGTGCAAGAAACACTAAAGGACCCCTACGTTTTTGATTTTCTTACTCTTGAAGAACCGTTCCACGAAAGAGAGCTGGAAGTAGGATTGGTAAGGCATCTTGAGAAGTTTCTTTTAGAGCTTGGGCGAGGATTCGCTTTTGTGGGGCGGCAGTATCATTTAGATTTTGGAAATGAAGATTATTATTTAGACCTTCTTTTTTATCATCTTAAACTTCGCTGTTATGTGGTGATCGAACTTAAAAAAGGTGTATTCAAGCCCGAATATGCTGGGAAGATGAATTTTTATTGCAACGTTGTTGATGATTGTCTGCGTCACGCAGATGACAATCCGACCATCGGACTGATTCTTTGCCAGAATAAGAAGTCTGTGCTGGCTGAATACACCTTGCGAGGTATCAAAAAGCCGATAGGGGTCTCGGAGTATGAATTAACGCGGTCTCTCCCTTCAAATTTAAGATCATCACTTCCAAGCATCGAAGATATTGAAATGGAGTTAAGTAGAGATCGCAATAAAATTAAAAAAACGGGAAGATAATATAAAAAAATTTCTAAACACGCTGTTCGTAACTACGCAAGGCGCTTATCTTTCAAAAGAAGGTGAAACAGTGGTCGTGTCTGTGGAAAAGGTGACGAAAATACAGGTACCACTACATACTTTAGGTGGAATCGTTTGTTTTGGGAATGTCGCAATGAGCCCATTTTTGATGGGTGCATGTGCCGAAAATAATATAGCTATAAGTTTCTTGACAGAATATGGAAGATTTTTAGCGCGTGTTCATGGCAAGACCAATGGAAACGTTCTTCTAAGGCGCGAGCAATACAGACGTGCAGACGATTTAGTATTTTGTTCAGGTATTGCCAAAAATATCATCATTGGGAAGATTTGCAATTCCAGAAAGGTCTTACAACGCGCGCTGCGCGACCATTCTGAAAAAATAGATAGAGCTAAGGTTGAGCTGGCAGTAAGAAGACTAGGGGTCGTTGCTGAAACGATTGATAGGGTGAACGACCTAGATGCTTTGCGCGGAGTTGAAGGAGATTCAGCCGGGGTCTATTTTGACGTATTCGATCATCTTATTACTTCTCAAAAAAACGATTTTTGTTTTACGGACCGAAATAGAAGGCCACCGATGGATAATGTCAACTGCCTCCTATCTTTCATCTATACATTATTGACTCACGATGTGCGTTCTGCTCTTGAATCTGTAGGGCTTGATGCCTATGTTGGTTATTTGCATCGCGATAGACCGGGGCGCCCAAGTCTAGCTCTCGACCTAATGGAGGAATTCAGATCGTTCCTAGCGGATAGGTTAGTGCTGTCGTTGATCAATCGTAACCAAGTTTTGGTTAAGGGGTTCAAAAGATCTGAGGGCGGCGCAGTATTAATGAACGATGATACTAGGAAAATAGTGCTTATTGCGTATCAAGAACGAAAGCAAGAGGAGCTGATGCATCCGTTCTTGGGTGAGAATGTCAAGATAGGAATATTGTTCCATATTCAAGCTATGTTATTCGCAAGATTTTTAAGGGGCGATATTGACGGTTATCCTCCCTTCATTTGGAGGTGATTATTGTATGATGGTATTGGTAAGTTATGATGTTGCTAAGAGCGATGATGGAAGTGGGGCGAAGAGGCTGAGAAAAGTAGCAAAGGTATGTGAGAGTTGGGGGCAGAGAGTACAGTATTCTGTTTTTGAGTGTTTGGTAGACCCAGCCCAGTTGGTCAAAATGAAAAACCAGTTGTTTAGTTGTATTGATATCAAAAATGACAGCTTGCGGTTCTATCTTTTGGGGTCAAACTGGAAAAAAAGAGTCGAACATCTCGGCGCAAAAAAGACTTATGATCCCGAAGGCCCTTTGGTGATTTAGGACAGCGCGAACGGTGAGCGAATACGGTTAGCGCAGTGGGTTCGCGCTCTTTGAAGTTACCTGAAATTGTAGAAGAAATTTTACATTAATAGCATTAGAGCGCATGTGAAAAATAGTTTATATCGGCAGTTCGCAAAATTGCAGAAATTAAGCGAGTAATTCTATGGAGTTGTTGCGTTAAGGTCGCCCCCCGCGCGGGGGCGTGGATTGAAACTAGAATTTACTCGGCGTATTGCGAATCGGATCAGCGTCGCCCCCCGCGCGAGCGGGGGGTGTGAAACTAGCCTTATATTCCAAGTTTTCTCTAGCCCCATCGGTTCCCCACCCGCTTGGGCGGGGATTTAAAGAGATCGGAC